>NZ_CALHVN010000069.1 GCF_938039245.1 uncultured Campylobacter sp. | reverse complement strand
AGGTGCTTTACGCCGTGAGTTACGCGCTAAAAATGAGCTACAAAACCGATTATAAAATAGATGGCTTTTTTGAATACGTCGTGCCGCCGTTAGAAGGATTTTGGCGGCAAAGCGGCTCGGCTTGCGGCGAGGCAGACTATGCTAGAAAGAGCGATTTTAGCTGGATTAGCGCGATCAGACTGCCTGGTTTTGTCACGCGAGAAAATTTCGACTGGGCGGTACGGCAGGCTGCTTCAAAAAAGAAGCTAGACTGCGGTATGGCGGAGTTTTTAAGGATTGACGAAGGTCTTTGCGTGCAAATTTTACATTTGGGCAGCTTTGACGATGAGCCTGGTAGCGTTGCTAAAATAGACGAGTTTATCGCCGCAAACGGCTATGCAAAGGACTTTGGCGAGCAAAGGACGCATCATGAAATCTACCTAAGCGACCCCAGAAAAATAGACCCGAAAAAATGCAAAACGATAATTAGACTGCCGATTAGAAAAATTTAGCGGACGATTGCGACAAGTGCAAAAATAAATGGAAAATAATGAAAGAATTTGAAGTAGAGATTATCGAAACTTCGGCGAGAAGGGTCGTTATTAAAGCAAGAAATAAAGAAGAAGCGTGTAAGATCGCCCGGGCGGCTTACGAAAATAGCGAGATCGTTTTAGGTGCGGAGGACTTCGTTTGTGCGGATTTTAAAACGACGATCGCGGACGAGCCGAAAACTGAAATTTAGGAATTTTATGGAACCAAATTTAACGAAATTCGATGACTTTTTACGCTCGCTTAGAAAGACGAACGCGAGCCTTGGCTACTTTACCGACTTTAACAAATGCGGCAAAAATCTAAAAGCCGTTTCTATCAAGCTTCATACGCTTGATTTTTTGCTCGGATCAAAAGATTTGAAAACCGATATTTTCACTCTTAAAATACTCTGAAATAGTTCGAGAGAAATTTACGCCCCCGTGATTTTTCCGCGCGTTCGTATCGAGTCCGACTTCCACACCAAACACGTAATCGTGCAAATTCTTTATCTTTGCGTCCATAAAAATTTTATCTAGTCCCGTTTCTTTGCAAAACTCGTAAATTTTTTCGGGACTTTCAAAATACGCTTTCAGCCTCGTTAGTTCGCCGCTTGCCGCGACTACGTCCGTATTTTTATCTCGAACGGCTATGAGCAAATTTAGCGTATCAAAGCACTCTTTATTTTGCTTAAAAAGAGTAAAAATATCGGCTTTCAAACCGAAGTTAGTAGTAAAAAATTCGCTCTAAATTTAGGAAGCGATCAAAAGATTTTTGATTTCGTTATAACCGTGGGCGGCGTAACATATCTGATAGAGGCGAATTTTTACAGCACGGGCGGCTCGAAGCTAAACGAGGTCGCAAGATCTTACATCGAAATAGCGCAAAAAATCTCGCTTTGCGGCGGATATAAATTCGTCTGGATAACGGACGGACAGGGCTGGCGTGCCGCTAAAAACAAGCTTGAAGAGGCCTACAAAAGCGTTAAAATTTATAATCTTTCTACGCTTCAATATTTCGTAAAAGAGCTTAAAAATGTTTAAGCTATCCGATGATTTTAAGCTTTTTAAAGGCGATTGTTTTGAGATTTTGCCTAAATTTAAGGGAGAGTTTGACCTCATTTTTGCCGATCCGCCGTATTTTCTCTCAAACGACGGACTTAGCATTCAAAGCGGAAAAATCGTAAGCGTAAATAAAGGCGATTGGGATAAAGGTTTCGGTATAGACGAGATAGATAAATTTAATATCAAATGGCTTGCTCTTGCCAAAGACGCCCTTACGGATAACGGCAGCGTAATGATAAGCGGAACGTATCACAATATTTTTTCGATCGGCCGGGCGCTGCAAAAGCTAGACTATAAAATTTTAAACATCATCACTTGGCAAAAGACCAACCCGCCGCCAAATTTCAGCTGCCGATACCTCACGCATAGCACCGAGCAAATAATTTGGGCAAGAAAAAGCGAGAAATTTAAGCATATTTTCAACTACGAACTGATGAAAAAGCTAAACGACGATAAGCAAATGAAAGACGTTTGGAGCTTTCCTGCGATAGCGCCGTGGGAAAAGGCTTGCGGTAAGCACCCTACACAAAAGCCACTTTCTCTTTTGATAAGGCTTATATTGATGGCGAGCAACGAAAATAGCGTGATTTGCAATCCGTTTGCCGGCTCTTCGACGACGGGTATCGCGGCGAATTTACTCGGGAGAAAATTCATCGGCATCGAAAAAGAGCGGGAATTTATAGAAATTTCTATAAACCGCAAAAGCGAACTCGACGCGAATTTCGATCTTTTTAGGCGTAGGATTTTGGATATAAATAAGTTAGATTGATTAGACCGAAATTTTTAGCTATAATCGCGCAATGAAAAATCTAGTAAAAAGCGAATTTTTTGGCGTTTTCATCACTCTTCTTGGCGGCGTATTATGGGGATTTAGCAGTGTTTGCGGGCAGTATCTGTTCACGCAAAAAGGCGTCAGCGCCGACTGGCTCGTACCCTACCGCCTGAGCCTTGCGGGGCTTGCGATGGTAGCGTATTACATCGCTCGCTCGCCGCGCCTAGCCTTTGCGCCGCTAAAAGATCGCGTGCTTTTGCCGCAGCTGCTCATCTACGCGTTTTTTGGGCTTATGATGACGCAGTATTCGTACTTTTGCGGTGTCGAGCTCTCAAACGCCGCCGTCGCGACCGTGATCCAGTACTCCGCCCCCGCGCTCATCCTTGCCGTCGTTTGCTTTTTGGAGCGGCGCGCGCCTAAAAAAGTCGAGCTCATCGCGCTCATTTTCGCGGTGCTGGGCGTCGTGCTGCTCGCCACCCACGGCGATCTTGGCTCGCTGGTTATCAGCGCGGAGGCGCTGGTTTGGTGCCTCGTTAGCGCGCTTGGCGTCGTGATTTATAGTCTCATCCCAACGAAGCTAAATCAAAAATACCCCGTCGCGCTAAATTTAGGCTGGGGCATGGTCATCGGCGGCGGCGCGCTCGCGCTTTACACGCGGGTTTGGCAGCTAGGCGGCGTGAGCGACGCGCAGGGCTTTGCGGCGCTTGCGACGGTGGTGATTTTGGGCACGATATGCGCGTTTAGCTTTTACATGACGGGGCTAAAGATAATAGGCGCGAGCAGGGCGAGCATGATCGCGTGCATCGAGCCCGTTAGCGCGGCGGCGTTTGCCTATTTTTGGCTGGGGACGGAGTTTGTGTTTCTTGATTTTGCGGGCTTTACGCTCATCATCTCGTGCATATTTTTGCTGGCCAGGGACGATAAAAGGCGTAAAATTTAACATGCCAAGGCGTAATCGCGTCAAATTTAATCAAATCATAAGCGCGTCCTTTTTTGCGAGAAGCAAAGGCTTGTTTTAAAAAGCTCGAAGAAGCAATTTTTGCAAGCGAGGCGGCTCGGGTGCGATTAAAACTAGGCTTGGCCTAAGTTTTAGATAAAATTAGGCGCTGATTTGCGACGTTTTTATGCGCTCGTTTCGGGCAAAAATCGTAGCAAAATTTGCGGTAAGCCGGACGTGAGCGACGTTTAAGAGATTAAATTTGGAGAAAAATATGATTTATTTGGCACAGACCGATACGACGGCGGGATTTTTGAGTAAAGATTTTCGCGAGATAAACGCACTCAAATGCCGAGCGGCGGATAAACCCTGCCTCATAACGACGGCGAAGCTTAGCGAACTAAAAAATCTCGCTCGCGTGCCCGCTAAATTTAAAAATTTAGTGCGCCGTGCTAGAAAAACGACGTTTTTGTATCCGAACACTAGAGCCGTGCGCGTCGTGAAAGAGTGCGCTCACGAGGAGTTTTTACGTAAATTTGACTGGCTCTACTCCAGTAGCGCAAATTTAAACGGACAAAACTTCGACGAAGAGTGGGCGAGAGCGGCGGCTGACGAGGTCGTGGATCAAAATTTCAGCCAAAACGCAAGTTCGAAAATCTATAAAATTTCAAAAACGAACTTAAAGCGCATAAGGTAGCTATCTGCTTGATAGCGTAGAGCGCGCGGGCGTGATACCCGAGTATGGAAATTTGGCTTATAGCGCGGCATTTATTTTGCAAACGAGCGGGCGATTTTAGCTTGATAAAATTGGCAAAATTAAAGCACAAGCCTATCAATCGGCCGAATTTAGCCCAGCCGTGCGCCTTTATGGGGTTAAATAAATCTTAAAATTTAGCGTGCCTAATACGCAAAATTTGTTTTATCTCGCATTCATGGGTTGATTTATCAGGCTTACGATCTTTTTAGACTTATCTTATAAAGATAAATGCGGCGCTTTTACGTCGCCGCCGTTTTGCATACGGTTTTAGGTGATATTAAAATACTTAACTTACAGCTAGTTTGTATCCATGGGCGCAAACGCAAAACGATCGCCGTGCCAAAGGGAGCATTTAGCCGTTTAAAGGTCATCGCGTGCTGGCAGCCGTTTTGCAAGCAAGCGGCGATTTGCGGCTAAATTTTTCTTGAAATACCGTGGTACGCCTAGCGCATAGCCGTTTTATCGTCTCAAAATATTTTTATAAATTTAGTAAATTTCGGATTTACTTTTGCGTAAATTTAAGTAGACGGCTTTTGCGTTTATACTAAGACGGCGCATTTTAGCTTATTTAGCAGAGTCGCAAACGTATGAAATTTTCTAGGTAGGGCGGGGTAGCATTAGCAGTAAATTTACAGAGATAAATACGAAAAACGCGGCGAAGCAAGTAAAAGCGTGGGTCTTTTGAAATACGCAGACGCGGCGCCTAGTTTCGCTCGCGATTATTTTTTGGCTTTAGTCGCGGTCTGTTTTTTATCCTGATTTGTCTGCACGGGTTGCTTTTGCGTCGCATTTGCAGTCGCTGCGATAGACTCGGGCGTAGTTGTCGTCTGCGGCGCGGTTAAATTTTCATCCGGTTTTAAAAACCCTTCCTCCACCATCAGCTCGACTGCCGCCCTAAATGTCGGTAGGGCGCTTTGTGCGCCGAAGTAATAATAAGGCTTTTTGGGCTCTCTGGTTAAAACGCCGATGGTATATGAGTTGCCGCGAGAGTCGTTAGCAAAGCCGAAAAACGATCCGTTGTAGGTATTGCCGTAGCCGCCCGTCGTCGCGATGTGCGCGGTTCCGGTTTTGCCGCCGATTTCTAGTCCTTCTATCTTGGCTCTTTTGCCCGTACCGATTTCTACGGTTCTTATGAGGATGCGTTTCATTCGCTCCGCGGCTTCTGCGGAAAGCACGGTAACGGGTTTGGGGTCGTTTACTACGTAGAATTTGCCGTCTTTATAAAGCGAGTCCACGACCTTTGGCGTTACCATTATGCCCTTATTGTTAAACACGTTATACGCCTTTAAAAGCTGGATAAAAGTAGCTTGCAAGCCGTATCCGTAGCTGATCGTAGCTTTATAAATTTGAGAATTTAGCTTGGCTACGGGCGGCATATTTCCGACTTGCTCGTATGGCATATCGATGCCTGTTTTTTGTGTGAAGCCAAAGCTTTGTAGTCCTGAGTAAATTTGAGCCCCGTCTAAGCGCTGGACTATTTGTATCATGCCGATATTTGAGCTATATACGATGATGTCCTCGGCCGTGAGGAAGGGCTCCGGGTGAGTGTCTTTTATCGTGCGTTTCCCTAGCTGATAGACGCCGTTGTAGGTGTTTATACGCTCTAGCGGATTGATCTTATCGTTTGCTAAAAGAACGGCGAATATAAACGGCTTAAAAACCGACCCGACCTCGTACGCGTACTCCGTAGCGGATGAATTTAAAAATTTATAATCTTGTTTTCTGATATTTGAAGGATCGTATCGCGACGTACTAGCAAGCGCTAGCAGGCCGCCGGTTTTTGAGTCCATGACGCCTACGATTATCTCTTTTGCGTTTAGAAATTCCTTCTTTTCATCGATGATTTGCTCGAGTCTAGTTTGAAATTTGAGCGAAGCATTTAGTATGACGTCGTAGCCGTCTACGCGGTTAGCTAAATTTGAATCGCTGGTTAAGATAATATTGCTTCCGATGTCTTTTGGGCCTAGCAGCTTGGCGTCTTGTATCGGCGAGATATAGTACTCATAGGCTTTTTCTACGCCTTTTACGCCTTGAGTTTTAGTTATACCGTCTTTTTCTATCTTTTTTACGTAGCCTATCA
Organism: uncultured Campylobacter sp.; assembly: GCF_938039245.1. Classification (GTDB taxonomy): domain Bacteria; phylum Campylobacterota; class Campylobacteria; order Campylobacterales; family Campylobacteraceae; genus Campylobacter_A. Next base: position 4,826 of record NZ_CALHVN010000069.1, on the reverse strand, counting down.
TCGGCGTGAGCGCGTTTGCGGCTACGTATTGCCTACTTTCTCCGCTTTCTACGATATTCATACCGCGTAGCACGGCTACGCCAGTATTTGGGTCTTCGTAAGAGATAAAAATTTTCTTTTTGTACAGTTTTCTGGATAGCTCTTGTAGATACGCCGCGCCTCTAGCGTCGATTTTATAGGATAGCGTCACTGCACCCTTTGCTTGGTCTATGATTTTTCTAACGGATTTTTCATCGTCGCCGCTATATATGCAGTAGAGTCTTATAAACAAATCTTTTTTGTCGGGATCGATATTTCTAACGTCTAGCGTGACTTTGTATAGCTTTTGAGAGCCGGTCACGCTAAAGCCGTCTTTGGTTATGATGTTGCCGCGAAGAGCGGTATTTACTTCGCTGGTTTCAAGTTTAGGCAGGCGTCTTTCGATATTCGAGCGATAAAAAACAACCGCTAAAAATATACCGATAAGCCCTAAAATCAGCAGGAAAAGGCCGATAGTTTCAGATTTTCGCCGATTCAAGGGTTAAATTTGCGTTCTTGAGATTTCTTTATACGCGCTTAGAGCCTTATTGCGGATCTCTAGCATAAGCTTCATCGATGTATCGGCCTTGCCAATAGCGATAGCGGCTTGGTGCAGGTCTTTTACCTCGCCAGTCGCTAGGTCGGCGATAGCTTTGTCCGCGTTGATTTGTATCTCGTTTAGCTCTTTTAGCGAGCTATCTAGTACGTCGCCGAAATTTAGCTCGCCATTTTGGTTTTGCAGAGTATTTGCTTCTTTTTTTTCAAACGGCGAAGCAACCGAGCCGATTTTATCTATATTTGTCATAAAATTTAACCTTGTAATAATTCTAACGCGCTTTGAGCGATCGTTTTAGCCGATTGAAATGCCGAAACGTTTGCCTGATAGGCGCGCGTAGCTTCGATCAGATCCGCCATTTCGATGACGGGATTGATGTTTGGGTACGCTACGTAGCCCCTCGCGTCGGCGTCGGGGTGAGACGGATCGTATTTTAGCTTGAAGTCCTTGTCGTCGCGCACTATCTTGTCAACTACGACACTCATTATAGCAGGTTTTGCGTCTTTTGTATAGAATTTATCGTCTAGCGGATTTTCGTATTCGAGCAAGTTATGTTTTTTCGCCACTTCGTCGTTTAGTACGCTATCAAAATCAACCGCCTTAAATATCACCTCGCGGCGTCTATACGGTCCGCCTTCTGCCGTTCGCACGGTGTTTGCGTTGGCGATGTTGGAGCTAATGACGTTCATCCTAAAGCGCTGAGCGCTTAGTCCGTATCCGCTGATATCAAAGTCGCTTAAATAATTACTCATAATCTATCCTTAAATTTTGCTGCTAGCGTCGATAACGTTTTTAAATATCTGGCCGCTTTGCCTCATGGCGCGATCAAGCGCGGTTACCATTATCGCGTTTTTGCTAAGCTCGGTCGTCTCGACGTCTAGATCGACTGTGTTTGCGTCGTTTCGCGCCATGTGCCCGTCGCGTAAAAATATCGTCGCCCCGTTTGACGTCGGAAAATCCACGCGAGGGAAGTGCGCGCCGTCCGTTTGCGCGAGTTTTAAAATTTTATTTTCGTCTTTGCCGTATATTTCTTGCACCGTTTGCGACAAAGCAGCTTCAAACGCGATGTCGCGGGCTTTGTAAAAAGGCGTGTCTATGTTTGCTATGTTGCTAGAAATCATCTGCTGGCGTAAATTTCTGCTTGCCAGCGCGCTTTCTACGAGTGGTTTTGATTTTGAGGTTTGGATACCTGCGAACATTTTCTTGCCCTTTTTCTCTAAATTTTATGAGATAATAAGCAAAAGACGTTCCAAATTTAGGGTAAATTCTTAAATTCGCCAAACCCGCTAGGCAGCTTTTTTAGCTCGCTAAATTTGGCTAAAAACTCGCTTCGCTTCATCGCTTTTGCGCCCATAAATTTTAGATGTTCATTCATAATCTGGCAGTCGATGAGAAAATCAAACGGCTCTAAAGCGCGGCAAAGCGCGATGAGAGCGACCTTTGACGCGCCCGTTTTTAGGCTGATCATGCTTTCGCCGCAAAAGACTTTGCCGAAAATTTGCCCGTAAAGCCCGCCCGCTAGCTCGCCGTCCTCGTAAACCTCCACGCTGTGCGATATGCCTAGGCGGTGCAAATTTACGTATGCGCGCACGATATCTTCGCTTAGCCACGTGGGCCCCTTTTTTTCGCGCTCGCTTTTGCAGATTTTTATAAAATTTTCAAAGTCGTAGTCAAATCGTACTTCAAATTTTTTAAGCGCGGGTTTTATGCTTTTTTGCACGCGCACCTCGCTTGGAACTAGCACCGCGCGGGGGTCTGGCGACCACCAGTATATGGGCTCGCCGGGCAAAAACCATGGGAAAATGCCTTTGTCGTAAGCTTGCAAAAGAGCATCGGCGCTTAGGTCGCCGCCGACTGCTAAAGGCGAGTTTGCAGGAGCGTTTGCGGGGTCTGGGAAGTTATAAATTTTTTCCAAATTTGACCCCGCGTCCGCTTATTTTAGAGTTTCAAATTTAAACGCAAGCTCGCCGTTTTTTAGCGCGATATTTGCGACGCCGCCGTTTTTTAGCGCGCCGAAAAGTATCTCGTCGCTAAGTTTGGTCGAGATCTCGTCTTGCACTAGGCGTTTTAGATTTCGCGCGCCCAATTCCTTGCTATAGCCCTTTTGCCAGAGGTATTTTTTAGCTTCGGCGGAGGCTTTTATGGCGACTTTTTTCTCGGCGAGGCTTGAGTTTATTTCGTTAATGATTTTTTGCGCGATGAGACTTAGCGTGTCCTCGCTAAGGTCGTTAAAATGCACGATTTTATCGATGCGGTTGCGAAACTCGGGACTGAAAAACCCCTTTACCGCCGAGTCCGCTTTACCGCTCTCGTCTTTGCTAAAGCCAAGCGTCGGAGCCTCTTTTGAGCCCAAATTTGAGCTCATTATGATGACGGCGTTGCGAAAATCGCTCTTTGCGCCCGTGTTATCGGTGAGGCTCGCGCCGTCAAAAATTTGCAAAAAGACGTTTATCATCTCGTCGCTGGCCTTTTCGATCTCGTCAAACAAAATCACGCTATAAGGGTGCTTTTTAACGGCATTTGTGAGTATGCCACCCTCTTCAAAACCTACATATCCCGGAGGCGCGCCGATGAGACGCGATACGCTATGTTTTTCCATGTATTCGCTCATATCAAACCGCTCGAAATGTACGCCCAAATTTCGCGCTAGAGCCGCACTTAGCTCGCTTTTGCCCACGCCGCTTGAGCCTGTAAATAAAAACACTCCAACGGGCGCGTTTGGCTGTTTTAGCCCCGCATACGAGCGCTTGATCGCCGCTACTAGCGTATCTACGGCCTCGTCTTGGCCGAAAATTTCGGACTTTATCCTTTGGGCTAGGTTTTTCAAATTTGCTGCGGCATCTGATTTTAGATTCGTATCGGGGATATTTGCCATCTTGCTTAAAACCGCGCTTAGATCGGACATTTTTACGGTTTTGCTTCTGTTTTGTAGGGCTAAAGCCGCGCCGACCTCGTCGATGAGATCGATGGCGCTATCGGGCAAAAATCTATCGTTTAGGTACTTTTTGGCTAGCTCCACGCTTTTGGCTAAAATTTCGTCGCTAAATTTGACGCCGTGAAAGCTCTCGTATTTGGCGCGAAGCCCTTTTAGTATCTCGACGCTCTCGTCTGTGCTAGGCTCTACGACGTCAATTTTAGCAAATCTGCGTGAGAGGGCTTTTTCTTTTTCAAAAAAGCTGCGATACTCCGCGTAGGTCGTCGCTCCGATGCAGCGAAGCGAGCCGTTTGCGAGAGCCGGTTTTAGCAAATTTGACATATCAAGTCCGCCGCCGTTCGTGGCTCCCGCGCCCACGATCGTGTGGATCTCGTCGATAAAAACTATCGCGTCTTCTTGCTCGGCCACCTCGTCCATCACGTCTTTTAGGCGTTTTTCGAAGTCGCCGCGGTACTTCGTGCCCGCTATCATCGCGCCGATATCCAAGGCAAAAATTTGCGCTTGCTTTAGCCGCTGCGGCACCTCGCCGCTTGCGATTTTTAGCGCGAGCCCCTCGACTACGGCTGTTTTGCCCACGCCAGCTTCGCCTACTAGGATCGGATTATTTTTCTTGCGGCGGCTTAGGGTTTGCATTAGCCTTGCTAGCTCGTTTTCTCGCCCGATGATCGGATCGATCTTGCCCTGGGCGGCTAGTTTGGTTAAATTTGACGAGTATTTGGCAAGGTTTTGGAAGTTTTTAGCGCGAGCCTGCTTGTCGTCGTCTTTTGCGCGCTGTTTTATCTTTTGCGCATCGACGTCGTAAAATTCTAAAATTTTTGCCCCGTACGTATCGCCTCTGGCCGCGATTTTAAAAAGCAAATCCCTAATGCCGACGTTTTTGTCCTTTAGCTCGGCGTTTAGCTCCTTAAAAATTTGCTCCAAAAGCACTGTCATGCGCGGCTGTTTGTGGTGCGGGACTTGCTCGTTGGTTTGCAAAAGATAGTTTTTTAGATCGCTTTTTAGTCCCTCGACGTCGGTGAGTCCGGCGTCAGCTAGGATGTCTCTAGTCTCTTCGTTTAAATTTACCAGCACGAAAAGTACGTGCTCGCTCGTTAGATACTCGTGAAAATTCGAGTAGGCAAACTGCCCGGCCTTTTCTAAAAGATAGCTTAAATCCGAGTCAAACATTATTTCCTCCTCCTTGCGCCTTTTGTGCGCCCGTTTTTGCGGGCTACTCTTCCTCGATGACGGCTTTTAGCGGATAGCCTGCGGTGGCTGCGGCTTTTAGCGTCTCTCCTTGCTTAGTCTGGGCGATCTCTTTTGTGTAGACGCCCGCCA
>NZ_CALHVN010000068.1 GCF_938039245.1 uncultured Campylobacter sp. | reverse complement strand
ATTTGGAGAAATTCTATGGTATTTTTCATCTGACGTATAAGCTGCAAAAATAGCAAAATTTACTAAAAACTCAGAAAAGCAATAAGTCTTGTGCTTGCTTGCTAAGAAAGTAGTCAAAAATATCAGAATTTGATGTCTAAAGAGCGTGATAAGATAAGTAAATTTAATAGTGAGGTCTCCAATATTTTTACAACCTTGATGCGAGATAAAAAACTCAGAAAATTCCTTTAAATTTCTTATCTTAAATTTGGAAACAAATTATGTTTTTAACTTCGCTACGCTTGCTACTTACAGGAGTATCAATAAAATCATAGTTTTTGTATTTGCGTCTTTAGGAAAAACTTCTTTAAAGTTTTTGGGCTAAAAATTCAAGCAAAAAGTATTCGCATCGAAATTGGGTCTTAGAAAGCGAAGAGGCATAAAATTTAGAAAATTTGAATATAATAAAAAGAAAAGCCCTAAAAAGGGCTTAAAAATTATAGTCCCTCAAAAGGATTGGTTACTACGTTATCGCGATCGACTACGTAAGGTATCAATGCTGCTTGGCGAGCGCGCTTGATAGCCTTCTCAACCATCTCTTGATATTTTTTAGACGTTCCTGTCAGGCGTCTTGGCATGATTTTAAATCTCTCTGATAAGCAGTACTTTAAAAGCGAAGTATCCTTATAATCGATAAATTCTATCTTTGCTTCCGTAAATTTGCAGTATTTGCGTGAATATTTTCTTTTTTCAGCCATTGTTTTTCCTTAATTAAAATGGTATCGTTTCGTCGCCGTCATCGTATTTGTCGGCATCTATATCTATTTCTCGGACGTTATCGCCGTAGTATTCGTCTTTTGGCTGTTGCTTTTGTTGTTGCGGTTTATTAAAATTTTGCCTTTGCATACCGCTTTGAGCGTAGCTATTTTGTTGATTTTGTCCGCCCTGATAGCCGCCACCGTAGCCGTTATTTTGATATCCGCCTTGCTGATAGCCTTGATTACTATTTTGATTATATCCGCCTTGTTGCTGTCCGCCTAGCATCTCCATATTTTCCACGCTGATCGTGTGTTTGCTTCTGTTTTGTCCGTTATTGTCCGTCCATTGGTCGAATTTTAGGCGACCCTCGACTAGAAGCTTTGAACCTTTGGAAAGATATTGATTTGCTATCTCCGCTTGTTTTCCAAAAAATGTTATATCAATAAAGCACGTTTCTTCGCGTTTTTCGCCGTTTACGTTAAATTTTCTAGTTACGGCGATGGCGCTGTTGCCTATAGCTGCGCCCGCAGTCGTATATCTAAGCTCGATATCTCGTGTTAAATTTCCTACCAAAACGACTCTATTAAACATTTTTCGTCCTTATTCTTGCGTTGCCGGAGCTTCTTCTGCTTTGACTTTCGGTTCTTTTTTGTTTAGTTTGATGCCCTTGCTCATCTTTTCCCAAGCGGCGATCTCTTTTTTGTTTTCAAATTTGACCGTTAAGAATTTGATGATATCTTCGGTGATTCTGATGATACGCTCGACTTCGGCGATAGCTTGGGTCGGAGCTTCGAAATACACGACGAAATAAGTTCCGCGCTCGTATTTTTTTACGGTATAGGCTAGTTTTCTAGTGCCCATAGACTGCACGGACGCGATATTTGCGCCGTTTTTGGTTAGGATTTCTTTAACGAAATCAACTTTTGCGCTTACTTCTTCTTCCGTCAAAGTAGGCTTCAAAATGAATAAAAGCTCGTAGTGCTTCATTGATTCTCCTTGTGGGTATTAAGCTCGTTTGCGCGGTTGCAAACGGGCAAGGAAGTCTTTCGACAAGAGCTGATTTTATCTTTTTTTTACTTAATATTTGCTGTTTTTGCCGATAAGATTTTGTAGGCCCAGCACGCAGGAGAGCAGAAAAGTTTTTTTATCGAGGGTAGAGTTTGTCTTTAGCTCAAATTCTGCCAAATTTAGCGCGATAAATATTTTTTTATACGCTTTTAAATTTACCGCCAGACACTGCCTTTTTAGTTCATTTGCGACATTTGGTGGCGGTGCATAACCGAGCGTTTCTTTTATGTCAAATTTACCCGTTATTTTGATACCTGCATGTAGTTTAAAGAGTCTAAAAAATGCGCGGTAAAGTGAGTTAATAAACAAAATTTCATTAAAATTTCCATCGTCCGCGCAGGAGAAAAAATCGGCCCTGATATCTTTTAGCGCGATAAATTTATCGAAAAAATCGTCAAAACTCACACTTGATAGCGAAAAAACCAAGCTTCTTACGATATTTTCGTTTATGGGCTCGTTTAGAGAGGATAGTTTGTTTAGCTCGCTTGCGGCCAAATATAAATTTTCGTTATGTATGCGGTAGAGTTCAAAAAGCGCGTTTTTCGTGATACTTAGGTTCATTTTTGTGGCTTGTCTGCCGAGTAAATTTACGGCCTCTTCGGGCGAGCCCGATTTAAAAAATCTCGCAAAATTTACCCCGAAAGCCTTTTGCGTATCAAAAACGGCTTTGGCGTCGGGTTCAAAAAGCTCGAAAACGAATGCGCCGCCGTTTTTGCAACCCTCTATCAGGATTTTTAACTCTTTTGCGGGGATTTTTTTATCGCTTTTTACGTGCAAAAGCGGGCTGCCGCCAAATAGCGAAGGCTCGCAAAGATGCGCGCGCGCAACCTCAAAATCGTACTCGTCGTAGTAAAGACTCAAAATTTCAAAATCTTTAAATTTGGCTAAAATTTCCTTCGCAAAAAGCTCTATTTGGTATTCGTCCGCACCGTAAAGCAGGAAATAATTTGGAAATTTAGCTGCATTTAGCGCAGCCTCTAGCTCTTTTCTATACATCGATTTTCTTTACGACCTTACCGAAAATTTCGGCCGTAGCGATATCTGCGTCCGTGATTTCGACGATGACTTTTTGTAGTAAATTTACGCTGTATGAGCCCAAAAATATCCTAGCGCCTTTTATCTCGTCGTCAAGCCTAGCGACCGCGACGTTTTGATTTTCGCTGATGTAGGCGTTAAAGCGCTGTCCGATGCGCTCTTTTGCCCAGCGCGCGAATTTCCTATCCATAAAGTCAAACGCGACCCTGTCGGCTTCGCGCTCTAGCTCGCTTAAATTTGAGCAAGTCGATTCTATATTTAAAAGCAGGTAGTTGAAAAATTTCTCGTCGTTGCGCAGTTTGGCCTTTAAAAGGCGGTGCAACGTAAGGTCGGAGTAGCGGCGGATCGGGCTCGTAAAGTGCGTGTAGCGCTCAAACCCCAGTCCGAAGTGGCCTAAATTTTGCGCGCCGTATTCGGCTTTTTTTTGCGACTTTATGATAAGCTTATCTATTTCCTCGCGGTTGCCTACGGCGTCAGCCTGCGCTTGGATTTTGCGAACCAAATTTGCGATGTCGCTTTCGTAAACGAAGTCAAAGCCCAGAGCGCCGAGGTCTTCGAGCAAAATTTGTATTTTTCGCAGATCCGGCGAGCCGTGATTTCTAAAGATGCCTTTACCGATACGTTTTGCCGCTGCGACGTTGGCTAGCAGCATGCAGTCCTCGACGAGTCTGTGCGAGTCGGTATCGGTCTCAAATCTCGTAGATGAAAGCCCGCCGTCTGCGTTAAGACTCATACGAAGCTCCTGCGTTCTAAAGTCAAACGCGTTTTTCAGGCGTTTTTTGCGTAGGCGCGATGTGAGCGCGAAAAGAGGCTTAATCCAGTCGGTTTCGTCCTCGCGTTCGCCGCGTAAAATTTGATCGACTTCGTCGTAGTTAAAGCGTTTTTTTGAGACGATTAGAGTCTCCATGAGCTCTTCTTTTATAACTTCGTCATTTTCGTCAATCATGATTTTAAAACAAAACGCAAGGCGCGCGGTATTTGGCTTAAGCGAGCAGATATTTTCACTCAAATTTCGCGGTAGCATCGGCACGGCTTTGTGCGGAAAATATATCGAAAATCCGCGCGTTTTAGCCTCTGCATCTATCGGAGAGTAGGGAGTGACGTATTCGCTAACGTCTGCGATCGCGACGTAAATTTCGCGCTTTTTCTCGTCAAAATATATCGCATCGTCAAAGTCTTTGGCATCGACGGGATCGATCGTGCAAAAAGGCAGTTCCCGTAAATCTACCCTTTGCGGATACATCGTAACATCGACCTCGTCGCCCCATGCAAGCGCCTGGGCTTCGCACTCCTCGCTAAATTCGTCGTTTTTGTTAAATACGGCGAGCGAGATTTTCTCGTCGCTTAGCGGATCGTTTATATTGCCGATGACCTCGACTATTTCGTTATTTAGATTGCCGATTTTTAGTAGCGTGCCAGGCGGTAGCATTTTTAGAGATTTTTGCGAGGCTTTTAGGGCCGAGCTAAGTCCGGTTTTCACGTTTACGCCAAGGATTACCGAGCCTATTTGCTTGGTATAGACTACGCTCGTTTCGTTGGCGAGTTTTAGCGTCATCACGACTTTGGCGCTTTGGCGTTTTTTCTTTAGCGGCAAAAGCTTTGCCAGCACGATGTCGCCGTAGTGTGAGGCGTTTAAATTTTTATTTTCTATTATTATATCTTGCTTAAATCGTTTGTCGTAAGGCGCTAAAAAGCCAGTGCCGTTTGCGCTTATATCGAGTTTGCCGCAGACAAAGCCGTTGTTTAGATAGTAACGATCTTTGTGGTAGCTTACGGCGTTTAAATTTAGTAAATTTCGTAGGATCTCTTTATCGGCGGAGGCGACTTCCTTTTCGCTTGCTCCGTCAAGTAGTTTGGTTAAAAATTCTTTCACAAATTCGCTTTGACTTTTGCGACGGCTTCTAAAAATTTATCTTGCGCAAAGCCGTATTCGTCGAGACACATTAGCGTATTTTGTAGTCCGTCGTCGCTAAGCTGGCTAAAGATATTTACGGCGTTTTTGACGACCCTGAGCGCTTTTGAGTAGTCTTTGATGTGCTCGGGCGCATCGTCTGGATCGTTTGAATAATATATCGCGTCTACTAGCTCGGTTTCTAGGTTCCATTGCTCAAAAATTTAGCCGTTACCGTTTCGTTTGAGATGCCTACGATCTCGGTTTCTA
>NZ_CALHVN010000067.1 GCF_938039245.1 uncultured Campylobacter sp. | reverse complement strand
TAAAGTTCCTGCCATTTTATTTCATCTCCTTAAAATATTTTATATTATTTTTATATTTTAAATTACATTTTTTATTTTCGTTTAGACGAAATTTTTAAATTTAGGAGGAAATTATGAAGCAAGCCTTGCTTTTAAGCAGTTCGAGCTACAAAGATACGGGCTATCTTAGACACTGCAAAAACTGGGTGCATGATTTTATAAAAGAGTGCGGAGTTTACGGCGAGCAGGTGCTTTTCATCCCGTATGCCGGAGTAAGGCGCACAAACGACGAATACGAGCAAAAAGTCATCGACCGACTAAAATATAAAAATATCGCGTCTATCCATAAATTTAGCGATCCAAAGCGCGCCGTAGCCGAGGCTAAAGCCATCTGTATAGGCGGCGGAAATACCTTTGCGTTGCTTTACTATCTTTATAAATTCGATTTAATTGAAATAATTAAGCAAAGAGTAGAGGTTGGAGTGCCGTATTTTGGCTGGAGCGCTGGCGCAAACGTCGCCGGAAGCACGATAATGACGACAAACGACATGCCTATCATTATGCCAAAAAGCTTTGACGCGTTAAATATCTTTCCGCATCAGATAAATCCGCATTTCATCAGCGGCAAAATCGCCGGACACAACGGCGAAAGTAGGGAGGAGAGGCTGGAGGAGTTTTTGATAGTAAATCAAAAAAGCCTGATATACGCGCTGCCTGAAGGCACGGCTCTAAGAATAAAGGGAGAAAACGCAACCGTGATGGGCATGGATGAAAGCTGCGTCTTAAAAATGGCGTATCAAAAAGAAACCGAGCTCATAAAAGTCGGCGAGAGCTTTAAATTTTAGCCGTTTGGCTCGCGATCAAATTTAACGAGCGGGCTAAAATCGGCAAAAACGTTCTTTAAAATATTTGTTTCGATTTAGCAAAATTTGGCGAAAATCTCAAATTTGAGGAGCACTTTTTAGAGGCCCGCAAATTTTAGATAAACGCCCGTCGACGAATTTAAACGAAAAGATTAAATTTGACTCAAATTTAGCGCGCAAAATTTAGGCGGCGCAAATTTGATCTAAATTTTGAAATAAGTATAAAACACAAAACGAAAGGGGACAAAATGGCTACTGCTAAGCTAATCTGTGCGGTCATAGGCTTGATCGCCGTCGTATTTTTATTGGTCAAAAAAAGAGAGACCAAAACCGTGCTCATCGGCGTGGGACTCGTGCTGTGCGTCGTCTGTCTAAATCCGCTCGGAGCGCTTGAGAGCTTTACGAAGTCGATGACTTCGGCCGGCCTTATCAAGGCGATTTGCGCCAGCATGGGCTTTGCCTACGTTATGAAGGTGACTAAGTGCGACCAGCACCTAGTTTTGCTACTCACCAAGCCGATGAAAAATATCGGATTTTTGCTGATTCCGGCTACCTTCGTGCTCACCTATCTCATCAACATCGCGATACCGTCAGCTGCGGGCTGTTCGGCTGCGGTCGGGGCTACGATGATACCGCTTTTGATGGCATCTGGCGTACGTCCTGCGATGGCGGGAGCTGCGGTGTTTGCAGGTACGTTTGGCGGCGTACTAAGCCCGGGCTCCGCGCACAACGTCTTTGTGACCGACATGGTAAATAAAGCTAACGAGGCTTTGCTTGCCGCAGGCAAGATTACTCAAGCAGCGCCTAAATACACCGTCCAAGACGTCATCGGCGTGCAGTTTCCAAACGCCTTTGCCGCAGGCATCGTCGTTTTGATCGTGATTAGCTTGACGGCGATTATCTTTAAAGATTATCAAAAAGGACAGGATTTCTCGCCTAAATCTACAGGTAGCGCGGGCGAAGCGACGCAGACGAAGGTAAATTTGCTCTTTGCCCTAGCGCCTCTCATCCCGCTAGTTATCCTAGTCGTCGGCGCGGTAATAAGTAGCTACGCTAGAGATTTTTTCTTGACGAATTTAAATAGTATCGTAGCGGTACTAGGCGATCCGCGGGGCGTTAGCGTCGAGAAATTTTTCGGCGATCATTACGGCCTTTTTGTGGCGATTAAGTATTTTAGCTGGATGAATATGGGCGTGGCCGAGGCTATGATCCTTGGCGCTATCATCGCGGTTTTCATCACGTGGACGAGCCCTGAGAAGATCACCAAAGAGTTTTTTAACGGTATGGGCAGCGCATACGCCGAGGTCATGGGTATCATCATCGCTGCGGGCGTTTTCGTCGCGGGTCTACAGGCGTGCGGCGCGATCGGCGCAGTCACCGAGTGGCTAAAACACTCTCAGGAGTTCGTACGCTACGGCGGTACTTTCGTGCCGTATCTCATGGGTACGGTTACGGGCTCTGGGGATGCGGCTACTATGGCGTTTAATCAAGCTATCACCGTTCACGCCGCAGATCTGGGCTTCGCGCAGGATAAACTAGGCATGGCCGCTGCTATCTCGGGCGCGCTAGGTCGCTCGTCGTCTCCTATCGCGGGTGCAGCGATCGTGTGCGCCGGTCTTGCGATGGTTAGCCCGGTCGAGATAGCTAAGCGAACGGCTCCGGCGATGGCGATAGCCGTGTGCGTTATAGCGTTTTTTATGCTCTAAATTTACGGAGCTAAATTTTGATAAAGTCGGCGACTTGCCGACTTTTTGTTTTTGGAGGTATTTTGTTGTCAAATTTATCAAAAAAATGGCTAAAAATTTTAGATCTAAATTTAATATCCTAGTTTTTTAAACGTTTCGTATGTTTCGCAATCTAAAGCATCTATCTCACACGCTTTTTTAAAGTACTTTTCAGCCGTTTTATTACTTTTTTCTACTCCTTTGCCATATCTATACAAATACCCTGCGCTTCCACAGCTTGCGCCATCCTTAAGGTCACAACCTTTTATGTATAACTCGCGGGCTTTTATGTAGTTTTGATTGTTTTCTTTGCTGTTTTCGTATAAAAATCCGCCGTAATAACATCCCTTTGCAAATCCTAAATCGCAAGATTTCGAATATAGCATAATTGCTTTTTGTTCGTCGCGTTTTACGTCTTTGCCTTCATCGTATGATAGCCCAAGTATAAAGCATCCGACATTATCGTCCAAATCGCAAGCTTTAGCGTATAGTTTGTTTGATTTTTCGTAGTCTTTCTTGACGCCTTCTCCTCTGCCGTATAATCCCCCAAGATTGGAGCATCCCTTTGCAAATCCTAAATCGCAAGCTTTAGCTAGCAACTCCACGGCCTTATTGTAATCTTGCTTTATCTCTCGTCCTTTGCCGTATAAAATTCCAAGCTTTACGCAGCTTGTCCCGTCGCCCGCGTCGCACTCTTTTTGTAGCGCGTCTAGATCGCCGCCGTTTAATAAGACCGCAGCCGCGATTAGCGGTAAAAATATCTTTTTCATTAAATGTGCTCCTATTTAAAATAGATTTTTGCATTTTACGCAAAGCGAGCTTAAATTCGGGCGAGCGGGTTAAATATGATGTAAATTTGGGTTAGCGCCGTAAAGAGGCGGGTCTTGACGGCGTAAAAATAGCGATATGAGAGCTGCAACAAGCAAATTTGAGAGCGAATTCGCCCTCAAATTTGACCGAATTTATTTCTCTGCTATGATTTTTACGATCTCGCAGACGACGTCGCTAGCCGCGCGTAGTGATTTTACCGGCAGATACTCGTAGATGGAGTGAAAGTTGTGCGCGCCGGTAAAGAGATTCGGACACGGTATGCCTTTTTCCGAGATGACCGCGCCGTCGTAGCCGCCTCGCATCGGGATGACTTTTGGCTCTATGTTTAGCCGAGCGTAGGCCTGCTTGGCCGCGACGACTGGCAGGCTGTTTTCGCCGTCAGCTAGGTAGTTAAATACGTTTTTATAGCGGTCTTTTAGGCTGATTTGAATTCTGTGCGCGCCGTAAATTTTAGCAAACGAGTCGGCTAGATCTTGCAAAAATGCCATGCGCTGCGCGTATTTTGCCTCGTTAAATTCGCGAACGTCGAGCTTTAGCACGGTCTTTGCGCTGTTGCCCGATAGCTCCTTAACCCAGTAGTAGCCCTCGACGCCGTCCGTGTACTCGGGTGCTTCGCCGCCGGGTAGCATCGAGATAAATTTGTGCGCGAGTAACAAGGAATTTACGAGCTTGCCCTTGGCATTCATCGGGTGCGCGGACTGCCCGACGAAGGTCACGACCGCGTCGCCGGCGTTCCAGTTTTGATAAATCAGCTCGCCTATGCCGCAGCAATCAAGACAGTAGGCAAAGTCGGCCTTGATCTCCGAGACGTCAAGCGCCTTGGCTCCGCGCAGGCCTTGCTCCTCGTCGGGTAAAAAGCCAAACGTCACGTCGCCGTGCTTTATTTGCGGATTTTGTATGAAAAACTGCGCGGCGTTTACGATGGCGGCGATCGCGGCCTTGTCATCCGCGCCTAGCAGGCTGGTGCCGTCGGTTACGATGAGATCGTCTCCGACGTAGCTCGTTAGCTCTGGGAATTCGCTAAGTTTGAGCGTTATGCCTAGCTCTTTATTTAGCGTGACGTCGCCGCCCTCGTAGCGCACGATTTGCGCTTTCGTATCGTTTTTTTGCTCCGCGCTCGTATCAAGGTGCGCGAAAAACGCCACGGACGGCAGCTTTTTAGCGGAATTTGACGGCAAAACGGCCGTAGTTATGGCGTTTTCTCGTCTTTTTATATTTTGCAGGCCGAGCTGCTTTAGCTCGCTTTCTATCAGCTTTGCTAGATCGTGCTCTGTTGGGTTTGAAGGCATGATGCCCGCCGCGCCCGCTTCGCGGTTTGTGGTGGTGTTGATCTTCGTATAGCGTAAAAATCTCTCGACTATGTCCATGTTCGCTCCTAAATTTGAGATAAAATTTATGAAATTATACTATCTTTTAATTAAGCTTAAAATAAAATTTTAATATTTTCGAGCAAGTTTAAAATTTAATCGGTATAATTCGCAAACTAAATTTAAAGGAGCAAAAATGCGAAATTTACGCTACGTAGGCGACTTTTCGGACTTTCATCAGGTGTTTTCGGCGACGCTGGGCAAGATGGCGACCGTGCAAGGTAGATTTGCGGGTATCGTCGGCAACCTCGACTGGAACGTGGATTTTGACAGCTGCGAGATAGCTTTCGGCGATCAAATTTACAAGATACAGCTTATCGGCAGCGAGTCAAACGTGAGCGACACGTGGCTGTGGGGACACGCGAACGTAAATAACTTCGGCGAGGAGGCGACGCGGTTTTCTGCAGAGGTGTTGCGCGCAGGGACAGAGTGGGGCTTGCAGGCTTTTAGCGAACCAAGCTTTGAGTTGGATGAAACCTTTAACGGACATACGCTTTGCATAGCCGCGTGCGGAGCGGTGGGCGAAAATTTATGCTACTACGGTTGTGAGCACGATAAGGGCTGCGCGTTTGTAGCGATCATGGATGCGCCGGCTTGGGTTTTTGAGCCTCTTGGCGCGCACGAGTTTGTTAAAATCGCAAGCGGCTGCATACAAAATCATGACGTCGATCATAAAATTTTTATAAAAAGCTTTTTGGAATTTAACGGAGTCAAATTTGACGAAAATACCCAAAAGGGCGGATTTTTGAAAAAAGGAAAAGACGAAATCGTAGCTAAATTTGACAAAGAGCTTTTGATCGAATTCGACGACAAGGGTAGGATTTTGGAATTTAAATACGAATTTTAGTTTGAGCGAGGCGATGAGCTAAAAGCCCACCGCCTTAAATTTACGAATGGAAGTGAAACTCGTCCGGATGATCGAGGGCGTAGTGAAATTTCTCCATATCTACTTTTTTATCCCAGATCGAGATGATCAGGCAGCCTACGGCGTTACCGCAGAGGTTTCCGACCGCGCGCATCTCGGACATAAATTTATCCACGCCGAGCAGTACCGCAACCGTGACGACGGGGATACCGGCACTTGGAAGCGCGGCAAGCGTACCGGCAAGCACGATAAATCCTGAGCCCGTGACGCCTACTGCACCCTTGCTCGTTACCATCAAGATGATGAGAATTTGTATCAGATGCTCGATGCTTAGCGGGATACCGAAAGCTTGAGCGAGGAAAATGACGCTAAGCGACAGGTAGATGTTCGTGCAATCAAGATTAAACGAATATCCCGTCGGTATGATGAGCCCGACCGCGCCTTTGTGGATGCCCGCGGCTTCTAGCTTTTGCATGAGCGGAGCTAGCGCAGTCTCCGAGGAACTCGTCGCAAATACGATCAAGACTTCTTTTGCAATGAAACGCATAAATTTAAAGATATTGACCTTCGCAAAATAGCAAATCGCGCCAAGAACCACGAAGATAAAAAAGCAGCTCGCAAGCGCCATAACAAAAAGCAGCTCAAGCATGCCTATTAGCGAGCCGATGCCGAATTTACCTATCAAATACGCCATCGCAGAAAATGCTGCGACGGGGCTAAATAGCATCAAAATCGTAAGTAGTTTTAGCACCCAGTGCTGAATTATCTCAAGCGGTTTTAGGATTTTACTTTTATGATCGTGTTTTAAAAAAGATATAATAACCGCCGTTACGATCGCCATAAATAGCACTTGCAGCGTATTTGACTTGATAAACGGATCAAGCAGATGCACGTAAGGGAAAATGCCGTCTACCGGCACCGCGCCGCGCAAAATATGAAGCGTATGAGCTATGAGTCCGCTGTTTGCGTCTATGCTCGAGGCTTGACTCGTAAATTTCTCCACGCTAGAGGCGTCAAGCTGCGTATAGTCAAGGTGCATATCATGCCCCGGCTTTAGCGTTTCGCCAAAGATTATACCTACGGCTAGCGCGATAGTGCTTACGACCTCAAAGTAAATAAATCCCTTAAGCCCGATAGATCCTAGATCTTTCATACTCTCAAGCCCTATGATGCCCGAGACTATCGTTAAAAAGATGATAGGACCGATGAGCGCTTTTAGAGCTTTGATAAAGTAATCGATACCGGGCTTGCTCTGTATGCCTAAATCCGGGAAAAATACGCCCACGGCGATACCTGCGACGATACCGAAAATCACCCAAAACGCGAGATTGGTAAATAGTCTAACTATAAAAGGCTTTTGCGGTTTTGCCGCGATTGAAGCGTTTTGATTCAAGAAATATCCTTTACAATTTTAATAAATCGCATAAAACGAAATCGCGCGGATTATCAGAGCTCAAACTGCCGCCCGATTTTTATTAAATTTACAAACTCTCTAAAATTTCGATCGAGTTTATCTTATCGCCTTGCTTGATGCTATCTAGAGTCTTTAGGCTCGCTTCGTCTACGATCTGTCCAAATACCGTATGCACGCCGTCAAGGTGCGGCTGCGCGCTGTGGCAGACGAAAAACTGACTGCCGCCCGTGTCGCGACCTGCGTGCGCCATAGATAGCGTTCCGCGTTTGTGCTTATGTTTTTGGCCTACGCACTCGCATTTGATGCGCCAGCCCGGCCCTCCGGTGCCCGTACCGTGCGGGCAGCCGCCCTGGATCACGAAATTTGGGATCACGCGGTGGAAATTTAGCCCATCGTAAAAGCCGCTTTTGGCTAGCTGGGCGAAATTCGTCACCGCTTGCGGCG
Source organism: uncultured Campylobacter sp. (assembly GCF_938039245.1). Lineage (GTDB taxonomy): Bacteria > Campylobacterota > Campylobacteria > Campylobacterales > Campylobacteraceae > Campylobacter_A. The sequence continues at coordinate 40,743 of NZ_CALHVN010000067.1, read as the reverse complement.
CTTCGTCGCCGTAAAGCTCGAGCTTCATATCGCCTTTTTCGGTGTGGATTACGGCAAATTTGAGCTTAGCAAGCTCGGCCGGGTCGATGTCGTAGATTTTTAGTTTGTCGTTTCTCATTTCGTTCCTTAAATTTATTCGATATTTGTATAAACCGCTTGCACGTCGTCGTCGTCTTCGAGCTTATCGAGCAGCTTTTCTAGCTCGCTCATTTGCTCTTCATTTAGGCTTACGGGCGAGTTTGCGATGTATTGCAGGCTTGCTTTTTTGGCTTCAAGCCCCAGCTTTTCGATACCTTCGCTAAGCGTGCCAAAGCTTGCGTAATCTCCGTAGATATAAAGCACGCCGTCTTCTTCCTCGATCTCGGTTAGACCGAAGTCTATAAGCTCTAGCTCGATCTCGTCAAGCTCTTTTGCGGGCATATCAAGTTCAAAAACGCTCTTTCTCGTAAACATGAAATTTAGGCTTCCGCTAGGCAAAATTTCGCCGCCGTTTTTGCTAAATATCGCCTTGACGTTTGCGACCGTGCGAGTCGGGTTATCAGTAGCGCACTCGACGATGATTTGCACGCCGTGAGCGCCTTTGCCGTCGTAAAAGATAGTCTTGATATCCGCGCTATCCTTGCCGCTGGCGCGTTTTATCGCCGCGTCGATGTTGTCTTTTGGCATATTTTGCGCTTTGGCCGCTGCTATCGCGGCGCGAAGTTTTGGGTTCATGTCGGGCTCTGTGCCACCCTCTTTAGCTGCCACGGTTATGGCTTTTGCGAGTTTTGGAAAAACCTTACTCATCTTGTCCCAGCGCGCTTCCTTAGCGGCGCGCCTATATTCAAACGCTCGTCCCATTTCGTTCCTTTAAAAATTTTTGCCCAATTATATCTAAAAAAATTTTGCATTTTTTTAAAAACGCGAGGTTTTGAGCGTATTAGCAAAAAATTTAGCTTTAAGTCCTATAATCCTCGTATGATTTTAAATGCCCAAAAAGATGACGCCGCGCGCTGCATAGAGCTGTTAAATTTAGCCATGGAGGACATCGCTTTTACGCTTAGCGGCGTGAGCGATCCCGCTAAGAGCGATAAAATTTTGCATAAATTTTTTAGAAGCGAGATAAACCGCCTAAGCTACAACAACGTTTTTGTTTGCAAATTTGACGGCGAGATCGCGGGGGCGATTTGCGCTTACTACGGAGGCGAGATCGATGCGCTAGATGGGCCCATTAGGACGCATTTGCGAGAGCTTGGTTTAAATAAATTTCCGCAGACGGAGTGCTTTGCGGATGAGCTATATATCGATAGTCTTGCCGTGGATGAGAGATTTCGCGGACGAGGTATCGCAAAAGAGCTGATCAAATTTATCTTTGCCCTCGCGCCTAAACGAAATATCAAAAAAGTAGCTCTCATCGTCGATGAAAAAAAGCCTAAAACCATGGCTTTTTACGAGCGCTTGGGCTTTAAAGCCGACTGCGAAATGATCATAAATTCTCACAAATACTATCATATGACAAAGGAGATAAAATGACTAAATTTAAGGTTGCTAATATCCACTGCGAAAACTGCGCAAACACCATAAAAAACGCTCTTGAGGACGAATACGGCGAGATAAAGGTCGATCTTAGCGTAGAGCCGAGGGTCGTGAGCGTAAATTTAGACGGCAAGGACGAGGCGAAATTTAAAGAGGAGCTGGATGATTTGGGATTTAGCGTCATAGGGAAAATTTGATGCAAAATATCAAACTAAACAACGCGGGCATGACCTGCGTAAACTGCTCAAACGCCATCGAACGCGTAACTAAAAAGATCTCTGGCGTGATAGATGCGAAGGTCAGCTTTGCAAACGGCTCGGGTGAATTTATCATAGAAAGCGCCGAAGTACAAGCCGCGATAGAGGAAAAAATAAAAAAACTAGGCTACGGCGTGGCCAAAGATTTGGCGGAATTTGAAGCCAAGCGCGAGAAACATATCTTAAATTTACGCCGAAATTTCCTAGCCGCTGCAGCTTTTAGCGCGGTGATTATGGCGCTTGAGATGAGCGAGCAGCCAAGTGTGGCAAAATCAGCTATTATGCTCGCGCTTGCCTTTATTACGATAGCTACGTGCGGGCGGGATTTTTTCATCCATGCTTACGGCGCGCTAAAAAATAAAAATTTCGATATGAACGTACTCGTCGCGCTGGGAACAAGCACGGCGTTTGCGTATTCGCTGGGAGTTTTTATCGCGGGCGAGCACCTACCCGAAAACATGCGCCACCTCTACGTTTCTGGCGCAGCCATGATAACGGCTTTCGTGCTGCTGGGTAAATTTTTAGAAGAGCGCTCAAAAGCTCGCGCTGGGGATTATATAAAATCGCTCATGAATATGTCGCCAAAGACTGCTCTCGTACTACAAAAAGACGGTAGCGCGCTGGAAGTGGATGCCGTGAGCCTAAAAATAGGCGACGTCGCGGTCGTAAAGAGTGGCTACGCGGTGCCTTGCGACGGAGTCGTGATAAACGGCGGCGCAGAGATCGATACCTCGATGCTAACGGGCGAGAGCCTCCCTGTCTACAAGAAACAAGGCGACGAGGTCAATGCCGGGACCATAAATTTAAACGGCTACATCAACGTAAAGGTTACAAAGCTCGCTAATCAAACGCTTTTGTCGCAAATTTTAGAGCTTTTAAGCGATGCGTCGAGCAAAAAGATGACTATTAGCCGCTTTGCCGACCGCGTGGCAAATATCTTCGTGCCTATCGTGATAGCTATCGCCGTCGTTACGTTTTTTGCGTGGTTTGCGCTTACGGGAAATGCGCTTCAAGGCGTGCTAAGCGCGGTTTGCGTGCTGATTATCTCGTGTCCTTGCGCGCTGGGGTTAGCTACCCCGATAGCTATCGTCTCCTCGCTATCTCTAGGCGCTAAAAACGGAATCCTAATTAAAAATCCCGAGGTTTTAGAGGTTCTTGGCGGCGTAAAATACGCGGTATTTGATAAAACCGGAACGCTAACCAAGGGCGAAATTTCGGTAAATTTTACCGATATAAACGATGAAAATTTAGCCAAAATCGCCGCGCTAGAGGCCAAAAGCTCGCATCCGATATCTGCTGCGATCGTTAGATACGCAAACGAGCTAGGGCTTAAAATTTTAGGCGATGAAAAGGGCTTTGAAAATATTGCCGGACGCGGCGTAAAGAGCGACGATGATAGCGTGATAGCAGGCAACGAGGCATTTTTGAGCGAGCTTAGCGTGCAGATAAGCGCGCAGGCCAAGGAGCAAATCGCCAAAACGCAAAACGAAGGAAATGGCGTAATACTTGCGGCCGTGGATAAAATTTACGTTGGATTTATAGCGCTTAGCGACAGGGTAAAGGACGACGCCGTGCAGGCTATCCAAAGCCTAAAAAACGCCGGTATAACGCCCGTGATGCTAACGGGAGATAACGCCTTCACCGCTAAAAACGTGGCTGGCAAGCTGGGCATAGAAAAGGTCTTTGCCGGTATGCTGCCTAATGAAAAATTTGAAACGATAAAACGCTTGCAAGAAGAGGGTGCGGTGCTGTTTGTCGGCGACGGTATCAACGATGCCGCCCCGTTAAAGCAAGCAAATGTGGGCATCGCGATGAGTAGCGGCGCGGATATCGCAAAAGAGGCCGGCGACGTAGTGCTAGTAAAAAACGATCTAAAAAGCGCGGTATCTACGATAAATTTGGCCAACGAGACGATGAAAACGGTAAAACAAAATTTGTTTTGGGCGTTTGTTTATAACGCTGTTTGCATCCCCGTCGCGGCCGGAGTTCTAGCGCCGTTAGGACTCATGCTAACGCCTGTTTACGGTGCTGCTGCGATGTGCTTTAGCTCGGTTACTGTCGTGTTAAATTCGATCAGATTACGATTTAAGCAAATCTAAAATTTAGCCTAAATTTTGTAAAATCCCGCAAAAAACACAAAGGAAAATGATGAATTTGGGTAAATTTTACGCCGTGATCGCAAGGATATTTGCGTTAAATTTCGCTCTGCCGCCGAGTGCAAAGCTTTTTAACGAGCTAAATAAAAATCCAAGATGGATAATAACAAACGATAGCGAAGCAAACGCCAAAGGACGCGCGCTATACGAGGAGTCGATAAAAGGCGAGAGCATAGAAGAGATCGCAAAAGACTTTGCAAATTTGAAAAAATATTTTAACGCGGAGTTCTTTTTTGAAGGCGATAAGGCGCGCCTTGAAGGCTTTTATAAAAAGTGCAAATTTAGCCCGAATTTAAACGTCAGCGCGCTTGATAGCGCAACAAACGAGCTTTCGTTTTTTTCGTGGATTGTCGAGCTAAAACAAGACGAGCTAACGAAGGAAATTTTAGGCGTTTTGCTAAGCTCGTATCTGCTACCCTACGCTAAAAAACTAGCTCCCGTTTTGCAAAATGAAGCAAAAAGTAAATTTTACCGCGCGATGGGGTATCTTTTCGAGGATTTTGCGAGCAGCATCGAAAATACGCTAAAAGTCAGGGTCGTGCCTAGATGAGTTGGTGGAACGACTTTTATATCAATTTTAATCCCATCGCGTTCGAGCTGTTTGGCATCAAGGTGCACTGGTACGGGATAATGTACGTCCTAGCGCTTTTGGTGGCGCTCGGCGTGGCTAAATTTATCGTCAAGCGCGATAATATGCAAATTTCAAATTCGCTGCTTGATAACTATTTCTTTTGGGTGGAAATCGGCGTTATACTGGGCGCGAGGCTGGGCTACATCGTCATTTACGATCCAAATACCGCTTATTATCTCACTCATCCTTGGCAGATTTTTAACCCCTTTCACAACGGCGAATTCGTCGGTATCCGCGGCATGAGCTATCACGGTGCGGTGGTCGGATTTTTGATAGCGACGTGGGCTTTTTGCCGTAAATTTAAGCAAAATTTGTGGCAGCTTTTGGACCTCGTCGCCCTTAGCATCCCGCTTGGATATTTTTTCGGTCGTATCGGAAATTTTTTAAACCAAGAACTATTCGGTCGTATCACGGACGTCTCATGGGCAATCAACGTTGCTGGACGGATGCGCCATCCCTCGCAAATTTACGAAGCCGTTTTAGAGGGTCTTGTCGTTTTTGCTATTCTTTTTATTTATAGACGATTTAAGAAATTTGACGGCGAGCTTATAGCGCTTTATGCCGTGCTTTATACTTTGGCTAGATTTATCTGCGAGTTCTTTAGAGAGCCTGATTTCGGGTTGGGTTTCGTATTTTTAAATTTATCAATGGGACAAATTTTATCTCTTTTAATGCTTGCCTGCGGTATTTTACTTTATGTAATCTTAAATAAAAAATATACAAATCTTTAAAAAGTTTTTAAAGTAATTTACGCTACTATTAGATCGTTTTTTTAGTATCATGGTTTAAATTATTTTTAAGTTATGATAACGCATTTCAAATTTAGGAGGGCTCATGAGTGGGCTAATCGAGGGTTTCTTGGGTAGGCAAGCAGATACGAAAAAAAGTCGTACTCCTGCCGTTTGGGACAGATGGCAAAGTATAACGGGACTAATTTTGGCCTGTTTTATTTTATGTCATATGATTTTTACCTCTACCATCTTGTTTGGTAAAGGCGCGTTTAACGCTGTCGTAGGGTTTGCAGAGGCTAAATTTTTATTCGGCGAGGCCACGTGGTGGATCACTAACGTCATAGCTGCGATAATATTTGCCGTTTTTATCGCTCACGCGTTTTTAGCGATGAGGAAATTCCCTGCAAACTACAGACAATACATTATCTTTAAAGGTCATAAAGACCGTATGAAACACCTTGATACTACGCTTTGGTGGTTTCAGTTTTTAACCGGTTTTGCTCTATTTTTCGCAGCCAGCGCGCACCTAGTCGATATAATATTTGGCGGACACATCACTGCCGATAAATCAGCGGCTGCATTTCATCAATTAGAAATTTTTTACTTCGCGCTACTTGTTTTTATGGTCGTTCACGCTAGCGTGGGAATGTACCGCCTATACGTAAAATGGATAAGCATCGACGGAGTAAACAAACAAGAGATGTTCGCAAAAAGAAATAAAGCCAAAACTGCGATATTTGCGGTCTTTGGAGTGCTCGCGGTCATCGCGCTGATCGCTGATTTCGTGTGGATCAGTCTTTAGGAAAAGGAGCTTTAAAAAATGAACGTAAAATATTATGATGCATTAGTTATCGGAGGCGGTCTAGCGGGGCTTCGCGCTGCCGTTGCCGCTGGAGAAAAGGGGCTAAGTACGGTAGTTTTAAGCCTAATTCCCGTTAAACGCTCGCACTCTGCGGCTGCACAAGGCGGCATGCAAGCCTCTTTGGGAAATTCAAAAATGAGCGAAGGCGATAATGAGGACGTACACTTTGCCGATACGGTAAAAGGTAGCGACTGGGGCTGCGATCAGCAAGTTGCGCGTATGTTTTGTCAAACAGCGCCTAAGGCGATCCGCGAGCTAGCGGCTTGGGGCGTGCCTTGGACTCGTATAACAAAAGGCGAGAGAAGCGCTATTATTAACGCTCAAAAAACCACTATCGTAGAAAAAGAAGAGGTCCACGGACTCATCCACTCTCGCGACTTTGGCGGAACTAAAAAATGGAGAACATGCTTTACGGCAGACGCCACCGGACACACTATGCTTTTTGCCGTAGCAAACGAAGCTCTAAAACATAACGTCGAAATCCACGACAGAAAAGAAGCTATCGCGCTAATCCACGCAAACAACCGCTGTTACGGCGCGATTGTTCGCGATCTAGTTAACGGCGAGATCACGGCATACGTCGCAAAAGGCACGCTAATCGCTACGGGCGGCTACGGTAGGGTTTATAAACACACCACAAACGCCGTAGTTTGCGAGGGTATAGGTGCGGCCATCGCTCTTGAAACGGGCGTAGCTCAGCTAGGAAATATGGAAGCTGTGCAGTTTCACCCGACTCCGATCGTTCCATCCGGCATTCTTTTAACAGAAGGCTGCCGCGGCGACGGCGGAATTTTACGCGACGTGGATGGATATCGCTTTATGCCCGACTACGAACCTGAGAAAAAAGAACTAGCTAGCCGCGACGTCGTAAGCCGCCGCATCATGGAGCATATCCGCGCAGGCAAGGGCGTACCTAGTCCATACGGATATCACGTTTGGCTAGATATCTCGATCCTAGGACGCGAGCATATCGAGAAAAACTTACGCGACGTTCAAGAAATTTGCGAAATCTTTAATGGTATCGATCCTGCCGACACCGAAGTATATACCGACGAGAATGGACGACAGCGCGGCAAGGGCTGGGCGCCGATATTGCCTATGCAGCACTACTCTATGGGCGGCATAAAAACTAAGCCTACAGGCGAGAGCCCGACGCTAGCGGGTCTATTTAGCGCGGGCGAGGCTGCGTGCTGGGATATGCACGGATTTAACCGTCTAGGCGGCAACTCCGTTTCGGAAACGGTCGTCGCAGGCATGATCGTGGGCGATTATTTTGCCGACTACTGCGGTAAACACGAGATCGAGATAAACACTAACGATATCGAAAAATTCGTTAAAAAAGAGGAAGAGTATCTAAAGAGCCTTGTCGAAAAAGAGGGCAAATTTAACGTATTTGAGATTAAAAACAAGATGAAAGACATCATGTGGGAGCACGTAGCGATCTTTAGAACGGGCGAAGGTCTAGCCGTAGCGGTAAAAGAGCTAGAGGAGCTTTATAAGCAATCTTTAGATGTCAAAGTCACAAACAAGGCGCTATTTGGCAACCCTGAGCTTGAGGAAGCCTACCGCGTACCAAAGATGCTAAAACTAGCCCTTTGCATCGCAAAAGGCGCGCTTGATCGCACCGAGAGCCGCGGAGCGCACTGTCGCGAGGACTATCCGAAACGCGACGACCTAAACTGGCTAAACAGAACTCTAACTAGCTGGAAAGAGGGCGATACGCTACCGACTATCGTGTATGAGCCGCTTGATATTATGAAAATGGAAATTCCGCCGGCATTCCGCGGATACGGAGCTAAGGGTAATATCATCGAGCACCCCGACAGCGCCGTACGCCAAGCGCAAGTCGATGAGATCCGCGCCAAAATGGAAGCCGAAGGCAAAGGCAGATACGAGATCCAAGAAGCGCTAATGCACTATGATCTTCAGCCTAAATATAAAGCACCAAACGAAAGAGCAGGAATAGGATATGAGTAGAAAAATAACCATAAAAGCATTTAAATATAATCCGTTAAGCAAAATTTCAAAGCCGCATTTTGCGACCTACGAGCTAGAAGAAACCGACGGCATGACGCTTTTTATAGCGTTAAATCAAATTCGCGAGAAATTTGACCCGGATCTTAGCTTTGACTTCGTTTGCCGCGCCGGTATCTGCGGCAGCTGCGGTATGCTAGTTAACGGTACGCCAAAGCTTGCTTGCCGTACGCTAACCAAAGACTATCCAAACGGCGTGATCGAGCTTATGCCTTTGCCGGTATTTAAGCTTTTAAAAGACCTAAGCGTAGACACGGGCAACTGGATGAACGCGATGAGTAAGCGCGTGGAGAGCTGGATACACACTGACCACGAGACCGATATCTCTAAGCTTGAGGAAAAGGTTGAGCCTGAAGTGGCACAGGAAGTATTTGAGCTTGACCGCTGCATCGAGTGCGGTATCTGCGTGGCTGCGTGCGGTACGGCTATCATGAGGCCTGATTTCATCGGTGCGGTCGGACTTAACCGCGTAGCTAGATTTAAAATCGACGCGCTTGACAAGCGAACCGACGAGGACTTTTACGAGCTTATCGGCGATGATGACGGCGTGTTTGGCTGTATGACGCTGCTGGGTTGCGAGGATAACTGCCCTAAACACCTCCCGTTACAAAGCAGGATCGCGTATATGCGCAGAAAGATGGCTGCGGTAAAGTAGCCAAGGGGTCGTAAGACCCCTAAATTTCTCTTTTTAGCTTTTAGATTTAATATTCAAGTTTTATCCGCTTTTTAAATTTACGACTTTGCGACTACCGTCCAGATTTATACCGCGCCGCCATCTTTTTTCATTAAATGGCGTTAAATTTTAAATAAACCCTATTTGTTTAAATTTCGGCAAAATTAATTTTTAAAAATTACGGCTTTTGGGTTAATTTGATCTTTTATCCTACGGGATTTAGCGGTAGCGCTCGTACGGCAAAACGGCGCCGCTATCATAAGCCTTTATTTGCGTTTAAAAAAGATTTTGCCTAAACAAAGCCGCATGCTTGCGCTATGTAGGCTTAAGCGGCCAAGGCTACGTTTACGGATAAAAGCGACTCTGCGGCGCGACTAGCCGCTACGTTATCGCTAGCTATGAACGCTTTGCTGTTTATCAGCGTGCCGTAAACAAATCGGAGCAAAACGCGGCTATCTATGCTCGCTCGCAAGGTGCCGTCTAGTAGATTTGAGATCGCGGCACCTCTTTAAGCGCGTAAAAATCAAAACACTGCTAGAACGTGAAACCCGAAACGAACGGCTAGTAAATGTTGCGTCTTGGCGCGGTTTTAGTAAGCTGGCGTATAAAATTTATTCGTTTGCCGACTTGGCGATAGGCGGCTAAATTTACGGCGCCTAACCTTTGCAAAAACCGCCCGAGCAGGCGCAAGCGGCTAAAATTTAAGTATTTTTACCGTAAAATCTATACCTGATTTTGATTTAAAGGAAATAAAATGATTTTTAAATTTATCTGCGTGCTGGCGCTCATTTCTAGCGTGAGTTTTGCCGCGCCTTATAAACCTTACGACCACGCGGCAATGCTAAAAAAGGACGCTAGCGGCAAGCAAAGCATCGACACCGGCGGCATTTTTAGCGCGGTGGACGAGCTGTGGGCGCATGCGCGTCAGTATCCGCTAGCTTTTGATTCGCAAAGCGACCGGGAGCGCGCATCTAGCGATTTGCAGACGCTAGATAAGGCCTTTGCATTTTTAAAAGAGCAGGGCTTGGCGGCAAATTTAGACGAGGATGCACGGGCGTATTTTGAGCTTTCGCAGGCTAGGATTTTTACGATGGAGCATAACTTTGACGTCGCTGGCGCGGCGCAAAAGGCGGATGCGGCGTATAAAAATTTATTGGTGCATCGTCCAAACGACGGCGAGATACATGCCGAATTCGGTGATTTTTTAGCAAATAGCGGGCGGCTAAGCGAGGCTAAAAGCGAGTTTGAAACCGCTTTAAAACTAGGACAAAAGCGCGCAAATATGGGACTTGCGATGATTTGTCTGATGCAAAAAGACGAGATTTGCGCCAAGTCTTATCTACAAAAATACTTAGATTTTTATCCAAACGATAAATTTGCGCGAGAAATTTTAGGCGCGATAGAGGACGGAAGCCTAAAAATCGAGGAGAAGCGCTAAGGTTTGTTTGCATTGCGGCTAGCGATAAATGCGGTGATTGCGAGTTCTAGCCCGGCCTTAAATCTCGGCTAAATTTTAACGTATAAAAAGAAATTTACGCATTTTTTGCTACCGTGCCTCGCGCAAAGCGGTTTTGCGCGAGGCACGCATAATCGCCGCTGGTAGCGTAAGCTAGGTAAGAATTTAACAAAGCGCGTGCCGTTTTAGCTAGCGCAAATTTAACGCCTAAAAACGTAGCCGATTTTACTCGCCAACCCCCGCGTCTTTAAGGGCAAATTTAAAAACTCGGTGTAAAATTTAGCTAATTTGCCGCAGTTACGCAAAGGCAAATTTAAAGGAAAAACATGCCGCGACCAACAAATAAAATAGACCTGCTAAACGCTTCAGAGACAAATTTTAAAAAACTTTTGTCGCTAGTTGAGAGCTTGAGCGAGGCGCAGCAAGAGGCTAAATTTGACTTCGAGGATAGAGATAAATGCGTCCGCGATGTGCTAGCGCATCTTTACGAGTGGCACTTGCTTTTGATAAATTTCATCCAAAAAAACTTAAGCGGCGAGCGCAGCGCGTTTTTGCCGCAACCGTACAACTGGAAAACCTACCCGCAGATGAATGCGCAAATTTGGCGCGAGCACCAAGATACGCCGCTTTACGAGGCTAAAGCGCTGCTAGCGCAAACCCACGAAAAAGTAACGGCGCTTACGGCAAATTTTAGCGACGAGGAGCTTTTTACTCGCGGGCATTTTGATTTCACCGGCAAGCTAAATCTCGCCGCCTACGTCACCGGCAGTACCTCATCACACTACGACTGGGCGATAAAAAAGATAAGAAAACATAAGAAAAGTTTGGAAAATTAGTTTGCGACTTTAGTTAAATTTAGACCGAATTTCGCGCGTTTGCAAACGGATTAAATTTATGCGGGCGCGGGCGGATTTTGATTGCTGCATTTGCGGCGTAAATTTGATTTTGTATCAATTTTAAGCGATAAATTTAGCGTAGCTAAATGGGGCGAATTCGTATATTAAATTTACCGCGTGTTTTGCATAAATTTAATCCATAAGCGTCGCAAGCGGATTAAACCGGGCACATAAATTTAAACCGCAGGCGAGCTTTAAAGCAAATTTAGCCATAGTCGCAAGAGCACGGTAGATTTGCTCGAAACTCGCAGCCTAAGCGCCGAAAAACAAAACGTAAATTCGCCACTCTCGTTAAATTTGCACGGATCTTTTAAGGCTAAATCCGCGCCGAAAAACGCAAAAATTAAACCCGTAAATACAGCGCGAGGGTTAAATTTGACTCGATTTGCGCTCGCGTTTGTTTAAATTTAATGCGACAAAATGCACGAACAAGAAGCGGTTTGTGGTGCGTAGCTTGCGAAACGCCTTAAAAACGTATCAAAAAATGGCTCGGTAGATTTCTGGTTTTTCGTAAATTTAAATGCCGAATAAATCCGCGCTCTAAACAAAACTCGTGGCAACTAAAAACAGCTCGAGATAAATTTATAAAATTAAACGAGCAAATTTAAAATACATTCAAAAATACTCCCAAAAATACTAAACGGAAGCAAAAACTTCGCGTCGCGTCCTATTTGAGTTTATTTTCGGCGGATAAACCGCGGACGTGTACATTTTAGCGCCACGAAAAGGCGTTTTAAACTCCAAAATTAAATTTATGGCTTACGTCAAATTTATGCGGGTTTGCGAGGCTAAATTTACGCCCCAAACGCAAAAATCAGATAAAAGGGTAGCGGACGCGTCAAATTTGCGTCCGCGTGGCTAAAAGCTAGTTTAGAAGGTTAAATTTATATCCGACTTGTAACCAAAGCTCGTTGTTATCGGTCTTTCTAACGGCTCCTCTGGCATCAAAATTCTTTCTCTCAAGAGCCGTGTAGGTGACGCTTGCGCTTAGCCCCTTGACCCACGGCATATCGTAGCTAGCCTGCGCCGCCCAGCCTTGGACGTTCATGTGTGTGTTAGCCGCGGTCGGACCGGCGTTACGGTGAGGGGCGTCTTGCCTGCCTTTTACTAGATGTAGTTTTGCTTTTAGGCCCTCGGCGCCCGCGTCTTTAAAGTCGTACTCAAACAAAAGCTTATGCGTATTCATACCCGCATAGCCCGTAAACACGAAAGGCCCGCGGATAGGAAGCAGCGTGTATGAGCCGGGGCCGTTGCCTAGGCCAAACGCCAAAGCGTCGTTGTCGCCGACGGTCGTATAGGCGTAAGAGGCGCTAAAGCCAACAAAATCATAAATCCCCGCCCTTAGGCCGATCATATTTCCGTCGTAGTTTAGGTCTTCCAGGCCTCTTGTAGTGCGAGAGCCTTTGTACATCGCGTCAAAACCGAGATTAAAGTCGCCGACGGGCACTTTATAGTTAGCCTCGGCTAGGTAGAAGTTGATATCGCCTTGCAGCGCGCCGCGCCTAAGGTCGGTCACTCTAGCGTATGCGCCGGTTAGTTTTAGATTCGGGATGCTTTGATTTATGACCGCGCCGGTAAAGATATTGTCAAACTCGTGCGCCACTGGTCCCATGCCGCCGACGATAACTCTATCTTTAAAGTGCGGAGCGCGTCCCTCTTTGCCGCCCGTTACGACGGCGCTTCTGCCTTGAAATTTATAATACCAGCCGCCGATCAATGCGGTGTTTGGTATGTCTTTATTTACGATCGTTAGACCCTCAAACGCCTCTTTAAACGCGCGCGTCGGATTGCCCGCTACTAGCGGAGTATTTACGTATTGACGGCCGAATTTTATATCGGTCTGCCCTATACCGTAGCCCAGATACGCTTCGGACATTACCGCGCCTTGCGTTCTCCACTCTTTGTCGTATAGAGTGCCGCTTTTTCTCATGCTGTTAAACGGTAGGAAATTACCCTGTCCCGTAACGCCGAGTCTAAAGCCGTAAAACGGATCGGTAACGTATCCAAGCTCAAGCTGTATGGACGTCAGCTGCTCGTCGTGTATCGGCGCGCGTTCGTCTTTTTGATCCGCGTACGTGGCTTGGATCTTGCCCGCTAGTTTTCCTTTGGTAAACGCCTCTTCAAAGGTGTCGGCTGCGTTTGCGGCGCCCAAAAAGCCAAGCGCCAAAACGGCGGCTAAACTTAGTTTTGCTAGTTTCATAAAAACTCCTTGGTTAAATTTAGCAAATTTACGTTCCGCAAATTTAATGCGGAACATTAATTTTTTTATTTAAGGATTATAGCACAGAAAATAATAAAATTCGCGTTAGATTTGTGATATTTGCTAAAAATATCGCCAAATTTAGGCAAATTTAGACGACCGAGCGCTCTTTAAGCAATGTATAAAGCTTAATCGTCGAGATAAAAAACGTCACGATCGCAGGCCCCAGGATAAGCCCCCAAAAGCCAAACGTCGAGATACCCGCTATCATCGAGAAAAACAGCAGTAGCTCGTTGATCTTGGTCGGGATTTTTACGAGCTTATCGTTGATAAATTTAATCACGATCGGCTTTAAAAACGTATCTGCGACGATAGAGATCACGACGATAGTATAGACGGCGATGACGATCGCAGCCGCGGTATTGCCGTTAGCAAACTCGTAAAGACTAATCGGCCCCCACGCGAGCAATCCACCAACGACCGGGACAAGCGAAGTAAAGGCAAAGAGTATGCCCATCAAAAAGCCGTTGTAGCCGTAGGAAATCGTGATGATGGCAAAGAGGCAACCCTGCAAAATCGCGTTTATCACGATAGAATAAAGCACGACGCTCATGACGTTGGCCACTTCGCTGAGGATAAACTCGCTCTCGCTCTCCTTCATCGGAAGCGCGTTTTTTAGGTAGCCAACAAGCTCGCTGCCGTAAAGTAGGGCGAAAAAGAAAAATACGAGGATAAAAATCACGTCTACGAGAAAATTTACGCTTGATTTTCCGATGCCGGCTAAATTTGCAATGAGATTTGCCGAGATGGCCTTGACGTCGATATCGGCGACTATCTCTTTGATTTTTGGTTCTAGAAATTTGATCGGTTCTGGTAGCTGAAATTTGCCGCTTTGAAAATAATCTAGCGTGTTTGTTATGTAGCCGGTGTTAAAGCTTGCCGCGTGTTTAGCCAGCTCGATCACGGCGTACAAAAGCGGCGCGATAAATAGCGAAAACAGCGCAAGCGTGGTAAGAGCCGCCGAGAGCGTCTTTTTGCCCTTGGTTAGCTGTAAAAATTTGACGTTTACGTTTGAGGTAGCGACGGCTAGCAAGGCGGCGATAAAGATATTTAGCAAAAACGGTTTAAAAAGATAGCCCACCAGTCCTAACGCGCACAGCATCAAAAGCCCGAAAAATATGCGGTTGTTTTTCATTTTTATCCTTTAGGGGCTTATTATATCAGATTTTGCGAGGTTTTGCGGACGAGCAGGCGGTGGATGCAGCGGCTTTGGCGCGAGCGGGTAAATCAAGCGTAAATTTAGATGCGCGCAGGACGAGCAGCAGCCATCTAAGCGCATACGGCAAATTTAACGCTATTTTTGGGCAGATACGGCAAGCTTAAGGTAAAAATTCGGAGGCAAATTTGAATGCAAGATTAATTGATTTTTAGGGGGGGGGGGGTAGAATGCCTTTGTATTTTATTTAAAGGAGATTTATGAGCGGTTTTTATCCGTTTGACGTTAAGCCCTAAACGTTTTACGAAAAGGGCGACTTTGAGGTCGTTTACGGTTTTAGCGGTAGTATGGGCGGCTGGCGCGTAGGTATGAGGTGGGAAAGCTCTATAGAGGGCAAAAACGGCTATCCCGTTACCAGAGGCGGCGAGCCTTGCTATTTTTTGATTTCCGAGGAGCTGGCTGCAGGGCTTTTAGAAATTTTACCTAGCCTTGGCGAGTCCAAAGACGGGCAAAGAAAAGAAGCTATCAAAAAACTAAAAGGAGAAAATAAATGAAAAAGTTAAGTTTGGCGTTGGCCGCGGCGGTACTCATAGGCTGCGGTAGCGAAGGAGACAAGACAACTGATAAAGCGCCGCTTGAGGTACAAGCTAGAAGAGGAGCGGTTATCATAACCTCGTTAGAAGACGGACTCAGGATACATAGCGTGGTCGTAAACAGAGGAAACTGCGGTACGTCTTGGAATTTCTACTCTAAAGACTCCAAATATCGTTTTTGGTTTAGGATGAGAAAGGATAAAAAGAGCGTAGAGGTGTCGAACCTAAAAGATATACAAGAAAGCGAAACCCTATCTTTAGAAGATTTTTACGATAAATACGGTGCGGATAAAAGGCTTGAGCTTAACTTTGGAGATAAGGTGGTTTTTGGCGCAGACTGCGATCCTCTAGAAACGCAGATTGAGACAAATAAAGGCACTTGGTCGTTTAGTTTTAGATAAAACTTTAAAATTTTGGCGCTTTGGGTTTTTGCTTTTGCGCCGAATTTACCGCCGTCGTCGCACGATTCCAAGCCGTAAATAAAATTAAATTTTCGCTCAAATTTCACCAAACCTACGACTTTCGTTTTAAAATTGACAAAATTTCGTAGCGGCTAAATTCACGCCTCTCTTAATTTTCGACAAAAATACGATCAAATTTTACCCGCGCGTAAACGAAGGCGTTTTTTTACGTTCGTCAAATTTAAACCCAAGATAATTTCCCGAGCAAAAAGCGACTAAAATTTGGTGATTAAATTTTACGAGCGAGCCGAATTCGCCTCACTCCTCAAACAGTCCCCTTTGCGCATCTGCGTCAAATTTTAGCTTAAACACCTCGTAGGCTTTGGCGCTAGCCAGCCTGCCTTTGGCGGTGCGCTCGATGTAGCCGTTAGCGAGCAGATAGGGCTCGATCACGTCCTCGACCGTGCCTTCGTCTTCGCTCAAAGCCGCAGCGATCGTGCTTAGACCCATCGGGCGGCGTTTGGCGGCGAGCAGGATTTCTAGGTACTTGATATCCATCTCGTCAAAGCCGATATCGTTTACGCCAAGCGCGTCCAGAGCCTCTTTGGCGCGAGGTTGCGAGATGATCGCTTCGTCGTTTACCTCGGCGAAGTCCCTTATGCGCTTTAGTAGCCGTAGCGCGATCCTAGGCGTGGCGCGCGAGCGAGCGGCGACCTCGAGAGCGGCGGCTTTTTCGCACTCTTTGCCAAGCTTTACAGAGGCGATCTGCACGATACGAGCTAGCTCCTCTCTGGTGTAAAACTGCAGCCTAAAATCCATCCCGAAGCGGTCCCTAAGAGGCGCTGAAATCATACCCGCGCGCGTCGTAGCGCCGATGAGCGTAAATTTCGGCAGGTCGATCTTGATAGTCTGCGCGGCGGGCCCTGAGCCGATGATGATGTCTAGGCGAAAGTCCTCCATCGCCGGATACAGTACCTCCTCGATCGCGGGGCTAAGGCGGTGTATCTCGTCGATAAACAGCACGTCGCCCTCTTGGAGATTTGTTAGCACCGCCGCTAGATCGCCGCTTTTTTCTATCATGGGCGCGGCCGTCATCTTGATGCTCACGCCCATTTCGTTTGCGATGATGTGCGCCAGCGTCGTCTTACCAAGGCCCGGAGGCCCGTAGAAAAGCACGTGATCCAGGCACTCGCCGCGCTTTTTGGCGGCCTTTATAAATACGCCTAAATTTTGCTTGATTTTTTCCTGTCCGATGTAGTCCTCAAAGCGCGTGGGGCGCAGCGACACCTCAAAATCGTTTTCAAAGCTTATTTTTTCTATTTCGACTATTCTATCCATTTTTTCGGCTCTGTTTTTCGTAAATTTGCCGCATTTTACAAAATTTTGGGTAAGTTTTGGCTTTGGACTCGGTTGAAACTAGGCTTCGCTTTAGGCGCCAAATTTGACGCCGTAAATGATTTTAAAATCGTATAAAGTAAAATTTGCTTGCAAATAAAAGATAAAATTTATCCGCTAAGCAAAGCGGATAAATCTCAAAATCAGCTTAAATTTGACGAAAAATATAGATCATGGCCGACCAAATCGGTCAGAGCCTAAAACTCCGCTATTTTTGCTTTTAGCAGCTCGCAGTCGTCTATGTTGCCGAATTTACAACCTTCTGCGATGGACTCGAATTTTTCATAAATTTCGATATTTTTTTCGTAGTTTTCAAATCCCAAAGCCTTGCAGCCGTCGTCGTTGCCGAGCTTACAAGCGCGCGAATAGCCGTCATACGCATCATAAACCGCAAACTCTACGCCCTGCGCGTGTTCGTAAACGTAGCCAAGAGCGTAGCAGCCAAGCGCGTTTTTCATGTAGCACGAGATGTCAAACGCCTTGTAAGCGCTGGCAAAATCGCGCTTTGCGCCAAGACCCTCATGCATCATCCTGCCGTAGTTGTAGCATCCCGCGCCGTCAAATTTGATGCAAGCCTTGCCGTATAAATTTATGGATTTTTTGAGATCGTTTCGCGATTCGTAGATTAGGCCTAGGTTGTTGCAAGCCGCTTCAGAGCCCAGCTCGCAGCCTTTTTCGTAGAGGCGAAATATTTTATTTTCATCTTTTGGACCGAAAATTTCCTTGGCGTTTAAAAGCGCTAGATCAAAGCAGCCCGTACCGTTTCCAAGCTCGCACGATTTTTCAAAGTAAAGCTCGGCTTTTTCGCTGCTCTTATCCGTTCCCAGCCCGCTAAAATGCATGCTACCAAGCACCGCGCAACTCATCGCGTCGCCCTCCTCGCAAAGCGGCGATAAAATCTTAAAAGCAGCGTCATAATCGGCATTTTCGATCGCTTGTCTTGCTGCCTCTTCGCGCTTAGAAAACTTCTTTTGGCTTTGAGTTTGCTCGCTTTGTTCGCCAAGGCTATCGATGCCTAGTCCAAAATGCGGATTTGAGGCCGCTAGCGCGCTAAAAAACGTCGCTAAAATCAATAAAATTTTCAAATCTTACTCCTTATTTTTATGTCTAGCCTTGTTTTGATAGCAAATTTTGTACGCCAAATTTGGCAAACGATATTGCAAATTTAGGCCTTAAATTTAAGCCGAATTTTACTTGTCGATTTAAAATCTAAATTGCCGTCGCTTACTAAGCGCTCAAATTTATCCCGCCGACTAGATTTGGCAAAAACAAGCTAAATTTTATACTCAAACTCCTCGCTAGGAAAGGTCTTTTCTCTAACTTCGCGGGCGTAGGCTTCTACCGCCGTTCGTACCAAATTTGCGCCGTCGAGGTATCGTTTGACGAATTTTGGCTTAAACTCGTCAAAAAATCCGAGCATATCGCTCCACACGAGCACCTGTCCGTCTACGTCGACACCTGCGCCGATGCCGATGATAGGCATTTTTACGCTTTTTGCGACCTTTGCGGCGACGCTGCTAACCGTGCCCTCTAGCACCGCGGAGAATGCCCCCGCATGCTCTAGAGCCTGCGCTTCTTCGATAAGGCGCGCCTCGTCGGCCTCGCTGTGCCCTTTTATCTTGTAGCCGCCCTCGTTTCGCACGAACTGAGGCATGAGTCCGATGTGAGCCATCACGTTTATACCCTCGCTAGCAAGCCTTTTTACGATAGGGGCGGCTTTTAGACCGCCTTCAAATTTAACCGCGTCTGCGCCGGCTTTGATAAATTTGGCCGCGTTTTTTAGCGCGTCTTTTTCGCTAAAATAGCTACCAAAAGGCATATCCGCCACGACAAAAGCGCGCTTTGCTCCCTGTAAAACGGCCTTAACGTGATAAAGCGTGTCGCTCATTTTTAGACTAAGTGTATCTTTTTTGCCGTTAAAGCTCATATTTAGGCTATCACCCACCAAGATAATGTCGGCATAATCGTCAAAAAACCGTGCAAAAAGCGCGTCGTAGGCGGTTATCATCACGATAGGCTGAACGCTTTTTTTGTTAATTATATCATAAATTGTAACTCTTTTGTTATTTTCTAGCATAAATTTCCCTTTAAATTCCGGTATTTTATTTTTAATTTTATCAAAAAAATGTTACAATGAAAGCAATTACGTTAAAGGACGGCAAATGGGATTGCTAAAAAGCCTTGAAATAGACTATTCCTATGATATCGCGGAGGAGTTTTTATCGCACTACGCCTTGATGTGCGATCTTATGGAGCCGCTCATAATAAGCCTAAGCAGACCTGATAGATACGCAGGCAGCATCAACGAACTTTTTAGAATTTTTCATAATATCAAGTCTGCCGCCGGCTTTATGAGACTAGACCCGATACTAAAATTAACGACGCTAGCCGAGGAAATTTGCGAAGAAGCCAGGGCGATGAGCGGACCTGCTAGCGACGAGTTTGTCGACTGGCTGCTGATAGCTAGCGATCAGTTTGATAGATACAGGAACGACATTGAGAGCGATGCCGAGTTTTTTAGCCCGCTAGACGGAAATATCGTAAAAATCCCTGAAAAACTATGCGTTTGACAAAAAATACAAAAAATAATATAATCCGCAACCTTTAAAACAAGGCTAAATTTAGCCTATTCTTACGGGAGCGACTTGGCTTCGACAGGAGCAGAGCGGTCACGGTGGCACGTCGCTTTGAGCAAAGCGTAAAAAGCTCAACTAAATTTAAACGCAAACAACGTTAACTACGCTCCTGCTTACGCTAAAGCTGCGTAAGTTCAGTTGAGCCTCGCCTAGTCAGATACTAGCTAAGATAACGGCGAGTAACCCCAGCTAGCGTAGGTTGGCGGCCTGACGAGCTGCTAGCCGAAATCTTGTCTTAGTCTAAAATAAGGTTTTGGAAAGTGAGCCTTTTTAGATGAAATTTTCACTTTTGCTAAGCGTGTAGAGGCTGTGATCGGTTTGTTTTTGGACAGGGGTTCGATCCCCCTCGCTTCCACCAAGTGTCATTTTCACTAGATTTCAAAAGCCCTCAAAACCCCCTAAAATACGAGCTTTAAACCACTTTTAGCATTTCATAAGATTTCATACAATATCATACATTTTCAAGAAAATAAGTGTGTTTTTGAGTGTGCGCGACCAAAACTCTAAATTTTTACACACTCAAAAAACGGGCGAAGTGAAAACCCTTAAAAATCGCACGCTTTGACATTATTAAAGCGGAGAATTAAAGAGATACCGAACCCTAGCCCACTTTTTAAAAAGGACTTAAAAAGGCGAGAAAATGGCGACATTTGCGAAAGATAGTCAGCTAAAAAATTATGCGCTTAAAGACGGCAAGGCTAGAGAGTGGATAAAAGATATTTCAACTCCATACCTATACGTTTATGCGACGCAGACAAAAAACGGCGTAAGCAAGACGTTTATTTTTAGATACGCCGACGAGGAGCGCAAAACCAATCAAATCATCATAGGCAAATATCCTAGTATCACGCTAGCCGAAGCAAGAGCCAAAGCTACCGAGCTAAAAAGACTAAAAGAGAGAGGCGAGGACATCAAAAAAGCCGTGATAGCTCAAAAGGCGGTTAAATTTGCGGACGTGGCGCGCGAGTGGATAGAAAAAGAGCGGGCTAAAAATACCTCATCGCTAAGCAGAGAAACGGGGCGGATAAATAATTATCTTATGCCCTATCTAAAAGACGGCGACGTTAAAACGCTAGCACGCAGAGACTACGCGCAGGTCATCGAGCGCATACAAGAGACCGAGACCAAAAAAGGCATAAGCCACGACACGAGCAAACGCACGTTTAGACTACTTCGTAAGATTTTAGACCTAGCCGTCAATAAAGGCTACATAGACCATAACCCGACGCGCGACATAATCTTTACCGATACCTTTAAAACCTCAAAATGCGAGAACTTCAGAGCAATAACCGACCCCGAGAGGCTAGGCGAGCTTTTAAGGGCGATTGACGGCTTTAGAGGCTCAAACAGCACTAAGCAGGCGTTAGTATTCGGCGCGCATACCTTTTTGCGTAGCGCAAACGTCAGGGAACTAAAATGGCAATACGTGAGTTTTGATAAAAACCTCATCGTATTTCCAGCGGACACAATGAAAATGCGAGCGGATTTCGCCGTGCCGTTAAGCAGGCAAACAAAAGAGCTTTTAAAGGCTCAATACGAGATAAGGCGGGGCGATTTCGTATTTCCTAGCGACATAACGAGCCTAAAGCCCCTAAGCGAGAACACGCTCAATTATGCGCTTAAACGGCTAGGCTTCGGCGACGAGACGGTTTTTCACGGGCTAAGGGCGACCGCCTCGACGCTACTAAACGAAAATATCAAACGACACGGCAAAGACGCGGAAATAATCGAACTCTGCTTAGACCATAGAGAGCGCAGTAAAATAAAATCAATCTACGATAGAAGCCAAAGACTGGACGAGCGCGCCGAGCTTATGCAGTGGTGGAGCGATTATTTAGACGAAGTGAAAGGGGGAATAAATGGCAAATAAAACGCGAAGCAATAGAGCAAAGGGCAAAAATAAACTAAAGCAAGATTTTTTATTAAGCAAATCCATTACAGACCATCAGAATTTTATTGCAGGCGAGGACATTAACGGGAACCCAGTGGATTATGTATATTTTTTATCAATAGTGCAAAATTTCGATCTAATCAATGAACACGAGGAGCTAGCCGAGCAAAACAGCAGAACACTACTTATGCGCGACATAGAAGAGCATAAATTTTATTTTTATTTCTTACAAGCTTTTTATTATTACGCATTTTGCACGGTATATTTTTCTATTTTTCATTGCGAAACGGACGACCCAGACGCCGAAGGAACAGAACGCGACGACGTCAAGCTAGAGCAAAAATCGCAAATAATAAAAGATTGCGAAGTATTAAAACCTTGCTTTGAATTTTTAGAGCCATTAGCAAAAACAGAGCCTGATTATCGAGAAATAGCCTACTCATTAGGATTTTTATTTTTTTCATACGTTACCAAAGAAATGCACAACATAACCACGCCCCCAATAAACGCCAAAAGAGACATAGCCAAAGACGCCCAAACAATAGACGAGTTTAAAAGAATTATCGACATAAAAACATCTATTCGTTTTTATTTAGAAGCTGGAGAAAGTGGCGAGGACGTGCGCGAATTAAAGCAAAAAATAGAGGAATATCAAATTTTTAATAAAATACTGAACCAAATCGAAGCGGATATTAAAGGCTTATCAAGGCGCAAAACCCCCGAAATATTAGACGCGCACGCATATTACAAAATACCAAACGATAGACGCGAACTAGAAAAAGCTCTCTATTCGATAAATTCATATTACGGCTTAAATGCGACGGACGAGATTAAATTTTTACTAAGCGAAATTACAAAGCTAAAAGACAAAATAACGGCATTTACGCACGAAGCTTTTAATAAAGAAATAGCCGAGCTTTTATCAAAAGAATAATATTTTAAAAATGGCTATTTTTGCTAATCTTGCAAGATTAGCCATTTATGCAAATCCCCTAAAATACGCATTTTTTGCCGCTTTAAAAGTTTTACACTCTATTTATTATCAGATAAAATCACTTCATATTTATTCAAGTGCGCACGCGGATAAATAATATCACTCGTAAGGAGTTTTTATTATGAACCCATTAATCGTAAAGAACAACACGCTAAGCCCGAAAGAAACGGCGCAGTATTTAGGCATTTCGACCGCTACGTTATGGCGGTTTATGAAACGCGACGATTTCCCGAAGCCTAAACGCCTAACCGAGCGCACTATCCGCTTTTTAAAAAGCGAGCTAGACGCGTATTTACAAGATAGGAGAGCGTAAGATGAAAGCCTTTGAAAACGAAGCCGAAAAAGGGCTTTATTCGGATTTTGCGCGAATGCTAGGCGAAGTTTATCCGGACGTCCTAAAATCTGCGACAAGCGACGAGCCTAGCGACTACAAAGAGGGATTAAATCAAGGGCTGGCAGTAGCCTTTAATTTATTTCAAGTCCTACACGAACAACGCGACCAGCTCCAAGCACTCCAAGCCGAAAACCAACGGCTAAGAGAGCGATTTTTTCAAAGGAGCGCACGATGAATAAGCTAGTATTTACGCCTAGCAAACTTTGCTTTAGCGCGGACGATGAGGTTATGTTAAAGGCTTTTAAAAAGCATTTGCACGCTTACAAGGTGGCGAGTTTGGACGGCGTCGCCCAACCTTTGCTTGATTGCGCTTACGATTTGTTTCATATCGTGCAGACACAGAGTAAGAGCATAAAAGAGCTAGAAATAAAGCTAGGCATAAGAGAGGAGAATAACCGATGAGAGCGCAGACGGTAAAAAAGCAAATTTTACAAAAGATGATAGCAAGAGATGAACCGATAAGGGCGTGCAATATCACGGCTAGTAACCAAAACGTTTATTTGATACAGCTAGAGCGCGCAGGTATTATTAGCCGTAAATGGCACGACGGGCAAGGCTACAAAATAGCCTATTTTAAAGACGACGAGCAAAGAAAAAAGGCTATTGAGTGGCTAAAAGCACGAGGCGTTAAAGTAGCGTAAATCAAAGAATTTTAGGGCGGTCAAGCCAAGCGAAGTTTAACCGCCCTTTGGATGTTAAAACGTGGAAATATTACCCCAAATCACCCAAATACTAGCTGAAACGCCCAGTATAGCCATAGACACCATACGCGCGAGTTTCCTAAAAAACAGAGTAACGCGCAAGCACTACACCAAAATCGAGCTACTTAAAAGCATAGCCAAAAATCACGGGCTGAAATGGCATAAAATGCAAGATACGAAAGAGATAAAAATATCCAATAGATACGAGTTTCGAGGGCTAAAGATAACCGAGCTTTACGAACTCGAAAATCTAAGCATATTCTACGCCGCTACAAAAGCCCCGAACGAATGCCGTCAGCGCGCCGTGATTGAGTTTTACGGGTTAAAGCAGTATCATAAGCCCGCCCCGCCCTTTGACCTCGTAGCGGAGCTTTTAGGCGCGGTTAATAACGTCTCGAGTATCGATTTATGTTTCGACCGCCCCGAGCCGTTTAACCTGGACGCATTCGACAAAATCCAAATAGGCGATACAACGTATTTAAAAACCGAGCTTACGGCGTTAGAGCGCGTCTATTTTTACGACAAAGCCAAAAAGAATAATCTAAATTTGCCCCTGTATCGCGCCGAAGCTACCGCCCCGATAATTGATTTAAACAAGCCTGCGTTACTACCTAGAGCCGAGCGGCTGGAGCTACAATTACGCCAAGCCGTGCGCGATTTCTCGCAAATAATCGACCTAGCGACCGAAGCGCAACCGCCGAAGCTAGCATACAAGGCAAAGAATAACAAAAGAGAGCTAAGGGCGTGATAACCGCTGATAGCTTATGAAAGTATTATTAAGCCCGTTTTACATAAAATAGCGCGGTAAATTTCAAAAGGGCTAATATGGACTTGATAGGGCTATTTTCAGCCGATAGGCTAGCGAGCTACGCAAGCGACGACGAACACAGGGCAAATTTTAAACTCATCAAAAGCATAAGCGATAAACTAGGCGCAGTTGAGATTATCACGCGCAATAAGACGGCGGATGCGCTTGGATTAAGCGATAGCGTCTTTATTTCGCGGCAAACGCTTGGCTACTGGGTTACTGCAATGGATGAGGCGAGAATTCATAATAAGGTAGCAAATTTTAGTGAAATAGATTTCAGAGCTTACGCGAGGACGAACATAAAATTTGAGTGGCGCAATTATCAAAAAGTAAAAATCGTTTACGGCATTATCCGCACGATAAGAAACCGCGCTTTTCACTTTGAAAACCTCTACAAACTTAACGCAAACGGCACGCCTAGGCTATCAACCAAGCTAAAAGAGATAATAGTCGGCATAGAACCGTCAAAGATAGAAACTTTTTTAAATGATATTTTAAAATGCTTTGATGAGGACTTAATCGAGTATTTAGAGGGTGGGGCACAAGGAGCCCCTTGAATGTAGGGCGTATTATACAGCCCATTTTTAAACAAGTCAAGCAAAAATAATCTTAAATGATAACTTATGGTAGCGAGAGCGTATTAAATAATGCCGTAACGTTACATTGTAACGCCTGTAACCTCATCGCAAACCCAAACAGCGAAAATTTGCCCCAAACCCGCCTGAACCTTAAGCCGTTTTTTGCCCGTTTCATTTACTTTAAGAAACGCTAAAACGTGTATCGCTTCTTGTTGTCACTCGTTATCAACTCCAATAACGAAAAATAAACGGATTTTGACACCTCGATAAAGCGCAAACTAGCACGCACACGGGGCTAGCTCGCACTCGCATAGAGAGCAAAAAAACGCAATTTAAGTTTCAGACCCCCTTAGTAGGTAGGGTAGCATTTACCTTTCCTCTCTCAAAAATCTCGCCTTTTTGAAAAAACAAAGCCTAGAAGCTTAAAGCATAGTCGCGCCCCCAAACAAAAAAGAGCCAACAATCCAAGCGAGCGGTAGCCCATAGAATAAAAATAAAGGGGCTACACTCAAAAAAGAGCCTCCAGGACATACAAAGACATCAAAAAGAGCTAAAATCAAACAGAGGGCTTTATTTTGCGTTTAAAAGCGATGAGGTTATTTTTAAGTAGAGCATACGCCCCCTCGAGGGCGAGGGCGGTTAACCCTATTGCGTCCTAATATTACACTGCGAAGCATTAAAACAAAATAAATCTATCTGATAGCTTATGATAGCGAGTAAGTATAAAAATAAAGCTAGTTTTAAAGCAAAGGCGGTTAAAATTTAGCCCAAAAGGATTAAAATGCAAATCGCGCTAAACATCAAAAACGCAAACCCTGCGCTATTTAAGGCGCTATCGGCGTTTTTAAAAACTCAACCTAGCTTAGATTATGAGCTTACAAAAAAAACGATTAACGGCTATTCGCCTAAATTTGAAGCCGAGATATTAAAAGACCTTGACGGGGTAGAGCCTCAAACTTTTAAGAGCGTCAAAGACTTCAGGCGAGCCGTAGACAATGGCGAAATTTAAGCTCAAATATTCAAAAAGCTTTTTAAAAGACTACAAAAAGTTATCAAACGGCGATAAAGACTTAACCGACGCCGTATTAAATAAACTCATAGACGGAGAGCCTTTAGAGCCTAGACACAAAGACCACGCCCTAAAAGGTAAGCTAATAGGGCTAAGGGATTGCCACGTTAAGCCCGATTTGGTCTTAATCTACAAAATAGACGAGGGCATACTAATCTTGACCGCCGTCAGAATATCCAACCACTCAAACGCTTTTTAACTCTGCTTAATTTTCGGCTTACGTAGCAATCCCCTTAAATGCGAGCTTTGTCCGACGCCTGCTTATGGCATAGATTAATCTAGCCCATAGGCGCAAAGTAAAAGGGCGTAGCCACTACCGACACCCCGCCCGAGATAGAGAGGGGGGATATTCAATCCGCCCTTTTTTGATTTCACGAAAAAATGAAAACGGACTTTTTGCCAAATTTGGAGAAAACTAACTAGCCGAATATTTGACCCGTTAAAGCCAGGCGAGAAACAATCAAGCATAAAAGCTAGGTAAGTTTAATTCATAGAGCTAAACGCATTTTTGCGCCAAGCGTCGAGATCAGAATACGGCATTTTTAGCCATAAATAGACCGCAAAACCTGAATAAATCGAAGTTATGAGCCGTGATCGGAGCTAGGGGAATTAAATACCGGTAGCTGGGTAAATTTAACTTAGGTAGCTATCGGAGAGGGATTTAAAGCGGTAGGGTTTAGGCGTCAATATCAAGGCTTTTAAACATTTCGCCTATTTTGTCGAAATTGCCAGCCTTAATGTAGTTAATAAGCCAGCTCTCGACCCAATACGGCACATTTTGAGAACCGCCCCAATTATTAACCGAGCTTGGCAAAACTCCGACCAATTCGGCAAACTCTTTTTTAGAGAGATTGGCGCGCTTAAGCAAGCTATTAAACTCTTTTTTATCCATACCGTAGCCTTTTCATACTTATTCGATTATGCAATTATACCAAAAACTATTTAAATAAGTATTTAAAGACTTGACAAGATATTTATTTAAGTGTATAATATGCGATATTAATACTTAAATAAGTAACTCACCACAAAGGAGACCCAATGCAACCAACCAGACAGAAATTTACCGAGTATCTAGCCAGCTACCAATTTAAGCAAAACGATACCGACGAGGATGTGAGCTACAAGGTGCTTGACTGCGCTTATGATCTATTCTGCGCTTTAGAAGCTTTAGCAAACAATCATAAGATACTAGAGGCTAAATACAAAGCCGAACAAGAAAAGCGCGAGGATTTGCAAAGAGCGATCAGGCTTTACGGCACAGATAGGCTAAGTAAAAAAGAGCTATTGATAAAAGCAAGACCGAGTTTTTAAAAAGGAGACCCAATGCAATTAACATTTGACATAGCCGACGAGCTAGACCTAACCAACGAGATACCAAGCGCGCTAAACGCTATTAGCACGCTAGCGTATGCTTTGCCGTATTTGCAAAAAGGCGTAGGAACTAATGCCGCCGCAATGGCGAACGCGTCTTATTTCCTAAGCGTGGCGATAGACGACGTAGCCCAAGCGGTGCGAGATTACGCAGATAAGAAAATAGCCGAACAAAAAGAGGAGACAAAGAAATGCTAATACTAACTAACCCGGACAGACCGACTACCAAAGAGGGCTTTAACGCCCTTATCAGGCAAAACAACGGCGGTAGCGATGAGGTAAGCGAGCAAATAATATACAACGTGGGCTATTTGGTCTATTGTAGCAATATTTACGCGCTAAGACGGCTAAAAGAAAGCGAGAATGCGCGCCTAAATTTGCTAGCCGATAAGATGATACTAAAAAGCGAGAACGAAAGGCTGCATAGCAGGATAAAAGAGCTAATCGAAATTAACGACGAACTTCAAGACGAGCTAAGCGAAAGGGGGCGCGGACAATGAATAATCTAAGCAGAGCAAGAGGCGACAAGGCTCGCGAAGCGTTTCAAGCAGAGGTAGCAAAGAGAGAAGCAAAGGGAATGGCGGACGCTTTATTTGAAACGGGCTTACAAGCATACCGATTATTTAATTATTATGCCAAAGAGTGCGAAAAGCTAGAGGAGAGAATAAAGCTACTTAGAGAGCTAAACAAAGAGCTAGAAACGAAACTAGAGCCCAAAGGTAGCTACACGTGGCATAGCGATCTAAAAGGCGCATAGGCTTATCAAAGGGGGCTTTAAATAGCCCTCTTGAATAAGTCTATTTTATCGAACCGGTAAACCGGCTCAAAATTTAGCACATTAAGTCGATATGTTAAAAATAGCAAGAATATTTAACGCGTGCGACCGAAGCTAAAGCGAATATTAAAGAGTAGGACACCCCCGCCCTATTTGTCCGTAGCACATCGCACGACCAGGACGCACCGTAACAAGTTGTCACAGTGAAATTATTTCGCCTCCATTTTTTATTGAAGTAGATTTTCTTAGGTTCTTTGCAGTAAGGCTAGGATGTGGGGGTCGGCGTAGCCGCGTTTTCTTTACTACCGTCAGGTTTTAAATATTTTTGCAGACTTTGAAATGTTTTGCGACTAGTCGCAATTTTATCCTAAGTCTGCGAAGTAGTCAAGCCGTAGGGGCAGGTCAAATCTCTACGACCGAGACGGCGAAACATCGGCCGGGTGCATTTCATTTTTTGCGCGCCGGGTTTTTACAAAAATAATAAAGTCAAGTGAGAATAAAGTCAAGCGATAAAAATGAGCGCAGGGTGGACGAATAAAGCCCGATTTTATCGAAGCAATCCCAAACTAGGCGGAAAAATTGAGCGCGTTTTTGAGCGCAAAAAACGAACGCCTAGCCGATAAGTAAATATCGCTATCATCGGCACAAAATAGCTTAACGGCTACGGAAACGAACGCAATAATGAACGATTTAACAAACCCTAAGCCCCGAGCGGTTAAAATAAGACAGGATTTTAAAACAAAGGCTAGGATATGCAAACTCTAACCATACGAGCAGATGAAACCATAATAAACCAGCTTGTCGCGATAGGCAAGATTTTAGCAAATAGCGCCAATAAAAGCTTTGAGACGCTGGAGCGAGACGAGGATTACCCGATCTACGACGACGGTAAGACAATGGAGCAAAGGATAGCCGATTACAAAGCCGACATAGAGGCGATCAGGCGCGGCGAGCTTGAAACCTATCCACTAGAGACGTTAAAAGCCGAGATGGAAAAATGGTAATTAGACGCACGGCTAGATTTAACCGCGAGCTAAGGGCGGTATTTGATTTTATCGCAAAAGATAGCCCGAGCAGAGCGCGAGATTTTAGAGACAAGCTGATCGCAAAGCTACAAACAATAAGCGACAGCCCTCTTATGTATCGCAAGTCCGCGAGCTTTGACGATGGGCGCGTCAGAGACCTTATTTTTAAAAGCTACGTGATACCTTATGCGATAGAGGCTGATGTTATTTATGTTTTGGGAATTTACGGCTCAAACGAGTGGCAAGCGTGAAACTAATAAAAACGGCTTTTGTTTCACATTTTAACCTTAATTAAGTTTCGAGCAAAAAATCCGTGAAACATACCCGATTCTTAAGAAAATTTAGCCGTTTAAGCTTTTAAAACTTAAAAACGGCAAATGCTTAAATCGCAAAGTGCCTATTTTAGGGCATACCTGCGTTTTTGTATTGAAAACTAAACTTTTCATTACCGATTTTCTACTGCCGATTAGCTTAAACTTTTTAACAACTTCGTAAAGTGCCGCGAATATGTTTTTAAGTGTGTAAAAATTGACTCTATTTTCTAGAGAAGTGCGATGAATACGGTATTTAAAGATAAGTATCGAACAACCTCGCTTCCACCAATTATAATTAATTGCAATTTGGTCCGTGTAGCGTTCGTGTGCCAAATATCCTTAACTCCGAGCAAAGCGACTAAAATATCTCCATAAATTTAATCAAACTCGCCTATAAGCTACGGGTCAAATTTTAGTATAATACCCCAAATTTAACGAGGCGGAAGCGATGATAAACGACGAATTTTACATGTCTCTAGCCATAAAAAAGGCTTGGGAGTTTCAGATTTTAACCTACCCAAACCCCGCCGTCGGTTGCGCGGTTTTAGATGCCGGCGGCAGACTGCTCTCGGTCGCCGCGCATAAAAAGGCGGGCTTTTTACACGCCGAGCCAAGCGCGATTTTATTGGCGCTCTGCCAAAAGTGCGAGGCGTTTTTGAGCGATTTTTTACGCGAGTATCATGCGGCTTTGGGCGTCAAATTTGAAAGCGCCGCAGAGCTTGAAAATGCGGACTTGGAGCCAAATTTCACGTATGAATACATCCTGCAAAATCACGGCGATCTGCTAAAAGGCGCCAAGGCCTACGTGACGCTCGAGCCCTGCGCTCACCGCGGCAAAACTCCGCCTTGCGCCGAGCTTTTAAGGCGGCTAAAATTTGCCGAGGTCGTTATCGCTAGAGGCGACGAAAACGCCGTAGCAAGCGGCGGCGCGCATATCTTGCAAAGCGGCGGCGTAGCGGTAAAATTTGACGTACTACGGCAGCAGGCGAACGATCTGGTTGAGCCGTTTCTAGCGTGGCAGAGGGGGAATTTTAGCTTTTTCAAGCTCGCTCTTAGCGCAAACGGCGTCGCAGCGGGTACCGCACAGAGTAAAATCATCTCAAATCTAGCCAGCCGCACGCACTCTCACCGCCTTCGCAGCGCGGCCGAGCTGCTAGTTATCGGCGGCGCCACAGTCCGAGCCGACCGCCCGAGGCTTGACGCCAGGCTGATAGAGGGCGGCAAAAATCCAAACGTGATGATCTACTCGCGCGAGCGGGAGTTTGACGCGACTATACCGCTTTTTGGCGTGGCTGGTAGGGGCGTGCGCGTAACAAGCGACATAAATGAAGCTTTCGCGCCGCGCTTAACGATGTTTGAGGGCGGCGAAAACGCGCTAAAAACCCTAGACGAACG
The DNA here is from genome assembly GCF_938039245.1 of uncultured Campylobacter sp. GTDB lineage: Bacteria > Campylobacterota > Campylobacteria > Campylobacterales > Campylobacteraceae > Campylobacter_A. The sequence continues at coordinate 9,776 of NZ_CALHVN010000067.1, read as the reverse complement.
CGTAAAATGGCTGCTACTCTACCGCTCGAGCGAGCTTTTGGACGCGCCCGCGGTAAGGCTAAATTTAAAACTCAAGCCGCTATTTCACGGCGAGCTTGGCGGCGACGTTTACGGGTGGTATAAATTTGAGCGGAGTTTATAAAATTCGTTTCAAAATTTGGTTACGCGCGCATTTTATAAAACGAGGAGATTTGTATGCGATTGAGTTTTAGTAAAGATCTTGGCGGGGGATTTAGGATTTATTCAAGTCAAAGCTTTGGGGCAAAAAAGATGACGCAGGCGCAAATTGCCGCAGCCAAAAAGGAACAATTTTTAAAAAACGTAGCTCAAGTCTCCCAATTTTGCCTAGGCGATTTTTTGCAAAGATGCGGATATGACGTAAAAACTATAACGTACGCCGCAAATAACGATTTTGGCTTAAATAGTTCCGATTTTTTCAAAATAAGCGAAAATAGCGCGTCGTTTGATAGGCTCGTAGAGATACAAAAAGAAATAGGCGCCGAAATCCAAAAGATAAATTTTTCAGGAGTACTATCTGCTAAAAGGCGCGAACGGCTGACTGATTTGGCGTTTGAAATTAGCGATATCTTAAGCAAGGCCTGCGCCGAAACGAATCCTAATGAAGCTATCTTGCAGACCATAGCTCAAAAACACCAAAAAAGCTATGAGGATATTAAAAGCGAGTGCAATAAAGCCGTTATGTCGCTGTTTAAAAAAATAATTTTCGGCATCGCTTTTGGGATCAGCGGATTTTTGGCTTTTGCCGGTGCGATGGCGCTTGCGTCAAACCATACAAGCTTGCTAGAGTTTATTGCGGTGTTTATCTTGTTTTTTATGCCGCTAATAGCTACGTTTATCTTATATAAAAAGCAAACGGCAAAACCTAAAATTTAAGATAAAGCTGGCGCTCATATTTTGCGTACGATAGATTACGCAAATATTTAAAAACGCGACTATGCCGACTTTTTAACAAAACATTTTATAAATTTGCGCTATGATTTTGTAAATTTAAAGGAGAAAAATGAAAGAGATAACGCTAAACGGAGCAAAATTTAAAGTCGCGGCAAATACGATGGATGAGCTAAAAAACGAGGCTCTGGGCGATAAAAACGGCGAGATGTATAAATTTCTAGCCGAATTTAACGCGAGCGAGCCTGATATCTTTATCCTCGACGGCTTTGCGACGAAGGAAAATTTGGAGATAAAAGACGGCTCAAACGTCGTATTCATTAGGCGCGGCGCGATGCCTGGACGCGAAGTGCTAAAAGCTATGATCGCCTCCAGAAACAGCCCCGAGCTAAATGCGGCGCTAGCTAGCGGCTGCGTGGGAGTGGCAGGACTTGGCGGTCTTGGCTCAAATATCGCGCTAAGCCTAGCCCGCACGGGAGTCGCCAAGCTCGTGCTGGCCGACTTTGACGTCGTGGAGCCTAGCAACCTAAATCGCCAGCAGTACTTCGTCCGCCACATCGGTATGAAAAAGACGGACGCGCTAAAAGAGCTCATCGCTGAGGTAAATCCATTCGTCGAGGTCGCGACGCACGACGTGGCGCTAGACGCAAGCAACGTCGCTGAGATTTTCGCGCCGTGCAGCATCATCTGCGAGGCCTTTGACAACGTCGCGGGCAAGGCGATGATGGTAAACGAAGCCGGAGCAAGTCTACGGGACAAAAAGATCGTCGGCGCGTCGGGCATGGCGGGGTACTTTAGCTCAAATCTCATAAAAACGGTCAAATTCGCGCGAAACGTCTATCTGTGCGGCGATCTGCAAAACGCTGCGGGTGTAGGGCAGGGGCTCATGGCCGCTCGCGTGGCGATCTGCGCAAATCACGAGGCAAACCTTGCTATCAGGCTTTTGATGGGGCTTGAGGAGGTTTAGTTTTTGTTATTTGCGTCGGCGGAGCTTGGAAAAAGCCGCTAGCTTGACTGCGCGCTTTTTACTTTTGCCGTTTTGCCGTCTTGTGCGTTTTTAAAGGCGACCGACGCGGCAAAACAGGCCGGTAAATTTAGTCAGGCCCTCTTGGATAAATTTAGTCGGCACCGTAGGTGCGTAATTTTTGGGCTAAAATTTAAAAACTAAAAAATACTAAAATCGCTTTTCTTAAGCGGTTTTTACGAAGGCTAAATTTAGGCGAGCGCCTTTAAATGGTGTTCGCTTCGCTCGTGCGCTAAATTTAAAGCTAACTCGCTTAAAATTTTAGAGAGTTATAAGCCGTGCTTGTAAGTTACGTTTATATGGGCCTGATTTATTTTGACTTGCGTCGCTACGCGTAAATCTAAGCCGCTTCGGTAGTACGCGCAAAACACTGGCGGGATAGGGTTTTGGCTTACGGCGACGGATTAGCAACTTAACAAACATACGCTTTTAGCTTGAGTTGCCTTTATTTTTGCTTTATTTTGTATCGCTTAAAGCGTGCGAAAGGGGCGGATGATTAGCATCGTCTGATAAATTCGGCTTTTTAAGGATCGGTCTTGAGTTTACTTTTTAAATTTACCGTAAATCCGGCGTCCAGGCGCAAGAACTGACCCGGATAAAATTATAATCCCGGCCAAAAGCCGTTTTAGCCGGGATTAGAGAGCTATTTTCCAGCCGTTAGCATCGTCTTTAGTATGCGCTTGCCGACCTCGACGCCCGGCTGATCGTAGGTGTTTATGCCTAGCATTATGCCCGTAGCCGACGTGAGAAGCTCAAAATAATAAATCAAAAATCCCGCGCTCGCTTCATCTAGTCGCTCAAGCTCGATGACGTCTACGCTGATGCCTTCTTGCACGAGCGCATGCATAGTGGCGCTGCACTGGGCGTTGATTAGCTCGCTCAAATTTAGCCCGTTTACGAAGTCGCAGCCCTCAAGGCCGTTTAGGCTAATGCTCGGTATCGCCGTGTTTGCGTCCGCGGCGGCTACCTTGATGAAGCTTACCGTTTTATCCTTCACGCCGTCCATGATGAGCTGCAAAAAGCTGTGCTGATCGCGCGAGCCGATGAGTTCGACGGGCGTGAGTCCGTAGCGTTTGTAGCCCTTTTTCTTGCCCAGGCTCTCCGCCCACAGCTGCACGTACCAGTCGTTAAACTCCAAAAATCTATCGCCGTAGCTAAATATCACGTTGATCTTGGCGTTTTTGTGCGTCGCGTAGTGGTAGGCTTTTTGTAGCAGCGTATCGTCGCCGTCCTCTAAAAAACGCTTTTTACACGCACGCGCGCCCTCTAGCAGCGCTGCTGCGTCGTATCCGCATAGCATTAGCGGTACCAGACCGATCGCGCTAAGCACGCTAAATCTGCCGCCGACGTTTTTAGGAATATTAAAAAATTTGATACCGTTTTGCTTGGCGTAGGCTTCTAGCGGCGAGGCGGGGTCGGTGATGACGATAAAGTTTGCGCTCAAATTTGAGGGTTTAAAGCGCTCCAAAACGCACTTAAAAAGAGTGATCGTCTCGATCGTGGTGCCCGATTTTGACGAGATAATAAAAAGCGTTTCGTCAAATTTGATGCTCTCGCAAACGCTCTCAAAGCTAAAAGCATCTACGTTATCAAGGAAATAAAGCTCACGCTCGCGGCTCCTTTTTGCGCTTGAAAGCATCGTTTTTAGCGCCTTGACGCCTAGGCTGCTGCCGCCGATGCCTACTAGCACGACGCTTTTTACGTGTACGAGCGTCGTTTCAAACTCGGCGATTTGGCTTAGTAAATTTGCGCCGATTTCGGGCAAGTGATAGTAGCCGATCTCGCCGCCTTTTAGCTCGTCGTTCATGCGTTTGGCGTAGGAGCCGATCGCGCTTAGCGGCGTACGCTCGAAAAATAGCTCATTTTTTAGCATTTTTGCCTAGCTCGTAGAAGAAATTAGTCGCCTGCACGAAGCCCTCGACGCTACCGCAGTCAAAGCGCTTGCCTTTAAATTTATATGCTAACACCATGCCGTCTTTGGCTTGCTCTTTTAGCGCGTCGGTGATCTGCACTTCGCCGTTTTTACCGGGCTTGGTGCGCTCTAGGATCGTGAAAATATCAGGCGTCAGGATGTAGCGGCCGATGACGGCTAGGTTGCTCGGAGCTTCCTTGGGATCCGGTTTTTCAACCATGTCGCTAACCATCAGCAGATCGTCCTCGATCGCGCGACCCGTGACGATGCCGTAGTTTTTGCTCTGTTCGATCGGCACTTCCATCACCGCGACGATGCTGCAGCGGTACTTCTCGTATATTTTTACCATTTGAGATAGCACGCCTTCGCCCTCTTCGTTGATGCACAGATCATCAGCCAGCACCACGCCAAAAGGCTCGTCTCGCACGAGGACTTTGCCCGTGTGGATGGCGTTTCCTAGGCCTCTCATGCTCTCTTGGCGCGTGAATGAAAACGTGCAACGCGCCATTAGCTCTCTAATCTCGGTTAGCAGGTGTTCTTTGTTTGTGCCAGAGATTTGATGCTCTAGCTCGTAGCTGATATCAAAATAATCCTCCAGCGCGCGTTTGCCGCGACCGGTTATAAACGCCATGTTTTTCATGCCGGCCTCCAGCGCCTCGTCCACGCCGTAGTGAATGAGCGGTTTTGTGAGGATCGGCAGCATCTCTTTTGGTAGCGATTTAGTCGCGGGCAAAAATCTCGTGCCGTAGCCCGCAGCCGGAAATAAACAAGTTTGTATCATAATTTTCCTTTTGATTTTTTAGGAGATTATAGCGAGTTTTGGCTAATTTGGAGTATCAAGGCAGAAATTTGCAGCTTGTCTTGATAGCATTTTTTACTCGCCGAGACCCGCACCTTGAAAGCGGTAAATTAAATTAAATTTGATCTTTCTTGTTAAGGGGAGGGGTTTGAATTACGCTCTGCTTTGCAGTTGCTGGGCAAAACTGAAGCAAAAGAGCTCCATTGCTCCTTAACAAATTTCCCAACCCCTAACGACGTGAGAGGTTGCTGAACTGCACGCAGATTTATTTGGCGCTATCGCGCCGTAAATTTTGAAATTAGCGACATTTCAAATTTAGCACTTTCAAGATGCGGGTCTCGGTGAGTAAAATTTAAAATAAAGCCAAAAATAGGGCGCGAATTTATGAGGTTAAAATGCGCCGAATTTATCTAGCAAATTTGACCGCCGGAGGGCGGCAAATTTATATACCTTTAAACGCCGCTTTTGCGTTTTCTAGGTCGTTTGCGTCAGGGTGGGTTGCAGCTCTAGCCCATCTGGCTTCGCGCTCTGGAGTCACGGCGTAGCGCGGGTCGTCAGGGGCTGCTTCGCCCATTTTGCGTAGTTGCTCGATGACCTTTGGATCGATCGCGCCTTGACAGTAAAACTCGCGTAAAATTTCATTCTCGCCCTCGCGTAGCACGACTTTTGCCTTTTCTAGGCAGTTCATCGCGTGCTCGTGCTCGGGATCCATGCCTAGCGTCATAAATACGCCCGTTTTCTTGCCCTTTATCTTGCTTAAAAAGCGTTTAAATTTAGGCTCCGCGTCGCCCTTATCGACGTAAAATCCAAGCGCGATAAAGTCGTAATCGTCCAAATTTATGTGCAGATCCTCGGTAAATTTGACCGCCTCGCAGCCAAGCTCGTTTGCGATGGCAAGACCGACTTTCTCGGTATTTCCAGTCGCGCTCGTGTAGATAACTATTTTTTTCATTCAAAGTCCTTTTGTGAGATATTTGCTACTTCGGTGCCGATCGACATACCCCAAAATACGCCGTCCGTCGTGTAGTTTAAAAAGCCGTTTTCTATGCGCATATAGCCTTTGCTTTCGCATTTTTTGAAAAACTCCATTAGCGCACTAAATGTCTCATCGCTAACAAGGTTTTTTACCTGCGCGAGGTCGATTTTTGGGTACATAAAGAGGCTTTTTAGCCGTCCCTCGGCGCGCTGTTTATCGTCTACTTTGTTTATCATACGCATTTTTTCTTTTGCGTTATAGATGTCGTAGTAGCCTAGCCTTCCGCCCGAGCCTCTTCCCAGCGGCAGGATATCGGCGCCCTCGTGGCTTAGGCGTATGTACTGATAGCGGTCGCGGCCGATACGGTTAAATTTAGTATGCTCGAGCACCTCGTAGTTGCCCGTGCCCAGTAGCTTTTCAAAGAAAGCGTTGTGTAGCTCGTGCTCGTAGTTCACGTCGTAGTAGTCCTGCGAGACCGTCTTTGCGAGCTCTGATTTCTCAAAAAGCTGAAGCGAATAAAAGCTCGTGCTGTCGATCTCTAGCTCATCGACTAGGCGCGCGTCTTCTAGCACCTCGTCTATAGTTTGATCCGGGTAGTTAAAGATAACGTCCGTGCAAACCATGCCGCTAAAATTTTGCCTGATCATTTTTAGGTGCTCTATCGCGCCTTTTTTGTCGTGGACGCGGTTTAGCAGTTTGCGGCCTTTGTCCGAAAACGTTTGCACGCCGATACTAAAGCGGTTTACGCCTAGGCTTTCTAGCAGGCGCACTTTGCTTAAATTTAGATTATGCAGCGTGGTTTCTAGACTAAATTCGCAGTCCTCGGCGATATTAAAGCTCGAGCGCAGAGCCGTGATAATGGGCTCTAGGTGCTTTTCTTTTAGTATCGTCGGAGTTCCGCCGCCAAAATAGACGCTGCGGATATTTTTAGCTTGCAGATGCGGGAATTTACCATATTTTTCTATCTCACCCAGCAGATACTGCGCGTAGCTATCTAGCTCGTCCTCTAGCTTCGTGCGGTTCATCGAGCAAAACGAGCAGATATTATCGCAAAAAGGCACGTGGATATAGATCACGCCGTCCTTTTGCGTCGGCAGCTCCTCGGTTAAAAATTTCTCGACCTCGGCGTTAGTCGCCATTTTTATTTTTTTGGGACGCGTCGGTCCTGCGTGTCCCTTTTGTCTGGTTTCAAACATTTCGCGCCGCCGCTAGTTTTCCATACTATTTACTATATTTATGACTTCGTCGCGCAGACTCTCGACCGTTAGCTCGGCCTTTTTCTCAAACGGCACGAACACCTCGCCCTCGTCGCAGGCGATATGCATGCCGTCCTCGGTGATATCGGTCATTTTGACGTTTTGCGGGTTTTTAAAGCCGCCAAATCTCGCGCACATATCCTCGGTGATGCCGATGAAGTTATCGTTCATCATGCCAAGAGCCGTTTCTTTGGCCTCTCTTGCTTCTTCGTCCAGCTTCATATTATCTCCTTAGTTAAAAATGATATTTGTTATTTTAACCGTTTGAAGCTGAATTTTAGCCCTTAATAAGCGCGATTTGCCCGTTTTTTATCTCGTAAATTTTATCCGCCGCGTCAAAATACGTATCGTCGTGGCTGATCGCAAAAATCGTGTATCCTTGCGCCTTAAGCTCCGGCAAAAACTCTACGTAAAAATGCCGTCTAAACTCCGGGTCTTGATCGGCTGCCCACTCGTCAAGGATCAAAAATTTACGCTTTTCAAGCAGCGTCGCGACCATTGCGAGGCGTTTTTTCTGACCTTGAGAGAGATTTAGCGTGCTAAATTTGCCGTCCTTTACGCTTACTTTATTTTCTATCGACATCTTTTTTAGCAGCCGCTCTATCAGCGCCTCATCCTCGCTCATTGCCTCGTCAAAGAGATAAAAGTCGCTAAACACCGCGCTAATCGTGTTTGCGTAGCTTTTTAAATTTGACTCTGTGATTTTGACGTCATCTGCAAGCATCTCGCCGCTTTTTGGCGCTAGAAGTCCCGCTAGGATCATAAATAGCGTGCTTTTGCCGCTGCCGTTTTTACCGATCAAAAACACCGTCTCGCCGCGCCTAATTTCTAAATTTATATCCTTTAGCGCAAATTCGCTCCCTTCGTCGTAGGCGAAATTTATATCTTTTAGGCGCAGTTTTTGCCAAATTTGCGGAGCCGTTTCGCCCAGCGTAAATTCAGGCTCAAATGGCGCTAGGTCTAGCTTTTTCAGCCGCTCGTACGCGATACGCGCTCGAAAGGCGGCGGGTACGGAGTAAAGCAGCATCATGAGAGGCGCTCGCAAAAAAAGTATCGCTAGCGCAACCGTGATCGCATCTTGCAGGCTCGCGGCGTCATAGGCTAGGCAAAAATATATCTCGATACCTACGGCGCCTAGCGCCACCGCGTTTAGCCAGTTGCTCATAAAGGATTGGTGGATCTCTGCTTTTACGATATTTTCGCGTAGGCTTTTTGCGTTTGGGATAAAGCGGTCCCAAAAAAGCCGCTTTGCGCGGGCTAAATTTAAGCTAAGCTCCCTATGCCCTTCGATACAGGTCTCATAGTCGCGGTACAGCTCGTCCTCGCACTTGCGGTATCGCTCGAAGTATTTGTGGATATTTTTTATGAAGTATCGGCAAATCCACGTCGCAGCGCCCATCCAAAGCGCCAAAAACGCAAAAATCTCGGCCGAGATATAAAGCACGTAAACACCCGTCGCGCCGATGATGAGCACGCCTTGGATGATGCTTGGCACCTGCATAAAGCCGTCGGTTAGGCTACGCACGTCGCTTGAGAGCGAGGCGATCAAATTCGACTTGCCCGCGGCTACGATTTTTTGATTTGCGGTATCTAGGATCCTTTTTATCGTTTTGGTTCGCAGCTCGTAGACAAAATCGTTGCCGATCACGCTAAGAGCGATGCGCGAGAGCACCGAAAAGCCCAAAAACAAAATCAAAAGTGCGAAAAACGTGAGCAAAATTTGAGCGTCTTGTTCTTTTAAATTTAAGAGGTATTTGTTGATAAAGGCTAGGATGAGGATCCCCGAGCCGCTAAAAACGGCGCTAGATACGATCATAGCGATGATTTGCCAAAAAGTTTTTTTCGAGATTTTTTTAAACATTTTCATTCTTTTTTGAGAGCTTATTTCATTTTAGCCGCCATTTTATAAGAATGTTTTTAAAATTTCGCTAAAATCGGGCTTTATTTAAAGGAGAAATTTGCAAACGGTTTTGCGGGTCGTATCGACCAAAACTGAAGCCAAAAAATCGACGTTTTTATGCTTTTTGTGTCCTATTTCGGAGTTTAAGGCCTTGCACGAGCGCCTAAAGGCCGAGCATCCAAAGGCCGCGCACGTCGTGTGGGCGCTGCGCGAGCGAAACGGCTACGGCCAGATAGTAGAAAATCAAAGCGACGACGGCGAGCCAAAGGGCACGAGCGGGCAGCCCTCGCTAAACGCGCTTAGAGGCGCCCAGCTTGTAAACGCGGGCGCGCTCATCGTTCGGTATTTTGGCGGGATAAAGCTAGGCACGGGCGGACTCGTGAGAGCTTATGGCGCAGCGGTAAATGCGGCGATAGAGGAGGCTGCTGGCTGCGGCGCATTAGTTAAATTTGAGATAAAATCGCTTTGCCTGTTTTTTACGCCGTACGCGCTTGGCTCGCGCTTTGAGCACTATTTTGAAAAGCGAAATTTAAGCTTTGAGCGAGAATTTAACGAGGAGGGCGCGATCTGGCGGGCGGAGTTTAACGGCGCCGAATTTGACGAATTTCAGGTATTTGCGAGCGGGTTTGAGCAGGAGGGGTTTAGCTTCTACGCCTTGCCTATATAATTTTGGCGAGTAACGGCTTGTCTTTTGAGCGTCTTTGAATGAGTTTGCAAAAATATCGCTGCGGCAACCTATTTGGTTAGCCTTGCTCATTTTTGCTTCACAATATTCAAATCCATCTCAAAATACTGCGCCTTAACTTTTTATGTTCAAGTTTGAAGTTAAATTTTCAAATTTGAGTCGCCGAGACCCGCAACCTGATGACGCTAAATTTAATTCTGTCGTAAATTTAAAACGTGCAGCGCGATAGCGCCAAATAAACATGCGCATAGCGCAGCAACATCTCACGTGCAGTGGGGTTGGTGGGGGTTTGGGGGTGGAAGGGGCGACGCTTCG
>NZ_CALHVN010000066.1 GCF_938039245.1 uncultured Campylobacter sp. | reverse complement strand
AGCGCTTGAATGGCATTCAAGAGGTCGGCGGTTCGATCCCGCTTAACTCCACCATCTTTAAATTTATTCCCCAAATTTTACATCCAAGCCGCCAGAAAGTTTTGATTAATTTATAATTCGCGATTAATATCGCAACCTCTAAAAATAGTATTTTAAGCTTGCCTGTGTTAGTATCGGCAAAATTTAGTACGGAAAAAAGATGCAAGATTACTCCATTTTAGATGTTTTATCTAATAAAAAAGTCCTTTGTTTAGAGGATGAGCCTTATATATTAAAAAATATGATCGACTCCCTTGAGCTATTTTTTGCCGAAGTAAAAGGCGTAAGCGACGGCATCGAGGCGCTAGACGAGGCTATGAGCGGTTCATACGACGCACTCGTCCTAGATGTCAGCGTCCCGCACATGGACGGTCTAGAGGTAGCTAAAAAGATCCGCTGTGCAAACCGTAAAATCCCGATCGTAATCATCTCAAGCCACACCGAGCAGGAGTATTTGTGGCGCGCCGTCGAGCTAAAGATCACGAGATATCTCTCAAAGCCTTACGATAAAGATACCTTTATAAAAGCGCTAGAAGACGTCGCGATGGAGCTCATCGACCATACGCCGATGTTTAGTATCAACGACGAGCTCAAATATGATTTTAGTAAAAAAATCATATATATAAAGGAAGAGGCCTGTCGCCTCTCCAAAAGCGAGAGCAAGCTTTTGGAGTATTTTTTAAACAACAAAAACCAAACCATCACTTACGAACAGCTATTTGACTACATGTGGGAATTTGAACAGCCGACCAAAGAGGCCATCAAAACCATCGTAAAAGAGCTGCGCCGCAAGATCGGCAAAGACACAATCAGAAATTTATACGGCGTAGGATATCTATGTGAAGTCCAAATTTAAATTTATCGTCCTACTGCTCGTCGTTTTGTACGGCGCCATTACCGTTTTGGTTTTTAACTTTTACCGCGATCTTGCGCTAAAGGACGCCAGACAGGAGGCATTTTACGTACTTGATGCGATGAACGGCATACGCGACTACATCTCTACCGTCCAGCGCCCGCTGATAGAAGAGCTAAAAGACGGCGGCGTCATAAACAAAGACCTTTTTGACCCCAGACTCATGTCCTCATCCTATATAACTCGTCAAATTTACAAAATCCAGCTCGCCAAAAAAAACATAAACTACGACTACAGACTAACGGCAACGAACCCGCTAAACCCCGAACACGAAGGCACGGAATTTGAAAACGAAATTTTAGAAGGATTTAAAGAGGGCAAATACGAAGTCTACTCCGACATAATCAAAGATCAAAACGCCTCGTACTTTTTCGTCGGCCTTCCGGTCAAAAACTCCCACCCGTCCTGCGTCGAGTGCCACAACATAAACAGCGCGCCTAAAAAAATGCTCGAACAATACGGAAATTTAAATAATTTCGAGGGCAAAGTCGGCGACACGATAGCGATGGTGAGCTTTAAAATTCCGGTAAAAAGTATTTTGCTTTATCATAAACAAGAATTTATCGTTAGCGGCATAGCGATCACGGCGATATTTGCGGCGTTTTTATTTTTCGTTTATAAAATCCACAAAAGCAACGAAAAAACCAAGATGCAAAACGAGCTTTTGATGATAAATCAAAGCCGCTTAGCCTCGATGGGCGAGATGATCGGCAATATCTCGCATCAGTGGCGCCAGCCTCTAGCCCAGATCAGCTCGACTTTGGTAAATTTGGAGCTTTACTCCGAGCGAGGCAAGCTAAGCGGGCAGAGGCTAAAAGAGGCCATCGAGGAGGCGAACGAGCAGGTCAAATTTATGTCCGGCACTATCGAGGATTTTAAAAATTTCTTTAATCCAAATATGCCAAAGAGCGAATTTGAGGTAAAACAAGCCATAGAGCAGGCTTGTAAAATTTTAAACGCGGCGCTAAAAAGGCATGTCATCGACGTAAAAGTCGAGATAAAAGAAAATTTTAGGCTTTACGGAAATATAAACGAGCTCATTCAAATTTTAATCAACGTCATGAATAACGCCAAAGAAGCATTTTTAAACGCGCCGCAAGAGCGGGCGCAAGCAAATCGAATGCAAATTTTAATAACGGCCTTTTTGCAAAACGGCGAGCGAGCGATAACGCTCGAAAATAACGCCGGCAATATAGATAAAGGCGTGATAAATAAAATTTTCAAGCCGCATTTTACTACGAAAAAGTCGGGCAGCGGGCTTGGGCTATATATGAGTAAGGTGATAGCCGAAAAAAATAACGCCCGAATTTACGCGCAAAATATAAATAACGGCGTAGTATTTACTATTAAATTTAGAAATTCATAATTTATTAATATTCCCCTTTTTTCGCCCCCTTTTTACGCTAGCATTCTCAATATGAAATCTTTTTGATTTTAGATCCAAAATTTAAAGGAGGGCGCAATGAGGAATTTAAGTAAAACCTTATTGGGTTTGCTTATGGGTGTTAGCGTCTTCGCATCGCAAGCCTGTTGCGAAGAACACAACATGCAGATGTCTCAAAAGGCGCGAGACGTCATAGCAAACCCAAAAGGTACGCTGCAAAGCAGAGGCGTAATATCCTTGCAAGACTACATCGTAGAAGAGCAGGAGATGTATGAGTGGCTGTTTAAAAATCACCCGATTTTCACAAAATACGGCGGTAAAACAGTCGGTAAACTAGACGTTCACGACCGTGGACTTGAGTGGCTTGCCGAAGGTCACGGCTTTGACATGTCAAAAGCCAGTAAAAGAGAAGGCGGTAAAGGCTACAGCTCTATGATGTATAGGATACCGGCCGGTTCGTCGCTTCAGTTTCCTAATAAATTTATAGGCTCCGAAAAGTGCGGCGAGTGCCACCCTGCGCAGTACGAGGTATGGAGCAGATCGCGCCACGCCACTACTATCCGCTTCCCTGGCGAGCACCCGGAGGTTAATAATAACCTAACCGATCCGGTATTTAGTCCGGATACCGCGTCTATCTTGCCTCAAGGTATTACTCCGGACGTTATTTACGCCACCGTCGGACACCTAAGAACCAAATTCGGCTACGTAGACGCGTGGTTGCTGCGAGGAACTTACCACGTGGAGGGCGGTTTGCTACGAGACGGCACTGGTCAAGTCGTAGCCGGCGGTAACCAATTCCAAAGAACTTGGGCGTTAAATTTGACTCCCGAAACGGTTAAGAAAATTAAAGATTTCGTCCCCGATTTTCCGGAAACACTAGCCGACTACGGCGATAACGGCGGATACGTCAGAGGTCTAGCCTCATACGCCGCTAAATACAAAAAATCGATGTTCTTCCAAGCAAACGGTTCTTACTGCGAAGTTTGTCACCCGTTCAAATTCGACTTTAAAACTAAGAAAGAGTTCTATGCCGCTCTAGGTAACGCTAAAGAGCTTCAAAAACACACTATCTCTAAAGGCGTAAGCTGCGAGGAGTGTCACGGAGCCGGCGGTCACCTTGACGGAGCTACGAACTTTAGAACTTCAAACTGCGAACGCTGTCACCAAAGATTTAACTATAGCCCAGACCTAGCTCGCGCTAATCCTTTAAACCAAGGCAAGCTTGATCTATCTCTAAGCTCTAAATTTAAATCAATGGGGCCGGGATGCGGATCCGAGGGTTCGCAATCATACTTTACCGCTCACTACGATAAAGGCATGCGCTGCACCACTTGCCACGATCCGCACGATAACACGGGTCCGGTCGTAGGCGACAAGACTATCAAGGGCGTAAACTACAACTCGGAGCAAGGCTACCTAAGCGCGCTTTACACTAAACCGAAGATCAGAAAAGATTGTAAAGATTGCCACAAAGAGCAAGCATATATCGCTTCTAGAGCCGATACGCACAAAGATAACACTTGCGCATCTTGCCATATGCCGTTCATGATGAGCTGCGAGAACTTCTACGCTATCCAGTTCCAAGACAACGCTGGATTTGATACTCAAAGAAGATCTCACATCTGGAAGATCGACGTAGATCCTGCTAGAAAATCTCTAGTTGCGGGCGACGCTGCTAAAGGACCAAGAGACGCTAAAGATTGGCACTTCCAAAGAGATAAAAACGGCCACAACTTCGTTGACCTAATGTGGGCGTGCGCTAGAACGTCTTGGGCGGATAAAGATATGCAAGATACTAAAGGCTGCCACAGCCCAGTACTATCTGAGCTAAAACCTACCCTACACTTCAAGAATCAAAAACAGGTTTACGACGAAGTAATGGGATGGCAAACTCCTGTTAAAAACGACTTCTCTCAAGTCAAAATCGGTATCGAGGGACTTTATGCTATCTTAGAAACTAAGAAACTAAGCCCTAGCGATAAGACTAGAGTTTATGAGCTAATCGAAAAAGCGCAAGACACTGTCGACTTGCTACAAAAAGACGGCTCATGGGGTATGCACGGCTTTAAATACACAAAACAAAGACTCGATGCTTCTAAAGAGTACATCAAAGAAGCCCAAAGAATCATAAACAACAATTTATGATGCGATTACGGACGCCGCGATTTTGCGGCGTCCAAATTTAATAAGGTAAAATTTATGCGTTTTAAATTTAGCAAAAACTCGCTTTTAGCTCTTTGCCTAACGGCCGGCTGCGTTTTGTGCGCAAGTGCGGCGGATAAAGAGGCGATGACGCAAGAGCAAAAAGAATCATACAGTATCGGAATTTCAACCGGAACCTATATATCCGCACAACTAAAAAAACAAGAAAGCCTAGGCGTTAAATTTGACAGCAAGGCTATTTTAGACGGCTTTGCCGACGCCTTTAAAAAAGAACAAAAACTAACTGACGAAGAGATCATCTCTCTACTAAACCAAAGAGACGAAAAACTAAATAAGCTAACCCAAGACGCGCTAAAAAAAGCGCTTGAAAAAAATTTAAAAGAGGGTGAAGAATTTATGGCGAAAAACGCCAAAAACAAAAAGGTCAAAACGACTAAATCAGGGCTTCAGTACGAAGTTTTGGCACTAGGAGACGGCGATAAGCCAAGACCCGAGAGCGTCGTAGCGCTAAACTACAAAGCCTACCTCATAAACGGCAAAGTTTTTGACGATACGTACTCTAGAAACGAACCCGCGCTACTTTCTATGGTAAATTTAATAGACGGCCTACAAGAGGGGCTTATGATGATGAACGGTAACTCAAAATATAAATTCGTCATCCCGTCTCGCCTGGCTTACGGAGACGAGGGCGCGGACGAGATACCGGGCGGCTCGACGCTGATTTTTGAAGTCGAGCTAGTAAAGGCTCTAAAGCCTAGCGAGCTAGCCGGCGCGGCAAAAGAGCTACACGAAAAAGAGCCTAGGCTGTTTCACGGCGGACACGGAAATAGCGTAAGTAGATGAGGTAAATCCATACGAATGGAGAAATAAAATGAAAGAGCAAAACGCAAGAAGGACGTTTTTTAAATATCTTGCTTCGGGCGCGGCGACGCTAGGCGCGGTCGGAGCGTTTGGCAAGGGTATAAATTTAGACTCCCCTACGGAAAACGGCAAAAAGCCGCACTACGGCATGATCTTCGATCAGAATAAATGCGTCGGCTGTACCGACTGCGAGATCGCCTGTAAAAAGGTAAATTTGGTCCCAAAAGGTCAAATGAGGCTTTTTATCCAGGATAAAACCGATCCGCTAAATTTGAAAGAAAAGCGCTACGTCAGGGTTTCATGCCAGCAGTGCGAGGACGCGCCGTGCGTGAACGTCTGTCCGACGAAAGCTTGTCACAAGGACGAAAAAACAGGCATCACGACGATGAATACCGACGACTGCATCGCCTGTAAATATTGCATCGTAGCCTGCCCTTACGACGTGCGCTTTATAAATCACGAAACCAAAGCCGCAGAGAGCTGCAACTTCTGCTTGGATACGAATTTAAAAGACGGCCACGAGCCCGCCTGCATCGAGGCGTGCAGATACGAGGCGATCGTATTTGGCGATCTAAACGACGAAGAATCGCACATTAGCAAGCTGCTTCGCGTAAAAGACAGCTTGCGAATGCATCCTGAGTGCGGTACGAGGCCGAGCCTGCGTTATATTCCTGCGGTAAAACTGGGGGTGTGATATGAACGGAGCTATAAATTTCACTGCGACCTTCTCGCACGGTGTGGAGTGGGGCTGGCCGATTGCGGTTTATCTTTTGCTAGCGGGTATGAGCGGCGGCGCTTTGATAGTCGCGATCC
>NZ_CALHVN010000065.1 GCF_938039245.1 uncultured Campylobacter sp. | reverse complement strand
CGTCCCAACTAACGCGCACGAATTCCTCTTTGCCGCGCAGTTCGCTCTTTGCCGCACCTTTGGCTTTCAGGTAGCTTTTGCGCACCATCGGATATAGCACGCGAGCCTCGTTTTGCACGGAATCAGGCAGGCTATAATTCATCGTATTTGGAAATTTATCGCCCTCGAAATCGCTAACGGAAACTATCTGATTTGAGTTGGTATTTGCCCAAAAAAGCCCGAATCTGTTCGCGCCGAATACCTTTTTGTTATCAAAAATCGTCTGCGTAACGCCCTCTATCCTACTAGCCTGCGCAGCCGTAGCCGCCAAGGCCGAAAATTTGATGAAATCTCGTCTTTTCATCGGTTTCTCCCTTATTTAATTCTCGCAGGAGCAAGCCCCCGCGCCTTGCGCTTGCAGTCGCGAAGTCGCAGACTCAAGCAAAGCCAAATCGCCGATACTTGCGATCGGCACGATTAGGCAACTCGTTTTCCGTTATTTACTTTTACAACCCATATTTTATTAGCGGCGCTCGCTTTTTTGTAACGCGGCTCTTTAGCGAGCAAGACGCCGCAAATTTAAGCCGGTAGCGTTAAATTTGCCGCCGCAAAACATAAAATCCAAATTTAAAGAACAAGCGTCGCTAAATTTTACATTTCAAGCGACGAGCAAATTTGATCTGGGCGCTAAGCCCTATTCTACCGCTTTTGCGTTATGCTGTAGGTATTTAACGATCAAATTTAGCTCCGTCTCCTCTAGCGAGACGTAGTTCGTATCGATCATCGACTGCAAATTTGCCGGCCACTGAGCCGCCGTAAAGCTGTTTGGCTCGTGCAAGCGGTGGCACGCCGAGCAGGTCTCCTCGTACTTTTGCTGAGCTTGTTTATATAGCGCGTTTGCGTCGCTACCTAGCGCGTCTGCGGCGACTTCGTACGTGCCCTCGACCTCATACCAAAGCTCGCCGTAGTCGTCCTCGACCTCTTTTATTTTCTTAAAATTCGCCTCGCTCTCGGCATCAAAAACCGTAAAAATCTCGGCATTTTTGACGCTTCGCTGTATCTGAGCCAGGTAGTTTGCCGAAACGGCGCCTTTTACCTTGATTTTAGCCTTTGCGCCGTCTTTGGAGACAACCTCAACCGGCGTTAAAACCTCGATCTTGCCGACCTTTTTACCGTCTAGCGATATGTCGGTCGTCTTTGTTAAAACCTCGGCGTTTAGGCTTATCGCCGCCGCACAGGCCGCGACCAAAACGAATTTAAAACTTTTCATCGCACTTCCTTAAGAAAAATTATTAATGTAATTTTATAAATTTACGGCTTAAAATTACATCGTTATATTTTATTACGAAGCGGGTTTTGTATATTAAAAGAGTAAAATTTGAAGTTAGAGCGCGGCAAACCGAGTCGAATTTGAGCTTTACTCAAATTTGCCGCGAGAGCTACGCACGCGGCGACGTGATCTACGCGCAGAAGTTTAAATTTTATCATTCTGCTGCGCGGCAGAGCGAAGCTAAACTGCTACGAAAACGGCAAAGAATTTATCTTTAGCTTCGTAAAAAGCGGCGCCTACGTCTGCCTCGATAAAAACACGAGCCTTGAAATTTTAAGCGACTGCGAGACGCTGCAGATCAATATCTCGGAGCTTTTCGAGCTGCTCGGAGATGAGTTTGCAAGCTCGATCATAAACGCGCTCATTAAAAACCTCCACTCGCAGCGGATTTTAATAAAAGAGATCGTCTTTGCGAAAATCCAGACCTGGATTTTAAATTTTTTAAATCACATTGCAAACGCCGATAAGATCGTGGAGCTTCCCTTTAATATAATGACGCTGGCAAGCCTACTTGGTGCGCCTCGTCAAAACGTCTCCTCAGCGATTACAAAGCTCGTTAAATTAAAGGGCAATAGAATTAAAATTTTGTAGTCTGAATCTGCGCGGCGGTCTAAATTTAAACGATGAGGGATATTTTGAGCCAAACCGACTCATAAAATAAAGGGCTAAACCAAAATGGAATTAGCCCTAAATTTAGGTTATTCGTGAAGCGATAGACGCGCAAAAGCTACGGTTTAAAAAATCGAGCCTCTGCTTGCAGGTCACAACGGATCGTCTCCAAAGCGGTTGCGTCCGTTAGTGCCTTGCTGTACGAAAAATACGATCAGTATGATCGAGCCTATTAGCGGGATAAGATTTAATAGATAAAACCAGCCGCTTCTATCGGTATCATGCAGGCGCCTTACCGCTACGGCGATAGAAGGCAAAAGCATTGCCAACAAAAAGATTAAGTTAATAAAACCGATCGTTTCGCCGGAACTAGTAACGGTATATGTGCCTAAAAAGCCGTCTAGTACCGACGTTACTATTCCCAAAAGTACCCCAAATAATGTGAACCACCAATACTCTGAACGCGGCGCGCGCCCCTCAAAGTTACAATAGTTTTCTTTCAGACAAGTTCGCACCGACTCCATAAAAGTCATTCTCAACTCCTTTTTTAAAAATATAGTAAATTATATAGCAACATGGCTTAAATTTATCTTTTATATTGATTAAATTTTAAAATTATGCCCCCCCGAATTTAGGCGAAATTTAAAGACAAGCTCCGCCGCAAAAGCAAGCCGCATCAGTCCATAGGATCGTTATTCATCTGCCTTACGTGCATACCAAGATGCGCCAGATCGTAGTTGTTTCGTGAGGCGCGAAATTCCGTCGTGCCATAAACTGCGCCGATGCCGAATATCGCCGTGATCACCGAGCCAATATTGGATGCAAGTAGATAAAGCGAGGAATTTAGCACGCTTAAAGCGATATCTATGATGCTTAGCAGTGCAAATACGTAAAACGCTCGCAGATAGGTTTTTTCGCCCGAGCAGTCGGAAAGCTCCTTGCAAACCAAAAGCGCAAACGGCAAAAAAACGGCGGTACAAAAGGTAGCCAAAGCCGTTAGCAGCATAGAATTTTCGAAAAAAACGCGTCCTACAAGCACCAGAGCGTTTAAATACCAAAATACGCCAAATATCGTGAAGTTAAAAAGTAGCCTCTTTGAGCGCATGCTTCTGGAGGCGAAATACAATCCCACGGCAAAACAGATGGTAGCTATGAATGAGATATTGCCAACTTCCTCCGCCTTGACGGAATCAATATAATACGCCGCAACGTTTAATAAATTTAACCCAAGCGCGATGTAAAGCGGTACTTTGGCATTTGATAGACTCTCCGCGCTCCTATCGTCCCGCTCATATACGAAATCCACTTCGCCCAAGCCTAGGCGCGCATTTTGCTCCCGAACCATCGAGCCGAGTTTAAAAAAATCGCTAATAAGCCAGATCAAAAATATCACATTCGGCAGGGAAAACACCATAAAAGGATTTTTTAGATTTGCAGCTACCTCCTGCACATCCGAGGCGGTAATATTGGAATCTGGGCGTAGCTGAGCCATAATCTCGATAAACAAATCGCTTTGTATCAGTAAAAACGCCCCCGCAAGCACTGCCCATATTATAAACCCCAACCCTCCTAAAAGCTGAAATACAGCAGAGACTATGCGTCCAAGATAGAAGCGGTGCGCTCCAAAAGCGCCCAAAACGACGTAAAACGCATAGGCCTTATTTATATCGTAAGCCTTAGCCGCGATATTGGACGAGGCGGTGTATCCGCCCTCATAATCGCCGTTAAAATTTGAACCACCGCCGTTAAATTTTAAATTGCCGCCGCCGTTATTAAAATTTGAGCCATTGTCTGCGTTAAAATTTCCGCCGCCAACGCTTCCGCCAAAATTTGCGCTACTGCCTGAAACATTAAAATTTACGCTGCCGCTAGCCGCGGTAAAATTTGAACTTCCGTTTGCGCCGCCCAGGCTGCTGCCGAAATTCGAGCCGCCCGAGTTACCAAAAGTGCCGGAATTTGCGCCCGAGAAGCCCGTTTGTGACGAGGCAGCTTCTGCTTGGTCTAAATTTGCGCCTAAAATTTCATCGTTATAATTTTCGCCGGTCGAGCTTTTTAAAATTTCATCGCCCGAGCTTTGCTGCGCATCTTTTAGGTCAGAGCTTTCCTGTGCCGCAGCTAGCGGCTTTTGGGAGTTTAAATTTACTGCCTTTTTTTTGATATTCGCAAGGCAAGCGGGGTTAGTTTCGCCGCCCCAGATGTCATTTCCCATCCTAGCTCCTTAATTTTTGGAGTAATTTTACCCGAAATTTAAAGAATTTGCGTTACTCTACGGCAAATTTTAACGGAGGAAAAATGAATGAAGCAAAGTTTATGAACGAAACCGCACCTTTTACCTTTATTTTGGCTTTTGCGCCGTCCTTAGAAACAACCTCGACTGGCGTTAAAATCTCGATCTTGCCGACTTTTTTACCGTCTAGCGATATGTCGGTCGTCTTTGTTAAAACCTCGGCGTTTAGGCTTATCGCCGCCGCACAGGCCGCGACCAAAACGAATTTAAAACTTTTCATCGCACTTCCTTAAGAAAAATTATTAATGTAATTTTATAAATTTACGGCTTAAAATTATATCGTTATATTTTATTACGAAGCGGATTTTGTATATTAAAAGAGTAAAATTTGAAGTAATAGCGCGGCAAACCGGGCCAAATTTGAGATTTACCCAAATTTGCCGCGAAGGTAAAAGCCGCACGAACGGCGGCTAAATTTAACGAGCGATTAGTGCTTTTTAAGCCCCATCGCAGCGACGTCTAGCGCGATCTCTTCGTTATTTATCGTGATTAGTCCGCGCTCTAAAATTTTGCTTGCGATCGCGTGCGCTTCGTCAAGCGAATGCATCTTGTACGTGCCGCACTGATACTTATTTAGCTCGGGGATGTCTTCTTGGTTTTTGACGCCTAGGATATCCTTCATCGACGCCGTCCACGCGGCCTTGACCGCCTCCTCGCTCGGCACGCCGATAACGCTCATATAAAAGCCCGTTCTGCAGCCCATCGGCGAGATGTCGATGATCTCGGCGCCCTTGCCGTTTAGGTGATCTCGCATAAAGCCTGCAAACAGATGCTCTAGCGTGTGAGTGCCTTTTTCGGGCAGGATTTCTTCGTTTGGCTTGCAAAAACGCAAATCAAACACGCTTATATCGTCGCCTTTTGGCGTTTTCATCGTCTTTGCCAGACGTACGCCCGGCGCCTTCATCTTCACGTGATCGACGCAAAAACTATCTAGTAGAGGCATATTTTCTCCTTATTTTTAACATAAATTCGGCGTGATTTTAGCTAAATTTGCTAAATTTTAGCTCAAATTTGAGTTGATTAAAAGTCGGCATTAGCTCGACTAGCTATGAAGCGGTTTTGACAAAATTTGCGCAAACGCCGCGCGCTAAAATCGCTTTAATGCTCTAATATGGCAAAGTCAAATTTGAAAGAAAAAGCGTTAAATTTGAAAGAAAAATCGGGCAAAAAGCCCGACTAGAAGTATTAAATTTTAAGCAAAATGAGGCTTGATCTGCTCTATCCAAGCGCTGATTCTAGGCTCGGTTTTTTCGCTTTCGTTGTCCGCATCAAGAGGCAGACCGACGAATTTACCGCCTCTTACGGCTTCTGATTCGTCAAATTTATATCCGTCCACGGATACTGCACCCACGACGTTTGCGCCAGCTTTTACGACCTCGTCGTATAGCTTGCCCATCGCACCGCAAAAGCTATCTGCGTAGCTCTCGGCATCGCCCGTGCCAAATATCGCAACCGTCTTGCCGCTAAGCTTTAGTCCGCCAAAATCAAACGCGTCCCAGTCGTCTTGCAAGTCGCCCGTACCCCAGGTCGAAACGCCCAAAATCAGCTTATCAAAGCCGTTTAGCTTAGCCGCGTCGCAGTTTGCTACGTTTAAAAGCTCGTTTTCTAGCCCCAAATTCTCGGCTAAAAAGCTCGCCGCCTCCTCAGTATTTCCCATACTGCTTCCAAAAATGATACCTATCATTTAAATTTCCTTTAAAAAATATGATGACTTATCGTGTAGGGCACCAGTCGCAGCGATCCGCCGCATCCGCACTCCCGTCTGACCTCGATGTAGCGCGAGAAATTCGCATTTCTCGGAGCTACGATAAACATCCTGTCAAACTCTCCGCCGCTAAGCGCCTCAAAGCCTCTAGCGATCTCGCAGTTAGCCAGATGAAACCGCTCTTTGGTTATCTCCTTAAAGCACGGCATAACGCCGAAAAGCTTGCGCCCGCCCTGCTCTGCAAAGATAATCCCGTCTTGAAAATAAACGTTTTTATCAAAATGTTTGGCGCGTATTTTATCATAAACAAACTGAAAAAACATTATGTCCGCGTCAAAACATATTCCGTTTTGGGATTTTAGCATGAGGATTAGCTTAGCAGCCGGGTGCTTGGGAGAGACGGCTAGCGGCGGGACGGCGTCAAATTTGCCTGTTTTATAGGCGCGGATGACGACGTTTGAGGCGATACAAAAGCTTGAAATTTTACTTCGGCTAGGATTTTTAAACTCGCATAGATCCTCTATGCGTTTTAGAAAAATTCCCTCCAAATTTAAGCCTGAATATGCATAAGAAAGAGGGATTTTTAGCTCGCGACCTGCGCAACAGTTGTATAAATTTATAAAAATTCGGGCTTTATTTACCGCGTCAAGCCCTGAAAAAATACTTGGAGTTATTTCTCCAATACCTGATAAAAAGCCGAATTTCATCTATTAGTCTTTTGCCTTGCAGCATCCAAATTCCTTATCTAGCCCAAAGACTTTGCAATACTCGCTAAACACGCAGCTGACGCTTCTTTTGGCGCAGACGATCGGGATATTGCGCTTTTTAGCTTGGTTTTTTATCGTTTTCATCGTGTTGTGGTTTAAAAAACTGGTTAGCATCACGACGCACTCGGTATCTTGCGGGATTGGTTTGCGATTTACGCGGTTTTCGTTGCGCGCGTCCCAGTGCTCGATCGCTTCTGCGCCGAGGTCTTTTAGGACTGCTTTTATAGGCGTTATCTCGTCGGCTCCGATAACTAAAACTGACATTTTGGGCTCCTGTTTATTTGATTGTGATTATTATAAAATAGCTTAGCTAAAAAATAGCTTAGTTATGAGAGTTGTTATCATTTAAGTAGAAATTCGTAACGTTTATTAAATTTATTTGACCAGGTCAAAGAAATCGTCGCATAAAGCCGCCCAAACCTCGTTAAATTTTGCCGAAATTAAAGCTCATAAATTTAAGAGCTTTGCCGGCTTAAAAAATGCGGTTAAAAATAGTAGCGCCAAAAGCCCTGCAAACCGTAAAATTTACGCAAATTTATCTAAAGGCGCAAAGTAAATTTACGCCCTTTGCATCTAAAAACTACGACAGCGCCGCCTCAACCGCCGCGTCAATGTGTATCTGCGTCGTATCAAAAAGCCGCAAGTCCGTATCCGTCTGCGATACCAGCATGCCTATCTCGGTGCAGCCAAGTATCGCTCCTTGCGCGCCGCGCGACCTAAAATCCTCGATGATACGCAAGAAATTCGCCTTTGAGCTAGGCGCGATTTTGCCGTAGCAAAGCTCCTCAAAGATGACGCGATTTATTTCCGCCATATCCCCCGCGCTTGGCAAAAGCACCTCCGCGCCGCCCTCTATCAACCGACTCTTGTAAAAATCCTGCGTCATCGTATAAACGGTGCCGAGCAGCCCTACCTTGGCGACGCCTGCATTTTTTAGCGCTTTTAGCGTGGCATCCGCGATGTGCGCTACGGGCACGCTAACGGCGCCTTGCACGGCGTCAAAGCACCTGTGCATCGTGTTTGTACAGATGAGGATAAAATCCGCCCCACCGCCTTGTAAAATCCTCGCGTGCCGAGCCAAAATTTCGCCCGCGTCCTCCCATCTGTTTTCGCGCTGGCAGGCCTCGATCTCCTCGAAATTTACGCTACTTAGCAGTATCTCCGCGCTGCTTAGCCCGCCTAAGCGCTCGTTTATTTTGCGGTTTATTTGCTCGTAATACGTTATCGTAGACTCAAAACTCATCCCGCCGATTAGGCCGATTTTTTTCATTTTTTCTCCTTAAATTTCGGCGATTTTACGGTTTTAAATTAAATTTGCTCTAAATTTAAATTTGGCCCGCCGCGTTAAATTTGGCAGTAATCGCCTAAAATAACGAGCATAAATTAACCGCATAAATTTTTTAGCCTGCGACGAAAATGTGGTCAAATTTTAGCGCGCTAGCGACCTAAATTGCGTGTAAATTTTATCGGCTAAAAGCGGCATTTTAATTACTTCGCGCGGGCGGATTAAATTTACGGCTTTTCGGTTTGGCAAAGTTTTATTTTTTGCAAGGTAAAATTGCCTGCAAATTTTACCCGTTTGTGCCCGCGTTTTTGGTGAGCTTCGGCGTCTTTTAAATGCTAGCTTGACGCCCAAGCCGCCTCTATTTTACGCCAGCAAATGCCTAAAACCCGCGTTTTGGCGTCAAATTTCGCCTAGAATCCGCTCCTTGCCGCGCAGACATCGCCGCTTTACGTTTTAGCGCTTTAATCTCGCGCCGTGAAATTTAAGCACCGTTTGCGCGTAGCCGTTTTGCGCGGCAAAATTTCTAAATTTTCGCAGATTTTGTTTGACTTTTTATCGCTTCGCCGCTTTTTTGAGCTTTGTGCACTAGATTTTCCCGCCGAAGCGGTATAAATACCGAAAATTAAGGCTTTAACGCTAAATTAAGCGGCGCAAATTAGCCCCGCGAATTTAGCTAAATTTACTCCCTCGGCAGTCCGTTTTTATCAGACTTATCGCTGATTAGCTTGCCCGCTTCGTCGTATTTTTTGGCGCGGATGAGCCTGCCGCGCTCAAACTCGCCCTGGGCTTCGAGTTTACCATTTGCGTAGTAGTGGCGCGCCTCGCCGACCTCCAGCCCGTCCTCAAACATCACTCTGGCTTTTAGCTTGCCGTTTTCGTGATACTCCTCGTACAGTCCGTGATAGCGCCCGTTTTTAAACATCACTTTCGCCGCTAGCGCCCCGCTCTCGTAGTAGTCCAACCCCGCGCCCGTTTGGCGGCCATCTTTGTACTC
The DNA here is from genome assembly GCF_938039245.1 of uncultured Campylobacter sp. Lineage (GTDB taxonomy): Bacteria > Campylobacterota > Campylobacteria > Campylobacterales > Campylobacteraceae > Campylobacter_A. Next base: position 55,950 of record NZ_CALHVN010000065.1, on the reverse strand, counting down.
GTATTCGCCTCGTAGCTTACCGCTCGGGTAATATTCGCGCGCGACGCCGTCCTTCTCGCCGTCTTTGTAATTTTCTACCACGCGCGTTTCGCCGCTTTCGTAGTACCACGTCTCCGCGCCTTCTCGCTTGTCATTTTTGTAGGTTCGCTTGCCGCGGATTTTGCCGCTTTTGTAGTAGTCGACGTCCTCGCCGTTTCGAAGCCCGCCGACGTACGGACTGCGTGCGCTAACCTCGCCGCTAATGTAATAGTCCGTGAAAATGCCCTCTCGCTTGTCCGCCTTGAAAAAGCCCTCCTGCTTTAACGCGCCGCCTTCGTCAAAGTAGTAGCGGCGGTAGCGCCCGTCGCGGACGTCATTTTTGTATTCGCTCTCGCCCATCAGAGCGCCGCTATCTGCGTGGTAGTGCTTAGCCGTGCCCTCGCGAACGCCGTTTTTTAGGGGATATTCGTTTGAGGGTTTGTCCCTGCCGTCAAAATAGTCCCTGTATCGCACCGCCGTGCCGCCCTGCACGTCTATCTCGCGTATGAGCGTGGGCGGCAGAGGCTTTAGCCTCGGATAGACAATGCCCATCGCATTTACGTCATATAGGTCCTCGACGCTGTATCGAAGCATCTTTAGCGTGCCGTCGTAGAGCTTGCCTTTTACGTAGTAAAGGCCGTTTTTTAGGCTCGCTTCGGGCTTCATTACGATTTTTGGCTCTAGAGCTTGCGCACCGATGACTAGAAACGGAAGCAAAAATAGAAATTTTAGGATTTTCACGGTTTTTCCTGCTTTATTTGGTTTTGGTAATTTTAAAATTTGAAATTAAATTTAAGGTGAAGGCGCGATTATTTCGGATGAGTTAAATTTTAGAATTCGCGTCAAATTTAGCCGTCTTTTAGCGCCTCTGCGACGACTGCCCAATCTTGCACGAGCCTTTCAAAGCTAAAATTTGCGTTTGCGGAGCTAGTCGAGGGTAGTTTGACGGGCGGTTTGCCAGTTGCGTTTAAAATTTGATTTTTTAGGTATTTTTCGCAGATTTCATGCGCCTTACCGCCGTTTGCGAATACCTGCGCTATGTACGTGCCGCTAAAGATCGGCTCTAAATTTGCAGGCGCGACGGCGGTCATTTTAGCATCGCTCGAGCCCTTTATCTCGCACGAGATCGCAGCGTCGTAGATAGCGATGCGGTAAGCGAGCAGGAAATTTATCTTTTCATCCGTGCTTGTAGGCAGCGGAGCGTTTAAAATCCCGGCCAGCACCCGCCAAAAGCGATTTTGCGGATTTGCGTAGTAAAAGCCCAGCTTGCGAGAAACGACGGAAGGGAAGGAGCCGAGGATTAAAATTTTAGAATTTTTATTAAAAATTGGTTTAAAAGGATGGGTTTGGCTCATTTTGCGCCTTTTAAATTTGCCGCGTTAAATTTAAAATTTCAAATTTGAAAGCAAATTTAACCGCCCGAACGAGCGGCTAAATTTACAGATATTTTCCATCGCCCGTCAAATTTAGGCGAGAGAAATTTGCGCCCTACTCAGCTGCGGTATCGGCAGAGGCATCCTCGGCGCTTTCAGGCGCGCTAGACTCGACCTCATCGCTAAAATCAGCCAAGCTTAGCCGTTTTAGCTGGCGGTAGCGTCTTTGCGCGTCGGCCTTGTTTTTAGCCAGCAGCTCGTCGGCGTGCTCAGGGTTGGTTTTCTTAAGCGAATTGTAGCGAACCTCGTTTAGCAAAAACTCCTCGTAAAGCGACCAGTCGGGCTCTTTTGAGGTCATTTTTAGCGGATTTTTGCCCTCTTTGATTAGGCGCGGATCGTAGATGTAGGTCGGCCAGTAGCCGCATTTGGTCGCTAGCTCGCCTTGACCTCCGGAGTAGGCCATGCCGCCTTTTATACCGTGCGCGATGCACGGCGAATACGCGATCACGAGGCTAGGTCCGTCGTAGGCTTCGGCTGCAGCGATGGCTTTTATCGTGTTTGCTTGGCTCGCGTTTGAGTTGATTTGAGCTACGAAGATATTTCCGTATGTCATCGCGATGTAGCCCAGATCTTTTTTTTGCATCGGCTTGCCGCTAGCGGTAAACTGCGCTATCGAGCCCGCGCGGCTTGATTTTGAGCTTTGACCGCCGGTGTTTGAGTAGACCTCGGTGTCAAGCACGAGCACGTTTACGTTCTCGCCGCTAGCTAGTACGTGGTCAAGCCCGCCAAAGCCGATATCGTAGGCCCAGCCGTCGCCGCCGATGATCCACTGGGATTTTTTGACGAGATATCTTTTTAGCTCTAAAATTTCTTTCACGCCCTCTACGTCTAAATTTTGCTCCAAAATCGGCGTTAAAATTTTAGCGATTTGCGTCGTTTTCTCGCCGTCGTTTTTATGCGCGATCCAGTCGGAGTATAGCGCGGCTAGGGCATTTGGCGCGTCGTCTTTGGTGCGTAGCATTACGTCTTCGATGCGGTGGCGCAGCGTCTCTACCGCGACGTTCATGCCCATGCCAAACTCCGCGTTATCCTCGAACAGCGAATTCGCCCACGCTACGCCCTTGCCCTCTTTGTTCGTCGTATAAGGCGTCGAAGGCGCGCTGCCGCCGTAGATCGAGCTACAACCGGTGGCGTTTGCCACGATCATGCGGTCGCCGAATAGTCTCGTGACAAGCCCGATATAAGGCGTCTCGCCGCATCCGGGGCATGCGCCGTGAAACTCAAATAGCGGTTGCGCAAAACCCACGCCCTTGACGCTATCTTTGCTCATTAGATCGTCTTTGTAGGTTACCTTTTTAAACAAATAATCGGCGTTTTCCTGCTCGTTTTTCTCCATCTCCTCGCCCAAAGGCACCATGACGAGCGATTTTTCCTTGCTCGGGCAAATTTGAGCGCACAGCTCGCAGCCCGTGCAGTCAAGCGGGCTAACTTGGATTTTGTATTTTAGCCCTTTTACCTCTTTGCCTTTGGCGTCTAGGACGTGATCTTGCACCGTTTGCGGCGCGGCGGCGAGCTCGTTTTCGTCGATGAGGAACGGCCTGATGACCGCGTGCGGGCAGACGAAGGCGCACTGGTTGCACTGGATGCAGTTGCCCTCGATCCACTTCGGCACCATCACGCCGATGCCGCGTTTTTCGTAGGCCGTGGTGCCTGATTTAAAGTGTCCGTCCTCAAAGCCAACAAAGGCCGAAACTGGCAAGCTATCGCCCCTGGCGGCGTTGATAGGCTTGACGATTTTTTCTATAAATTCGTCGCCGACGTATTTTTCCTCCGCGCTCGCGTCATCCGTCAAATTTGCCCAAGACGGATCAACCGCGACCTTAACCAGCCCGTCCGCTCCCATGTCGATGGCCTTGTAGTTCATCTCCACGATCGCTTCGCCCTTTTTGGCGTAGGCTTTGTGCGCGTACTCTTTCATGTATTTTTGCGCGTCGGCAAACGGGATGATGTCGGCTAGCTTAAAAAACGCCGACTGCATGATGGTATTCGTGCGGTTTTTTAGCCCGATCTCGCGAGCTAGCTTGGTGGCGTTGATGATGTAGAAATTTACCTTTTTAGCGGCCAAAATTTTCTTTACTTTATTCGGCAGTTTAGCAACCGTCTGCTCGGCGTCCCAGATCGAGTTTAGCAGGAACGTCCCGCCCTCGCGGATACCGTCTATGACATCGTAAATTTCAAGATACGCCGCGACCGAGCAGGCTACGAAGTGCGGATTTGAGACAAGGTAAGTCGAGCGGATCGGGTTTTTACCGAAACGCAGGTGCGAGCGCGTGTAGCCGCCGGATTTTTTGCTGTCGTATGCAAAATACGCCTGCGCGTAAAGCTCGGTTTTGTCGCCGATGATTTTGATGGAGTTTTTATTCGCCCCAACGGTACCATCCGCGCCAAGTCCGTAAAATAGGCACTCTTTCACGCTTGCGTCGCTTAGCGAAATTTTATCGCCGACTTTTAGCGAGGTGAAGGTCACGTCGTCTTCGATACCGACGGTAAAGCCGTTTTTTGGCTCACTTAAATTTAGATTTTCAAAGACGGCTAGCATTTGCGCAGGATCGACGTCCTTTGAGCTTAGACCGTAGCGGCCGCCCACGATCACGGGCTGATTTTTTCGTCCGTAAAACGCCGTCTTGACGTCCAGATATAGTGGCTCGCCGAGGCTTCCGGGCTCTTTGGTGCGGTCTAACACGGCGATCTTTTCTACCGTTTCAGGCATCACGTCAAAGAGGTATTTTAGGCTAAACGGACGATATAGATGCACCTTTAGCACGCCTACTTTTTCGCCCTTTGCGCGTAGGTGATCGACGACTTCTTCTAGAGTTTGCGTGACAGAGCCCATCGCGACCACAACGCGCGTAGCGTGCGGATCGCCGTAATAATTAAACGGACGATAATCGCGTCCCGTGATATTTGAAATTTCTTTTAGATACTCGGCCACGATATCAGGCACGGCGTCGTAGTAGCGGTTAGCTAGCTCACGCGTTTGGAAGTAGATGTCGTCGTTTTGCGCCGTACCGCGAGTTTTCGGGTTTTCGGGGCTTAGCGCCTCGTCTCTAAATTTTTGTAGCGCTTCGCGGTCAAGAAGCCTATCAAAGTGCGCGTAGTCAAGCACCTCGACCTTTTGTATCTCGTGGCTCGTGCGAAATCCGTCGAAAAAGTGCAAAAACGGCACGCGACCCTTGATCGCCGCTAGATGCGCGACGCCCGCGATATCCATGACTTCCTGCACGGAGCAGCTTGCCAGCATCGCAAAGCCCGTTTGGCGACAGGCATAAATGTCCTGATGGTCGCCAAAGATAGAAAGCGCCTGAGCCGCGATAGAGCGCGCGCTCACGTGGATGACGCCTGGTAGTAGCTGGCCTGCGATTTTGTACATATTCGGGATTTTTAGCAAAAGTCCTTGCGAAGCCGTGTACGTCGTAGTTAGCGCGCCTACTTGCAGCGAGCCGTGTACGGTGCCCGCAGCCCCGCCCTCGCTTTGCATTTCGACTACCTTAACCGGCATGCCGAATAAATTTTTCTTGCCCTGAGCCGCCCACATATCGGTGTAGTCTGCCATCGGCGAGCTAGGAGTGATCGGGTAGATGCCCGCAACCTCCGTAAATGCGTAAGCCGCGTGCGCCGCAGCCTCGTTTCCGTCCATGGTTTTCATTATTTTAGCCATTTTTCCGCCTTCAATTTTCTTACGATTTTTAAAAATCTTTTATTATAGAGCTAGTTTCCAAAATATCTAATTAATCAGCTAAGTTACATTTTCAAAAAAGCCTAAATTTAATAATCTAAAGCCCTAAATTTGACCTGGTGGCCGATTTTAAAAGCCGTTCGAATTTAAAAAAACTATGCGTAAATTTTATCTGCGTTAGCCGTGATTTTCGTCTTATGCCTTTACGCCGCAGCGAATGAAAATCGTAAACAAAGCAAAATTTGAGATAGCTAGCGCAAGAGGGCGGCCGCCTATCATCGCCGTCTCGCGACGCGGTTTCATAGTCATCGCCCGAAACAGACTTAAACTCGGCAGAAAATGAGCCACCGTACATACGGGTAATCTTGGTCACGGACGCCAAGTTGCTGTTTTACGGCTACCTGAGCGATGAGTCGCATAAAAAGATCTTGGGTATGGATTTTGACGGCGTTTATCTTAATGCAAACAATGCACTTGAGTCCTAGAAGAAAAGGGAAGCGCATCGGTAAGTCAAATTTGCCTCTTTGCCCTGGCTCTTGCAACAAATTTGATTTAAATTTGGCTTGTCGTACTTATCGCTACGCTTTATAGACGGTTAAATTTGCCAACTCAATCAAACGCTAAAAATAGCCGTTTATCAAGCTAACTACAAGTTTTTGATCGCTGCTAAAATCTAAATTTATTCTCTACGCTATAAATTTAACCGCCTCAAATGCGTTTTTAAAGATCAAATTTGAATGCTCGCGCAAATCAGCCTCCTTGCCGTAGCCGCAAGCCAGCCCGACGCCGGCGATGCCCGCACGCTTCGCCGCCTCCAGATCCATCGTCGTATCGCCGATCATGAAGGCGCTCGCCCTATCTTGCGCGCTTGTCTTGCCTAGGCGCTCAAGAGCCCTGTTTATGGGCTCAGGGTCAGGCTTTGGATTTACGACGTCGTCTCTGCCGATCACGGTTTTGATAAATTTCATAACGCCCAAGTGCTCAAGCAAGATGACCGAAAATTTCGATGTTTTCGTCGTCACGACACCCACGTCCGCAACCTCGCTAGCAAGCGCCAACGCGCCCGCCGCACCCTCAAGCAGCGATGTTTGCTCCAAAAAAATCTGCTCATAACGCGCCTTATACGCGGCGATATAGTCAGGCACGAGCTGCATCGACGCGCCAAGTCCGGCAAACATGACGTCAAGCGGATGGCCGACTAGAGCCTTGATTGCCTCTGGCTTTGGAGCAGGCTCGCCGTGAGCGCGAAACGCCGCGCCAAATCCATCAAGGATCGCGGGCGTCGAGTCGATAAGTGTACCGTCTAGGTCAAAAAGTATGGTTTTTTTCATTTTGCTTCTTTCTTTTTTGATTGCGCTGCCGCAAATTTGATGACATTTTCGCGTCAAATTTACGTTTTAATAGATTTTGATTTTACTTTTTGTATTTTAAAATTTGCCTTAAGTCGGCTTTTTAAAATTTCAAATTTTCATCGTTTTGGGTTTTGATTTAAATTTTATGCTATCGCGGTATAGGCATTAAAATTACGGTTTTCTTAAAATACCATTACGTCAAATTTTACTTTCAAATTAGAATTAAAATTTAAAATATTGCAGGCAAAATTTCTCGCGCTTGCGCATTTTTATGCAAATTTAGTAAGGTCAGCTTGCGGATCAAATTTAACCCATCATAACCATACAAGCAAATAAGTATAAAATATGCAAGAAAACCGAGTGATTAAATTTGCTCGTCTTATCTTTTGTCTTGATATCGGATGCTAAGCTGCGGCGACGGTATAGAGATACCTTTGGCGTCAAATGCGAGCTTGACGCTCTCTAACATAGCAAACTGCACATCCGAAAAATCATCGCTCGCACACCAAAATCTAGCGGTCAAATTTACGCTATTTTCACCCAAACTTCCGACGCCGACGAATGGCTTTGGCTCTTTTAGTATCTTTTTATTTTCGGCAGCTAGGTTTAAAATAATCTCTTTTGCAAGCTTTAAATCGTCTTTATAATCTATGGAAAATATGAGCTCGACGCGCCTGGTGCCTTCTTTTGAGAAGTTTATTATATTGCTACTTATGATACGTCCGTTTGGGATAATGATAGTTTTGTGATCGGTCGTTCGCAAAACGGTACTAAACATATTGATCTCTTTGACCGCGCCTTGCACGCCTGCGACTTCTATGTGGTCTTTGAGTTTAAACGGTCTAAAAAATATTATCAAAAACCCTGCGCCGATGTTTGAAAAAGTATCCTTAAATGCCATACCGATAGCAAGACCGATAGCGCCTAGCGCAGCAACAAACATAGACGTCTCTACGCCCAAATTTGCGATCGCAGCTATAATCACAAAAGCCATAAGAAGCGTTTTTATGATATTTAGTAAAAAATTTGAAAGGGTTTCGTCAAGTCTAGAGGAAGTGACTAATTTTGATATAAAATTTGAGACTTTAGCTACTAGCCATTTGCCTATAAACAAGATGGCGATAGAGCCTAAGATTTTTAAGGAATAGGACGAGATTAATGACCAAATAAGTTCAAATTTAATCTCATCCATGCATTATTAAGCTAGGCTAATTATTTGTTAAATCTAGCTTCAACGCGTCTATTCTCAGCGCGTCCTTCTTTTGTTTTATTTGAAGCGACAGGTTTAAGCTCGCCGTATCCTACGGTAGTGATCTTATCTGCGCTTACGCCAAGTTCTTCAAGAGCTTTAGCAACTGCATTTGCTCTTTTTTCAGATAGTTTTTGGTTATAAGCTTCAGCGCCAATGCTGTCTGTATGTCCGCTTAGAACTACACGGTAGCCTGGATTTTCACCCATGAAGTTAGCTACTTTTTTGATCTCTTCAAGATATTTTGGAGTTATTTTGTAGCTATCAAATGCGAAGTTTACGCCAATATCTCTAAGAACGATAACCTTCTCGCATCCAGTCTCGTCAACTACTACGCCTGCCGGTGTATTTGGGCATTGATCGACATCGTTTAAAACACCGTCGTTATCATCATCAAGGCTTACAGGAGCTGAAACAGGCTCAGCTTTTGGCGCCTCTGCAACTACAGGAGCATTTTTAGCACCGAAGCCAACTGCAAAACCTAGCGTATAGAATAGGTTGTGATCTGCATGCTCAAATTTAATAGCATCTACCGCTTCAGCGCGTAGAGCAAAGTTATCGGTAATTTGATATCTCAAACCAAGGCCGTATTGACCAAAGCCGCCGTCATCGTTTTTGACGAATTTTTTTGAGACATCCTCATATCCAGCGCCAAGCAAGCCGTAAAGAGATAGTTTTTCAGTTAGACCAAAATCTTTAATAGCATTAACGAAATATCTAGTAGCCTTTCCGTCCACGCCATACTCTCTTATCTTGTTAGTGTGGCTAAGACCGAGTTCTACGTGGTCTATAAAGAAATTCTCAAGGTTTCTTCCGATTCTTAAACCTATAGCCGATTGTTCATTTGTTCCCAAATTTCCTTCAGGATGAACGCCGCCTATTGTCGGAGTTAGTTCGTAATTGTAAGCTGAATCAGCGGCAAAAAGCGCAGTAGCAGCAACTAAAGCAAGAGCAATCTTTTTCATAAGTTATCCTTTCTTTTGTCCCGTTTTTTCACAAGACTATTTTTTGATTTTATCACTAATTTATAAATCTAAATTTAACATACAACTTGAGGCATATCAGTCTTTCCAAACTATATACCTCATCTCCAAAATCTAAAAGCCGACGAAACGGCTTTAACAAACTATTAGCGTTTAGAGAATTGCGGGCTTCTTCTAGCTTTTCTTCTACCGAATTTCTTACGCTCGACGACGCGTGAGTCGCGAGTTAGTAGGCCTTTTGGTTTTAGAGTCGCTCTAAAGTCGGCGTCAAATAGAGCCAATGCTCTTGATATACCGTGTCTTAGCGCCTCAGCCTGAGCAGAGTATCCGCCGCCTAGAGTCGTTGCAGTTACGTCTACAGAGCTCTCTTGTTTTGTTAAAAGCAGAGGTTGAACCACTTTTAGTTTGATAGCCTCGTGTCCGCCGAGCCAAGTGTTTAGATCAAGTCCGTTTACTAAAATTTTACCGCTGCCAGATTTTATCCAGACTTTTGCTACGGCAGTTTTTCTTTTACCGGTTGCATAAACTTTCGCCATGATTATTTTCCTTCTTTTTTAGCTATTTGAGCCGTGTGCGGATGCTCGCTGCCGGCGTAAACTTTTAGTTTTTTTATCATCTCTCTACCGAGTTTTGTTTTTGGAAGCATTCCGCGAACGGCTAGCTTGAACAGTTTTTCAGGTTTGTCAGCTAAAAGCTCGCCGAATTTCTCGCTCTTCGTGCTACCAAAATATCCCGAATGGCGGTGATAAAGCTTTTGCTCGGCTTTATTGTTGCCTGTAAATTCGGCTTTAGAAGCGTTGATTATGATAACGTAATCGCCGCAATCGACATTCGGAGTGAAATTTGGTTTATGCTTACCGCGAAGCAGCGTAGCTACCTCGGTTAGCAATCTACCAAAACGCTTGCCTGCCGCGTCAAGCACGATCCACTCGCGCTCCACCTCGTTTGGTTTTGTTATTTTAGTCATTTCTTACCCTTTAGATAATTTTAAGTCGTGATTGTATTCAAATGCACCTTATAAATAGCTTAATTTAAGCTATATTTAAATATCAATGCTTCGAATTTCGTCCCGCAAAGCGTAAAATATCGCCGCCCTCACGCTCAAATTCGGATAAATTTGAGCTAGTATTTTTTTGTACTCCTCAACCTGCGCGATATTTTCATCTATACTTTTATCGCTCGTTTTATAGTCGATCACGCAGATTTCATTTTCGTCCAAGCAGAGCAGATCAAGCTGCTTTAGTGCGCCCTCAAAGCGCAACGGCTGTTCTTTCAATATCCTTTTTGCTTGCGTCATTTGCTTAAATTTAGGCTCGTTTATCAAATTTAGCCCGCGTGCGTAAATTTCATCCAGCTCGCCCTCGTCCAAAAATTTATGAAAAGCGTTTCGCATCGAAATTTGCGCCGTTTTTAGCGAGCTCTCGTCGAATTTTTCTGCCATTTCAAGCAGATAGTGCAGCGCCAAACCAAAATAAATCGCCTTTTGATTTTTGCCCTCGGTTTTTGGCGTTTCATCTACGATTTGCTTTGAAATTTGAACTAGCTCTATAGGCTCAAATTTGCCCGGCGCCGTCAAATTTCGCGCCTTGCTAGGCGTAGGCTCGCCGAAGCTAAAATCAACCAAATCAAGATACTCTATAACCTCGCCGCTACTCTCGTACGCCCCAAAAAAGCTCGGGTTTCTGCCGTTTACGCCCGTTTTTTTAACGATGATTAGCCCCCCAATCGCCCGAGTTAGCGCGACGTAGAGCTTGTTCATATCCTCTTCGCGCTCGAGCCGCGCCGCCTTTTCTTTTAGTTTTGCAAAATCCTCGTCGATGCACTGTTTTTTGACGTTGTGTCGCACCTGCCAGGAGCCCGTACCCGCGTCATATTCCGCGATGAAATTTGACCCGTCGTGCCGTCCGGCGCCCATTTTATCGCACACGATCACGTTTTCAAACTCCAGCCCCTTTGACTTGTGCACGGTCATTATTTTCACGCCCTCGCCGCTTTTTGCGCTCGCTTTAGCTTCAAATCTATCAAGATTATAGACAAACTCGGTCAAATTTGAATACGGCTGCGCTAGCTCAAGTAGTCGCAAAACGTCCGCATCGCTCATATCTACGCCGAGCCTGACCGCTAGATAGTGCAAGCTTTCAAGCGCCGATTTTTGCGGATTTATGCTTAGTTTTACGGCGTTTACGTCCAGGATCGCTTCGGTATTTAGCTTGTAAATTCGCTCGCCGAATAGACAAAATTTAGCGTATTCCGCTACCGCGCGCGCGTTTTTGCTCGCCAATAGCGCCGTCACGCCCTCGCTCACGCTTTTTACGCCCGCCTCGCTCAGCAAATTTGAGATTTTATTTATATCGTCGTTTTTCCAGCAAAGCACGGTGATATCGTCCTCGCAGACCCCTTTTTCAAGCAGAAATTTAACCTGTTGCGCCGCTTCTGCCGCTACGTCATCGCCGCTGCTTACCCGCACGAATCCAACATCGTCCGCCTCCGCCTCAAAATACGGCATCTGCCCTACCAAATTTACCCGTTCGCCCTCTTTTTGTGGCGTTCTTTGCGGTTTAAAATTTTCGATCTTGCCCGCAAATACGGCGTTCGTAAATCTAACCAGCGCCTTTTTACTACGGTAATTTACCTCCAAATTTTGCGCTTTGATCTGCGGGAAATCTCGCATCAGCTTGGCGAAAAGCTCCTTTTTGCCGCCGCGAAAACGGTAAATGCTCTGCTTTACGTCGCCGACGTAAAAAAAGCTGCCAAGCCCGTTTTGTCCGTATCCGGCGACGATTTCTTCGATGAGCGGACGCATGATCTCGTACTGCGCGACGTTGGTGTCTTGAAACTCGTCTATTAACAGGTGATTTATACGTCCGTCGAGCCTAAAATAAAGCATCTGCGCGTCCGTTTCGCCGCCCCTTAAAAGCTCGTAAACCAGGCGCGTCACGTCGCTAAAAGCGAGCGAATTTAGCCTTTTGTTTAGAGAGATTTTGCACTCTTTGTAGATTTTTAAAAATCTAGCCAGCTCGGCGATTTTATACTCCTCCAGCGCGTCAAAATAGCGTTTTAACCGCGCTTTTAACTCAAAAAACATCTCGTCAAGCTCCGGCGTATAAATTTTAGAAAACGTACGATAATCAAGGCTCGCGCGCGACATAAAAGAGCGAGACAAAATTTCGCCGGGGCTGCCCTCTTTTACGGCGCTTTGCGCGTCTTTGCCGCCGCCTCTAGCTAGGACGTATTCGCGCATATTTTTTAGCGCTTCCGCAACGCCGCTTTCGTTTGGAAACGCCGCATTTTCGCTGCTTTTTAGCTCGCCGAAATTTTCGTAAAACATCTCCAAACTCTCAAAAAAGCTACTCTGGCTGCGCTCAGCCGTCGCTATCAAATTCGCAAGCGATTTTAATAGCCGAATATCCTTGCTTACGCTCGCGACGAACTCGCCCCGCTGCAGCTCGTTTAAATTTTCGCTCACTTCAAAATCCGCGCTTAGTCCCAAATTTAAGCAAAAGCTGCGCAAGATGCCGACGAAAAACGAGTCAAACGTGCCGATTTTTAGATCGCTTTCTAAAAAATGCGTCGCCCGAGCGTCGCGCATAGCTAAAATTTCATCCCTGCCCGCGCCCAAAATTTGTTCCAGCTCGGCTAGTTCGGCACCCTTTTCCTCGAGCTGCAAAAAGGTCTGCACGATGCGCTCTTTCATCTCATTAGCGGCCTTTTTAGTAAAGGTCAGCGCCGTGATCTCGCGCGCGTCGGCGCCCGATAGCAAAATCGCGATAAAACGCACGCTAAGCGCAAAAGTCTTGCCGCTGCCCGCACTCGCCTCGAGGGCCAAAAACGGCTTCATAGCTCGCCTTTCACTAAAATTTTATAGTCTTCGTATTCGCTCATCGCGCCCTTCGCCTCCCCGAAATTTATCGGCGTATTATTGATGGATTTTAGCTGCTCGATCGCCTCTGCAAGCGCGTCCGTGCTAGCCTCTCCGGCTACCAAATTCATATTATCTTTTAGATCGTAAAAATACCCCTCGCAAGGCCTACCCACTAGCGCCTCGTAAAAGGGCAGTTGCAAGGATTTGGCGTCAAATTTTCCGCTTTTATAGTCAATCACCGCCAGCTCGCCGCCGCGCCAGTCTATGCGGTCGATTTTACCCGTTATGCGTACGCCTGCAAACACGCTATCAAGCTCTTTTTCAAGTCCCTGCACGCGCCATCCCGCCTCATATCTCGCGTCCTCTACGGCCTTAAATTTTTCCATCTTTATCATCGTTATCTCGCGCTCTAGCGGCGGCGTGTTTAGCTCTCTTAACACCGTTTCAAATTTAGCGAGGTCAAACCTCTCAAATTTAGAATAATACTCAAAAAGCGCCCTGTGCAGCGAGTTGCCAAAGTCCGCCGCGGACGCCGTTTGCGGCATAACGGGCGGCTTTACGTTCAAAATATATCTGTAATAATACCGCCGCGGGCACTGCAAATAGGTGTTTAGCCTGCTAAAAGAGAGCGGGATAGCGAAAAAATCGTGCTTGACGATGATGTCTTGCTCGAAAATTTTAGGCTTTGCAGGCGTTTTTCGCGTAAATTTTATAAAATTTAGCGCTTGCGGATTTTGGCTCGACGTTTCGTTTTGCGCGGCGTTTTCGTCAAATTTACCGACTAAATTTGCGTCCGAATCTAGCTCGCTCTCCGCGCCAAATTCAAACAAACTCCGCTCCTTGGCGGTTTTTGTTTGCTTAGGCTTAGCCTCGTTCTTTTCGTCAAGATGCGGGTTGATCTCGGCCTCAAATTTCTGCTCGTCCGCAAATTCGCCGTTAAACAGCGCCGCATAGCTCTCGTCGCTAAATCTCGCGTCCTCCACGGCGTTAAATTCGCCGAGAAATCTCGACGCGATTTTCTCCTCGTTTGCCGCGTAGCATATCGCCGCTTTTTTCGCGCCGCCGATTAGGCTCTCGTAGTAAAATCTCTGCAAATTTTCGCGGTCTACGTAACCGATGAGGCCCGCTTTTTGACGCACGCGCGAGCTTAAAAACATCTCGTTTACGCTGCGCTTTGGCACCAAATCGTCGTTAAAATCAAGCACTATGACGCCCTCAAATTTAAGTCCGCGACTCTCCAAAACGCCCATGACACCAATCTTGCCGCCGCCTACGTGGTCAAGCCTAAGCCTGGCTAGCTTTATCAAAAATATCTCGCAAATTTGACGCAGCGTAAAGCTAAAATACCTAGCCAAACTTTGCGCGTAAAATAGCTCCTCGCGCGCTTTTTGCGCGGCGGCCGGGTCGCTCTCAAGCGCCAAAATCTCCTCCATAAGCGCCCTAAAATCCTCAAACGAGCAAGGCGCCTCAAAGCTGTTTTTAAATTTAGCAAACAGCTCGGAGCCGGCGCCAAGCTCGTGCAGATTAAACTCGAATTCGTTAAAACTCGCGTAGTTATCCTCGCTCAAATTTATGCGGATTTTGTCGTTTATCGCGGTTACTATGCACTTTAAAATTTGAAAAAACCGAGTTCGCGTGAAGCTCTCACCCATCGCAAAGTTAAACATCTTGCCGCGGTCGTGCAAGCGCAAGATCTCGGCAAAGCTCTCATCGGGCAGGATAACGGCGATATTTTCGGGCTTGATGCCCCCTGCGACGAACTCGCTAGCCTTTGCCATCGCGTAGGCCGCTTGCAAGCTTCTAGCGCTAAAGCTTCTTTTTAAAACGAGCGGATTTTTGCGCACGGCGCCCGTTTTTTTTAGCTCGCGCGAGCTCAAATTTAGCTCAAATTCGCCGTATAGGCTAAACTCGCTAGCGTCAATGCCCGAAATTTCGGCTAGTTTTAGGATCAGTTTTTTGTTAAATTTACTGGTTTGAAAGATAATTTTTAGCGTCGTTAGCTTTGCGATCTCGCTAAACAGCTCCCACTCAAATTCGCTCAAAAAGCCGTCCACCTCAAGATAAATCTCGCGAAATTCTCTGACGAACCCGCCGTTTAGCCGGCAAATTTCAGGTAGCGCGATGCCGTCGTATAGATTTTCGGCCGCGAGCAGCTCCTTATATCGCGCAAGCACCGCCTCAAGGATACCCAGATGCTCCTCGTAATCGGCGTAAATATCGCTAAATTTCAGATCCGCCACGCTCTTTTTACTGATGGCGAGCTCCTTAAAAAAGCTAAAAAGATAGTCGTTGTTTTTCAAAAACGCAAAAAACTCGGACGGGATACGCAGCCGCTCGGAGGCCTCTCTCACGCTCGCGCAGGCTCGCTGCATCAGCACCAGCGCGTACGCCTCGTCTGCCTCAAAGCGCCCCGGCATCAGCACGGCCTTTTGCTCAAACTGCGCTATCGTCATGGCCTTTGGCACGAGTTCGTTTTGAAATTTCGCGTTAAATTCGCGGATCTTTCGCGAGTTGGTAAAGATATAAAGTTTGTCTAAATTTTGCATAGAGGCTCTTTGTTTTTTGGCGAAATGATAGCCCAGAGCGGCTGAAAATCAAAGAAAACTAGTGCGCTTCGAAGCTAAATTTATAAAAGCCCGTGTCGTTTGCGTCGGAGATTTTTAGCAAAATTTGCCATTTGCCTTTTTTGGGGAGCGTTACGGGCTGCGTTTTTAAAATTTGCCCGTCAAATTTGGCGTTTAAATTTTGATTTTGCTCGTTCGTCGCGGGTCTGGTTAGTAAAATCTCATGCGTAAAATTCGGCACTACCGAGCCGTTTTTTGGCTCGACGGCAATCTTAAAGTATCCGTTTACCCCGTCAAATTCGGGCTCAAATTTAAGAGCGTATTTGGCGTCAAATCTGCGCTGGCTAGCCTCGATCTCGTTTATATTTTCATCGACGTTTTGGTAGCGCTCGAAGTAAAACTCGTCCATCTCCACGGGGTTTTTGACGGCCAGAATGATGGTCGCTACGCAGGAGGCGACTATCAAAATAAGCGAGATAACGATAGCGTGAGGCCAGTAGTTTTTAGCCATTTTTCCTCCTAAATTTTCTAAACGCGGCGACGCAAACGACAAGCGCGATAGAGCCGTAGATAAAAATCCTAAACGCATCAAGCGTCAGGCGGTTTTGGCTACCGATAGCGTTTTGCAAGCTCACGCCTTTACTAGCGGCGATCTGTTCGGCAAGATCCGCGTAGCCGTTTAAAAGGGCGGCATTAAAGATATCTTTGCCGTTTTTGGACGCTAGTATCGGCAAAATAGAGCCCGAGCTTGGATACGGGCTTAAAATTTTCTCTTTATCAAAAAGCTTTAGCGTCTGGGCGTCGGCGAAAATTTCCACCTTATGCTCCGTTTTAGCAAGCATCAAAAGCGCGTAAGGCGGGGTCAAATTTAGCTGCGCGGCCGCTTCTTTTAGCGTTTTGCCCTCCAAGCTCTCATAAACCGCAACCCCCGCAAATACGCCGCTTTTGCCAGCTAACTCCTCGCCTAAAACCGCGATTTTCTCGCTCACAGCGGGGCTTAAGATGTTTTGATTTACCAAGACTATCTCGCGAGGTAAATTTGAACCCTGCAAAATCGCCGCGCCGTAAAAAACAAAAAGCAAAAAGATAAAAAAGACGCGGATCAAATTCGCAAATTTGAGCGCGAGAAAGCAAAAAAGGATAGTTAAATTTGAGCGAGTAAAATTTATAAATCTCATCGGCCAAGTCGCGTATTTTCGCGCAAAAAGTAAAGCGAGCCGCTAGGATTTAAGCGTAAAATTTGAAAAAGAGCGGCAGAGTCTGCGCTCTTTGATTTATCAAATTTCATCCGACGAAAAGGTGATTTGGCGTTAGCACCGCCCACGCCGTAAATGCCGCCGCCGCGATGAGTCCCGCGACGATAAATTTCTCCAAAATCGCTTGCATATTTACTCCTTTACGCGCACTTGTTTGGCGTTATCCGCGCTTTTCATCTTTAGCTCGGAGGCGTTTAGCGAGTAGGGTTTTTGTGCGACTTCTTGCTGCAGCTTGATCGCGTAGTACGTGAGCGCCGCTAGGATCGCTAGCAGCAGCCCGGTCGCAATGAGCAGCCCGGTCACTCCGTGGAGGCCGAAAACGTTTCGATTCGTGTTTTCCATTTATTCTCCTTTAGAAAGCGAGATAACGTACTCGCCGACGGCTTTTTGCTGCAAGGCGTTTAGTCTGCCGTCGCTAAATTTAGGCATCGTACCGATAGCACCTTTTTTACCGTGTTGTAATACGTCCTCGATAAATGACGCCGTGCCGTATTTAGATAGATCAGGAGAGTTGCCCTCCATGCCTTTGCCGTCCTCGCCGTGGCACGCCGCGCAGGTCGCAAAAAGTTCCTTGCCGCTAGCTACCAAATTTTCGTTTTTGGTCTTTTTTATACCGGAAATTTCTTTAGCGATGTAGGCCGCGATCGCCTTTGCGCCCTCCTCGTCCGCCATACCCGCAGGCATCTCTCCCATCGGATACTCAAGGCCTTTTGAGCCGTTTATTATCGTATCATATATCCCCTCTTCGCTGCCCCATTTGGAAAGGTCTGCGGCCTTGCCGTTTATACCGTCGCCGGTTATACCGTGGCAGGAGGAACACTGCACTAAAAAAAGGCTTTCGCCCATGGCGTGAAGCGTCTTGGCGTCCACGTTTGCGAAGCGTTTTTCAAATTTAGCGTTTGCGGCGGCAACTTCTTCGTTGTATTCGCCGATTTGCGAGTAGGAGTTTACCGGATAGCCGGCGATCATATACCACAAGGCCCAGACGATACATATCGCATAAACTATCGCCCAGCCCAGCGGTACGGGATTTTTGTACTCGCCTATGCCGTCCCAGCTATGCTCGCTAAGCTCGGCCTTAGGTTTTGCTACCTTCATCTGCCCGACCAAGCGACTTACGACGAAAGCCGTGGCCAAAACGATAGCAATAGCTCCGATAAGCCCCAGTAAATTTACGTTATCTTCTAAATTAAACCATTGCATTATTTTTCCTTTTTAGTGTTTTGCTCTATAGACGTAGACTCTAAAATTTCCTCGTCGATACCGTCTTTTAGGGCGAGGTCGGAGTATCTTTCGTAGTTTCGCCTGCCGCTCTTTTCGGATCTATAAAGATGAAAATAGTATCCGTAAAGAAGCGCGGCGCACACGGCTAGAAAGATAAAAGCTCCGTATCCTTGGATATCTCTTAGAGTCTGCGCGTCCATAAATTCGCCTATTTTAAGCTATTTAGATAGGCGATGAGCGCCACTATCTCGCGGATCTCTCCGCGCTCAAAGGCCTTTTTGACCTCTTCGTCCTTCATCTCTTCAACTATAGCGGCGGCTTCTTCTTTGGCGGCTGCCTGCGCCTCCTCGTAGGTGCCTAGTCTTGGCATACCCTCTACGTCGTACGGTACGCCAAATACCTTTTTCGTCGTTACCGCCTCGCCGTATGCCGTCTCGATATCGGCGTTGTTGCTAAAGTGATGCTTGTAAGCAGGCATTATAGAACCGGGCACCACGGAGGTCGGCTCTTTCATGTGATTTTCGTGCCAGTCGGTGGTACGGTAGTTACCCACGCGCCAAAGGTCGGGGCCGGTCCTCTTTGAACCCCAAAGATGCGGGCGGTCAAACGCATACTCGCCGCTAAGCGAATACATGCCGTATCTATCGGTCTCGGCCTTAAAAGGGCGAATTTGCTGCGTATGGCAGGCGTTACAGCTATCTTTCATATATACGTGTTTGCCAGCAAGCTGTAAAACAGTCGGCGGCTTGGTTCCCTCAAGCGGCCTAGCCCTGTTGGCAAAATCAGGCAAGATCTCGATCACGCCCGCATAGGCGATAAATATAAAAACCATAACCGCGAAAAAGAAGGGATTTTTCTCTAACCAACTAAACATTAGCAACCTCCTTTACGCCCGCAGGACTCGCGCTTAACGGCTCTTTTTCGAGCGATTTGGCGCCAAAACTCTTGTAGATATTATAAACAAAGATAAAAAATCCAAGCAGATAAAGCAGTCCGCCCACGGCTCTGATCCAGTAGTACGGCACGATATTTATCACCGTATCGATAAACGAGTAGGCTAAATTTCCGTATTCGTCCGTCGCGCGCCACATCATACCCTGAGTGATGCCCGCGATCCACATCGACGAAAAGTAAAGCACTATGCCGATAGTCTGTATCCAAAACTGAGTTTCCATCAAGGATTTCGAGTAAATTTCGCGTTTAAACACGCGCGGCGTCATGTGATAAAGCGCCGCCATCGTCATAAATCCGACCCAGCCTAGCGTACCGTCGTGCACGTGGCCTGGCACCCAGTCGGTAAAGTGCGCGAGGGCATTTACGGACTTGATCGCTAAAATCGGCCCCTCAAGAGTCGAAAACATATAAAACGTCGAGCCCAAAATCATAAATTTGATAAGAGGATTTTCTCTAAGTTGCTGCCACTCGCCGCGCATCGTTAGAAGCATATTTATAGCCGAACCCCAAGACGGCAGTATCAAAACGACAGAAAACACCGAGCCCATCGTCTGCATCCAGTCAGGCACTGCAGAGTAGATCAGATGGTGTCCGCCAGCCCAAAGATAAAGGAACATCAGGCTCCAAAACGAGAAAATCGAAAGTTTGTAAGAAAATATCGGCTGACCGCTCTCTTTAGGAAGAAAGTAGTAAATTTGAGCGATTATCGGCACAGTAAACACAAACGCCACGGCGTTGTGCCCGTACCACCACTGCACTAGCGCGTCGTTGGCTCCGGCGTACATCGAGACCGAGTGCCACCAGTTGCCATATCCCGAAACCAGCTTGGTCGGTACGGCCATATTGTTAAACAAATAAAGCATCGCGATACCTAAAAACGTCGCGATAAAATACCAAACCGAGATATAAAGCGTCCTCTCACGGCGGATACCGATGAGGCCGAATATACTAACGCCCCAAAGCACCCAAAGCACGACCACGCCGATATCTAACGGCCACTCTAGCTCGGCGTACTCTTTTGACGTACTAACGCCGGCAAGTAGGCTAAACACGCCGCCGGCCATCACCAGCATATATATCCAAAAGTGCAGCTTGCCCACCGTCATCAAAAACGGCGACTCGCTCATCGAGACCTTTAAAACCCTCTGTCCGATATAGTACCATGTCGCAAATACGCCCGAAAGCATAAATCCAAATATCACGCCTGCCGTGTGTAGCGGTCTTAGGCGGCTAAAGGTGCCGTATTCGCCCGCGAGATAGTTTAGATCGGGATACGCCATCTGAAACGCTATAAAAACGCCGACGCTCATACCGACTATCCCAAACAGTATCGTCGCGAACATAAAATACTTGGCGACCGTGTAGTCGTAGCTTAGCGCCCTGTCTAGTCGCATCGATATCCTCCTTTGTTTATTTTGTTATTAGATTGTTATTTTATTAGATTTTTAGTGTAAAATCGCTTAACCGACCTAAATTTGCGTTTCAAATTTTACTTTTTCAGCTCGATTTTATAGCCAAGACCCGGCGAGTTTTTGATGAGACCGGCGCCTACTTTATCGCGTATTCGCTTGATAAAGGTTCTAACGGCGGGATCGTTTACCTTTTCGCCAAACCACACCACGTTTCTAATCTCCTCGGTTAAAACGAGCGTACCTATGCGTTTAACTAAAAGCGAGATAAAGGCCAGTTCTTTTTTGGTTAGCGCGATCTCGACGCCGTTTTTTACGAGCACTTTTTTGGTTTGATTAAACGAATATCCGCCCGAAATCTCGATGATATCGGCGCCTATGATTTTGGTTTTTACGATCTGTTCTAGCAGGGCGAAAAGCTCGTCCATATCGATAGGCTTGATCACGTATTTATCGATGCCCACATCGATAGCTTTTAGCAGTTTTTCCTTTTCGCTATACGCGCTTAGGATTACTACGGGCGTGTTTTTTGAGAACTCTTTTATCTGCCTTGACATCTCAAGTCCGTCCATGATAGGCATCATGATATCGGCTATCACGATATCGGGGCTAAATTTTTTAAATTTCTTAAGACCTTCGTCGCCGTTTGAGGCCGAGATAACCTTTTGAAATACGCCTGCGAAAACCTCTTGCATAGACTCCCTTATGCTATCCTCGTCCTCGACTAGCAGTAGCGTTAGCTCTTTAAAATTTTTCATTTTTCATCCTTTAGCGGCAGTTTTATCTCAAATTCCGCTCCAAATTTTACGTTTTTAGCGCCGGCGCTTCCGCCGTGATTTTTGACTATGCTTTTTAGCATATATAGGCCGATACCGGTGCCTAAGCTTGGGTGCTTGGTGGTAAAATAAGGCTCAAAAATCTTGTCCATTATCTCCTCTTTTATGCCGCCTGCATTATCCGTTACTCTTATGATAACGAATTTATCCTTTGTTTCTAAGCTTAGCGTTACTTTTTTATCGTTTTTTTTATTTGCCAGTGCATCTTTGGCGTTAGAAAGCAGGATAATCACGGCCTGACAAAGCTGCGACTCAAATCCGTAAATTTGACCCTCGCTTTTTAGCTCCAAATTTACGTCTATACCCTCTTTTTCGTAGGTTCCTTGCACCATCTTTAGCGCGTTTTCTACCGCAGCCGATGGCAAAAAAACCTCCTTCTCGCGCTCGACGCTAAAAAAGTTTCTAAAATCCTCGATCGTCTGCGACATACCCTTTATCACGCGCTTTGCGTGTTCGTAGCCGGCCTCGAATTTCTCGTTTGCTTTAACGCCCTCTTTTAGCTTAAAAAGCGTGATGCTAAGCTCGTTTAAAGGCTGTCGCCACTGGTGAGCGATGTTTGCGATCATCTCGCCCATCGAGGCTAGACGCAACTGTAAAAAGAGCATTTTGGTCTTTTCCTCGTTTTTCTTAATCTCGGCTTTTACCAAATTTTCTAGATTTTGGTTTAAATTTACGAGCTTGACCGTCTGCTCGGCGACTCTGTTTTCGAGATTT
The DNA here is from genome assembly GCF_938039245.1 of uncultured Campylobacter sp. GTDB lineage: Bacteria > Campylobacterota > Campylobacteria > Campylobacterales > Campylobacteraceae > Campylobacter_A. The sequence goes on along the minus strand of NZ_CALHVN010000065.1, from coordinate 34,420 downwards.
TCGTTTAAATTTAGCAGCTCTTTTTTCGTCTTTTCAAGCTCGTTGTTTAAATTTATCACGTCCGTCACGTCGTATCTGATCGCAAGAAACTCCTCGATCTGCCCGCTTAAATTTAAAATCGGTATAATGGTCGTGTTTAGATAGACGTCACGGCCGTCTTTGGTGCGGTTTCTTATCGTGCCTTTGTGCACTTTTTTGGCCAAAATCGTCTCCCAAAGCCGCGCGTAAACATCCTTTGGCACCTCGGGATGGCGCACGATGTTGTGATTTGCGCCGATTAGCTCCTCGCGCGTAAAGCCCGACATCTTACAAAACTCGTCGTTTACGAAGGTGATAGTGCCGTTGGTGTCGGTCTTTGAAACGATGTTACTAGCCTCGATAGCCTCTTGATACTGTCTAAATCGCTCTTTGATGTTATCCATTGCTCGCCGTAAATCCTATAAAAGCCAGGTAAATTCCGTAAATTATTATCGCCGCGCCGCTTAAATTTAGCGCGTATTTTTTAAATTTTTCGCTCAAAGCCTTTAAGACCAGCGCGTAAAAGCTCATCGCAAAAAAGCTAACCGCGCCGAAAGTCGCTGCGATGGCTGCGCCATTTGCCCCGCTGCCGCTAGCTACGGCCAAAGCTAAAAAATAATAAACCACCCCGCACGGCAGCAGTCCGTTTAAAAACCCGAGCGCTAAAAACCCAAGCACGCTATTTTTCGCGATCGCGGCTTTCATTTTTTCGTTTAAAATTTTGGATAAAAATGCGTTTTTCTCGATAAAATTAAGTAGCGCTCCGCGCCTAATGAGCGCCACGCCCAAAACCGCCATAAAAACGCCGACGGCAAAAAACAAGTAGCCTCGCGCCGCAAGAGATAGCGTAAATACGCCGCCAAACGACCCGAAAATAAAGCCAAGTAGCATATAAGCGCAAATTCTAGCTAGATTATATCCCGCTATCATCGCCGCGCTAAAAATTTTACCTTTACCGCTCAAAAACCGCGCGAGCAAGATAGCAAAACCGCCGCACATACCCGCGCAGTGGCCCACCGAGCTAAGCGCCGCGACGCTCAAAATCGAAACAAACTCCGCACCGCTCATCAAATTTGACCGTAAAATTTCATTTGCGAATTTTAGCCGCGCTGGGGCTAAATTCGGCTCGCAAATTTAACCCTAAATTTTGCTCAAATTTGACCGCGACTAGCAACTATAAAATTTCTAAAAATTGTTTAAAGATATATTTGCTCTCGCTCGGCCCGCCGCTAGCCTCAGGGTGATGCTGCACCGAAAATACCGGATAATCCTTGTATTTTACGCCCTCGATCGTGCCGTCAAAAAGATTTCTGTGCGTGATCTCGGCGACCTGTGAGATCTGCTCGGGAACGTTGTAGTTGTGGTTTTGCGCCGTTATCTCGACTGCTTTGGTTTGTAAATTTAAAACCGGGTGATTTGCGCCGTGCTGACCGAATTTTAGCTTGTATGTCTCAAAGCCGAATGCATTGCTAAGCAGCTGATGTCCGAGGCAAATACCGAAAATCGGCACCCTAGCCTCGATCAGCTTTTTTATCTGCGCGATCTCGTTTTTTAGGGCTTTTGGTTCGCCGGGACCGTTTGAGAGAAACACGCCGTTTATCTCGCCTTTGTTAAATTTAGCGATGAGCTCGTCTGCTTGTACGTCGTGCGGATAAATTTGCGTCTCAAGGCCGGTTTCGCAAAGCTCGTTTAGGATGTTTCGCTTCACGCCGTAGTCGATGACGGCGATCTTTTTGCCGTTTGGTTTTAGCGCGGAGTAGGCTTTGCTCGCGTGATCCCAGGCGCCCTTTTCGTGAGCGTAAATTTGCTCGGTGCTTACCTTTGCGACGTAGTTTATTTCTGAGATTCTAGGCGAGTTTTCGAGTAGTTTTTTTAGCTCTTTTTCGTCTGAAATTTCAGTTGAGATCACAGCGTGAAGCGCACCGTTATCGCGTAGCATCTTGGTTAAAAATCTCGTGTCGATATCGTAAACGCCGAATTTGCCTTGCTCTTTGAAAAATTCTTCCAAGCTTTTTTGCGAGCGGAAATTTGACGGCGTAGAGTTAAAATCCCTCATCAAAACGCCGCTAGCGTGGATTTTGGCGCTCTCCATATCGTCTTCGTTTACGCCTACTATGCCGATTTCGGGCATCGTAAAGACGATAAACTGACCCGCGTAGCTAGGATCGCTCATGATCTCCTGATAGCCGGTTAGACTCGTGTTAAAGACCATTTCGCCACTAGCCGTACCGCCCGCGCCAAAGACCTTCGCCTGCAAAAAAACGCCGTTTTCAAGGTAGATATAAGCTCTCACAGCATGCCTCGTTTTCTTAGCTCGTCCTCGTAGAGCCGCTCAAATACGATATCGTACTCCTCGGTGCCGGGGATCAGTTTGCGCTTGTAGCCGTCGATCTTGTCGATAACTACGTCTTGTAAAATTTCATACGTTTTTAGATACTCTTCGATCGAGCCGTAGATGATGTTTTTGATACGGTTTTCGGAGACCGAGTAGTCGATGAGTCCCTTTTTCCAAGCGTTTTGTAGCACGAGATGAGCGACGTTGCTAAAGCGGTCTTCGTAAGAAAGGATGACGCCGTACTCTTTGGCGAGCTTCTTTTTCACGAGCCAAAACATATTTTTTCTATCGACTTGCATGCTCTCCATATCGTCTTCGTTTTGGGCTAGTACCTCGTTTACGCGCTCTTCAAGCGCTTTTTCTTTTTGCAAATCTTCATCTAAAACTTCTTTCGCGCATGCCGCTACCGGCTCCACTCCGCGCGTTAAATTTACGAATCCGGACTTTAATAAATCAATAGCGATTTTGTGCGCGATGTAGGGTGTGTGTGGGAGTTTTATACGCATTTTTACCTCTCTTTTTGGGCTTGATTTTAACCAAAATTTGGTAAGAAATACCTAAAATCTCACGGCGTTTTTGTTTTGGCGGGCGTTTGTTTTTAGTAAAATTCAAATCTAAATTTGACGTGCGGATAAAAGTATTTTTGGCGTTTTTAAGACTGGATATTAGTTAAATTTAGGCTTTAGCGTTAAATTTGACCGCGGCGAATTTGAGGTCAAATTTAGACGCAAACCGAGATAAATTTAGAGCGGCCGTGGCTCTAAATTTACAAATTTAGCAGATTTCCAGCAGGGCCGTCGGGCGAGGTCGGAGAGACTTCTTGCGTTACGTTTTTTTCAGCCTTTATAAACGGCGGGCCTTGCTTGATTAAAAGCGTGATTTCAGACGCCGCGACAGGCTCCATTTTAGCCATTATCGCAGAGATTTTTTTAGGGCTTAGCGAGTACATGATGCTAGCCGCGTCCGCCCTATCCATCGCGCTTAGTACGTCGGCGGCGGCTTGGTCTTTCATCTTGCCGTAGGTCTCGCCGACCTTGTCGCTAGTCATCGCTTTTAGCTCTTTTAGGATTTCGTCGTTTTTCTTTAGCAGCTGCTCGGTCTGCTTTTTTTCCTCTTGCGCACGGGTTAGAGTCGCGTTTATCTCGGCCTCTTTGGCGGCTAGTTTGGCATTTCTCTCCTCAAAAAGCGCCGCCGAACTCGCACGAAAAGCCTCCAAAGCCTGCCTTGCTTCGTCTATTTTAGCTAGCTCTCTTTTTAGTTCGTCTTTTCTGGTTTCAAAGATCGAAACGCAGTCCACCGGGATCTTAAAGCCGCTTTGTGCCGGGTTTTGAACATTTGCGCCGTTTGCGCCCCAAACGCATAAATTTAAAGTTAGTAAAATCGAAAATTTTTTCAAGCCTTCGCCTCTTTTTGCCTAGTAAAATTCATCGTCGCAAACTCGTCCAGAGCCGCCGCTTCGGCCTTTTTTATCTTTTCTATTTGCGCGCTAAAGTCCTGCGTTTGCAGGTATTTCATCTTTTCGTACTCCAAATTTGCCGCCTTGTACTGCCGCTCGAGGTGCGCGATGTTTTTTTTCATTAGCTCTAGCCGCTCGGTTAGCAGATTTTTCTCTTGCCGCATAGCGCCCAGAAGCTCCAGCGAACCGCGCAGATCGGCCGCAGAGCCGCTTGATGGCATTTCAAATTTTGAAATTTGCTCGGCAGCCTGCGCTATGAAGCCCTCTATCATCGCCGCTTCGTTTCTGGTTCTTGCTAAATTTAGCTCGATTTTGTCTAAATTTCGCTTTTTTATATTTACGATTTGCGTAAATTTGCTTTTCATTTTATCGAACTATCGTGTCTTCGCGCTCCGGGCTAGTAGATACGATGCCGACCTTTACGCCCGTGATCTCCTCGATGCGTTTGATAAAGGCCTTTGCATTTGCGGGTAGATCGTCAAATTTACGCGCTCCAGCTACTTTATCCCAGCCCTCAAGCTCCTCGTAGACCGGTTTTACGCCCTCTAGGTCGCTTGGGAAATACTCGATTATCTTGCCGTTTTTCTCGTAGGCTTTGCAGATTTTTACCTTTTTAAAGCCGTCTAAAACGTCAAGTTTCATCAACGCAAATTTATCCACGCCGTCAAGCCTAGCGGCATATCTCACGCCGACCGCGTCAAACCAACCAGTGCGGCGCGGTCTGCCAGTCGTAGCGCCGTATTCGCGGCCGATATCGCGTATCTTTTCGCCGTCTTCGCCCATGTCCTCGGTCGGGAAGGCGCCGTTGCCGACTCTAGTCGTATAGGCTTTGATGATGCCGATTACCTCGCCGACGTTTTTAGGGCTTAGTCCGATACCGCTGCAGCTACCTGCTGTTACGGTGTTTGAGCTAGTTACGAAAGGATACGTGCCGTGATCGATGTCTAGCAGCGTGCCTTGCGCTCCTTCGAGTAAGATTTTCTTATCCGCGTCTATAGCTTCCCACACCATGTGCGTGGTATCTACGATAAATTTACCCAGCGCAGCCTCGTAGCTCTTTAGCTCGCCCAAAAGCTCCTCGCGCGCGGGCGCTTTTACGCCTAAAACGTCTAAGAACGCTTTATTTGCCGCAAAATCGGCCAAAATCGCGTCGCAAAGCTTTTCGGGATTTTTTAGCTCCCCTACGCGGTGCCCGCTACGGCTGATTTTGTCGCTATACGCAGGCCCTATGCCCTTGCCCGTCGTGCCGATAGCGTGTGCGCCTTTGGCCTTTTCTTTGGCTTGGTCTATTTGCGCGTGATAGGGCAAATTTAAATGCGCCTTGTCGCTGATAAATAGCCGCCCCGAGACGTCTCCAAACTGCTTTAGCTCTTCGATTATCTCGGCCGGGCAGAGCACGACGCCGTTGCCGATGATGTTGATTATATTTTTATGAAGTATGCCTGAGGGAACCTGATGCAGCGCGATTTTCTTGCCCTCTACGACGATCGTGTGGCCCGCGTTGTGCCCGCCTTGACACCTGCACACCATATCGTAGCCGCCGCTTAGCAGATCTACGATCTTGCCCTTGCCTTCGTCTCCCCACTGCACGCCCACTATCACGTCAGCCTTGCTCATACTCTCTCCTTTTGATCTAAATTTTCGATTAACGCGTCGGTATATACGCCAAATCCACTGCTTTTGATGCCCTCTATCTCGTAGTTGCCACCGCCGCTTAGCACGGCGTTGCCGCCTAAAAATCTAAAAAACAGCTTATCGTAATACCTCATCTTTGAATAATATAACGGAACAATTCTTAAATTTTCATATTTTACCGCTTGGGCTAGCTCTTTTATCTCAAGCAGCGCGGTTTTTATCTCGTTCGGTACTATCGGCAAAATCTCGTCAATGTCACCCACCGTATTTACGAAGGCTAGCCTTTTTAGCCACTCCTCGTTTTGATTTAGGATTTTTTCGATCTCGCCGTGCTCAAATATCGAAATAGGCAAATTTAGCAGCCTGCACACGATCTGCGGGATCGCGATGTGGCTGATTTGCAGCACGGGTGCTAGATCAAACGACTCAAAAAGCTCCTTTGCGATCTTGACGCTAGTAGCCAGATCGCTCTCGCCGATTAGCTCGGCGCCGATTTGATAAATTTCGGCGCTGGGGTACTTAAAAACGGGCTGGATGTAAAACCAGCGTTTAGGCTCGGTGTCTTTTAGACGTCTAAGTACGATTCGCACGACGTCCACGGTGCTATCGGCGCGCAGGCTGATTTGGTGATTTTCGTGATCGCTAAAGCGCACCAGAGCCGTTGGCTGCACGCTTAGATGCTGATGATACGAGAAAAAAGGCGTCACGATCTCGTGAAATCCGTTTTTTTCCAAAATTTCGCTCGCCGCGCGCTCGATCTTTCTTTTTAGTTTCGCGCTTTGCCCGAAATACAGCCTCGTGCCGCTTGGTATCTCGTGCTCGTAAACGTTTGCGTCAAATTCGCTCACTCTTGCTCCTTTGCTTTTGATTCGTTTCGGTCGCTCCAGGCTCTCTCCACGGCAGCTCGTGAAACGCCGCGACGAAATACGCGGGCTTGCCGCTCTCAAAAATCGTAACGATACTAAGCTGCTCTAAATAAATTTCGCCGTTTTTGCGCTTGTTATAAACTTCGCCGCTATAAAAGCCGTTTTTTAGCAGACTTTGCCACATATTTTCATAAAATTTAGCGTCGTGTACGCCGGATTTTAATAAATTCGACGGCTTGCCGACGGCCTCGCTCTTCTCGTATCCGGATACTTTGCAAAAAGCGTCGTTTACGCCGGCAAAAGTCCCGTCTAGCAAGACCGTAGCAACGCCCTCGCTAGAGTTTGCCAAAAGGCGCAAAATCGCCTCGCCGCGCAAGCCTTGTCCGCTTGATAAACTAGACGCCGCGCCTTGTAGCGAGATTAGATTTCGCGACAAATCGCATTCGATAAAATATCCGATCGCCTCGTCGATATTTTTGCCGTCTTGAGAGATAAATTTAACGAAAATATCGCATTTTACGCTCTCTAAATTTTTCCTCATCAGCCTGCAAGGCTGCAAGCTCTCAAACTCCTTTTTACGCAAATTTGCGCCGTAGAGTCTAAATTTGATATTAAATTCGTTTAAAAATTTATCCAAATCATCCGGATGAATAATGTTTTTAAAGTCAAAATCCGCAGCAAGCATCTCTGCGGGTTTATAGCCCAAAACGCGTTTGACGCTATGCGAGACGCCCGATACCGCGCCTACTAGCCCGCCTTTCCACGCGACGCTAAATGCCGGCGAATGCTCGCTCATCAAATCTTCCTTCGCCGCGTTTTTCTTTAAAGCATCGCTTTGCGTGATATCTTCTATCACGCAAAAGCCGATCTTTTCGCCACAGCTAAGCTCGTAGTTTTGTTTGCGGATGCGTATTTGTCTAGTTTGGCCGTCCGCCGCGATACGGCTCGTTTCGTAAATCTGCGCGCCGTCCTCTTGCAAAATTTTGATTTGAGCTAAATCCGGCGCGTTTAGCAGGGTTAAATTTTTGCCCTTTATCTCCTCCGCGCTAAGTCCGTAAAATTCGCAAGCCTTCGCGCTAGCCTCCAGTATCTCGCCGCTTTTTGCGTCGATTAAAAGCAAGATAAAAGGCCCTTTTTCAAACAAAAATCCAAATTTACTCGAGTATCTCTCAAGAGCCGTTTTGCTCGCCTCGCGCTCGTCAAAAAGGCTCTTTACGTCGCTTGCTATTTGCTCAAAATCGTCTATCTCGCCGAATTTTAAATACCCGTTTATCTCCTCGCCGCGCCTTGCTTTTCGCGTTAAATTTTTGATAACGTAGATGGGCTTTACGACGTTTTGTTTCATAAATTTAGCGTAAAATAGCGTAAAGAGCGAACCCGCGCCCAAAAACACGCCGCAAACTAGCAGAAAAATTAAATTTTCGCGCACGAGCTTGCTTAACGGATAATAAGACACGGCCGCAACGCCTTCGTTAGGCACTTTTGCCGCGAGATAAACGTCTTTTTGCGGCGAATTTAGCGCAAATTTTATCCCTCCGTCCAGGTAATCAGCAGGCGCGCCATATACGTCAAATATCTTTTTACGCTCCAAAACCAGCTCAGTATCACCGTGAAAAAGTATCTCGCCGTCGTCTGAGACGACGAAGGATTTCGCGCCGCCAAAGCCGCGGTTGTTGGTTAATTCATCATAAATGAAAGAATAATTTATCAGTACTGCTAAAATCTCTCCGCCACTCATCTTTATCGCGGTAAATCTCGATGCGGAGTCGCTTTTATCAAGGGCGAATTTAGAGCGAAGCGTCTCGCCAGCTTCCGCGTCGGCCCAAGGCTTAGATGCGAAAAAACCTTTATATTTCGCGCCTAGTTTCTCATCGGTCGTAAATTTTATCTCGCCGTTTTTATCGGCTATAAAAAACGCGACGTATTCCGGGCTATTATTTAAAGAAAATTCAAATACCGTCTTAACGTCGGCGGCGTTTGCGGCAAGGTATTTTTCTATCAGCCTTAGCTCCGAATCGGCAGCCGCGAAACGCTCGGACAAAAAGTTGCTAAAATAAGCATTCTGGGCGTAAATTTCGCCTTTTACGTCTTCAAATTTCAAATTTACGCCAAAGCCGGCCACGCAAATCAAAGCGGCGATAACGATAAAATTTACCATATATATCTTGCTTAAAACGGCGTAAGAAAGGGCGTTTTTATCGAGATTAGACTTAGCCAAAAGAAAAACCTTAAATTAATTTTACATAAACGGCTTATTGTAGCTGAATTTTGCTTGTTTTAAGATAATAAACGTAGAAGTTCGGCGAGAGGATGAGAGAATCGAACTCCCCGCGAAGCGGTCAACCGCCCCGCCATCGGATTTGAAGTCCGCGGACGCCACCAGATCGCCTTATCCTCCGCATTTTTAGATGATGAACGCGATTATAGCCAAATTTATATAAATTTTAGTTTGATTTTTATAGTATTTAGGCAAAATTTTATAGGCTCGCGATGGATTTTCGGCTCTTTTTACGGCAAATTTTACGCGCTCTCGCGTTTTTGGCTACCGCTATTTTTTTGGGCGGATGCTTAGAGTACTTCACCACCGTGACGCCGCTAACTGGCATAAACGTATACGACGCCTATCAAGTAAGCCAAGACGAGCGGGGCATCTACTCCATAGCCAAAGATAAAATCGTAAAAACTAAAATTCAGACTAAAATTTTGGGCACGAGCGGCCTTAGCAACCTAAACGTGGACGTGGAGAGCTTTTACGGCGACGTCTACCTCATCGGCGTCGTACCGGATGCCGAGCACAAAGAAAAGCTCGTGGAATTAGCCAAAAATACAAGCGGCGTAAATAAAATCTACACGTATATACGCTTCCCCAAAGACGGCGGCGAATGCGAAGGCAACCTCGCAATAATGCTAAATTTAAAAAATAATCTTTTTAAAGACAGCATAATAAGCGGTACGAGCGTGAGAGTGAGCGTGGTGCAATGTAACGTCGTATTTACGGGCATCATAACCGACATCGAGCAGGAAAAACACGCGATATGGTACGCCAAGCACATTAACGGCGTGCGCGACGTTTACTCATTTTTAAAGATTTTTAAGGATTAAATTCGTCGCTTTAAGGCGCTAAATTTCGCACCGGCTAGCGCAGGCGAAGTTTGCGGGCAGGTACACGCTAAGGCTTAGCAAGCCGGCAAAGCCGCAAAAAGCGTTGTAAGCGGTAGATACGCAGTAAGGCTCTAGCAAATACTGCACACTCTTGACACCCGGCAAATTTTGCGCGCTAATTCGCCCGTTTTAACCGCGGTTTTTGGCTGCGGCAGCTAAATTTAGATCGCCATTTAGTTATCAAACCAAGCTAGACTAAATTTGCTTTTAAATTTAAAGGTTTTAACTCGCGCGCCGTAAGCGTAAAATTTGACGTTTAAATTTAAGTTTTAAACAGCCAAAATAAGCAACCGACTCGCGCGTACGTTTAGTAAAATTTAGCCGAATTTGCCTAGCTAAACTAGGCCAGAGGCAAACGAATAAGCCGGGCAAAAACGCTGCGGCGCGGTTGATGAGCGGCCGAAAAAACGCAGAGTCGCAAGCACCACGTTTAACGAACTAATCAGAGACGACATCATCAGGCGCATAACCCCGCATGAAATTTTATAGCGGATTACGAAAAGCTGCAAAGCTATACGGACTAAATTTAAATTTTACGCGCCTAAACCCGTATCTTTAAGGCGCTAAATTCTGTTTTTAAATTTGATGTAGTTAAATTTGTAAATTTAGTAAGATGCGAGATAGGTATTCCAGACGCAATAGGCGTAGTTTAACTTTAAAATTTTAACCCGTGAGGGCGCGGACTGGTCGTCCGTAACCGAAACGGGTTTAAAATTTTAAAGCTTCCTCGTAGCGAAGTCTCGTAACGAGCGCCTCGCGCGAAGTTAAAAATCCGTTCATTTATGGGGAATTACTTCTTTTTCATGTCGAATTTATTCGCCATAAATCCAACTAGTCCCACAAAGAAAAGCCCGCCGCAGATATTGCCTAGCGTAACGGGAATTAGGTTTTTACCGATGAAATTTCCCCAGTTTAGCACTTCTAACTTTTCAGCCGTGATGCCGTGTCCTAGAGCCGTAGCCGCAGCGGCTATATCTCCGCCGTTTGCCGCGATGTAGTGAGCTTTAGCGATGATGGCTTCTGTTATGATAAACATATTTGCCACGCAGTGCTCCATAGAGCATGCGACAAACGCGCCGATCATCCACATAATGGCAAAAAATTTGCCCGCTAAGTTGCTCTCGCTAGTCGCAGTCCAAATAGACATGCAAACAAACACGTTACAAAAGATTCCGCGGATAAATAGCTCGTGAAACGGCGCGGTGACCTTGCCTATGCCTGAGGGTATAAAGTGTTGCAAGATATAGCCGTCGTATTTTAGCGGTAAGCCAGAGTAGTAGTACATATACGCAATTAGCGCGCCGCCTACGAAGTTAAAAACCCAAACGATCGCCCAGTAGCTAAAGGTCTTTCCTAAATTTAGTTTGCCTTCATACGCGCTAACGCCGCTTAAAACCGAGCTAGTAAATAGATGTCCGCCGTAAAAAACGACCATCATAAGTCCGCAACTAAAGGTGATGCCGCCGATGAAATTTGCCAGTCCTATAGACTGCTTTTCAGCCATGCCCACGGTCGAGTGCGCCCAGAAAATATCGCCCATAGCAATCGCCGCGCCCGCCATGATAGCTAGAAAAATAATGCTCACTAACGGAGTATGCGCCTTGTGCTCCATCGAATTCGACACCGCTTGCGCGGTTTCTGCAGGATTTAACATATTCTCCTCCTAATTTAAATTTTTATCTATTTCCAAGATACGTTCAAAGGCTTTTTGCGCGCTTTTTTTCGCATTTTCGCTTAAGCCCTCTTTAAAATCAAGCACGTTTTCAAGCAAAACGCTAATGCCTAAAAACAGCGTTTTGGGGCAAATTTTGCGCAGGTAGCTTAAAAGTACGGGCGTAGGCAAGTTGTGCGTCGAGTAGATATAGTCGCGCTCGTTGCTTAGATCAAAAAACTCGATCGCGCCGTCTTTAAACCCACTCATCGCGTCTACCACGACGATGATACCAGGCGCAAATTCGCGAAGCGCGCCAAACTCGTTTTCAGGCACGTCCTGTCCGTAAAATACCCGCCAATCTTTCAAATTTGCCTCGACGATTCGCCCCGTTTCGTTGCCTACGTCGTCGTCGCCGCGCATGGGATTGCCGATGCAAAGTAAAGCCTTTTTCATCTCTTTTCCTTTCTTTTTTGAGCGCCTTTAAATGAGCTTGAAAATTTTAGCCTGCGATGGACTACATGTCCTATCTCGGCTAAAATTTTCTGCGCAACATTTAAATCCATCTCAAAAATCCTTCCTAAGCACCAGATATCCCTCGCACAGATTTTCAAGCTCTTTTTTTAGCTCGCATTCGCAAAGCTCGGGGATGAGCTTTGCCGCATGCTCCCTAAATATCTCCACTTCAAAATACTTGCTTAAATTTCCCAGCTTAAATTTGACGTATTCGCCGCCGCTAGCTACGATACGCTCAAACTCCTCGTCGGGTATTTCGAGCGTTTTTTCGCTAAAGTCCACCGTCCCCACGCCGTGTCCGACGCAGACGGAAAATAGCTTGATATCTTTTAGCTCTTTTGGCATCTTTTCGTTTTCGTCCATGTGACGGCGGGCGAGTTTATAGACTCTTATCATCGTTTATCCCAAATTTCTTTTTTAACGTCGATGGCGTTTTGTGTATCGCGTTTTGCTTTGGCGTATTTTAGATAGACGTCGTTGTAAAGCAGCCCCATACACTCGGCGTATCTAGGGTCTTCTTCTTTATGGATAGCCTCTAGCATTACTTTTTTAGTAGCCGCTACGTCGTGGATATCAGGAGAAGTTTTGGCCGCGTCCATATATTTAGCAAACAGCGTCCTGCCGAAGATATAACTCATTAGCCTCTTTGCCTCGGCTTCCAAATCGCGCTCGAAAAGTATATCGCCTATGATAGACTCTTTTACGGCGGGGGCTTTGCAGTCGTCTTGCTCGAAGCTTCTTTTTTGCAGCTTTTGATCTATGATGCCAAGAGCCATACCAAGGCCGTATATGACGCTAGCCGGATGCGGAGGACAGCCCGGGATATAGACGTCTACGGGGATAATCTTATCTATGCCGCCCCAAACGCTATAAGCGTCGTAAAAGATACCGCCCGTGCTGCCGCATGCACCAAAGGCCACCACGATCTTTGGATCGGGCGCGGCCTCGTAAGCGCGAAGCAGCGGATAATACATCTGGCGCGTAACCGGGCCGGTGCAGAGCAAAATGTCCGCATGGCGCGGGTTTGCTACTAGCTTAAATCCGAAGCGCTCCGGATCCCACATCGGCGTGATAGCGGCGAAAATTTCTATCTCGCAGCCGTTGCAGCTGCCGCAGTCGATGCGGTAGACGCTAAAGCTTCGTTTGATATTTTTTAGATGTTCTAACTTTGCGGTTAGGTCGTTTGCCGTTTTTATATTTTCGGGAACTTGATAAAGGCTCATTTTATCCCCTCCTCTACGTCTTTAGTTATGCGCTCTACGGCTTGGGCTTTTTTGCACTCCGGGCAGATATATAGATAGTCTTTAGCCTCTTCTAGTCTGCCCGGGAGCAAATTTGCCGTGCTAAGCTTTGAAAAAGTATAGTTGATGAGGCGAACCGGCGTATACGGCTTGCCGCAGCATTTGCACTTTTGCATCTCTAGCTCGCCGCGCTGTATTAGTGCGCTTTTGTCAAATTTAACCGCTAGCTCGAAACCCTGGCTTAGGCGCACGCCGCCGGTTGGACAAACCTCGTCGCAGCGTCCGCAAAATATACATCGTCCGCAGTCAAACTGCCAAACAAGCTTGTCTTGCTTTTCGTTCATCTTTAGCTCTATGGCGTTGCTAGGGCACGCTACGCCGCACGCCGCGCAACCTATACAAAGCTCGTAGGTGTAAAACGGCTGCCCGCGGAAATTTTCGGGTACCTTATAAGGCTCAAACGGATAGGCGTAGGTCGCCTTTCCATATTTTTCGGTTACGTCAAATAACTTCATCATCTTAAATCCTTTTTGCTAATTTTGCCCGTTTGGCAAAATTTCTTAAGGTCTTTTTCGGTTAAAATTTTGCTCTTTTTGGTATTTACGTCCACTACGGTAACGCGGTCGGTGCAGGAGTAGCACGGATCTAGCGAGCAAACGATGAGCGCCGCGTCGGAAATGTTGTTTCCGCGGAACTGATAGCGAAGGCTAGGCCAGTTGTTATAAGTAGCCGCGCGGCATCTCCAGCGGAAAACCTTTTGCGCGCTGCCTTGCATGATCCAGTGGACGTTTTCGCCGCGAGGAGCTTCTACGTGTCCGAGGGCGAAATTTTCAGGCTTTATCATCGTTTTTGGATCGATTGATATCGGCGTTTGAGGCATTAGCTCCAAACACTGCCTGATGATATGTATGGACTCTTTTAGCTCGTTATATCTCACGACTTCGCGGCTAAATACGTCTCCGCCGTGCTCTACGTAGACTTTAAATTCGATATTTTTAAAGAAATCGTAAGGGTGGTCGTAGCGGTTGTCGCGCTTTAGACCAGAGCCTCGCATATTAGGCCCCACGGGGCTAAAGTCTCTTGCTACTTGCTTATCTAGCACGCCTACGCCTTTCCAGCGCGCGATTTGGCGCTTATCGTCCATAACCGCGTCCCAAATTTCAGAAATTTGAACGTCGAGCTTATTTATCATCTCGATGCCCTTTTTTATCTCGTTATCGGTCATATCGCGGCGAAGTCCGCCCATGATGACGTTGCCGTAGGTTTTACGGCCGCCCGTTACTAGCTGGGCTAACTCCATAGAGTACTCGCGCACTCTAAAGATATGCATAAAAGCGTTATAGTTGCCCGTTACCTCGCAAGCTAGACCGATATTTAAAAGATGGCTGTGAAGGCGCTCGATCTCAAGACAAATCACGCGGATAGCCTGCGCTCTTAGCGGGATTTCTAGCTTTATAGCTTTTTCGGCCGCTTCTATACATGCAATCGCGTGGGCGTAGCCGCAAATTCCGCAGACGCGCTCCGCAAGATAGCCCATCTGATCGTAGTTCATTCTGTTTTCGGCTAGCTTTTCCATACCGCGGTGCTGATAAAAGAGGCGGTAGTCCGCGTCTATGATCTCGTCGCCGTCGCAAAATAACCTAAAGTGTCCCGGCTCGTCGCTAGTTACGTGCAAAGGCCCAAGCGGCACGTCGATGACGCTATCGCCTTTTGGAAATAAAAACTCGGTGTCGGGCTCATCTTGGTGAGCGACGGGATCTGGGCGGTAGCGGTAGTCCATCGCGTCTTTTCTAAGCGGATAAAGGCCGTCCGGCCAATCGTCGCTTAGCACCAATCTACGCTTATCGGGCAAGCCCTCGGCTACTAGGCCGAACATATCGTAGGCTTCTCTTTCGTACCAAACGCAAGCAGGCACTAGCGGCGTAACGGACGGAAAAGTTGGATCGACGCCGGGAATTAGTGTTTTAACGGTGATAAAGCACTTATCCTCGGCGGCGAAGTCGTCCTCTTCCGTCATCTTGCCGCCCTCCATAGACAAAGCGTAGTAAAGCGCAAAACAGCCGTTTATAGTCCTCTCGTCGCTAGGTATCATCGTGGAGATGAAACCGCCGATATCGTAGTAAAGGGTCTTGACCGCAAGCGGAAGGTCGTTTCTGTCCACCAGGACGGTGATTTGATCGTCGGCTTGGCGGGTTACTTCTAAAACCTTTACCTTTGTTTTTAAAATTTCAACGAATTTATCGCCTCTCATAATAGTTCTCCAGTTATTATCTTCACGCCGTTTTCAACCAGCGTATAAAAGTTATCCACGTGCCAAACGCCAAAGATTATAATCAAAGCGCAAAGCAGGATAAGCGGTAAATTTTCTAATATACTCATCTCTTTATTGTGAACGACCGCGGCTTTAGGTTCGCCAAAGCTTGCTAAGTTAAAGTGCGAGAAGTCCGCGATAAAGATGATCGCAAGAGCTATCGCAAATAAAGCGACGCTAAAGTATTGGCCGCTATTTACGGCACCGACGAAAACATTAAATTCGCTAACGAATATCGCAAACGCGGGCACGCCTACCAGCGAGCAAACCGCTGCGCCAAACATCATCGTAGTTACGGGAGCTATCTTTATCATACCGCCCATTTTGCTCATATCTTTGTGTCCGTAAATTCTAGCGATATTGCCCGTTGAGCAAAACGCGAGAGCCTTGGTAAAGCTGTGAGCTAGGCAGTGGAAAATCGCCGCAAATAGCCCGAAAGGTCCGCCCACGCCAAGAGCAAAGGCTATAACGCCCATATGCACGATAGAGTGGTAGGCAAACATCCTTTTTACGTCGTGTTGCCTGATTAAGAAAATTCCGCCCACAAATAGCGTAATAAGACCGGAAACTATCATCACGCTTTGGACGAACTCCATACCCGTAGCTTGAGCCGCGATAGCGTAGTATCTAAATAAAGCTAACATCGCGCACTTTAGCAAAACGCCAGAAAGCAGAGCCGAAATCGGCGCCGGGCCTTGGGCGTGAACGTCGGGAAGCCAGGTGTGCGTAGGAGCAAGGCCGGCTTTCGTGCCAAATCCGATAAGCGCAAAGACGAAGATTAGCTTAGCGACGTCGGGGCTTAAATTTTTAGCGTTTGCCATTATGCCCGTCCATAGCATCGCAGCCTCGCCGTCTTTTATCTCTGCAAAAGTCGCAGAGTAAAGAAGCACGGTCGCATAAAGCGCGAACGCTAGGCCGATAGAGCAAAGGACTATGTATTTATAGCCGCTCTCGGTCGATTTTTGATCTTTTAGGATCGCGACTAGAAACACCGATGAAAGCGTAGTAGCCTCGATCGCAGCCCACATAAACGCGACGTTGTTACAGATGACGCTTAAGCTCATCGTAAAGATAAACACGTGGCTAAGCGCGTAGTATTTCTTAAGCGCGCTTAAATTTATATGTCCCTCTTCAAGCTCCCATCTCATATAGTGGGTCGCGTATAAATTTACTAGTAGGCCCGTAACCGCGATAAGTATCAAAAATACGCAGCCAAGGCTGTCTAAAAACAAAAATTTATCGTGCGCGTAAAACGTACCGCCCGTTAAAACTTTGCTTACGTTAAATAGCAAGGCTAAAGACGTAACTGCGCTAACTGCTACGTGAAGCAAACTCAAAAAAGCGTAATTTTTCGGAGAGAAAAATAGCAGTATCGCTCCAAGAAGCGGTAAAATTAATATCAAAGTTAAACTATCCATCTCTATCCCCTTAAATTCGTAGCCTTAGACGTATCAAGGCTGCCGTATGCTTTATAAAATCTAATCGCTAAAACGCTCATAATGATAACCGCAAAAATCGCGTCGGTTAAAATTCCAAGCTCGACGAGCTCGTTTGAGTTGTAAGCCATGAGCGCTAGGCTTAGATGTATGCCGTTTTCAAAAAGGCAATAAGCTAAAATTTGCTTGATAAACGAGTTTCTAAGCATAAAGCCGAAAACCCCCATCATAAACACGCAAACCGCGGCTAGTAGCATTATCTTTTCTTTAATAAGCGAAAACTCCAAAAATATCGGATTAATACTCATCGCCAAAGCCAAGCTAAAACCCATCGCTATAACGGGGCTCACGAAAAAGCCGCCTACAGGCTCGTCTTCGTGTACGACGCCAAGATTTTTAATAAGCCAAAGCAAGATCGCAGGCACGAATAAAACCTTCGTAAAAAACGCCACGACCGCCCACGTAGATAGTTGCTCGGCATTAAATTTAGACGACAACGCAAAAAATATCCCGACTAATAGTAGCGTCTGAACTCCGTAAACGATGACGGATAGCTTTAGGCTTCTTAGCCCGAAAACCGCCAAAGACGTTACCATCATACAGATAGCCAAAGTATCTAAAATATTCATCTCACACCCCCACGACGTAAAGCGTCAAAGCCGCAAAAGATATAGCTAGAGCAGCTAGAGCGTTTTTACGTAAGCTCGAAGTCATCTGGAATCTAGGTCCGAAGTTATCTATAAACACGGCCGCTACGTAAAACACTCCCGTTTTTAAGACGAAGATTATCACCGCTAAAAACGGATTGCTAAAATTCCACGGCTCGAAAATCGAAAGGAAAAGTCCGATCATCGCAAATTGTTTTAAGATAAGCGAAGCTTGAACTAGGCCTAAATCAGAGCCCGCGTATTCGCCTAGCAAGCCTTCTTGCAACTCTTGCTCGGCTTCTGCCAGGTCAAAAGGCTTTCTGCCAGTTTCAACGTATATGCACCACAAAAACGCTATCGAAGCAACCGCAAAGCTTGGGATCTGATATCCGATCTGGCCGCTTTTTACCATTGATTGGATTTCTACTAAATTTGACGTTCCGGCCGCAAGCATAACGACGATTAGGCACATTATCATCACCGGCTCTACGTAGACGGCTAGCATCTGCTCTCTACCGCCGCCCGTTGCCGCAAACGGGTTGCCGCTATCCATAGAAGCAGCGCCAAAAACAAAGCGAAGTAGCGCGCCTAGGTAAAGAATCACGAATATGTCGGAATATGCTCCAAAAATCGTGCTTTTACTATAAGTAATAGGAATAGCCGCTAGTATCGCCGCCGAAGTAGCAAACAAGAAAAACGGAGCCTGCCTAAATACCCAGTGAGAGCATGCAGGCACGGTTCTACCGCGTCTAAAAAGCTTTATGATGTCGCGATACGTCTGGAAAAAATCGCTACCTTGTTTTGATTGCAGTTTGGCTCTTAGTTTCCTAGCCATACCGTCAAACAAGGGCGCAACCAAGACGATGACGACTACTTGAAATATCATCAAAAGTATAGTCTGTAAAATTTCCATCTCACGCCCCCCTATATCAAAAAGTAGCTAACCGCTAGTATCGCGCAAAGATATATGAGGATATATAGCGCGTAAACGTTGGTGTAGCCGCTTTGCATTATGCCTATTTTTTCAGCGACCTTTTCGGTAAATTTAATCACCGGCTCGTAAAATAGCCCCCACCAGATATCTTTTGGATGGTTGTGATACTCGACCGGGTTAAAATAGCCTTTAGTCACGACTTTTCTCTCGCCTTTAAACAGCCAGTTCATTATGCGTCTTAGATCGCCCGTGAAAGGACCGCCCGTCATTTGCATACGAGAGCTATACTTAAATCCGCAAGCCCAAGGATCGGTCTCGCGAGGTTTCTCGCGGTTTGCTTTCATCACGGCTAAAATCGCAAAAGGCAAAACCATAGTAGAACACAAGATGATGGCTATAAGCGGAGTTGAAACCACGCTGCCTAAATTTGATGTCAAATTTATACCGTGGCTAGCTACGTAACCGCCTGCGCCGCCTATGGAATTTACGGCCGTTTGGATGTAACCGACGACTACGTTAGCTCCGATACCAAAGCCTATACAGCCGATCATTAGCACTATCATGCCAAGCACCATAAATATCGGGCTTTCTTTGGCGTTTTCCCAAATTTTCTGATCTCTTGGAGTTCCCGCAAAGATTACGGCATAAAGCTTAAGGTGCATGCCGACTAACACGCCCGTAAGCGCTAGAGCGACGACTGAAAGCGTAAAGGCGTATCTAGTAAAGATGCCCTGCTCTAGCGCGCCTTGAAGCATACCTTGATAGGTAAACCACTCGGATACGAAGCCGTTAACGGGAGGAAGCGCCGCGATACCCATGATACCGATAAACATACCAACAGACGTCCAAGGCATCTTTTTAGCTAGGCCGCCTAGCACGTCCATATCGCGAGTGTGCGTAGCGTGCAAAACCGAACCCGCGCAAAGGAACAATAGTCCTTTAAAGATCGCGTGGTTAACCACGTGATAGCATCCGGCTAAAAATCCGATCGCAGCAAGCGTCATATTTCCCGCAGCTAGACCGTACAAACCTGTGCCAAGACCGAGCAAGATGATGCCGATGTTTTCGACAGAGTGATAGGCAAGAAGCGCTTTGTAGTCGTGCTGGCAAAGAGCGTAAAGAACGCCAAACAGCGAGCTAGCGGCACCCAAAATCAAAACCGTCAAGCCAAAGTAAATGCTTAAAGGCAAGAAAAGCGTAAATTTAACTAGAGTAAATAGCGCGACCTTGATCATAACGCCGCTCATTAAAGCAGAGACGTTTGAAGGAGCGGCCGGGTGAGCCATCGGTAGCCATACGTGAAACGGCCACATACCCGCCTTGCTGCCAAAACCGACCAAAAATAGTATAAACACCACGACGCTAGCCGCAGTCGGCATATTTAGGTGGGCAAATTTGCTAAATTCGGTGCTGCCGGCGTAGTGAGCCATTATTAGCAGCCCGCAAGTGATGCAAAACGCGCCGACTTGAGCGATACCAAGATACACCATCACCGCTTTTAGCGTGCCTTTGCCGTCGTTTACGAGGATGAGGAAAGACGAGATAAGCGTCATAAGCTCCCACAAAACGATGAAGCAAAATACGTTATTTGCACTGATAACTAGAAGCATCGAAAGGATGAAAAGGTTAAACAAACAGGCAAAAACGCCTACGCTTGCTTTTTTTATGTATTCCTCCGCGTAGCTCATACCGTAGACGCTGCTGGCAAAGCCGATAAAGACGACTACGAAGCTAAAGAAATTTCCAAGCGGAGTTAGCTCGAATTTTGGCGCGTATAAAAAATCGCCGCCAAGAGCGAAGCCCTGTATCGTCCCCATATGCGCCACAAAGTAGCAAAGCGCGTAAAAACAGCTGATCGCGCTTAGTCCAAAGCCGATTTTTACGGCTGATTTTTGAGCGCCGTAGAGCAGGATGCTAACGGCGGCGCTAACTAAGAAAAGCAGATACACGCCTACCATCTCGCACCCCCTTTTGCGCCGCTATTTTCGTCGTTCATAGCGCGCGAATTTGACGCCGCTTGCTCTCTTGCCTGCTCGCTAGGAGTTTTGTCAAGCTCCTTGATGACGATGACATCGCCCTCGCCGTCCACGTCCTGAGCGCCGATATCGGCTAAAACGTGAGGCTCTTTTAAATTTCCGCTTCCGCGTAAAATTTTATCGACGAAAGCCTGAGCCGCCTCTTGCTCGATCTTGTTGCCGAGCTTGTGATGGCTGTGCAAAGGATCGACCATGATGATAGCGCTGGTCGGACAAACCTCGACGCACGCAGGGCCGTTTTCGCGTCCAAAGCACATATCGCACTTTATCGCGGTGTTTTTCGCGCCGGCCTGGCTCTCGATCTCGAGGTAGTATTTGGGCTCTACCGCGTAATTAACCGACGGCATGAGCTCGGCGCTCGAGCTTATCGCGCCGTAAGGGCAAGCGATAGTGCAGAGTTTACAGCCTATACAAATCTCTTCGTGAAGCTCGATGTAGTTGTCGTCAAACCTTAGCGCCCCGGTAGGGCACACGTTCGCGCAAGGACCGTCATCGCACTGGCGACACTGCGTCGGCATGACGCCCTTTGCCTGGCGCAATACAGTTAGCCTAGCCTTTGAGAGCTTGCCGCGCTCGTAGGCGCTACGGAAACATGCCGCCATGCAAGTAGCGCAACCGATACAACGTTTGTAATCGGCGATCACAAATTTATGTCGTTTCATAAATTCTCCCTTCTACTTGTTTTTTGATTCTTGATTACTCTTAAATCTTGAAGCAATTTTATTACTTTTAAAAATTTATTTCCGTCATCTATCTGACGAATTTTGTATTTTTTATATTAATTTTTATGAATTATTTATTTTTAAGTTTATTTTTAAATTTACGGTAATATAGGCTTTCTTTTAAACTTATGCGAATATAAAAATATTACGCACGAACTATCAGGTACTAAAAGAGAGCATTTTAGTCCTAAAATATTTTAAAAAGCTTAAGCAAAAATTTAAGTGTAAATTTTAAAAGTTTGGCTCTTACGAATTTAAACTCGTAATAACTAATACTAAATTTACGCCTCTTAGGCTTGCGGTCCGCATCGACTAAATTTACGTTCGCCCAAGCCGCCCCAAAATGCACAGCCTAAGATAAATTCGCTATTTAATCGGTAAATTTGCGTGATTTTTATCTGTTTTTAGATAAAATCCGCCAAAAATTTAAAGGTAAATTTAATGCAAGAATATGACATCATCGTCGTCGGAGGCGGTCACGCGGGTATCGAAGCTAGCCTAGCTCCCGCAAGAATGGGCAAAAAAACGCTGCTAATCACCATCCTAGCCGAGCAAATCGGGGCGACTAGCTGTAATCCAGCAGTGGGCGGACTAGCCAAAGGCCATCTGGTAAAAGAACTCGACGCGCTGGGCGGGCAGATGGGGCTAACGACCGATGTCGTGGGCATACAGTTTCGCGTGCTAAACGAGAGTAAAGGCCCCGCCGTTCGCGGCAGCCGCGCTCAAATCGACATGGATAGATACCGCGTCTATATGCGAAATTTACTGCTAAATACGCCAAATCTCGACGTCACGCAAGAAATCGCGACGCAAATTTTAACGCAAAACGGGCAGATATCGGGCGTAAAAACCCACCTCGGCAACGAGTATAAAACTAGTAAGCTCATCATCACGACGGGCACTTTTTTAAACGGACTGATTCACGTCGGATTTAACAAGCTGCAAGCCGGCCGCGTGGGCGAGTTTAGCTCGGTAAATTTAAGCCAAAGCCTAAGAGATCACGGCTTTACGCTAGGACGGCTAAAAACGGGAACCTGCCCCCGCGTGGATGCTAAAAGCATAGATTTTAGCGCGCTTGAAGTCCAAGAGGGCGACGCAAATCCCGTCCCGTTTAGCTTCCGCACGCGGGACTTCGCGCCTACGCAGCTGCCCTGCTACATCGCCTACACGAACGAGACTACGCACGAGATTATCCGCTCGAATTTCGACAAAGCGCCTCTTTTTACGGGGCAGATAGAGGGCGTAGGCCCGCGCTACTGCCCGAGCATCGAGGATAAGATAAATAGATTCGGCGACCGCGACAGGCATCATCTTTTTATCGAGCCGCAGACGGCTAGCGCGACGGAGTACTATATCAACGGCTTTTCTACGAGCCTGCCTTACGACGTGCAAGTTAAAATGCTGCGCTCGGTAAAGGGCTTTGAAAACGCGCGCATCGTTCGCCACGGCTACGCGATCGAGTACGACTATGCGCCGCCAACGCAGCTAAAACACAGCCTGGAAACCAAGCTCGTCGGCGGGCTGTATTTCGCTGGCCAGATCAACGGTACCACGGGCTACGAAGAGGCCGCCGCGCAGGGACTGATGGCGGGCATAAACGCAGCTCTCGCGCTTGAGGGCAAAGAGCCGCTCGTACTGCGCCGCGACGAGGCGTATATCGGCGTTTTGATCGACGATCTAGTCACCAAAGGCACGAAAGAGCCCTACCGCATGTTTACCTCGCGCGCCGAGTACAGGCTACTGCTGCGCGAAGATAACGCCGTGCTGCGCCTTAGCGGCTATGGGCGGCAGCTTAGGCTAATAGACGCTAAAACATACAAGAGAGTAGAAGAAATCCGCGAAAATTTAGCGCGCGGGCTAGCGTATCTAAACCAGACCGTAATCACGCCCTCAAAGCAAAATTTAGCCCTTTTAGAAAGCCTAGACGAGGATATAATCAGCCAAAACGTAAGCCTGCAAAAAATCGTAGCGCGCAAGAGCTTCACGCGCGAAAAACTGCAAAATTTAGACGAAATTTTCGCCTGCATGGACGAGGCGAGCTTGGAGCAAATTTTAGTCGAAGCCAAATACCAGCACTACATCGCCGAGCAAAAAAGCCAAATAGAGCGCATGAAAGATATGCTGCAAGTGCGTATCCCAGAGGGCTTTAGCTTCCGCGGTATCAGCGGGCTAAGCAACGAAGTAGTCGAAAAACTAGAAACCTTTAATCCGCCGACTCTTTTTGCCGCCAGCGAGATTAGCGGTATTACGCCCGCGGCGATAGATATTTTGCACATCTATATAAAGATGAACGCTAAGGAGCCGCGGTAAGCCGCGATAAAATGCTATTTAATTAAGGATGAGCGTTAAATTTGGGGCTAAATTTAACGCTTCGCCTTTTTTGCGTTTTAATTTTACGAACCCGTCAAATTTAATCGTATCTGCTAATCTCGATCAAATTTCCGTCCGGGTCGCGCACGTAGATAGAATTTATCGCTCCAATCGCGCCCGTTCGCGGCACCACCCCCTGCTCTACGGCGATGCCCGCAGCCTCTAGCTCCCCCAAAACTGACTCAAGCGGCGTATCCGTAAGCAAGCAAATATCGGCCGTTCCGACGTTTGCATTTAAAGCGTTTGGCAAAATCTCCTCGCCTTTTATGTGCAAATTTATCTTTTGCGAGCCAAAGGCCAGAGCTTTGCGTCCGTTTGCAAAATCAACCTCGCGCATACCCAGTACTCGCACGTAAAAATCAAGCGTCCGTTGTAAATCAGTAACCGTTAAAACGATATGATCGATCGAAGCGATACGCATATATTCTCCTTTTAAATCAAATTTAACCAATCATCGTCCGCTAAAAACGGCAAATTTGACGGCGCAAATTTAAAGCCGCTCGGAGTTAAATTTTGCGGCGCGGGTAAATCAAGCAGAATAAAACCAAATTTAAATTTAGCTGGCCCGCGAAGCGTCAAAATTTAATCGTCCAAACCCGATTACTCCCGAATTTTATCCGCAAAAGCCTCAAAAAGACAAAATAGTAAATGATTTTTTAAAAAATAATTTAAATATCTAAACTATTTACAGGAAAAATAAAATTTTAATTTTCATAAGAGTATAATGGCGAGTATTTTTTAAAAAACTGCTGAAAGGAAGGTAATGTCCGTAAAACAAGAAAGACGAGATTTTATCGGTTTGGCGTTCGGGGCGGTGGCCGCAGTCGGCGGCGCGGCGACCCTCGTAGCCGTCAAAAAGACCTGGGATCCGCTTCCTAGCGTTAAGGCGGCGGGATTTACGACCGTAGATCTCAGCCCGATGAAAGAGGGCGAGATGCGCCAAATAGAGTGGCGTAAAAAGCCGATATTTATCCTAAAAAAAGACGCTTCGATGGCGCCTAACGACAAGCGCGACGTCGTGGTAGACGGCGCTAGATATATGGTGGCGATCGGGCTTTGCACGCATCTTGGCTGCATCCCGGAGTGGAAACCGGGCAAGCAGCTTTTCGTTTGCGCCTGTCACGGAGGCGAATTTAACGCAGACGGCGTAAACACCTTCGGCCCTCCTCCGCGCCCGCTAGACATACCGCCGTTTAAGATAGACGGCACGAAACTCGTTTTGGGCGAGACCAGCCCCGAATACGAAAAACTAACGGCTCAAGCGTAAGGAGGGGAAGATGCACATCAGAAAATCAACGGGCGTTTTAGACTGGCTGGATCAAAGGATCGCCCTAAATAAGCTAATGAAAGTCCTCGTCAGCGAATACTGGATACCGAAAAATATAAATTTCCTCTGGGCGATGGGCGTTATACTCACGACGCTTTTTGCGTTGCTTATTTTTACCGGATTTATGCTAGTTATGTACTATAAACCGGATATAAATTTAGCCTTTGACAGCGTAAATTTGACCATAATGAAAGAGGTCGAGTACGGCTGGCTATGGCGCCATATCCACGCGGTTGCGGCTTCGGTCGTATTTCTCATAATCTACATCCACACCTTTACGGCGATTTACTACGGCTCTTACAAAAAAGGCCGCGAGATGATTTGGGTCAGCGGCATGCTGCTTTTCATTTTGTTCTCCGCCGAGGCGTTTAGCGGATATATGCTACCTTGGGGACAAATGAGCTACTGGGCGGCGATGGTTATTACGAATTTATTCGGCGGCATCCCGGTTATCGGCGACGCGGTAGTCGAGTGGATCAGAGGCGACTACGCAGTTAGCGATCCGACTTTGACGAGATTTTTTATGCTTCACGTCTGCTTGCTGCCGATCGTGCTTATAGCAGTCGTCGCGATACACTTTTATACGCTTCGCGTTCCGCACGTAAATAACGAAACGGGCGAAGAGATAGACTTTGAAGTAGAAGCCGAAAAATACCTAAGCGGCGATACGAAAAACGCGAAAGTCATTCCGTTTTGGCCGGGCTTTTTGTCTAAAGACTTCATGTATATCGGCTTTTTCATGATTTTCTTTTTCTATCTCGTGTGCTTTCATTTCGACTTTGCGATGGATCCGATAAATTTCGAGCCGGGCAACCCGCTAAAAACGCCTCCGCACATCTACCCTGAGTGGTACTTCTTGTGGCAGTACGAGATTTTACGCGGATTTTTCTTCGATATTCTCGGATTTAAAGCCTACAATATCGGCCTTATCGCATTTGCGATCGCGGGCGTGGCGCTATTTTTCATGCCTCTTTACGACAGAAGCGACGTCGTGGCTCCGGCTCACGAGAGAAAGGGCTTTTTCGTATGGTTTTGGCTATTAATCGTCGATATGATTATCCTCACGATTTTTGGCAAATTGCCTGCCGACGGCGTAACGCTAGGCATTTCAAACGCTTGGATAGGCTTTTTCTCGACGATAGCGTTTTTTATCCTACTTTTCGTAGTCTTGCCTATCATAACGACGCTTGAGAAAAAAGGAGCGATGAAATGAAAGAACTAAAAATTTTTATAATCGTAGTCGCGCTTGCCGGCGTAGCGTACTGGGGCATAGAGCCCTATGCGCATAGCGTCATGCATCCGCACGTAGCCGCAGCTGACTACGACCTAGGCGCAGAGGACGTAGCTCAAGCTAAATCCGTAGTAGAAGCCAGACAAAAAGCTCTCGAAGCCGCGCAAGCTCTAAATGACGAAAAGAAAATCGCCGGAGCGAAAAAAGATCTAGAAGAGGCGAAAAAATCCCTTGAGGATTACACGGCGTTTTGGAACGAAGTAAAAACTATAAATTTAGCCAAAGGAGACGCCGCTAAAGGCGCGGAAACTTTTGCTAACGCGGGCTGCACGGGCTGTCACGGCGTAGAGGCCGCAGGTATGCCAAACGCTCTAAGCGCCGCCGAGCTTAGCGAAGCTCACGGCGTCGTACCGCCCGATCTTAGCACCGCAGGAGCGATATACGACGAGCATTTCCTAGCAGCTCTTATAAAAGACCCGACCAAGGCGCTAAAGCTAACGCATAAATTTAACGACGAAAAGCCTTATCCTATGCCGGCCTTTTTCGGAGCGGGCGGAGAAGATCCAAATGCCGAGATCGCCGATATAGTCGCGTATCTAAAGTCTATCGCGCCTAAAGAAGTCAGCGACGAGCAGGTATTTCGCGACGCATGCCAAAGATGCCACGACATGAAATACGAAAACAAATACGCGCTAAGCAACCGCGTAAATTTAGCCGCGTATATGGGCTCAAACCCGCCTGATTTATCGATGATGATTCGCTCAAAGGGCGATGATTATCTGCATAAATTTATAAACGATACGCAAAAAATGCTACCCGGCACTGCGATGCCTCGCGTAGGACTAAGCAAGGCTAGCGAGGATCAAATCGTAGCCTACATGCAAAAAGCCGGCGACGCTAAAAAGGCCGAGCGCGAAAGTCTAGGCATAAATGCGATGATCTACTTCCTGATTTTTGGCATCTTCGGATGGCTTTGGAAACGCAAGGTTTGGTCTAAACTGCATTAAAATAGGAGCCCGCCTTTCGGGCTCTTTTTAAATTTATCGCTTCGATTCCTTCTTTTTAGTCTTTAAATTTGCCCCGTTTTTAACTCGCAAATAGTTTTTAACCTATTTTATCGCTTGCCGCCTAACTCAAAGCCGAGTTTAGCCGCGCGGCGCGTCCAAATTTAAACGTTTTTTAGATTCGTCCGCTAAAATGCGTTAAATTTTGAAAGGACAAAAGATGAACAGGGCAGAATTTCAAAAGCTAAATTCCAACGAAAAACAAGACGCAATGCTAAAAATATCCGCCGCATATCCGCAATTTAAATTTCTAAATTTAAGCAAATTTGCGTGCGGCGAGCATAGCTTTGAGACGGGCATTTTTGATTTTGAGGGGAGCGAGTTCGTTTTTATTCCGGGGGACGAGCCGGAGCTTGGCTGGGATGATTTTGCCGTTTTAGATGAAATTTCGGCAAAAGAGATTAAAGAGCAATGCGACTCTTGCCCCGAGGATCAAAGCCTGCGCGAATTCGTAGCAGAACAAACCTCTCCGCTTCGCCGCACCAAAATCCCAGCTATGCTAGCCGAAAGAAAACCCGCCGAGCTTAGCTGGTACGAGGTGGATTTAAGCGACAAAAGACTTAAAATTTACGCAAACGAGATAGAGAATTTTTCGCATGGTAAAGACAAAGATATTTCTGAAATGACGGTTTGGAGCGCGATAAAATTAGTCCGCGAAGGCGGCAAAATTCGCGCGTTTTTGTTTGACGACGTCACGCACGAGGAGCTTGAAGCAAATTTACGCAAAAACGGCTTTAGCCTACCAAGCCAGGACGAGTGGGAATATCTAGCCGGATGCGGGGCGCGCACGCTTTGGCGTTTCGGCGACGAGCCTGATCCCGACAAGGTAGCGTTACCGCACGTTAATCAGCCCAAAAATCCGGAATTTTCGCTATTTGAGCCGAATTTATTCGGGCTATTCATCGCCTTTGATCCTTACCCAGTCGAGCTTGTAAGCGCGCCGATATACTTTAAAGGCGGCGATGGCGGCAGCGCGTTTTGCGGCGGTGCGTCGCTATTTGAGTGCCTGCTGCCCGTCTCGCCTTTTTACGCTATGAGCGAGGAGATGCGAAATGATTATTTGGAGTTTTTGAACGACGGCGATATCGACAACGCGATTTATAGGCGTATTTTTAGACTTTGAAAAAGACGCTTTAGCCGCTGGCGCACGCAATTTTAGCACCGATTAAAGATATCTCGCCGTGCGTTTTAGCTTAAACTTAAGTCGCTACTCAAAGGTTTAAGTTAGCCTAGGTACCGAGATTTTGCGAAATATAAATTAAACTCGCATGCTACACCCGCTTTGCAAAACGTTTTTGCGCCGATTTACGACAACCGCGGAATTAAAATAGGCGCAAAGCGATAAATTCGCCGCAAAAAGCCAAGCTTGCTTTCGTTTTTCATTGCTTAAATTCTCGTAGATTTATCCTTAGATGCTAAAATCAGCCACCGTTTTTTCATAAAATTTACCGAAAAGGAAAAATATGGCCAAATTTAAATTTTTTGCAATCCTCGCGGCGCTTTGCCTCGGGTTAAATTTAAGCGCTAGCGAACTGGAGGGCAGATGGAGCATCGTCTCGGCAAACATAGACGGGCAGGAGGTGCAAACGGCGGGGCAGAAGTGCTTTGAGGATTCGTTTTTCGAGGTTAGCGGCCGGGAGGCAAAGCTAGGCCTTAGCTCCGTAGGCGAGGATGGCGCGTGCAAAAGCGGCGCGGCAAGCTACGCCTTTAAAAGCATAGGTGCTGGCAAATACGCGCTGGGTCCTATCGGCGAGTTTTGGCTAGATAAAGACGCGCTAAAGGTAAAACAGTCCTTAGACGGCGGCAAATTTATCGTTTTTTCTTTCAAAAAAGACGCGGCCGCAAACAAGGCCGTGGCAACGGCAACTGGCTCAAATTTGAGCACAGATGAGCTAGAGGGCAGATGGGAGATCGACTCGGTCACAGCACAAGGGCAGACATTTAAAACGGCAGGCCAAAAGTGCTTTGAGGATTCGTTTTTCCAGATCTCGGGCGGCAAAGCCATAGTCAGTATCGTAGCGGCAAATCCGGACGGCACGTGCAAAACAGGCGCAGGAGAAAGTGGCTACAAAAGCCTTGGCGCAGGCAGGTACGCGCTAGATAACGATGCGGGCGAATTTAGATTAAAGGTTGACACGCTCGAATACGAACAAAGCGCGGGTAGCATCTTGTTTACCTTTAAAAAAAGCCGCGCGGCGCAGGCTAGCTCAAATCAGGCGCAAGCCAAATCAAGCTCAAATTTAGAGCCCCAAAAAGACCCTAGCGTCAAGCATAGCGACGCAAAAGCTACCAAAAAAGGCACGGGCGTGTTTGCGGGCAAGTGGTTCTTCATAAACACCAATACCGACATATCCTTTTATCTGCGCGACGACGGCACTTACGCGAGCCGTTTAGAAAAGCCCGACTGGCGCACGCGCATCGACGGCACTTATAAAAAAGACGGCAAAAAAATCGTACGAACCGCCAACGACGGCGAGCAAAGCACATATAGCTGCGAGGATGCGGATTGCACGTTTTTGTGGAGCGACGGCGGATACCATCTCTTTAACGCTCAAATCTTAAATGAGGTGCCAAAGGGCAGCTACTCGTTTACCTCCGTTGGCTCCATGTCCGTTTACAACGCCTCGGGCGGCACAGATATCGTGGGTGGCGGCGTGAGCGGGTACTATGACTTCGACGGCAAAGGCCGCTTCAAGGACGGCAGTTCGTCCTACTCCTCCGCCGCCATGAGCAATGTGGGCGGCGGCGGAACAAGATCTAGCAGTAGCGCGGGCTCATATACGCTGGATAGCGGTGAACTCACGCTCAGATACGACGACGGACGGACGCAGCGACATAGCTTTTTTTACATCCCACCCACTAGCGAAGGCAAGGCAGGCGGAGTGGTCGTCGACGGCGCGATATATTTTTTGGACGAATAGCAAAACCCGAGCAAATTCGCCGCATTCGGTAAATTTGCGGACGGGTTCGCGCAAACCAAGCCTAAATTTATGAAAGGAAAAATATGGCTAAATTTAAATTTTTTGCGATCCTCGTGGCGCTTTGCCTCGGATTAAATTTAAGCGCTAGCGAGCTGGAGGGCAGATGGAGCATCGTCTCGGTTACGGCGCAGGGACAGACGTTTAAAACGGCCGGACAAAAATGCCTCGAAGATTCTTTTATCGAGGCTAGCGGCGATAGCGCGCGCCTAAGCCTAAGCAGCGCGGGCGACAAATCCTGCGAAAAAGCCGAACAAAACTTCGCTCTAAAAAGCCTAGGCGGCGGCAGATACTCGCTTGGCGGCGGCGAGCTACGGCTAAATAACGGCTCGCTCGAATACAAACAAGGCGCGGACGGCGGCGAGATCGTATTTACCTTTAAAAAAGACGAGGTAAATTTAGCCGGCATCGTAAACGGCGCCGTAAATCAAACCGGCCTTGGCGGGTCAAATTTAAGCGAGTTAGAGGGCAGATGGGAGCTAGTCTCGCTAAAGGCGCAGGGGCAGAGCTTTAAAGTCGCGGGGCAAAAGTGCTTCGGCGACTCATTTTTTGAGATCGGCGGCGATGAAGCGACGGTAGGCATCGTGGGCGTAAACCAGGACGGTTCGTGCAACAAAAGTGCTGGCAAAAGCGGCTACGAAAGTCTGGGCGGCGGCAAATACGCGCTTAGCGCTAAAGGGCTGGGCGAGTTTTGGCTAAAAGACGGCATGCTCGAATACAAACAAGTCGCGGACGGGCAAGAGGTCTTGTTCGTCTTTAAAAAAAGCGCAAGTAGCGCGCAAGCAAAAGCAAGCAAATCAAGCTCAAATTCGGGTGAACCCGCAAAACCAGCAAAAGATCCGGGCGTCAAACATAGTAGTGCCGGAGCGAGCAAAAAAGGTTCGGGGGTATTTGGCGGTACGAAATTTAATATGCTTTTAAACACGAGCGAGGATTATTCTTTTTACCTACGCGACGACGGCACCTACGCGAGCCGACTAGAAAAGCCCGACTGGCGCACGCGCATCGACGGCACGTATAAGGTCAAAGACGGCATCCTAACGATAACAAGCAACGACGACTACGACACGAGCTACTACTGCGAGAACGACGACTGCACCTTTTTGTGGAACTCCATCGGCACGGGGTATTATATGTTTCAGGCGCAAATCTCAAGCCAAATGCCAAAAGAGTGCTTCTCGTTTCGCAAGGATAGCTCGTCGTCCCTGTACGGCTGGTCGGGCGGCAGCGATACGGTAAGCGTAGGCGTGAGCGGATACTACTGCTTTGACGGCAAAGGGCGCTTTAGCTCGGGCGGATCGTCGTATGCTACGGCAACCTCGGGTACCGCCGGCGGCGGCATAGGCGGGGGTAGCTCAAAATCGCACAGCGACGAGGGCTCATATACGCTCGATCAAGGCGAGCTAACGCTAAAATACGACGACGGTACGGTCGTTCGCCACAGCTTTTTCTACACTCCGCCGCTAGTCAAAGATAACAAAGCCATGGCGATCATCGACGGCGAGGTTTATCGGTAGTTTCGTTTTTAGTCCGCCTTTACGCTTGGCGGACTGCTTTTTAGCTCGCTATTTTGCATTTTAGCTTTTTAGCGCATTTTGATCAAAGGGCTTTTTGGAAGCAAGAAAATTTACCCTAGGATTCACGCGCAGGCCTTTGCTTTTTAGCCTACTTCTTAGCTAGCCGAATTCGTCTTTAGTTTTTGCTCATTAGACGGAGTTTTGTCTTAAGCTAAGAGTTGCTTTTATGACCTTAGGTAAAATTTTAAGCCCGGGGCTTAATTTTTTAAGCCGCCGCCGTTTTATCCGTTATATCGCTAAGCCGCATAAACGGTATCTACTTTTAGCTTGCCCAACCAAGATCTTAAGATAATACGCCTCATCTACTATGAGAAACTGTCAAATCGACACCCCTCGCGCTCCAACCGCGATAATCCAGAAATTTTATTTGCATCCTAAGCTAAATTTAGCAAATACTCGGCAAGGCAAATATAGTGCAACCACCTAATCTAAAGCTGGAAATATTGCTGCATTCCTAAAAGTCGCAAACCCGATACAAAAATAAGACCGCGCCAATGATGGTTTATCTACAAACCCGACATACTGCTAATAAAGCGCGGTTAAGCGGCTTTACTATGAAAGCGGGCGGCGGGCGGTTGTGCTTGTATTCTACGCTTTGTATCCAACTCTTACTCTTGCGCAAACAAAGTTGATATGTAGCTATTTGCGCCGGTAACCGCACGAAGAGCGTTAGGCTTTTTTAGACGACGGCGATAATCTTGCCTAAAGCAAATTTAAATGGCGGCTTTAGCGCATTCCGTACCTACGTATCTAGTCCCACGCTCTAGCCAAAAGAGTATCCAAACCTTGCCGGCCGAAAGATAAATTTAATGCTCTAAGCAGACATATGATAACCCTTAAATTTTAAAATATTTCTGCTTTTAATTCTCTCTTGCATTTGGCGAGCGTTTTATAAAACACTGGCTAAGATTTTAATCGAATTTTAGCTCGTAAAGCCCTTAAATCTTAAAGACGAGGTCAAAGTTCTTAAATTAGACACTAGAAACTTTACGGAAAAACATTTTAACGAAACCGCCCGAGGTTTTAAGGATGATTTGGGTTAAAAACTTAAGAAAGCCGCTTTTGCTCTAGGATGGTTTCTGGGGCGTATCATACAAATTTAGCTGATCTATATGTCTGCTCCGCTTCGTTCGTAGCCTTTCAGGAATTGGCGGCAAAGCAAGTCGAGGCTCTTGTGATTAGCTTTAATGTTTGCTAATGATAAAAACATGCTACACTTGAGACAAAGTTTTTATATTGTTTATATGATTTTACTATTAGCTTTTTATAAAGCAGAAAGCCGTTTGCTCCTTGTAAAATAGCAAATAAAAATTTATTCTTAGAATGCTTTACTCTAATAAACTAAAGTTACATAATCTACTAATCCGTCATAAGCACTTAGCAGTAATAAATACTTAGCGCTATCATCCATACCGCTTATACCTAACTTCGCTTTGTCTGCTATCAATAAGACGTACTCTGTTTGAGAAATCTTGGCAATATCGGCATTAGTTCATTTGCAGAACAGTTTTTAGCTACCCGGATATAGACCTTACAGTCAGCTTTAACATATCACCTGTTTACAACTACGAGCAAGATAAAGCAGAAATACCGGAGTTTTATTTACCGTGCATTCTACCTATTTTCTTAAAGATAGCGTGAGTGCAAGATCTCTTACTCTCTTAGCCTAGCTTTGCTCTACTCCACTTCGCTGCGCTTTTCGCTTTTTAAGAAACAGTAACGAGCAAAGAGGTTAAGCACCGGCTACTTTTACTTACCCCTGTAACCCTTTTCTCAAATAGAGCGTTAGCGCAACACATCTTACTCGTTTAGATCCGTTCTACCTCACTACGCTTATAGCTTTTCAAGACGCAGTTGCGAGCGAGGCGAAGTAAAAATATCTTTGATCTAATTTAAAGCTAAGCTTCTAGGTGAGGCTAAAACCTCGCCGCCTAGAAGCTTAGGTATTTTTAACTTTGCCACGCTCGTTACTTGTAAGAATATAGCTCTTATCATAACTTACTGCAATTTTGTGTAAGTTTAAGTTAAAGAGAGCTTTAATAAATTATGGGGCAATATAATCAGCAAGAGATATCGCATAAATCTTTTCTGATTATTTACCAAAAAGATTTACGCGATTTAATTTATAAGCTCAAATTTGAGCTGAAACGACATAGGATTATTCTGATTTTTTCTTTGTAGGTTTTTTAGCTTCAACTTCCTTGCCTAGACTTTCTTCACCCTTCTTTTTTAAAGACTTTGCCTTAGTTTTAGCCTCGTCAATACCTTTTTCGCTTTTATCTTCGCCTGATTTTACTTTGTTTTTGATACTTTTAGAAGCCTTTTCCTCTATATCGGTTTTAGATTTGTCTATATCTTTTGCAGGTGTAGATATTTTATCTTCTACATCTTTTGTTTTTTTGGCGACCTCTTTTTTACTCTGCTTTGCTTTGTCAAACATATCGCTTTTAGCTTCTTGCGCCTTCTTAGTTGCTTTATTGCTTAAAGGCATTACGCTTTCGCCGCTCGTAGAGATATCGCCTTTTAAATTTTCAAACGTCTTATCGCCGATACCGTTTACGTTTTTAATATCCTCTATGCTTTCAAACTTATTTGTTTTTCTGTATTCAATAATAGCATCGGCTTTTGCTGAACCGATACCATTTAAACTCATAAGCTCTTCTTTGGTAGCGGTATTTAAATTTATAGCAGCAAACACCATTGAGGCGCATGCAAGCATAGATAATATAAATTTGTTCATTGTTTTTCCTTTTTTAGAAATTTAAGTCCACATTCTACCAAAAAATAATTATAGAATTATTAAAAAATATAATTAATATAAAATAAGCTTTAATTAACTAAGGTTTTTACCAATTTACTTCTATATTAAAAAATACAAACTTCGCCCGATATAACAACTCAACCTAT
>NZ_CALHVN010000064.1 GCF_938039245.1 uncultured Campylobacter sp. | reverse complement strand
AAATTTTAAATTTACGTTTTCAAGATGTGGGTCTCGGTGGGTAAAATTTGAAGCCAGAATTTGCAAATTTGACTTAAAATTTGAACGTAAAACGATAAGGCGAAGTATCGTGAGATGGATTTAAGGGTTGCGAAGAAATTTTCGATCGAAGATAGAACATATAGTTCATCGAGAGAGAAAATTTCTAGCTCCGTTAAAGACGCTCACGAGACGAGCCGCCGATCAAATTTTAAAAACTAGAGTGAAAGCTAACAAACACCGCACTCCCCGGCGCACGCACCACCGGATCTGGATCTAGCGCCCCTACGTGCTCGCCGCTGATAAACTCGGCGTAATCTTTATCAAAGATATTCGTCACGCCAAGCCTCACGCCCCAGCTGTTTTTAAACTCAAATCCGCCGTAAACGTCCATCGTCGTAAAGCTCTTTGCGGCTTCGCGCTTGTCAATGCCAAAGCCGGTGGATTTATCGAAATCCCCCCTGTTTTGCTTTGCCACGTAGCGCACCGCAGTGCCGATGTTGTAGCTGCCAAAGCTCGCGTAGTCTTTGTAATCAAAGGCCAAATTTGCCTCAAACGGGCGAATTTGATAGAGCGGTCTGCCGTCGGTTTTGTTTTGTCCGTAGTTGTAAAATAGCGAAGTTTTTAGCCCGAAATTTCGCGCGAAATTATACTCGCCGCGCAAATTTACGCTGTAAATTCTAGCATCGACGTTGCGCGTGATAACGGCGTTTTTATTCATCGGCGCAGCAGCGGCCGAGTGGCGGCGATCGTAGATAACCAGATCCTGCGCGTCGTCTGCGATAAAGTACCCGCCCACGCTAAAGCTATCCTCGCCCTGACGCGAGCTTAAGTAATCTTTATAAAATTCACTCTTGTAAGTAAAGCCCAAATTTACGCGGTTGTGACGCTCGGGCTTTAGCAGCGGGTTGCTCACCCAGCCGTTATTCATCGGACCGTAAAGCGTGTTAAATCGCTCCATGTTGCCGGGTATGCGCTGCAAGCTCTCGAGCGCCGCGTAGTAGCTATCTAGCTCGTTTGGAGTAAAGTCATATTTTAGGCTGGCGCTTAGGCCGTCTTGCTTGACGCTACCGTCAAAATCATATCCATAAACGCTGCGGATAAGCCCTTTTACCGTCCTAAGCGGTGCGGAGGGCGAGAAATAGGGCTCGTTTAATCCCTTTAAATTTGACTTCATCCAGTCGTAGTTTAGAGCAAGGCTAAGCTTGTGAGCGTCGCTAAATTTATAACTCAGCGTATCAAAAATCCTCGTTCGCTTATTTGTCACGTCGGCGAACCTATAGCCGTTAAAAACCCAGCCGCTAGGCTGTTTTACGTACCTTTTGCCTTCGTGATTATCGTGCTGATAGCTGATGCCTGCAAGATTGTGAAAGTCGCCCAAGTCCGCGTCGTATTTTAGCTCGGCGTCCACGATTTTTCTATCCAGTTCGACCTTGACCGTCTGTGCCGCGCTTCTTAGATGATAGTTGTCGGCGTTTCTGCTCACGTCGCGCAGCATCAGCTCGAAATTTAGCGTATTTGATAGATCCTCCGCGCCGATACGAGCGTTAAATTTACCGACGTATCGCTCGGTTTTGACGGCGTCCATGAGGTGGTGAGGCTGCTTGTCGTCGTCGATATTATCGTGCACGAGCGTAAATCTAAACTCGCTTAGCTCGCTAGGCACGAAACCCACGATCGCGCTTTGTCCCTGCCTGGCGTAGCCGTAGTTCCACTCTCTGCCGCCGCCGTCTTTGTAGCGGTTGGCTTTAGAAAAGTTCGCGTTTAAAATCGTGTAGAAATTTGCGCCGCGGTATTTAAAAAGTCCCGAACCGTAAAACGTCCTGCCGTAAAATCCGCCCGCGACGTGAAATTTATCCATCGAATTATCGAGCAAATCCGTCACGAAAAAATAATCATCCCTAGGTGCGCGGTCGAATTGATTTTCGGGAAACGCGCTTTGAGCGATGTTTGGCGTATAAGGCGGCGGAGGCGTAAAATCCTTTATCGGCTTTATGACGTCGGGATTTGCGCCGTTTGCAAATAGCGCCGTCGCAGCCGCAGCCAGACTGATAGCTAATCTCATTTAAAATCCTTTATGATAATTTTGATTTTTCGTATCACAATTATATAGAAAGGTATTTGAATATTTCCTGATTTTTGTTAAGATAAGATTTATCAATTTCGCGCAGTTCGGTTTGCAGTCGGCGGCAAATTTGACGTTGGCAAAGTTAAATTTGATAAACTTAAATTTCAGGCACCCAGACCCATATCTAGGAAATGTCAAATTTTGGTTTGATTAAATTTGGCGTTATGCATTAAATTTAATCTTTTTTGTTGAGAAGAAAGGGGCTTGAATTACGCTCTGCTAGCAGTTGCGAGCGAAGCTAGCAAAATAGCTCCCTTTTTCTTTTTTTTCGGGAGAGGAAGGGGATTCTACTTACGGTCTGCTTGCAGGTACGAGCGAAGCAGTCTCAAGCCCATAGGGCGACGGTAGCAAACGTAGTGAAGCTAAAGTAGAGCGTCGCCTTCCTTTGCGTCGTGCTATGCACTCGCAACTGCCAGAAGCAGAACCGCCCCCGTCTGCTTGCAGCTGCTAGCACAGCGACGCAGAAACCCTCTCCAACCCCACTGCACGTGAGAGGTTGCTGCGCTATGCGCAGGTTTATCTGGCGCTGTCGCGCCGCAAATTTTAAATTTACGTTTTCAAGATGTGGGTCTCGGTGGGTAAAATTTGAAGCCGAAATTTACAAATTTGACTTAAAATTTGAACGTAAAACAATAAGGCGAAGTATTTCTTCTTTAGACGAGGCGGAAACGACGGAGACGAGGGGGCGGACTAGTCGTCCGTGACTGAAGCCGACCGAGTTTCTAACGAAGCATAAAGGAAAAAGACAAGCCGTTAAGGGTAAAAAAAGTTAAGTATCTGCGTCGCCGCCTTTTCTTCTATGTATGGGATTATGTAGCTTGGCGAATAAAGATTTCGGCCGCTTTCGATCTCGAGATTGGTCCTTTGTTCGCTGCCGTTTGCGCGGATCATCACGCTGATAAAGGCTCTATAAAGATAATAATCCGTCCTGTCGTAAAAATCATCGTCAAACGGGTCGCCAAAAAGCATGCCAAAGCCCATACTTCGTGTGCGCCCGTAGCTGCCAAAGCCATATCCCATATTCATATACACTCGCGGGCGTTCGCGTCGCTCAAGGCGCTGCAAACTCGCAAAATCGCCCATTATCACGATATCGGCGCTTTTTTGATCGAGGCTTTGCGTAAAGCCGTTTTGCAGTAGTTTGCTTCGCACGGTGTTTTCTAGCGTATTTGCGTAGCCGCAGGAGTTTTTAAAGTAAACATAGACGCTACGCGAGGCTTTTTTCACGTCGCCGTTTGTTATAAAAATAGGCACCGTGCTTTTAGCGTAAAGCTCGGGCGTGCGCGGTTCGCCGCAGCCTACGAAAAAAATCGCAAATAGCAAAATAGAGAAAATTTTTAGTTTCATTTCGCGTCTCCTCGCCTAAATTTGACCGCAGCAAATTTAACGCGGACGGGTCAAATTTAGGATCAAATTTAAGCGTATTTTACTACTAAATCTTTACGTTTGAGTAAATTTATAATACCAGCTTGATCTCGTTTTCTAGAGTGGCTTTTGGAGTGAGTCCGATGAAGCGCTTTTTGAGATTGCCCTCGCCGTCAAAGACGAAGATCGCGGGCACGCCCATCACGCCGCCCACTGCCTTACTGAAATAATCGACCGAAATTTTATCGCTAATCACATCGTATTCGATGCCGTGGTGCTTTACCATATCGATATCTTTATCAAAGCCAAGGCTGGGTCCAAATATCCCGTAAACGCCGAATTTGTCCTTAAGCTCGGAGTAAATTTCATTTACGATTGGAGCTTGCGCTACGCAGGCGCCGCAGGATGTGCCGAAGAAAAAGAGCATATAAGGCTTGCCGTCCGTTTTGAGCCGTCTACCCTCTGGAAAATAGTGCGTGTCTACGCCCTTTGGCGAGTTTAGGCTGATGTGGTGCTTGTCAAAGCCGCTATTTCCGCAGCCCGCTATCATCGCCGCCGCAAAGACTAATAATATATATTTTTTTATCATAATTCTCCCAAATTTAAACCGTCGCAAAGGCGCTTTGGCCGCTTGGCTGAGCAGCTAGCCTCTCGCATGCCTCCGCACGCTCGCCGTCGCTCACGTAGTGGATATTTTCCATCTTGCCGTGCCTTAGATAAACGATCTTATCGCCAAACTGCCCAAGATCCGGGTTGTGCGTGATGAGCAGGATCGTTTTGCCCTCGCTTCGCAGCTTTTGAAACAGCTCCAAAACTACGCGTTCGTTTGCTTCGTCGAGGTTGCCCGTCGGCTCGTCGGCTATCAAGATATCAGGATCGTTTATCAGGGCGCGCGCGATGCACAGACGCTGCTGCTCGCCGCCGCTAAGCTGACTCGGACGGTGATCTAGTCTGTGTCCCAGTCCCACTCGCTCGAGAGCCTTTTTAGCGTCCTCCTCGTCCACGCTGCTGTGATAGTACTGCGCTATCATCACGTTTTCGACGCAGTTTAGGTAAGGGATGAGGTGAAACTGCTGAAATATCAGCCCGATCTTTTCGCGGCGAAATTTGAGTGTCTCCTCGTCGCTAAGCCTGCTAGCGTCGTCTCCGCCTAGCGTGTACGTGCCTGCGGTCGGCTCGTCCATAAGCGAGAGGATATTTACCAGCGTGCTTTTGCCGCTACCGCTTGGGCCCATTATGCTGACCCACTCACCGGCGTTTACGTCAAAGGTAATGCTCTCTAGCGCTTTTACTTCGCCGAATCTTTTTTCTATCCCGTTTAATCTTATCGCGTACTGCATATTATTCTCCTCTTAAAATATCGGCCATTTTATTTTCTAGCGCCCGTTTGATCGGATAGATCGAGGCCACGCCCGCAAAAACGAGCGAGATCGCCATCGCTATCGGTATGCTCATAAATCTAAAATCGATGCTCGAATCAAAAATCGCGTAACCTAAAATTTGCGCTAAGCCGTAGCCTAAAATTGCGCCTACAAAAGCCGCCGCAAACGCCGTGACGAAAGTCTCAACGCCGAACAAATTTAACACGTTTTTCTTGCTAGCGCCCAGCGCTCTAAGCAGCGCGATCTCCTTTGAGCGCGAGAATAAAATCGCGCTTAGCGTCGTGTTTACGCACATAGAAGTGATCAGCAAGATAACAAAGCTAACAAGTGCCATCAAAAGCTTAATCTTATCCAAAATTAGGCCCTCTGATTTTGAAATTTTAGCTACGGGTTTGACGGAAATTTGCTCGTCGCTAAGGCTTTTACCAAGCTCGCTTATGTAGTCAAATTTGCCCGTTACTACGGCCTCGGCGTAGTTTAGCGTATTTGGCTCGTTTGCTATCTTTTGAGCTAGAGGTAGAGAGATGATGAGTAGCGAGTCCTCCTTGTCGCCGTCTTGCACGATGCCGCGGATCTTTACCTTTTCGCCCGAATTCGCGCCGATTTGCCTCACTTCTATCACGTCGCCGACCTTAAAGCCGCTTTGTTTAGCTAGATCGGTGCCGATTAGCGCGTTTCTCTCGTCAAAATCAAGCGTTATGCCCTGCCCCTCTTTAACCTCCAAAAACGGCTTAACCCGCGTTAGATCGCTAAATTTGACGCCCATGGCGATCGCAGTCGTAGGGCCTATGTTTACCTGCGTAAAAAGATATCCGCTCTGTCCGATTAGCTTGTCGCTTGGGATTTTGGCGATCTTTTCGTTAAATTTAGCCTCGTCTATCGCGTCGCTAACGGGGTCTGCAGGGGCGAAAATTACGTTTGCGCCGTAGCTTTTTAGCTCCTTTGTTACTTTTGAATCGATATCTAGATATACGTTTACAAAGGCCGCCGTCACGCACGCGCCAAGCAAGATAGAGACGATGATGACGCCCACTCTAGCCGCGCCAAAGCGCAGGCTTTTAAAGATGACGTTATAAAAAAAGCCCTTATTTGCGATCATATAGCACCTCCGCAGGCAAGAGTTTGACGACGCTTCTCATCGGCACGAGCGAGCCCGCGATCGATATAAGAAGCGCAAAAGCGATACTAAGCGGAAGCACGATCCAAGCGATGCCGATACCGTAGCCAAAGATACTGTAAGCGATTATGTAGCTTAACGCGTAGCCCAAAAACGCTCCCAAAATGCCCGCAAAAAACGCCACAACTAGGCTTTCGCTCGCAAAAAGGGCGTAAATTTCAAAGTTGCTGGCACCTATGGCTTTTAGCAGACCGATCTCTTTTTTACGTCTGTAAATTTCGCTAGTCATCAGCGATGTAATGCCGATAGAAGAGACCGCCAGCGCGATGATGCTCACGATACCCATTAGGCTTTGGATTTTTTTCACGATGTTACTCTCGGCGTCGCTTACTTGCATCATCGCCTTTGCCGCTACGCCCGCGTAGTTCTCCTCGATCTGATATGCGATCGAGCTAACGTAGGCCGAGCAGTACCACATATCATATTCGGCACTATCTAGGTTGTCTAAATTTCGCCTGGCCTTGACGGAGA
This sequence comes from uncultured Campylobacter sp., assembly GCF_938039245.1. Classification (GTDB taxonomy): domain Bacteria; phylum Campylobacterota; class Campylobacteria; order Campylobacterales; family Campylobacteraceae; genus Campylobacter_A. Next base: position 59,954 of record NZ_CALHVN010000064.1, on the reverse strand, counting down.
GATCGTTTTCGGGGATCGTCATCGCTGAAACCTCGGCTTTTGAGTATTGGCCGGGCTTATTTAGAAGCTCTTGGGCGAGCTTTAGCGAGGTTACGATTTTATAGCTTTCTTCGCCGGCTCCTTTTAGCACGCCTGCGATTTTTACGCTACGTCCGTTTAAATTTAGCTCGCTGCCGACGCTCAAATTTCGCTTTGCGGCTAAATTTTCTCCTACGAGCACGTTTTGCGTATCGTCGTCCTCTATCCATTTGCCGTCGACCGCCCAAAAGCCAAACAGCGTTTTCACGCCCGTTTTAAACTCGGGCTCGTCGGCTACTTTTGCAAATTTATCAAACCAAGTGCCCGTGATTTGGTATTTTTCGCCGCTAGCGTCCTTTACCTCGCCGTTTAAAAACGGCGCAAACGCCACGATATTATTTCGCCAAAAAATTTCCTTTACCTTATGCAAATCCTCTTCGTTTAGGTAATTTTGCGATTTTAGCGGAGTGAAATTTTTACCCTCGATCTCGATAGCTAGCGCTTCGCCCTTTGGCAGGACGACGATGTTTGAGCCGTAGCCGCGTAGCTCGCTAGCGATCTGATCGCCGATTTTTAGCGTGATATTTAGCATACAAGCGATCAAAACCGTCGCCAAAAGTATGGTGATAAAGGCCATTCCTTTTTGCACCTTCGAGCCGGTGATCGAGCTTTTTATGAGCCTTAGTTGCATATTTTTCATTTTAAAGTCCCGTTTATATCGACGTATTTTTCAGGGTTGGCTTCAAATTCCGCCTGAGTTTTTTCGCTTTCAAAGAAATACGTCCTGTTGTAGTATAAATAAGATTTCGAGCCGATGTTGCTTACTTTTTTGCGGCTTACCGGATCTAACACCGTTTTTTCGACGACTTTTGAGAAGTAGTTCGCGCCGCTTTGGATGGTATCGAGCGTTACGGTTACGAATTTGCCGTCAAATTCAAACGGCATAGGTATCGGGTTGCAGCCGCCCTCTTTGCCAACCGACGGCAAGAAAATGCGTACGTTGCACGAGATGCAGATGAGATCGCCGCCCTTTTTGACGTAGCCCATATCGCCGCATATCGCGCACGCGTCAAATACGATGATCGGCGAAGCGCGGTCTGAAAAGCGGTTTAAAAGAAAAAATCTTATCTCCCTGCCTTCGTCGTTTATGTAGGCATAGCGGTGAAGTTCGTTGTCGGCTAGCTCTTGGACGTCAAATTTAAACTCGTTGTTTACGGGTTCTACGACGATAGGATCTGAGATCTCGGGCGGTTTAGATGCGTGCAGGTCGTAATAAAGCCCAAAAATCAGAGCCGTAACGACGATAGCTATGCTACTTTTTGAGTTTGCCGCCATGAAATTTCTAGTCGCGTTATTAAATCTAAATTTATTTGAGCCCACGACTGATTTTACCAGCGGAGCCGGGCGTTTTTTGAAATTTACAACCGCCAAAACCAAAACTAAAAAGATGAAAAAATACTGCGCAAACGTCGTATAGTAAATGCCCTTAGCCACGAGCGAGAGCGCCCACGGATACGTAGGTATCATGCCCGCTCGCATAAACTCAAGCCCCGTGTTTGAAATAGCCTGCACTATCAAAACCACGAGCGAAAGAAGCGAAAACGTCCGTAAGACGTGCTTGCATAGGCACTCTTTTAAATTTGAAACGACGAAAAATAAAATCAGTAAAAGCAAAAACGCAAATATCATCAAAAATAGGCTGATGATGGACTGCGTATCGAGTAGCTCGCCGGCAAATACCGGAAAATTCGCGCTAGCGTGAGCGTAGGTTAGGCCGTAGCCCGCACCCAAGGCGAAAAACGTTATCATCTTTGCAGGGTTAAATTTGATAAAAATCCAAAGCGCGCTAACTAGCAAAAATATCAAAGTGGCCGCGTCAAATACCATTTTCATGCCGGCATCGTGAAGCGTGAGTCTAGCGATCTTAAAAACGACTATGCCAGCTGCGATACCCAAAACCGAGGGTAAAAATAGCGCTTTTAGGTTCTTTTTGTCGTTGTTTAACGCTGCAAAAAGGACAAATCCCAGTAACGATGAGATAACTTGGACGAAATATATAGACATGATCAGCCCTAAAATTTGAGAATTTAAGTAAAATTTAGAGCGGGCTTAGCCGCTCTAAGCCTGAATTATTTAGCAGGCGCTCCAGTGTATTGGAATTTATAAGTCGTAGTGAAAGGCTCAAACCATTTACCTACGCCTGTTTCTTTATCCGCATGGCGACCGAAGCCTTGTTTTTCAGGATTTTCTATATGAAATTTTAGCTCGTAGTTGCCCACGCCCGTATCCATTTTTAGGTTGGCTCCGTAGTGAGGGCCGTCTTGAGCGACCATAGGCATAAACGTCCCTTTTTTAACTTTACCGTTATCTAGGTTTTTTAGCTCGTAATTAACTTTTAGATAAGGAATCCACTCGCCGGCCGCAAAACCGTTTTTGTTTCCCTCGATAGCGTGTATGTCGGCCTCTAGGTGGATGTCGGCTTTGCTAGGAGCTAGGTCGATGCCTTTTGGCTCCATATCTATAGGCTCTAGATAAACAGCGGCTATCTCCATACCGTTGATCTCTACCGGATCGCCGATAGGAAACTCACCTGCTAGGGCAACTGAAGCAGCAAGGCTAAACGCCAAAGCTGTTTTAACAAATTTATTCATGTTCTCTCCTTTAAATTGGTTTGTAAATTTACTTTTATGCTTCGCGGCAACCCGTGAAAGCTAGAAACGTCAAATTTAAGCCTCTTTGGCTTGCTTTTTTTTCATTATGATCACGCCAATGATTAGCGCCGATATCATGATAGCCTGCGGTACCAAGCTCTCGTAATACGGATAAATGCCCAGCCACTCGATAGTAGGGAAGCCTTCGATCTTAGTCGGAACGAAAATTTTACCCTCGACGAACTCCATAAGTCCCTTGCCCACAAACACGATCGACATATAAAAGATGATCGTCGAAGTGACCAAGAAAAACGGTTTGATCGGGATTTTGATAGCAAAAATTTTAAATACGTAGTAAGTAACAAGCAAGACGGCTAGCCCCACTACAAATCCCAGCGCTATCATCGAGTAGCCCGCGCTATCTTTAGCGTCGAAAATCAGCGCCTGATAGAAAAGCACGGTCTCCGCGCCCTCTCTAAATACGGCTAAAAATACCGTCCACCAAAGCGCCTTAGCAGAACCAGCCGATATCGACTCGCTGACGTGACTTTGGATATATTTGCTCCATTTTTTCGCGCCTGCGTTTGAAAGCAGCCAAAAACCTACGTAAAAGAGCAGTCCCACGGCGATAAGCATTACCGCGCCCTCCATCACCTCTCTTTTTTGACCTGCAGCGCCGGCAAATATCAAATTCATAATCCACGCCATAACAAAGCTTAGCACGACCGCTACGCCAAGCGAGCTATAAACGATACTCATGCGCTTTTCGTTGCCGGTTTTTAGCAGATACGCCACGACTGCCGCCACGATGATAAGCGCCTCAAATCCCTCGCGAAGTATGACCGTAAGCGCGTAAACAAATAGCGCCCAAGGCGAGCTACTGCCGCTTGTTTTTTCTAACGCGGCGTCTAAATTTGCGCCTAGGTTATCGGCTGCTTGCTGGAGTCTCTCGACGCTCACGCCCGCTTTCATCAGCGCGACTACTTCGCCGAAATTTCCTTCTATCTTAGTTTTTAGGCCTACGTCTATCGCGCCTACTTTGTTTTCCATGCCGCTACCTTCGAACTCGTCGAAGTAAATATCCTGCGCATCGCTCATAGCTTTATCTACGTCTTTTGCGGCGTAAAGTTTGATCGCATCGGCAATTTTTGCCTTTATGTTTGCAACGACGGGCGCAAAATCAGTAGCCGCGTCATCCTCGGCGCTATCAGGCAAAACTACGTTGGTAGCTAGCGAGCCCGAGTCCATAGGTAGCTTGGCGACGTTTTCGTATATCAGCGCATCAAGCTCTTCCAAATTTGACTTTAGTACGTCGGCGGCTACATCGTTGTTTATCGCTATTATCGCCGAACCCATGCGTTTTTGGATGTCGCCGTCGATACCCTGACCGCCGTCTATAAATCTACGGATAGCCTCTTCTAACTTCGTGTTGCGATATAGCTCAAATTTGGCTTTGTTGTTTATCTGCTGTTTTGCTGCGTCTTTATCGCCCTTTTCGTAAGCCGCGCCCGCAGCGCTAAGGGCTGTTTTTATGTCGTTATAAACCACTTGCCAGTGCGGCTCTATAGCGGCGATACTTGCAGGCTGAGCCGTAGCTTGGCTAGCTTCGGGTGCTTTAGCTGTCTGCGCGGCGTCTGCGTTTTTAGGATCTGAGTACTCGCCGACTAGCTTATGTCCGGTGTTTATAACCGGCAAAACCTCATCCATTTCTTTATTTAGATCGTCCATTATGGCTTGTATCTCTTCTACCGATTTTTTGGCGATGATTGCCTTGCGGATCTTGCCGAATTTAGACTCCATCGAGTAGGCTTTTTCTCTCGAAAAATTTACCCTGATTGCTGCTTCGATATTTTCAAAATGCCCAAAATAAGCATTTTGCGTAGCGGTTTTGGCTTCGTCGATCTTGCCCTCTTTATACTGCTGCATGATACTTACGAATGAATCTTTTATACTCTGTATCTCAGGCGTGTAGTCCGTATCCGCTGCATTTAGCGCAAACGGGATAAACAAAGCGAATATAAATCTCAAAATTTTAGTCATAAAAACTCCAAAAAAATATGTTTTGTGTGCGTATTCTATCATTAAAAAACTTTAGCGAAAATAAAAACGGCTATCAAGTACCTATAGTATCAACAAGCTGTTTTTTTGATTATCAAGTCTCTTTAAATTTTGATTTTAGCGAGTAGAAAAGTAACTAAATTTTAAAAATTTGGGATAATTATAGAAAAGAAATTTAGGAGCGAGATCGCTCCTAAATTTATTACGACATCGCGACGGCTTGTCTTAGCATAACGCGCTTGCGAAATACGTTTGAAACCTCGGCCGCGTCGCCCACAAGTAGAGCGTTCGTAGCGCAAACGGCGGCGCACATCGGCACTTTGCCCTCAGACATCCTATTTTGTCCGTATAGCTCTCGCTCCTCGTGAGAGTTCGTCTCCTCCGGTCCTCCGGCGCACATAGTGCATTTATCCATAGAACCCTTGACGCCAAACGCCCCGTCTCTAGGAAACTGCGGCGCGCCAAACGGACACGCATAGAGGCAGTATCCGCAGCCTATGCATTTGTTTTTATCGTGAAGCACGATACCGTCGGCTCTGATGTAAAAACAATCCACCGGACAAACCTGTTCACAAGGAGCGTCGGTGCAGTGCTGGCAAGCTATCGTAGTAGATAGCTCTTTGCCCTCTATGCCGTCAAAAAGCGTGATAACCTTGCGGCGATATAGTCCCACAGGTAGCTCATGCGCAGAGGAACAAGCGACCTGACACCCAAAGCAGCTGATACATCTGTTCGTATCTACGAAAAATTTCATTCTTGCCATCTTTATGCTCCCTCTTTACCTTGCGCATTGTTTTCGCCGTATTCGTGGAAGAAGGTCTTAAAGCCCTCTCCGTCTGCTTTTTCTATCCTACATAGACCGGCGTTAAACTCTGAAATTTGAGTTACCGGGTCAAAGCCGTAGTTGGTTACGGTGTTAAAGCTTTCGCCTATAGTATAAGGCTTGGTGCCCTCTGGATAGCGGTCTTCTAGGCTAACGCCTTGCATAACTCCGGCGAAGTTATACGGCATACAAATTCTATCCGGAGTTACCATGTAGCTGTGGTAACAGCGGACTTTGATCTTAGTGCCTTGCGGAGAGTGTATCCACATCATGTCGCGATCTTGGATACCGTATTTTAAGGCAAGCTCAGGGTGAACGTTAGCAAACATCTCAGGCGTTATCGCCGCTAGATATTTACTGGTTCGCTCTATCATTCCGGCGCCGCTTAAATTTACTACGCGCTGCGTACTAAACACGATAGGGAATTCCTTGCTCCAGTCTTTTGCCTGCTGCTCGGTTTTAAATTTAGTCTCTACGCGGAAATTTCTAGCCTGATCGTCGAATGTCGGATACTTTTGAACGAGATCCCAGCGCGGAGAGTGGATAGGCTCGCGGTGTTTAGGGATCGGATCTAGGAATTCCCAAACGATCATTCTAGCTCTTGCGTTACCGTAAGGCACTACGCCTTTTTCGCGGCATTTTTCTAGTATAAGTCCGCTATAGTCCATACTCCAGCTAGCGCCCATCTTTGCTTTTTCCTCTTCGGTTAGAGTTATGCCTAGTACTTTTTCGATATTTTCTTTGGTTATTTGCGGATAGCCGCCTTTTACCTGCGAGCCGACTAAGGTTGCATCCTCGCTAGCTAGTTGGCTAACGCCGTTATGCTCTAAGCCGAAGCGATTTCTAAATCCGCTGCCGCCTTCGGCATAAGGCTTACTCATATCGTAAAGTATCGGCGTACCAGGGTGTTTAGTATCCCATGCAGGCCAAGGTTTACCGTAGTACTCGCCTTTTACTTCTCCGCCGATACCCATTAACGTATCGGGATCGAAATTTTGCCAGTTAGCCTGATGCCTTCTAAACATCTCCGCCGTTCTACCGCCGTATCCGATAGAGCTTCCTATGCGAGCGATTTCGTTTGTCGCATCGTCAGGCCATACGAAGTCGTCTTTTACCTGCTTTATCTCGCGGTCCACGATGCCCATCTTCATGCCGCGGACGTATTCGTCGTAAAAGCCGAATTTTTTAGCGAATGCAAACATAACCTCTTGATCGGGCTTACTCTCGTAAAGCGGATCTACCACCTTAGTTCTCCATTGTCCGGAGCGATTCGTAGAGTTTAGGTGTCCCTCGTTTTCAAACGCGGTAGCAACCGGCAAGATATAAATTCCGTCTTTTCTATCGCTTAGAATTGCAACTTCGTTTACGAAAGGCTCAGCTACGACTAGCAAGTCAAGCTTATCTACGGCTTGTTGAATTTTAGTTAAGTGCGCCATAGAAGTTAGACCCGTTCCTTGCACCCAAAGAACGCGAAGCTTACCGCTAGTATATGTTTTTTCTTCTTTTAAGACGCCTTGCCACCATTTTGATAGCGACCAACCCTTTTCGTTTCTCCAGTTTCTATCCTCAGGATTTTGCGGATCGTGATAAAAATACTCTTCAAATACGGTATTTTTTACCGGAGCGCCGCCTTGTTTAGGTTCTTTCGTAGATACCGCGAAGCGTTTAATAAATTCGTCGTAATCAACGCCCCAGCCCTTACAGTAGTATTTCCATGCCGCGTCGGCTAGCCCGTAATACATCGGCAAGCTATCTGAAAGATTACACATATCGGTAGAGCCTTGGACGTTATCGTGACCGCGAATAATATTACAGCCGCCGCCCGGTTTACCCATGTTGCCTAAAATTAGCTGCATGATAGGTAAAATTCTCGTATTTGACGTACCTACGGAGTGCTGAGTGATACCTAGCGCCCAGATAACCGTTCCCGGTTTATTGTGAGCCATTATGCGCGCGGCTTGCATTAGCTTATCTACCGGTACTCCGGTAACGTCCGAAGTTACCTCAGGCGTCCAGTGCTCGGCCTCTTTTCTAATTTCCTCGATACCGTAAGTTCTATTTTCTAAAAATTCCTTATCTTCCCAGCCGTTTTTAAGGATAATATGAATTAATCCGTAGATTAACGCTACGTCCGTTCCCGAACGCTGTCTTAGATAAAGATCCGCTTTTGCCGCAGATTTCGTAAAATTCGGATCGGCTACGATAAGTATCGCGTTGTTCCTGTCTTTGGCCTGCAAGCTGTGCTTCATACCGCCGACCGGATTTGCGACGGCCGAATTTGCGCCTATCATAAAGATGGCTTTTGAGTTTGCAGCCATATCTCCGAAGTGATTCGTCATAGCGCCGTAACCCCAAGTATTCGCCACACCGGCGACTGTTGCGCTATGTCAAATGCGTGCTACGTGATCGTTGCTGTTTGTACCCCAAAATGCCGCAAATTTACGGAAATAATAACTCTGCTCGTTGTTAAATTTGGCTGAGCCTAGAAAAACCACGCTATCAGGACCGTCTTCTTTGCGGATTTGTAGCATTTTATCGCCGATCTCGTTTACGGCTTGCTCCCAGCTTATTCTCTCCCATTTACCGTTTACTTTTTTCATCGGGTATTTTATGCGCTGTTTGCTCTTGGTTAAGTCGATTTGATCGATACCTTTTGAGCAGTGGCTGCCTTGAGAGATCGGGTGAAACATCGCCATATCTTGGCGAACCCATACGCCGTCTTTTACCTCGGCTTCGATGCCGCAGCCTGCAGAACAAATAGAACAAATAGTTCTAACTTTTTTTGAGCCTTCAAAAGGATTTTTTATCTCCTCGTTAGTTGCTTTTCTAAACGTCTCGTTTTCACCAAATGCCATCGTGCTACCGGCACCAAGAGCGGCAAGCTTTAAAAACGAGCGTCTTCCTATACGTGAATCACTCATGGTTTTCTCCCTTAGTAAGCGATCTTATAGTAGTATTCCCACTCTTTGCTTTTTCTGTAAAGCACCTCTTTTTTGTTCGACTTACCCACGACTACGCCGTTGTCGTCGGGAGCAAGCTCGTCGCTAGTCGGCTTTGCGATAGCTGCGGCGGCTAACATAGTTCCGCCTACCGCGCCGACCTTCAGAGATTTTTTGAGGAAATCTCGTCTTGATCCTTGCATGTTTTCTCCTTTTTATCCCAAATTTGAAATTTTTGAGACGTTTTTAGAAAGATATTGTTCAAATTTTGCATATTTCCTGAGCGTAATGCGCCTTACAGACGCATATTTTAGGATACTTGCATATTTTAAAATATCACTGTGCAAATTTAGCATATTTTGAGAATAAACGAAGTAAAAATATTAGATTAATTAAGAAGCTTAATAAATAATTAAGAAAACCTAAAATTTAGCTTAAACTTCGATACTACGTATCAAGTTATAAACGTATATTTTATCAATTTCCAGAGGTTTTGAGCCAAATTTATCAAATTTAGCTCAAATTTTTATTAAAGATTATTTTTGTAAATCGCTTAAATTTACTATATAAGGCACGGAGCGAACACCTGCGGCAGCATATTTTTTACGTAGCTCATCCATAGTTTTTACGTTTTCTTCGCTAACGGCTCCGTCTGCTACGGTATAATCGCTTGCATAATACTTTCGTAAAATTTGGATTTTGTCGCTATCGGTTTTTGCGCTTGCAACATCTTTATATATCAAAAAGCTCTTTTGCAAAGACGAAACGTCGTGCACCGGAGTTAAAATCACGTTTACGTTACTTTCTTTTAGCGTTGCTTCTATTCTATCTAGCTCGGCTCGGCAGTACGGGCATTCAGGATCTGAAAACATCACGATAGTAGGTTTATTTTTGTCGCTTCCCAGCGTGATGATATTTTCTTTTTTCTCGTTCTTATAGGCTTTTGAGATATTTTTCGTCGCTATTTCATTTTTCATATCTTGCAGATACGATTTATGCTCTTTTAAATCTATAATGTCCGGAAAAAGCAAGTCGTCTTTAGCAAAGATAACCTCGTCTTGGCTGACTTGGCCGTTGCTTAAATTTACCGTGATCGCTTCTATACCGCCGGCTGCGGGTTTGCGACCGGTTACGGACACCTTTACGCCTTCGCCGAGCATCTGAGAGTAAAAATCGACCACTTGCGCGTCGGTAGCGGCAAACACCGCGCAGGCCGCCGTCAGCGATAATACTACTTTTTTCATTTCATTCCTTTTTTAAAAATTTGCGCGGATTATATTTGCTTTTTTTAAATAGATAAAAAATCACGCTTTTAAAACTCGGTCGGTGCCGTTTTTAACGATATTTGGATCTAGATCGAGCTGCTCGAGGTAGGCGATTATGTATTTTCTGCTCAAATTTAACGCCTCTTTCGCGTTCGTTACGTTTACGAATCCTTGCGCGGCGATGACGGCTTTTAGCTTGGCAAGCGCCTCGTTTAGGGCTTTTGACGTTACGAAAAGATTATGCGCGAGCCTCACCACGCGTCCGATGCCCGTTAGCTTTTTTAGCGCGTTATCGCCGCTAACTCGGTCTATCTCAAGCTCGTCGTAGATGTTATAGGGCGCTAGGGGAGCTAAATTTCCGCTTTGCAAGATCTCGTAAATTTTCTCTTCGAGCCTGATTTTTAGCTTGCTCATATCGACGCCCGTTTTGGTATAGACGCCGTCGTTTTTGGTTATCGCGCCCGCGCTTTCTAGCTCGTCAAGCGCCTTTTGGGCGATGTTTTCGCTAGCCCATGAGAGCTTTAGGCTGATGCTAGTAGCCGAAAATACAGCAAATTCGTTCTTTTCTATCATAAATTTGACCGCGCTTTTTATCCGATCGACTGCGCTTAGATCGTAGATGTTTAGCGCTTTTTCATCGACGAATACGTTTGGCGTTTGTTTTGCTATAGCTACGGCCTCCTCGTGATTTAGCCCGAAGCGCTGATAGGCCGAGATGATGCCAAAGCCGTTTTTATGCGTATCTTTTAGCATCGCAAAGGCGCTTACGAAATCCTTTTTAAGCAGCGAGTTTAAAAACGAAATTTTGCTTGATTTTTTCATCGGTTCGCTCACGGCGTTTAGCACCCTGCCGCCGCCTATGACGCGACCGTTTGCGATGAGCACGAAGGATTCGTCAAATTTCAAAAACATATCCCGCTCAAATTTAAACGTCGCAAATATCCCGCCGTCTTTTTGGCTTAAAATCAGCGCTTTTGCAGCCGCGGCCTTTGCGCCGACGCAAAACGTCACATTCTGCCCGTGCGTTAGCTCGCGCGCGAAAACGATCGCGTCTATCTCGCGAAATCCCCTAAAAAAGCCCTTTTTACTAAGCAATTGGCCTTTTTTTAGATCATTTAGCTCGATACCCGTCAAATTTAGCGCCACGCGGCTGCTAACTCCCACGCGGTCTACGAATTTATCGTGGCTCTGCACGCTTCGCACCTGCGCTTCTTTGCCGGCGTCATAGTTAAACAGCTTCTCGTTTTTGCTCACGCTGCCCTCTATCACGGTGCCCGTGACTACGTTTCCGATACCTTTTAGGCTAAAAACGCGGTCGATGTAGTATCTAAAAACGCCCTCTTGCTCGCGGTTAGCCGCCTTTAGCGTGAAAAGATAATTTCGCAGTTCGTCGATGCTCGCGCTATCCTTGATACTAACCGGGAAAATCTCCAAAATTTGCAGATTTTTGTAGTTTTGCGCGGCGGCGTAAATTTCGCCTTTTCGTTGTTCGATCAGCTCGGGAGTAGCCAAGTCGCACTTGGTAAGAGCTACGACGAGCGAACGAACGCCAAGGATATTTAAAACCTCCAAATGCTCCAAAGACTGCGGCATTAGCCCGTCGTTTGCCGCCACGACGAAGAGGCACGCGTCAAATCCGTACGCGCCGCTGATCATAGTTTTGATCAAATTTTCATGCCCCGGCACGTCGATAAATGCGATATTTTCGCCGTTTTTGCTCAAATTTGAAAAGCTAAGATCGATCGTGATCCCGCGCTTTTGCTCCTCCTCTAGCCTGTCGCCCTCAAAGCCGTTTAGTTCCTTTATCAGCGCCGTTTTGCCGTGGTCGATGTGCCCGGCCGTTCCTATTATTAAGCTCATTTTTCATCCGTTTCGTTGATTTTTTCTATCAAATTTTGTACGTCCGCGTCCAGCACGCTGCGAAGATCGAGCAAAAACTTACCCTCCTCTATACGCCCGATCACGAGATTTTTCCTAAATTTAGCCTCGTTTTCGTTCGCGTTTCCTTTGACGGCTAGAGCGATGCTAGGTATGCGTTTGTTGGGCATCGTGCCGCCGCCCACATAGGTCGTAGTGCGCACGACTTCAAGCGGATTTTTTAGTTGCGAGTTTATGAAATTTGCCGTGTTTTCCAGCTCCTCTACGCTTTTATATAGCTGCTTTATCGTCGTTATAAGCTCAAATTCGCGGTTTGCGTAGGCTTTCGCGCTTTCAGCCAGTAGCGAGATGATCACCTTATCCACGCGCAGCATTCTTAAAAGCTGATTTTTCTTTAGTTTTGCTATTAGTTCTCGTTTGCCTAGGATTATGCCGCACTGCACGGAGCCAAAGAGCTTATCGCCGCTAAAGCTAATGAGCGAGGCGTCTTTTAGATTTTTTAGATTCGGCTCGTTGCGCCCCAGACCGTATGGCAGCTCGCCGTAAAATCCGCCGCCAAGATCGAAATAATCAATGAGATTCCGCTCTCTTGCCAGCGCGCCAAGATCCGGCATCGCTACTTCCTCGCTAAAGCCCACGATGTCGAAATTTGATCTATGCACCTTTAAAATTAGCTTCGAGTTTTCGTTTATCGCCTCCTCGTAGTCGCGCAGATTGGTTTTATTCGTCGTACCCACTTCGCGCAGGATCGCGCCCGAGTTTGCCATGACTTCGGGCACGCGAAAACTCCCGCCGATCTCGACTAGCTCGCCTCTGCTGATGATAGCCTCGCCGCCTTTTGAGAAGGTATTTAGCACTAAAAATACCGCACTTGCGTTGTTGTTTACTATGACGGCGTCCTCAAAACCAAAAAGCTCCGCCAGCAGCCCGCCTACGTAATCGTAGCGGTTTGAGCGACCGCCCTTTTCGACGCTGTATTCTAAATTTGAATACCCCATAATCACGGGCTGGGCTCGGCGTAAAATTTCGGGATCGATCGCGCTGCGGCCGAGGTTGGTGTGGATGATGACGCCGGTTGCGTTTATCAGGCTGCGCAGGCTCAAATTTGACGCCTTTTCGTATCTTGCAAGCGTGTTTTGGACGATGTCGTCAAGCCCCGGGCATTTTTGCCCGCCTAAAATTTGAGCACGAAGGCTCTCTAGCTCGCACCTAGCGACTTTGGTTAGCAAGCTAACATCAAGCCCCGAGAAACGCTCGTTTTTTATAAATTTATCTATCTGCGGAAGTTTTCGTAGTTCGTTCAAATTAGCTCCTAGTAAATTTGTGTTACCGAGCGCGATTTTAGCATAAAATTGGATAAATCTAATCTTATTAAAAAAAATAAATGTAAAAATTCAGAGCCTATTAATGGCTTTAGTATTAAAATGCGCTCAATTTTGATAACACGTAGCGCGGGGAGAAAATCATGAAAGAATTCGGTTTTTACAACGATTTTGACGAGAATTTGATGCTAAACGAGCAGATCGAAGTAAACGGCGAAGGCGAGTATCTAGTCTCAAATTCGCCCAAACTAAAATCAAGCGTCGTAGCGCCTGAGATAAATTTTTATCTAAAAAATACCGCCGACTCGGTGCTAGATAAAGCTAAAAATACGCTTTTGCTTTATGAGGCTAGAGCTAGCGCCTTTGACCTAGCGCGCGACATCGACTACGAAAAGCAAGTCGGCAAAAACGTTGTGATCGTTAGCAACGGCGGACGCGAAAATTTGGCGAATTTGCTAAAGGAAAAAGGCTTTAAAACCATCGAGCTAACGCATTTTGAGATCAAATTCGTCTACGGCGCCGCAGGCGAGCTAAGCGTGCTAGTACTGCGCCCCGACGGCGAGTTTGAGGTGGATTGCGACTTTTTCCTCGTCGAAAACGCGCGCGAATACATGCTAAAGCAAAGCGGCTGCTACGAGATCGCGGGTAAAAGCGACGAGGAAATCGCCGCGCAGCTAGACGCGCAAAGCCCGAAATTTAAGTTTAAAAGCCACGTCCACTACGACTCCACGATCTGTCAGTATCACGAGCGCAGACACGAGATATGCGGCAGATGCGTCGAGGCCTGCCCTACGGTAGCGATCCTAAAAGAGGACGAGACCAAGCACTTAGTTTTCTCTCACGTCGACTGCGTAAACTGCGGCGGCTGCGTTAGCGTCTGCCCTAGCGGCGCGCTTGACTACTCCGATATGCCGAGAAACTCGTTTGCCCAGATAGCCAAGCTCTACCGAGATAAGATCGCTCTAGTCGTGCCTGCAAAGGCGAATTTAGAAAACTTAAGCCTAAATTTACCCGCAAACGTGCTGCCTTTTGCCGTGAGCGGCGAGAGATTTTTGAGCGAGACGCATCTGCTTACATTACTTCAAGAAAGCGGCGCGCAGGTCGTCATATACGAGCAAAATATCGGCAAAGGCACCAAAGACGCGGTGGATATTTTAAATCAAATTTACGAGCTTAAATTTAACGAAAAAGCCGTCCTCGTCGCGCAAAACGAAGACAAGCTAAAAAGCGCCCTATCTCAGGCTAAATTTATCGAAGGCTCGCAGCACTCCATGTCAGAGTACGCGCTGCCTAAACGCGAAATTTTCGCCAGACGCCTAGAGTGGCTTGTGGACGGGCAAAATTTAGGCTCCGTTAGCACCACCGAGCTCATCAGATACGGCCGCGTCGAGATAAACCGTGACACCTGCACGCTGTGCCTAAGCTGCGTGGGAGCCTGCAACGTCGCTGCCCTAGTCGCGGACAAGAAAACAAACTCCATAGTCTTTAACCCGAGCGTCTGCACCGCGTGCGGATACTGCGAGCTTAGCTGCGCGGAAAAAGACACGATATTTTTACGCCCGGGCAAGATCGATCTGGAGCCTAGTTTCTTTACCTTTAGCGAGCTAGCTAGAGACGAGCTTTTTGCCTGTATCGAGTGCGGCAAGGAGTTTGCGACCAAAAAGGCCGTCGAGAAGATCGCCTCGATCATGGAGCCTAGATTTAACGGCGATAAAGCCAAGATAAAAGCGCTGTACTGCTGCTCGGACTGTAAAGCCAAAGTGATGATAAAAGCGCAAATGGATCAAATGAGAGAAGAGGTTTTAAATGGATAATAACTTAACTAAAGCGCGCGCGTATTTTTACGAGTTTCTTGCCTATCCGCTATTTTTTCACATGCAAGATACCAAATTTAACCGCTGGCGCGAGCAGCTAGCCTACATAGCGACTAGTCCGGTTACGCCCCAAAGCGAGGCCGCGTTTGCAAATTTGGCAAAATTCGACTTTGAGAAATTCGCTAGAGAGCAAAACGACGTGCTTTTTGACTTTTCTTACTCCAACATCCCGCTAAACGCCTCATTTTACGAGGACGGACGCGACGACGGCGCGGCTAGACTGCGCGTTATCGAGTGCCTGAAGCTAAGTCCGTACCGCAGAGACGCGAACGTCTGCAAAGACAGCGAGGACTACGTCGGATTTATATTTTTAGCCACGGCGACTTTTTTGCGCGATGAAGCAGCCGGCGCGGCAGATATCAGTAGCAAGCTATTTACGGACGTTACGAATAAATTTATAGATGAATTTATCAAATTTTTATCCGCTCACAAAAACGCCGACTTTTTCGCCTCTTACGCGACTATCTTGCGCGATTTTATCGAGCTTGAGCGCGCGGTGCTAGGCGTGGAGGCTCCTCCTGCGCCGATCGGAGATAGCGCGGCGGTAGCCTCGATGAAAAAAGAACCGTTTCAAAGCAAGATGCCTACGGCCAAAACTAAACTCCGCTGGGAGGAGTTCTCGCCCGTTATCTCGCAGGAGTTTGACGACTAAATTCGCGTTTGCGGCATGATCGGTTTTAAACGAAGCAGCGCGGCTTGCCTGTAAACCCGCAAACGAATTGCCGCGGCTTGCTTAAATTTACCCTGCAGGCGCAAGAACCGAGCGCCTTGGCTTAGCTAAATTCGGCTTGGAGGTGCTCGCGTTAAATTTAATCCTTTATTTATCCAAATTTAGCTACGACTTAGCCGCACGAGCTTTTAACGTTTATGCGGATATAAAGGCTAAATTTAGCGCGCTCAAATTTGCGTTTATTTGTTTGAATTAGCCTGCTTTCGTGTAGGCGTGAAATTTACGTAAATTTGCAGGTTTTAAATCCGGCCGCAAAATACATACGGCGCAAATTTAAAGCAGTCTGCACAAAACCTAGCTTTTTGTCTTAATTTTATAGCTTCAGCCGTTCTTTTTAGTTCGCTCGAGAAAATTTATAAATCCAAAAAGCACCAAGCTAAGCACGACCAAAATCACGCTCAAAATGAGCGCGCGGCCGTTTTCGCCGTCGTAAACCGCATTATAGATAGCTAGCGAAACGGTGTCGGTTTTGCCTACGATATTGCCGCCTAGCATCAGCGTGATGCCAACCTCGCCAAGACCGCGAGCCAGGGCTAAAACGAGCGCCGAAACGACGCTTTTAAATACGTTTGGAATAAGGATAAAAACGGCGATCTCAAAGCGATTTTTGCCTAGGCTTTGACCCGCTTCGATTAAGCTTTTAGGCAGGCTTTCAAGCGCGCTTTGAACGGGTTTTACAAAAAGTGGCAAGCCAGCCAAAAACGAAGCGATAACGAGGGCTGAAAAGCTAAAAACGATCTGTAAATTTAACGCCTTGCCGATCACGCCGTTTCGCCCCAAGATATAAAGCAGCAAAAATCCCGTAGCAATCGGCGGAAAAATGAGTGGAAACATCACGGCCGCTTCTAAGACAGCCTTAAATCTGCCGCGGTAAAACGCCAAAAAATAAGCTGCGCCAAGCCCCAAAAACAGGAGCAGTACAAAAGTAACGGCAAGCGTTTTGGCGCTTAAAAGCAGCGGGTGAATAAGCCAGGCGAGTTCCTGCAAATTTTTTCCTTTTTTCGTTAAATTTCGCTTTTCGTTTGAGTTAAAATTTAGCGAGTAAATTTTAGCGTTTTTATTAAATTTGACGTCAAATTTGAGCGGTAAAAATCGTCAAATTTCGCTCCCGTGAAGCAAAATTTGACGGTAAATTTAACCGAGCCAAAAGCCGGCGATTTAAACTATTTTAGTCCAAATTTAGCGAAAATTTCCTTCGAGCGAGGAGTTTTTATCTCGTCTATAAATTTAGCGCACGCCTCGCTACCCTCGCACGCCGGAAGCTTTGCCGCCGAGATGAAAACAGGGCTATAAAGCGCCTCGTCGATGTAAATCACGCTGCCAAACTCACCCTCTCTAGCCACGGCTTCGGTCGAGTTGATAAAGCCAGCGTCCACTTCGCCGTTCGTGACGTAGGCGACTACTTGCGGTACGCCCGCAACGGGTAGCATCTTAGGCGCTAGATCGGCCTCTAGTCCCGAGTTTTTCAAAAACTCGGTAGTCCTCACGCCGTAGATCGCTTTTTTGGCGTCCGGCATCGCGATTTTAGCTAGATTTTTTAGCTCAGATACGTCTTTTATCTGCTTGCCTTTTGGCGTGACTAGCACCAAAGCGCCCTTGCCGATGCGCTCATAGCCTTTTATATCCAGATCGGTTTTCTTTAAAAACGCCTCGTCGCCCACGATCGCAGCCATCTTGCCCTCTTTTGCCTGGATAGTTATCTGGCCCAAATTTGCAAATGCGCCCTCGATCTGCACGCCGTCTTTTTTGAGATTTTCTATCACTTCAGTGACCGGTTTTTTGTACCCGCCGCCAGCTCCCACGAGCAAATTTTCGCCGCCAAAGGCAACCGCGGCCGCGATAGAAATAAGTAGTAATTTTTTCATAAAATTCTCCTTTGTAATAAAATTTAGTAATTTTATGAAATATATCATTATACATTGATAAATTTTACTATTTTCGGAGCTTTTTTAAAGAAGTATAAATAAAAATATTTTATATCGACTCTAGTCCGTTTTTAGTTAGACGGTACATCGCGCTTGCTACGTCGCTTATAAATTCCTTGTCGTGAGAGACGATTATCTGCGTGACGTCGAGGGATTTTAAGATAGCGGCTATCCTTGCTTGCATATCCGCATCAAGCGCGGTCGTAGGCTCGTCAAGTAGTAAAATTTTAGGCTCGGCTACCAGTATCCCAGCTAGCGCGACGAGCTTTTTCTCGCCTCCTGAGAGATTAAACACTATCTCGTCTTTTAGATGCCAAATTTCAAGCTCGCGTAAAATTTTCTCGGCTTTTGTCCTAGCTGGCTCTTTGTCCTCGCCGCGGCTAAGTAGCGAAAACATCACGTCATCAAGTACGCTAGGGCAGATGAAACAATCGTTGCTTTCTTGAAAAAGATAGCCCACGTCGCGGCGAAACGGCTTATACTCCTCTAGATTTGAAATTTTATGATGAAAAAGCTCTATATAGCCCAAAGAGGGCGCTTTAAGCCCGGCCATTATCTCGAGCAAGGTACTTTTACCGCAGCCGTTTGGGCCTATGAGAGCGATTTTATCCTTGTGCGTCGCGTTTAAATTTAGATTTTCAAAAAGCGTTCTTTCGCCTATTTTGGCGCAGACGTTTTTTAGGCTTATCGTGCAGCTCATATCAGGACTCCTAAACTAAAAATATAACAACACGCCGTTAAAGCGATTATAGCGGCGTCTTTCGCGCCTATTTTGAGGCCTTTAGCTCCGTAAAGTTTGCCCTCAAATCCCCTGCAAACAAAGGTTTTTTCAAGAACGCTAGCCTTATAAAACGCTTCCAAAAAAAGCATAGCGACTAAATTTGCGTAAATTTTATAGGTAAAAAGCGAGGTTTTAGGCTCAAATCCGCGAACTTTTAGAGTCTTTTTTAGCCTTGCAAATATCGTTTTAAGATCGGCCGTAAATTTAGCGCTAAAATAAAAAATCGCCGTTAGTTTATCGCCTAAATTTAGCGACGAAACGGCAAGCGCGATACTGAAATAATCGCTCCTATAAAAGGCCAGCCGCCCAAAAAGTATGATCAAATTCGACCTTATAAATATCAGCTTTGCAAGCGCGTATTCTTCGTAAAGAACGAGGCTTAAGACGACTAAGATTATAAAAATATTTAGTTTTAAAACGGATTTTAAAACTTCAAAAAGATTTTTAAAATTTAAAATCGCTAAAAAAAGCACGGGCACAATGAAAACGGCGTCCGTAGCGCTTGAAAGCGAGACTTTGAAGCTAAAAAAAGTAAAGCAAACCAGCAAAACGGATAGGTTCATTTGCCTCTTTTTACTAGATAAATTCCGCCGAAAAACAGCCCGATCCCGGAAAACGCAAGGATAAATTTAAGCGCATAAGCCTTAAAATCCTCTTCGCTCTCGTCAAATTTGACGCTTGAGACGTCGCTTGACGCGTTACTTTCGGCGCTTTTTGGTTCTTCTTTATGCGCAGTAAATTTTATCCTTTTTTCATGCGCCAGTCCGCCGTCGATTACGATTTCAAATTCGTCAGCGGGGATTTTAACCCTAGCAAAGCCCTTTTCGTCGGTTTGTGCGCTTGCGATCCGGGCGCCGTCTTTTATGAAAGATACGGGGCAATTTTTACAAGGGGAATTACCGTAAAAATAGCTCTTTATCTCGACGAATTCGCCCTCTTGCTTTGTAAAGCCTTTTAGCGAGTGCGCATTTAGGATGCCTGCAAAAAGCATGATCAAAAGTATTTTTAGCAAATCAAAAGATCCTTTTTAACCCTATAAATAAAAGAAAGCGAAAAAAGCGAGATGATCCCCTCAAGCGCCATAAGGGCTAAATTTGAAGTAAAAACGAGCGCGGCTACGGGGGCGAATTCTTTACCGTTTAAAACGAGCGTCAAGGATAACAAAACCGAGGAACAAAGTATAGGCAAAAACCCTATCAAAAACCAGAAAAACGACCTGTATCGCTTGAAAGACAGCTTTAAAAGATATGGGCTAAGAAGCGCGGGAGAGGCGATGATCAGTAAATTTACGCCAAGGGCGCTCAGGCCGCCGTAACCGAAAAGCAAGGCCTGAAAAAACAGCGCGATGAAAATAGCCAAAACCGCATTTGCGCCCAAAAACGCTCCCGCAAGGCCGCTTAGCACGAGATGTATAGACGTAACGCCGATAGGCATATGGATAAAAGACGCAGTAAAAAACATCGCGCTGACGGCCGCTACTTTGGGTATCTCGCCGGTTTTTAGCTTGTAAAGCAAGCCAGACACCCAAACTACGCAAACGGCCGAGCAAGGCACGATGATCTCGGGTTTTAAAACACCTTCGCTAATGTGCATTTATTTATACTCTTTAGTTTGCACCCAGATGACGGCTCCAAGCTCCACGGGGTACTCTTTGCCCTCGTGTTTTATCTTTTGGTCGTCGTCTATCAGCGCGGCAAATCCCCACCAACCCTCAAGCGGCATCGCAAAACTAAATTCGCCCTGCTCGTTAGTGTTTACGACCTGCGTCACATGCGCATCGGACGGAGCTTTTAGCCCCTTGGTATTATAGTACTCCACCTCGACGGTTACGTTTTTAGCGCGCTTTCCTTTATAGTAAACCACGCCTGAAAATAAATTTCCCTTATAAAGTCCGTATGGACGCGTTAGCGGCACTATCTCGGCTTTTAGCCCGGTCGGTTTATCCCAGCCATCGCCGTAGCCGTAGGCATCGACGACGGTTTTTGTTATATGCCTTATAAATTTATCCTCCGCAGGCTCGAAATAGGGCTTTGGATCCATATAAAACTGATAGACGCCCGGCTCCTTTACGTCGTATTTAGTCGTAAAGTAGCTAAATTTATCCTCTTTAAGCTCTTTTAGGTCTTTTATAGCCTCTTTTTTACCGTTTATAAAAACGCCCGCCTCGTTTGGAAGGGTCAGGTTCATCATATCGCCCTCAAAAGGATGGCTAAATTTGTAAGTAATCTGCAAATTCGCCTCTTTCTCGTCGTCTACGGTCGAATTTGACGGTACGACCATACCAAAATGCGCATAAGCGCTAACGCCTAAAAGCATAAGCGCCAAAGACTTGATTTTCATTTTTGCTCCTTTTGAAGGTATTTGGTAAATGAAATTGTACCCCTGCAAAGCTTATTATTTATTAAATTTTTGAGATAAATCATATTTAAAGTATAAGAAAAATATTTTAGTATTATTTACATCTGCATAAAATAATAAAACTGATAACAAAACGCGGCTTAAGAAGTAGTAAAATAGGCACACAAATTTTAGGTAAATTTAAAAAAGAGCGTCAAGCTACCGCTACAATTCAGTTTACATAGCTTGTATTTACGGGTAATTTTTCGCCGCAGAAGATAGCCTCCGACCGCAAAAACTTAGGGGTGTATAAAAAGCCGCATTTTGGGGATAAACCACTCCGTCTCCAAAATGCGGAAAATTTACAAAAAGTCAAATTTGAACCCGTCGCAAGCTAAGTAAATTTAGCTCGCTTTTGATTAAATTTACGCCGCTAAAACGCCCAACTAAACTTAGCATTTACGCCGTTTGATTTTACGTTACTGCCGTATGCTCCTACGTAGCTAAGGCCGACTCTAAAATTCCTAGTAAATGCAACCTCTATACCAAGCTCGGTAGTGGCTACATCTTTTAGCTTTTCGCCCTCTAGTTTAGTTGCGCCAAGGCCGGTTACGTTCATATGAGCGCTCGGAGTTTTGTCGCCGAAGAAGCGGTTGTATGCTATATCGGCTTTTGCGATTAAGCCTACGCCGTCCATGGTAAATGCTATGCTAGGTTTTACGCCTACGCTTGCTACTTGCAAGTCTCTATCCTCGTTTTTAACCTGCACTAAAGAATTTGCTACATCGTCGTTTTTAAAGCGGATATAGGTTAGTCCTGCATAAGGCTCTAGGCTAAAGCCGTTTTCATAGCTTAGTCCGGTATAGGCGATCTGAGCAAATGCGCTAATCGCTGATGCGTCGGCGTCTTTATACTCGTAAGCCAAAGGAGCGTATGAGCTAACGACTCTTTTTTCTTGATCAAATTTCGAGTAGATAGCGCCTAGGCTGATTTTGATAGGATCAAGTCCTATATCGCCGTAGATACCCGCATGCGCGTCTTTGCTTTTGACCGCCTTGCTATCGCCTAGTTTGTGATTTGTTTTGCCAAGCCCTACGAATACGCCAGCTTTCGAGCTATCGCCTACTAGAAAATCGACGCCTACTAGATTCGTAAATGCATTCGTGCCTAGTCTGCCGCCGGCGTTATTGTCAGAGGTTACTCTGCTTGCGCTACTAAGTAGCCAAAGCTCGACTCCCGTGTCGATATCGGCTCTTTTAGCTCCGTTTTTGTTTTTAACCGAATTTGCGAGCACAAACGAGTCTATAGCGGAGTTATTTTGCGCTTTAAAGTCTAAATCATTTGAAAAAGCGCCAAAGTATGCCGCCGCTACGTTATGAGTGGCTCCGAGCATAGACGAATAAATAGCGCTGCCCGGATTTGCCTCGACTAATCTTGCAAACGACTTCTCGGCGCTAGTAGAGGCTACCTCCTCCATGCTTTTGCCTTTTTGCAAGGAAAGAGCTAAATTTGAGCCGGTAGCAACTTCTTTAGCGGTTTTAAAGAATGCATAGCTATCCTCGACGCTAGCCAAATTTACTCCCGCAAAGTTTCCGCTCGCACTTAGGGTTTTCTTTAGAGTAGGATTTGCCGCCAAATTTGCAAGCTCGGCGTTTGATAACATAGCCGCTTTCAATAAAGAGCCCTCTTTAAAGGTTAAATTTAGGTTATGTGCGCCGTCGTTAACTACGAATGCGCCGCCTGCGTTTATAACAGCATTAACTTGCGTAGCGTCGCTTGCCTTGGTCGTGCTCACGAAACCGCTAGCACTTGGCGTTTTGTAAGCAATAGCGTTTAAAACCTCAAATTCGCCGCCCCTATGGACGTTTACGCTTCTTGAAGACGAGATTGATTGATTTAGAGCCGAGACTTTACCGCCGTATATATCGACCGCTCCGGTAAAGCTATTATCTCCGGCAAGAGTCAAAGCGCCGTCTCCTCTTTTAGTTAGCGAGCCTTCATAGCCCTCGGCCACCCTTGCGACCCTAGCCTGCTCTCTTGCGGTTTCAAAGGTCATCTCGGCTTTTTCTTCCGCGCTCAAATTCGGCTTAGCGTTAAGAGTCGCTTTTCTAGCCGCCCAAGCCGCAGCGTCGCTATCGTCCTCGGTTTTTCTAAATTTGATGGCGACGTCTGAAATGTTATTTGTCCAGATATCGTCTTGATCCATCGCGACGTCGAAGTTTCCTAAAAACTGTCCGGGACCGAACATCGCCTTGCCAAGATCGAGTATGCCCCAGCCCCAGACGTTGCTAGGTACGCCCTCGCCGTCGCTACCCCAACGCTCTAGCATGCCGCCTGCACCGTGACCGGCTCTTAGCGTCCTTTGTCTAGCCGTAGTTAGCATAGTTTCTCTAATCTGAGGCATGCTCATATACGGATAGCGCTGCATTATGACGCCCAAGGCTCCGCTAACGTGAGGAGCGGCCATAGAAGTACCGCCCGATGATTTAT
The DNA here is from genome assembly GCF_938039245.1 of uncultured Campylobacter sp. Taxonomy (GTDB): domain Bacteria; phylum Campylobacterota; class Campylobacteria; order Campylobacterales; family Campylobacteraceae; genus Campylobacter_A. The sequence goes on along the minus strand of NZ_CALHVN010000064.1, from coordinate 36,863 downwards.
ATATAGCTTTGCCGTATGTTGCATTGTCGGTAAGCTCGACGTACGCGGAATAAATCTCTTCGGCCGGAGCTGCGATCGTCCACCACTTCGAGTGTCCGGCAAGGTTAAATTCCTGAATATCCGAGGATGCCTTATGTCCTCTTATGTATTCGCTAGAATCATTAGGATAGCCATCCGCGCCGGTTTGGCCTGTGACGTTGATCCAGTAGTCCTCGGCATCCGGTCTAAAATAAGGCAATGCCGCGCGAGTGAAAGATTCGGCCATTAGGCTCCTATTTCCAGCCGTAAATACCTGGATAACCCCTCTTTTTACCGCTACTTCGTAGGCTGCATCCAAAAAGCTTTTTTCGCCGCTAGTTACGAACTGATAATAAGCCTTTTTCGCCTCGTTTATATCTTTTAAATTTATATGGTCTTTTGCTGCGGTAGTTTGATTGGCCACCGTTACGTCGTAAAACTCCACATCGTATTCAGGCACGGCTCGCCAGTCATAAGTAGGCTTATATCCCAGCGCGCCCGCAAAAGACGAATTTACGCGCCTATTAGAACCCCAGCTGTTGTTTATCACTTTCGCGCCCGCGTCGGCCAAGGCGGTGTAGCCTTTTAAGAAATAGTTGTAGTCTTGATTTGGCCCGTAAGTCATATTATCGTTGCCGCCGGTATTTGCGGAGTATAGCTGCGCGCCAAACGCAACGCCGTGCATGCCGCTACCGTCTCTACTAGCCGCCATCGTACCGCCCACGTGGGTGCCGTGAGCGTCATTTACGCCCCTTACCCAACTACCGTCGTCGTTAAAAACTTCGCCTTTTTTAAACACGCCGTTGTCGTTTTTATTAAAATTTCGCTTGCCGTCTTTTACTGGCTGATTTTTATCTATCGGGCCGTTTCCTAGCGCGGCATCAGGATATCTCATGCCGTTTTTGCCATAGTTACCGATCGTTTTTACTGTATGAATCCTACCGTCTTGAAACTCTGGGTGGCTCAAAAGTACGCCAGAGTCCATGGCGCCGATCTTTGTTCCGCTACCGTTAAAGCCTAGCGCGTAAGCCGTGGAGGCGTTCATAGAGACTAGTCCCCAGTCTTTTTTATACTCCGCGCTCTCCCAGCTAGAAGTGTTTCCGGAAACGCCGGCCTCGGTGTAAGCATAAGCTCCGCTTGCGGCTAATAGCAAACAGGTAAGCGCTGAAAGAGGCAAATTTGAGCCCTCGCTGCTGCGTAAATTTACGAATCTACGCGATACGTTTGAATACATTATTTCCCTTTCGCTTAAAAAAATTTAAAATGTGTTATTATACTAAGCTTTAATTTAAAGATTAATTATAAAAAATAAGAAAATTTACCAGCAAAATATTCAAATTTGATAAAATTTATCGCAAAACGGCGATCAAATTTTAGGTAAATTGAAATTATGTTATAATCGCGTAAAATTAAAATAAAGGTAAAAAATGGGGCTGAAATCTGACGCCTGGATACGCAAAATGTCGCACGAAAAGGCGATGATAGTGCCGTTTGCCGAGGAGCAGGTCGGACGTGGCGTGGTTAGCTACGGAGTGTCTAGCTACGGCTACGATATCCGCGTGGGCGACGAGTTTAAAATCTTTACGAATATCGGCGGTACCGTAGTCGATCCGAAAAATTTCGACGAGAAAAACGTGGTTGACTTTAAAGGTGGCGTCTGCATCGTTCCGCCAAATTCATTCGCTCTAGCGCGCACGATCGAGTATTTTAACATGCCAGATAACGTGCTAGCCATCTGCCTAGGCAAAAGCACCTACGCTCGCTGCGGGATCATCGTAAACGTCACGCCTTTTGAGCCCGGATTTAAGGGGCACATCACGATCGAGATATCAAATACGACGCCGCTACCGGCTAAAATTTACGCGAACGAAGGCATCGCGCAGGTGCTATTTATCGAGGGCGACGAACCGTGCGAAGTGACATACGCGGACAAAAAGGGCAAGTATCAGGCGCAAGAAGGCATAACCCTGCCTAGGATTTTGAAGTAAAAGCGAAAAATACCGCGTCCCAGGTTAAATTCGCCGAGCGAAATTTGATAAGGCACGGTTTTTGCTCCGACTGAATAAAATTTAAATAAACGGCGAACTGGTTTTGCGTTTAGACGAGACGGATTAAAATTTTACGACGGAAGCTACCTCGTCGGTAGTGACCGAGTGAAATTTTAATCCTTCTGCTTGCAATTGCGACCGCAAGGAAAGCAAAGCGAAGTATAAACCAAAAAGACGAGCTGTCAAAAAGATAAAGCCGTAATTAAGGAAAATATATGTTTAACGGAAAATCCATCCTCATCACCGGCGGCACCGGTTCATTCGGCAAAAAATACACCGAAATTTTACTCTCCAAATTTAAACCAAAAAGGCTAGTTATCTACTCTCGCGACGAGCTCAAACAGTACGAGATGGCGCAGGTTTTTAAAGACCCCGCGATGCGATTTTTCATCGGCGACGTACGCGACGAAAAACGCCTGATGACTGCGATGAACGGCATCGACTACGTCATCCACGCAGCAGCCATGAAGCACGTGCCTATCGCGGAATACAACCCGATGGAGTGCATAAAAACCAATGTTAACGGCGCGCAAAACGTCATCGACGCAGCGCTTGAGTGCGGCGTGAGCAAGGTCATCGCGCTCTCGACCGACAAGGCGTGCAACCCCGTAAATTTGTACGGCGCGACCAAGCTTGCCAGCGATAAGCTATTCGTCGCGGCAAACAACATCGCGGGTAGCAAAAAAACGCGATTTAGCGTCGTTCGCTACGGCAACGTCGTGGGCTCTCGCGGCTCGGTCGTACCGCTGTTTAAGAAGCTAATCGCGGAAGGCGCGAAGGAGCTGCCGATCACGCACGCGGATATGACGCGGTTTTGGATCACGCTAGAACAGGGCGTGAATTTCGTACTTAAAAACTTCGAGCGCATGAAAGGCGGCGAAATTTTCATCCCCAAAATCCCGTCGATGACGATGATAGAGCTTGCTCGCTCCATGGCGCCGCAACTTGGCGTAAAAATAATCGGCATCCGCCCGGGCGAAAAGATGCACGAGGTCATGGTCGGCAAGGACGACGCGCACCTAACGTACGAGTTTGACGACCACTATGTAATCAGCCCGTCGATCAAATTTACGAGCAAGGACGATGATTTTAGCATAAACGCGCTAGGTGAAAAAGGGCGTCTCGTGGAGGAAAATTTCGAGTACAGCTCGGATAAAAATAAAATTTGGCTCGGTAAAGACGGACTTTTAGAGATGATCGAGGCTAGTAAATAATTTGGCCGAAATTTATAAAATTTGAGCCGAAGCCTTTAAATTTTAGAAAAACGAGGCGAAGTATTTTTGCGTTTAGACGAGGCAGAAATAAGCCGAGCGAGGGCGCATACATATAGTATGTAACCGAGCTTCGGCGAAATTTCTAACGAAGTATAAACCAAAAAGACAAGCCGCAATAAAGATAAGCCGAAAAAGGATAAAAATGATACCTTACAGCAGACAACAAATCACCGACTCCGACATCGCCGCCGTCGTGAGCGCTCTAAAAGACGACATCCTAACGGGCGGCGACAAGGTCGGAGAATTTGAAGAAGCGATCGCCCGGTACGTCGGCGTAAAGCACGTCGTAGCGATGAACTCGGCGACGTCTGCGCTACACGTGGCGTATCTAGCGCTTGGGGTGCGAGAAGGCGACGAGGTCGTAACGACGCCCATCACGTTTGCGGCGACGGCAAATGCGGCGCTAATGGCGGGAGCGGAGGTTAAATTCGCGCCCGTTAAATTTGACGGAAATATCGACGAAAACGCGCTTGAAAGCCTCATCACGTCTAAAACCAAAGTCATAACCGCGGTTGATTTCGGCGGCAATCCCGTAAATTTGGGCGCTATCTTAAAACTAGCCCGCGAGCGCGGCATAAAGGTGCTTGACGACGCTTCGCACGCGCTGGGCAGCTCACAAGGCGGCGTCAAAGTCGGCGCAAAAGCGGACGTTAGTATTTTTAGCTTTCACCCGGTTAAGCCGCTAACAACCTTTGAGGGCGGCGCGCTAGCGACTAACTACGACGAGATCGCGCGCCTAGCACGCCTTTACCGCTCGCACGGCATAGCCAAAAAACGCCTCTGGGACAGCGATATGAGCTTGCTCGGATACAACTACCGCTTGCCCGACGTCGCCTGCGCGCTAGGGCTAAATCAGCTAAAAAGGCTAGACGAAACTATCGCGGCGCGCGAGAAAATCGCTAAATTTTACGACGAAAAATTTGAGAAAAACCCGTATTTTAGCGTGATCGAGCTACCAGACGACGTCGTTAGTTCGCGCCACCTCTACCCTATCTTGCTATTTCGCCAGTTTTGGTGCGCCAAAGAGGACATATTTGCCGCCCTTCACGCGCGCGGCATCGGCGTGCAGGTGCACTATAAACCGACTTATAAATTTAGCTTTTACCGCGAGCGCTACGGCGATATCTCGGTGCCTAGCGCCGAGGATTTTTACGCCGCCGAGCTTAGCATCCCGTGCCATCAGTGCATGAGTTTAGAGGACGCAAATTTCGTCGCGGACGCGCTTTTTGAGGTTTTAAAGAGCTTTGACGCTCCGCAAGGTTGTAGAGTTTGATCCTGCTCCACGCCCGCGGCAACGAAAAAATCGGTATCGGCAACCTCGCAAGGTGCTACGAACTAGTAAAATTTCTAGCTCCAAACCGCGACGTAAAAGCGATTTTCGAGTGCGACGAGAAGCTATTTTCCAGATTTAGCCAAAACGCGATTAGAAGCGAAAATTTGGAGCATTCAAAGGAGCTGATTTGCCGACTAAAACCGCAAATTTATATTAACGATTTGCTCGATGCGGATAAAAATTTAAGCGATATCGCGCGAAACGCTGGCGCGCGCAAAATCGTAAGTTTTAATACCTTAGAATACGGCTTTGAGCCGGACGCGCTATTTATAATGGACGAGTTTGACTACCCCGCCGCAAGCGGAAATTTTGAGGTTTTTCGTTCGTTTGGCTACTACATCGTGGGTAGCGACGTAGTAAAAAGGCGCGCTAAATTTACGCCCAAGACGCGGCTAAAAAATATCTTGCTATCTTTCGGAGGCGCCGATCCCGCGACGTTTAGCGAGTATTTTGCAAACATAATCGCAAACGACGGTCGCCTTTATACGCTAGTTTTGGGGCCTGCGATGAGCGATGAGCGAAAGGCGAGGATAAAAAGCGTTCAAAAACCGAATTTAAGCTTTATCGATAGCCCCGCAAATTTGATAGATTTAATCTTAAATCACGACGCATTAGTCACGTTAGGCGGTATGAGCGCATACGAGGCGATGACGCTAGGTACGCCCGTTTGCGGCGTAGAGTGGAGCTATCTAGCCTACGTAGTAAGAAGTTTTGCAAAGCTCAAAATGATAAATAATTTAGGCGATATTAAAGACGCCTACGAAAATTTATTAAATTTAAATTTAGCAAGCGTAAATGAAATTTGCGAAAACGCCTACCTCAAAATAAGCGGCGACGCGCTAGCGAAAATAGCGAAAATTTTAGACGGATTTGAAAATGAACGAAGTTGAATTAAAAATTTGCAAAGGCGGCGATCTGGGCGCTAACTCCTACGTAATAACCTGCGGCGAGCGCGCTATCGTCATAGATCCGGCCGACTTTACGCAGATTACGGACGCTTTACGCGGCAAGAAGCTTGATTTTATCGTTATCACGCACGAGCATTTTGATCACGTCTTAGCGCTAAACGAGCTAAAAAGCCGCTACGGCGCCAAAGTAATCGCGCAACGCAAAGCAAGCGAAAATATCGCAAATCCGAGCAAAAATTTATCGAGATTTAGCGATATGATTTACGACGTTATGAAGATTAAAAAAACGCGCGAAATGCCGGAATTTAGCGCGCAAAAGGCCGATACCGAATTTGACGAAAATTACGAGCTTTCGTGGCTGGGGCATACGCTTACGTTCGTTCATACGCCGGGACACTCCGAGGGCAGCTGCTGCGTGAAGCTAGGAGGGCTGCTGTTTTCGGGCGATAGCTTATTTGAGGCCGTAGATACGTCGTTTCTAGGCGGCGCGAAGGCAAAAGCCGCATACGAGAAAATTTCTATGCCGTACTTTCGCTCGCTAGATCCGTTTTTGCGCGTTTGCCCCGGACACGGCGAGAGCTTTATCCTAGGCGACAAACTAAACGCGCGCCAAAAAGCGACGGAAATTTTTAAAAATCGTCCGAAATTTACGAATTTTTTCGTGAATTTCGGCGAATTTAACGAAGCGCTAAAAAACGCTAAAATTTTAGTACGCGCAGAGTGCTGTTTTTTACTCGTAAAGCAAGGCGGATTTTATAAATTTTACTATTTGGTCGATAAGCTTGAAAATTTAGCGAATTTAGACGAGTTTTTTAGGCTGATAAACGAGCCCGTCGTAGCCGAAATCGTCTCGAAAAACGCCATTTCGAGCGATTTTTTAAAAGGCGTAAAATTTAAGCCGTATAAAATTTACTCTCGTTATAGATCCGTTAAAAAAAACAGAAGCTTTAACAACGTTTTACCGGCGGATTTAAGCGACGCAAGCGAAATTTTTGAGCTAATTAGCGAGACTTTTGATCCGCTTAGCGATTATTTACCGAGTTTTGAAGAGCTATCTGAACTAATCGCAAAGGGCCTAGTTTTTGTTATCAAGCAAGAGCGCGCGATAGCCGGAGCGGCGATATTTGAAATAAAAGAAAAAATTTGCTATTTTAGGCTAAATTGCGTAAAAAAAGAGTTTCAAAACGGCCTTATCGGCTTTGCGCTAGCCTCGGCTCCAAAGCAAATGCAAGAGGCTCAGACTTTTTACACCTGGATAAACGACGAGAACAAAGAAGCCGTTAGGCTAAATTCCGCGCTAGGATATAAACCAGACGGCCTAAAAAACTATATCTTTATAAAGGACGACGAATGAATTTGCAAACCATACGAACTTTAATCATCGATTCGCTCAAAGAATACAACCAAGAGCTACAAAGCAAAGAGCTGCAAAACCCGACGATAGATACTAGGCTTTACGGCTCGTCTAGCGCGCTAGATAGTCTGGGGCTCGTCTATATAGTGAGCGATTTGGAGGATAAAATTTATCAAAATTTCGGCAAAAGCATCGTACTGGCCGACGAAAGAGCGATGAGTCAAAAAACCTCGCCGTTTAGAAGCGTGGAGACGCTGGCTAATTATATTCAAAATCTTTTAGAAGAACAAAATGGCTAAGGCGATAATCGTAACGGGCACCTCAAAAGGCATCGGAAAAGAGCTTTGCGAGCGGTATTTACGAGAGGGCTATTTAGTCGCGGGCTGCGCTAGGAGCCAAAGCAAAATCGCGCACGAAAATTACAGACATTTTAGCCTAGACGTAAGCGACGAAATCGCTGTCGTAGCGATGATAAAAGAGGTTAAACGAGAATTCGGCGGGATAGACGCGCTGATAAACAATGCCGGCATCGCCTCTATGAATCATTTTTTAACCACGCCCTTTGATAGCGTAAAAAAGGTATTTGAAACGAATTTTTTCGGTACGTTTTTATTTAGTAGAGAAGTCGGCAAAGTCATGATGAAGCAAAAATACGGCCGTATCGTAAATTATACCACCGTCGCAAGCGCGCTAAGACTAGAAGGAGAGGCGATCTACGCCGCCAGCAAAAGCGCGATAGAAAATTTAACCCAAACGCTGTCAAAAGAGCTAGCGCCATTTAACATAACCGTAAACGCGCTAGGCCCTACGCCGATAAAAACCGACCTAATAAAGGCCGTGCCGCAGGACAAGATAAATGCGCTTCTTGAAAGACAAGCAATAAAGAGATTCGGAAATTTCGGCGATATAAAAAATGCGATCGATTTTTTTATCGACGAAAAAAGCGACTTTATCACGGGGCAAATTTTATATTTAGGCGGAGTTCATAACTGATGCGAGAGATGATCGAGAAATTTAAAGACGGCAGCCAAACGGCGATAATCCATAAAGACAAAAAATATAGCTACGCAGAACTTTATCTAAAAATAAAAGAGACGCTAAATTTTATAAAAAACGAGATCAAAAGCGGCGAAGTAGTCGCGATTTTGAGCGATTATTCGTTTGAGAGCGTCGCGCTTTTTTTTGCTCTTTACGAAAATAAAAACATAATCGCGCCCATAATCTCAAACGCGCAAGAAGAGATAAATTTAAAACTAAAAGAGTCTTTTTGCGATAAAGCGATCGAAATTTGCGGCCAAGGGTTGAACGTAAAAGAGCTAAATCCTGGCGGAACGCATCAAATTTTATCGAATTTAAAAAAGAGCGGACGAGCCGGCCTCACGCTATTTTCAAGCGGTAGCACGGGTAAGCCAAAGGCGATGATACACGATTTAGACGCGCTAATAGACCTTTATAAAAATAAAAAGCAAAAGCGGATGAATATGCTCGTTTTTTTGATGTTTGATCATATCGGCGGCATAAATACGATGTTAAATATCTTATCAACGGGCGCTACGATGATAATCCCTCAAAACAGAAACGCCGATGACGTCTGCAAGCTAATTAACGAGTATAAAATAGCCGTTTTGCCCGCAAGCCCTACGTTTTTAAATCTGATTCTTATCGGCAAATCTTACGAAAAATACGATCTAAGCTCGCTAAGGATGATAACCTACGGCACGGAGACTATGCCGGAAGGGCTTTTAAATAGGCTAAAATCGGCGTTTGCCAAAGTTAAATTTTTGCAGACTTTCGGCACCAGCGAGACTGGCATCGCGTCCACGTCGTCAAAATCGTCCGATTCTACCTTTATGAAAATAGACGATGAAAATTTGGAGTATAAAATCGTAGACGGCGAGCTGTGGCTAAAAAGCAAAACGCGAATTTTAGGCTATCTAAATGCGGAAATGGATAGCTTTACCGATGACGGCTGGTTTAAAACCGGCGATTTAGCGCAGCAAAGCGAGGACGGCTTTATAAAAATCATCGGCAGAAGCAAAGAGATCATAAACGTAGGCGGACAAAAGGTGCTTCCGTGCGAGGTGGAGTCGGTGCTGCTTGAGATGAAAGAGATACAAGACTGCCTAGTTTATGCGGAAAAAAACGCCATCACGAATCAAAGCGTCTGCTGCGACGTGGTTTTAAAGTCGGGCGTCGATGCGAACGGTATCAAAATTTTAGTTAGAAAATTTTGCAAAGATAAACTAGATAATTTTAAAATCCCCGTTAAAGTAAACGTCGTGCAAAAGACCGAATTTACGCAAAGATTTAAGAAAATAAGAACGAAAAGCTAAGCAAATTTGGCGTTTGCCTAGCTAGAATTTTAAACGACGCCGCGCTGCCTCGCTAAATTTACTTTGCTTCGGGCAAGGCGTAAATCACCGTTTCTTCCTGCGTGCATTCGTAGTGGCGCATAAAAAGCTTGCAGTCCGGTATCCATAGCTTTAAAAGCAGCGGTATATCCCATAAGTCGCTAAATTTATGATAAATGCAAATGGCAAGCTTTGGTTTATGGCTTATTATATCATCCATCGCACCTAGCAACGCGTACGTTTCAAACGTCTGCACGTCCATTTTGATAAAGGTCGGGATATGGTTTATAGCGTCGCTAATCGCGGCTACGTCGATCTTTTGCTCCGAAATCTCAGCGCTTAAAGTCGCTCCCAAACCCTCGCCTTGCATATAAAAAGTCGCATTTTCGTGATGGACGCCGGCTTTTATCGGAGTGATTTTCTCTTTTATTTCTTGCGGTAGTTTGCTTACGAATTCGCTTAAAATTTTAAAATTTCGCTCGTCGGGCTCAAAGCTATAAATATGCTTAAATTTATTATCCACGGCTTTTAAAAACGCTTCTATCGTATCTCCCGTATATCCGCCGCAGTCTACAAAAACCTCTTCGTCGCTAAATTTCACTACTTCGTCAAAATACTGCTTTTTAACGTCGTCCTTAACCTCTAAAAGATAAGTATAGTCCTCGGTGAGTTTAAATTTCAAAGCGGCTTTAAAAACGCGCCTTGACTTCTCGTCGTTAAGCAAGCCGTAGAGAGTAACTATGCGCGAAATTTCGGGCGTCGTAAAGACGTGGTTTAGCTCGTTAAAGTCGTATTCTTCAAAGCCGGTTTGCTTTTTATCGAAAAAGCTATCGCTTATAAAATTTTTCGCAAGACTTCGCATACTATAAATATGCGTAAAGCCGTTATCGTAGAGCAAATGCGGAAGCTGAGCGAAAATTTCGGCGTTTATAAAAACGACCGTATTTGCCGGGTCTGCGTAAAATTCCTCTTTCGAGATCAAATTTGCTTTAAATTTATCGTATTTTTGCAAGTCTAGGTAATCGTAGTCTTTGCAGTTTGCAAATATCCCCTCGCCGCTATCTCTTTGGGTTACCCAGTCGTATACGCCGTAAATATCCACTCCGTAGGTTAGTTTTAAAAATTTAGGCAATACTTTTAGATAATAGCCCGTACCTAAAATAATTAACTTTTTATCTTTACAAAGCATCTTAAACCGCTCTATCTTTTCTTGTTCGTAGATATGGTTAAATTCGCCCTCTTGCGTGGCAAAAAGCGCGTCTACGAGCTCTTTAAAGTCGCCGTCTTTTATTTTCATTTTTGATCCTTCGGTATGGCGTACACCACGGTCTCGGCTTGATAGCATTCGTAGTGCCTGATATACAAATCATACTCGCTAACCCACTGCTTTAAGAGTAGCGGTATATTCCAAAGGTCGTCGAATTTATGATATATGCTTATGGCAAGCTTAGGCTTATATTTGACGATACTCTCCATCGCGCCTAGCAATGCGTACGTCTCGAATGTCTCTATATCCATTTTTATATAAGTCGGCGCAAATTTGACTACGTCGTCTATGGCGCATACCTCCACCTTTCTATCGGTGGCTTCGTTGGTGCATGCTATCGCCATCTCTTCGCCTTGTAGGTAAAATACGCTGCTTTTATAATAAACTCCCGCCTTTATAGCTTTAATCTTATCTTTTTGTTCAAGGCCTTCTACGTATTTAGTTAAAATTTTAAAATTTCGCTCATCGGGCTCAAAGCTATAAATATGCTTAAATTTATTATCCACGGCTTTTAAAAACGCTTCTATCGTATCTCCCGTATATCCGCCGCAGTCTACAAAAACCTCTTCGTCGCTAAATTTCACTACTTCGTCAAAATACTGCTTTTTAACGTCGTCTTTTACGTTTATCAAATAAGTATAGTCCTCGGTGAGTTTAAATTTTAAAACCGCCTTATAAACCTCTTTTGATTTCTCGTCGCTAAGGAGATTATAAAGCGTAACTATGCGAGAAATTTCGGGCGTCGTAAAGGCGTGGTTTAGTTCGTTGACGTCATACATCGCAAATTCGGTAGCCTTTTTATTTAGCACGCTCTGGGACAATAAATTTTTACCCAAGCATCTCATACTATAATAATGCTTAAATCCGTTATAGTAAAGGAAAAAAGGCATATATAAAAAAGACTCGCTATTTATAAAAACGACCGTATTTGCCGGATCTGAGTAAAATTCCTCTTTTGATATAAATTTAGCCTTGTCTTTATATTTATTATACTTTTGCAAGTCTAGATAATCGTAGTCTTTGCAGTTTGCAAATATCCCCTCGCCGCTATCCCTTTCGGCTACCCAGTCGTATACGCCGTAAATATCTACGCCGTAGGTTAATTTTAAAAATTTAGGCAATACTTTTAGATAATAGCCCGTACCTAAAATAATTAACTTTTTATCTTTACAAAGCATCTTAAACCGCTCTATCTTTTCTTGTTCGTAGATATGGTTAAATTCGCCCTCTTGCGTTGCAAAAAGCGTATCTACGAGTTCTTTAAAGTCGCCGTCTTTTATTTTCATTTTTGATCCTTTATTAGCTCTTTTAGTTTGTTTCTATCTATCTTGCCGTTTACGTTTAGCGGCATCTCATCAAGCATTACAAAGCGCGTCGGCAGCATATATTTAGGCAAAATTTTGCCTAAATTTAGCAGAATTTCTCTTTGCGAAGCAGCGGTTTGCGAAGTATAAATTAGCACGATAGCCCCATCATACAGCGCGCACGCGCTATCTACGCCGCCAAGAGACAAGGCGGCCGTCTCTATCTCGCCCAGCTCTATACGGTACCCCATGTGCTTGATCTGAAAGTCCTTGCGGCCTTTATACATTAGTTCGCCGCGCTCGTTATAGTAGGCTAGATCGCCCGTGCGGTAGATTCGCTCGGGATATGCGGGATTTAGTGGATTTTGCGTAAAAGCGCTAGCGGTTTTAACCGGGTCGTTGTAGTATCCAAGAGCTAGCGAGGCGCCGCGCACGCAAAGCTCGCCTAGCGTATTTCGCGCGGTTACTAGCGCGTCGTTTTCATCTAGCAAAAAGACGTCGGTATTTTTACAAGGATAGCCTATGGGCAAACTCTCCTCGTCGCTAAAATCGCGATCGACGACGTAATACGCGCAATCGACGGTCGTTTCCGTCGGTCCGTACAAATTTGCCAAAACGGCGTTTTTAAAACGAGATTTAAAATAATTCATCGTTTTTACGGGCATGACTTCGCCTGCGAAAATTATAAATTCAAGGCTTAAATTTACCCCTCTTAGCAAATCCAGCGCAGCGATATTCGCCATGACGGAAGGCACCCAAAATATAAAATTTATCTCGTTTTTTTCCAAATATTCCACTACTTTAATCGGAAACGTAAAAAGCTCTTGCGGTATCAAAAACAGCGTAGAACCCGTTTTTAGCGTCAGATAAATATCAAGCACGGAGTTGTCGAAAATAAAAGGAGCTTGGCTCGCGATTTTTAAATCGTCTTTAAAACTAAACGTCTCGCACGCCCACTCGATGTAATTTATAGCGCTTTTGTGCGAGATTGCTACGCCCTTTGGCGTACCGGTGGAGCCCGAAGTATTTATGATATAAAGCGGGTCGGTATCGATCGTATTTTCGTAATTCGCCCGATCGAATTTATCCTCGCCTTTTAAATTTATCTCGTCAAAGATGATTAAATTTACGCCCGAATTTTTTAAAATTTGAGCATGCTTCGCATCTGTAACGATAAATTCGAGGTTTAAATTTTTGATGATGGCTTCAAGCCTAGACGCGGGATTTTTGACGTCTAGGGGCACGTAAAAGCAGCCGTTATAAAGCGTCCCCAAAAAGCATTTTATAGCTTTCACGCTTTTTGGCAAAAGTACGCCCACGGGCCTGTTTTTAGTTATATTTAAGCTCTGAAAATGCGCGGCTATCGCCTTAGCCTGCGAATTTAGCTCGCTAAAATTCACGCTCTCGTCTTCATCTCGTATCGCCGTTTTAAGAGGAAACCTTAAGGCCGAATTTTGCAAGTAGGACAGCATATTTTTTTGCATTTTTTACCTTATTTGAGATGATTAAAATTTTAGCTTGATTTTATTGTATTTTAGTTAAAATCAAGCTAAAATTTTAAGGAGGATTTAAGATGGATACAAACGAAAAAATGGCCCTAATAGCCGAGCTTTTAGAGCTTGAAGTAAGCGATTTTACTCCAGAAACCAAGCTTGAGGAGCTTGAAGAGTGGGATTCGCTCGCGGCTATCTCTTACGTCGTTATGATGGACGAGCACTTCGGCGTGACGGCAAATCCTAACGATATAAGAAATTTCAAAACGATCCAAGATATATTAGATAGTATGAAATAATGGCGTTTGATCACATTAAAAACGTAAAAATTTCGGCGGTTTGTTGCGCCGTACCGGAAGATAAACTCGCGCTTGAAGATTTTTATAAAAAATTTGACAAAGAAAGCGTGGAAAGATTCGTAAAAGATACCGGCATTAGGCAAAAATTTTATAGCAAAAACAACAAGACTATCACCTCCGACCTGTGCTTTGCCGCGGCAGAGGAGATAATCAAGAAAAAAAACATTTCAAGAGACGAAATAGACGCGGTCATTTTAGTAACGCAAAGTCCCGATTATAACGTACCCGCTACGGCGATAACGCTGCAATATAGACTGGGCCTATCTCAGGAGTGCATAGCCTACGATATAAATTTGGGTTGTTCTGGTTATATTTTCGGCTTGCATACGGCCGCATCGATGCTGCAAAGCGGATACCTAAAAAAGGTTCTTTTATTGGTAGGCGACGTAACCGAACCTAGCATATTCGGAATAAACGGCGGTACGGCTAATATATTCGGCGACTTAAACGACCTTCTTTTCGGGGACTGCGGGAGCGCGACGATAATCGAATACGACGAAGGAAACGAAGGGCTTAGATTTGCCCTGCAATCTATGGGAGACGGGTTTAAAGCTATCGGAGCTTGCCATGGGTCAAGATACGCATACGCCGGGCATCCGCAGTTTGATATGTCTTTGCATATGGACGGGCTAGCTGTAGTTTCTTTTAGTATAACCAAAGTTCCGAAGCTGTTTAAGGCGTTTTTTGAAAAATTTCAGGCCTCTGCGGAGGAGTACGACTCGGTACTGCTTCATCAAGCAAACAAGTCTATGCTAGATACGATAGCTAAAAAAATAAAAATGCAAGACAAGTCGCGCCTAAGCCTTGAAAGATACGCCAACACCTCATCGGCTAGCGTACCAAACGCCATGTGCGACTACTACGGCGACAAGGACGGCGACGAGAGCGTTAAAGTCATAATGTCGGGCTTTGGCATAGGGCTATCGCTGGGTGTGGCGGATGCCTATATAAGTCCAAAAGATATTTTGCCTATCATCCAAACCGATATCACGTGGGACGAGGGCAGATCAAAAGTACTAGAAGCTAATGCTAAATCTAAAAAATAAAAAAATACTAATAATGGGCTGCGGCGTCATAGGCGGCGCGGCGGCTAAAATTTTAAGCGAGTCGGGCGCTAAAATCGTCGTAAGCGACAAGGACGAGCGCGCTTTGGACAAGGTTTCGTTAAATTTAAGCGACGGTCGCGCGATAGCCTTTGACGCTAGCCGTGTAGAAAAAATCGAAAATTTTATACGAGACGTCGTAAATTTCGACGGCTTAAAGCTTGACGGACTGGTTTACGCCGTAGATAAAAATTTAACCGCGTCTTTGGCGGATACTTCGCTAGAGCTTTTGCAAGACGTTATGACGGAAAATTTCTTCGCGTTTATCCAGGCCGTTAGGGTTTTTGCCGGCGAAGGAATTTATAACGCAAAAAGCAGCATAGTAGCCGTCTCAAACTACGCGTCGCTAGGAGCGGACAAGGGGCAAATAGCCTACGGCGCGTCAAAAGCGGCGATGGATAACGCTATACCCGCAATCGCAAAAGAGATATACTCCAAAGGCATCAGGATAAACTCCATCCGCCCCGCCGTCGTGCAAAGCGATAAAGAGCCCAGCCAAAGGGAGCGAGAACTAGTCGCAATGATGCAAACGGGCGCGATCGATCCCGAAATTTTAGCCAAACAGATCGCATTTTTGCTAAGCGAGAGTTCAAGCGGCGTTTACGGCAGGCATTTTGACGTCAGAGGCTATCTGGTATGATAAATTTCAAAGATAAAAAAATTTTAGTAACGGGAGCAAGCTCTGGCATCGGTAGGCAAATAGCCGTCAGGCTTAGCGAACTGGGCGCTAGCGTAGCGCTAATAGCCAGAGACGAGGCTAGGCTAAAACAGACGCTATCTATGATGAAAGAGCCGGCCAAACATAAAATTTTTGCTTACGATTTACAAGATATAGACGGGATCGCAGGGTTAGTTTCAGACTGCGTTAAATTCGACGGGGTTAAATTTAACGGATGCGTCCACGCTGCCGGAGTGCCGTCCATATATCCGTTTAAACTGCTAGACCACGCGACGAATGAAAAAATTTTTAAAAT
The DNA here is from genome assembly GCF_938039245.1 of uncultured Campylobacter sp. Taxonomy (GTDB): domain Bacteria; phylum Campylobacterota; class Campylobacteria; order Campylobacterales; family Campylobacteraceae; genus Campylobacter_A. The sequence goes on along the minus strand of NZ_CALHVN010000064.1, from coordinate 21,077 downwards.
AAACGCCTTTTCGGGGCTTGAAATAGTAAAGCAGTTATCCAAAAAACAAAACTCCGACGACGGCGCGTCCGTGGTATTTTTTTCGTCTATTGTAACGAAAATGTTTTTAAAAGGACAAATTGCTTATATCATCAGCAAGGCCTCGCTAGACGCTATCGCCAAGCCGCTGTCTTTGGAATTGGTAAAAAGGAAAATGCGTATAAACACGGTCATAGTCGGCGGCGTATTAACTCAAATGGTAAAAGATACGCAAATTTTTAGAGACTTAAAAAACGACGAGAAAGACCCGTACACGACGTCTGATATATGCAGATTGCTAGAACCGCAAGAAGTGGCGAATATGGCGATATTTTTGCTAAGCGATGCGGCTAGGTATATCGTAGGCGAAAATTACTTCATAGACGGCGGAAATTTTAGATAAAGAGACGATATGAAAGAAAAAATAAGAGAAATTTTAGTAGATATTAGACCCGAATACGACTTCTCGGGCGATGAAAATTTTGTCGAATCTGGCATGCTAGATAGCTTTGACGTGCTTACGTTAGTTACGGATTTAGAAGAAAAATTCGGCGTAAAAATAGACGGCGGCGATATCTTGCCCGAAAATTTCGGCAGCATCGAAGCTATAGAAAATTTAATCGTTAAAAGCGGCGCAAAAGCCTAATGAAAACCAAATTTTTCGGTAAAAAAATCAGCGGCATTTTGGCTTTGCTTCCGCAGACGGAGTATAAATTCGAAGACGATATGAAATTTAACTCGCTCTCGCAGAAGCAAAATTTAAAGCTAAAAAATACGATGGGTTACGACAGGCACAGATTTTTTAAAGACGAGACGTATTTGTCCCAAGTGGCGGTCTACGGACTAAACCGCCTTTTTGAAAAAGGACTGCTGAAAAAAGAGGAAATTTCCGCGCTCGTAGTGGCTACGACGACGCCTGATTTTTTAATGCCGGCAACCGCTAATCTAATCGCCGGCGAGCTAAATTTAAGCCCGGAAATTTTTTGCATGGATACAAATCAGCAATGCGCCGGCTTTATTAACGGATTATTTCAAGCCTTTATGCTGCTAAATAACGAAGGCGCTAAAAAAGTAGCCCTGATAACGGGCGACGTTTTATGCAAAAATCCCGATAGAAGCGACACTAGCAGCTATCCGCTAGCAGGCGACGCTATTTGTATTACCGTCGTAGAAAACGGTGAAAACGACGCGTTTTTCCACTGCGTAACGGATGCTAAGGACTACGATGCGCTGGTGTTTCCGGCGATGGGTTTTAGAAAGCCGACGAACGAGGAAAAAGCTAAATTTTCAAGCTCCAAATACGGAGGTCGCGACTGCTTGCAGCGCATTCATATGGACGGACAGGCGGTGTTTCAATACGTAATGCAAAACGTGCCTAAATATATCGCCCAAAGCCTAGCTTACGCGGGCGCGGATAAAGACGAGCTGGATTATTATTTTTTCCATCAGCCGAATAAATTTATGGTCGATAAACTAGCTCAAAAACTAGGCGTTTCAAGTCAAAAGGCGCCTAGCAACGTAGTTACTTTTTACGGTAACTCCAACAGCTCCACGATCCCCGTTTGTATCGCTCACAACGCCAAAGAGCAGATGACGGGCGGCGGTATTTATAAATGCATGCTAGCGGGTTTTGGCGCGGGGCTAAACTACGCCTCTATCGTAACGAGTCTTGGCAAATTTGATTTTTGCGATACGGTGATTACCGATTTTTAGCTAAAATCGCCATCTTTTATCTCATAAATTTTATTAAATAATTTTGCGGATTTGCTATTTTTTACGCGTTCATCGTCGTAGCCGTATAGCCTAACTAGGTGATGTAAAGCCTCGCTGTTACTGCTAACGGCTATATCTTCGCCGCCTTGACCGACTCTAAAAACCCTGCTATTTTCGGGCTTTATATCGTAAGATATAAGCTTGATTTTTAGCCGGTCGCATATATACATCATGCAGTTATGCACGGCTACGCCTCCGCCTTCAAATTTATATAGCTCGTCGGTCAAATAATACCCCAGATAAAACGACCCGTCGTCAAGCTTTTTTAAATTTATCACCGCATAATCCTCGCCGTCGCACGTTATCAAAAACGCGAAAAATTTATCGCGCTTTTTTAGCGCTTCACGGTAGGCTTCGTGTTGCTTAACCGTGATAGGTTCGGGCGAATTTGATACGGTTCTAACATATTCTTGATTTCTATATTCTAAGATTTTGCGGTACTTCTCGTCGCTTAAATTTACGAAATTTATGATTTCTAGCCGTTTTTTTCTCATGCTTTTTCCCTTGATTTTTGCACCGCTTCGTATAAAAACTCCGCTCTTATCCAGTCTTGTGGCGTATCGATATCCTGCACCAAGTGACGCGGCAAAACGATCGCTATGCTATCTCGCCCGAAGAAAATTTCATCGCTCGAAGGCGCGTCTAAATTCGTCCAGTAAAACTGCCCCGCGTCTTGATAAGCCTCCTCTAAATCCTGGCTTCTTTTGGCGAAATTTTCTCTCCAAAACATCTCGCATCGCCCGTCCTTGGCGATCTTAAACGTCCGCCAGATGGGAAACGGCATAGAAGTGCACGAAAAGGCGTTTTTGGCGTTTGATGCGCGTAGCTTTTCAAGACCTAGTTTAATGTAAAATTCGTCTATCAGCGGCGCGGTAGCGTAAATCGTACAGACGAATTTTATCCTATCGCCTCTTGCTTGCAAAAATTTTATCGCATGCTCTACGACGGCGCCCGTCGCGGTATAATCGTCGCTTAACTCTTTTGGGCGTATAAACGGCACGCTAGCGCCCGCATTTCTCGCAACGTCCGCTATCTCCTCGTCGTCTGTGGATACGATAATCTCGTCAAAAATCCCCGCCCTAATCGCCGCTTCTATGCTGTAAACGATCATCGGTTTGCCGCAAAAAGGCTTTATATTTTTTCGCGGGATTCTTTTGCTGCCGCCGCGAGCGGGGATGACGGCGATGATTTTGGCGTCCATTTTTTTCCTTGTTTTTAGGGAGATTATAGCCTAGCGGGGCAAATTTTATGATAAAATCAAACTAAAATTTCGGAGCCGAATTTATGAAAATAGCAAATTTCGATACGAACGAAAAAGTCCTTTTAATCGCCGAACTCTCGGCAAATCACTCAGGCAGCTTAGAACTTGCCGTCGAAACTATCAAGGCGGCTAAACGCGCGGGAGCCGACGCCGTAAAACTGCAAACATACACGGCCGATAGCCTGACGCTAAACTCCAAAAAAGAGGATTTCATGCTACGCGGCGGACTGTGGGACGGGTATGATTTATATAGCCTTTATCAAAAAGCCTTAACTCCGCGCGAGTGGCACGAAACGCTTTTTAAAACGGCCGCAAACGAAGGGTTAATCTGCTTTTCAAGCCCGTTTAGCAACGACGATGCCGATTTTTTGGAGCGCTTTGACCCGCCTGCTTACAAAATCGCTAGCTTTGAGGTAACCGATTACGATTTTATCCGGCACATAGCTAAAAAAGGCAAACCGGTCGTCATCTCGACCGGCATCGCTACCCTGCGGGAGATCGAAGACGCGGTTCAAATTTGCAAAGAGTGCGGCAACGAAAACGTAGCGCTTTTAAAATGCACGTCTAGCTACCCCGCTCCGCTTGAGGGGATGAATCTACTCACGATCGCCGATATGAAGCGTAAATTTGACGTAGAGGTCGGTTTTTCAGACCATACTCTGGGTATCGTAGCGCCCGTAGTCGCCGTGAGTCTGGGCGCTCGCATCGTAGAAAAACATTTTATCCTAAACAAAGAGGTGCGAAGCGTGGATGAGGCGTTTAGTCTGGACGAGGATGAATTTAAACAGATGGCAAGCGCCGTAAGAGACGCGGAAAAACTACTAGGCAAAGCCGTCTACGAATTAGACGAAAGAGCGCTCGCCAGCCGCAACTACGCCCGTTCGCTTTATGCCTGCGCAGATATCAAAAAAGGCGAAATTTTTAGCGAGCAAAACGTAAAAAGCGTGCGCCCGGGCTGGGGTTTACATCCTAAATTTAAACGCGAGCTAATCGGCAAACCAGCCAAACGAGATATAAATTTCGGAGATAGATTAAGCAGCGAGGATATGTAAATTTAGCGCATATCGTAAGGATTTGATACCGCGCTAGCCGGCAAGCGCGCTTTACTACGTATACGCTAAATCTCCGGCCGAGTTTGCGCGAAATTCGGGCGTAAATTTGGAACGAATTTAGCTTTAAAATAAAATAGCAATATAAATAAGGAGGCAAAATGCCGCAAAACGAATATTCGACTATGGATGATTTTCAAGTCGTAAAAGAAAAAGAAAACGAGCAAAAAAACGCAAAAAAAAGCTCTGAAGCATTTGAACCAAGCGCCAATCCGATATTTCAAAAAAACTTGCAAGCCCTTTTTCAGCAAGACGAAATTTTAGCCGCCCGCCTTTGGGGAATGGACGAGATGGCGGATTACGACGTATTTGTCGGCAAAGACCCGATCGATATAAACATCATCAACAATAAAACCTTAAAATACGTCTACGAAAATCCCGTCAAAGACGTCCAAAATACGCTAGAATCCGTCGAGAACGAATATAAGCGCTATCCGATTATGTATTTTTACGGGCTAGGCAACGGGATACTTTATAAAGCGCTTTTAAAAAACGAAACGCATCAAAAAATCATCGTCGTAGAACCGGAAATCGAAATCATCTATGCGGTGTTAAATTTGATCGACCTTTCAGACGAATTATCCAGCGAAAGGCTAACTCTTTTTTACTCCGAGTTCGCAAACTACACGCAGTTTTATTATCTGGCGTGCAATAGCAAATTTACCGCATACGCTAAAATTTACAATCTTCAAATTCACTCACCGTTTTACGATCAGTTTAGCGACGACTACGCAGAAATAAACCAATCCTTTGCAAAAGCCATCTCTCAAATGGTGGCTGGTCACGGCAACAGCATAGACGACAATCTAATCGGAGTGAGGAATAATATAGAAAATTTAACGGCGATGCTCACAAACTACTCCTACGTCGATTTGATAAAAAAGCGCTATAAACTAATGGACACGGCAGTCATCGTTTCAACGGGACCAAGCCTTGATAAACAACTTGAGACGCTTAAAAAATTTGCTCCGTACGTTACAGTCATCAGCCTTGACGCATCGCTACCGATATTAATGAAACACGGCATAAAGCCTGATTACGTAACTTCGATAGAACGCGTAGAGGCCACGTCAAGTTTTTTTAAAAAAAGAGATAAAAAAATAGACAAAGACGCTTACTTTATCATCGCGTCTTTGACGCATAAAAAAACGATTAAAAATATCTTACCTCGCCGCCTAGTCCTAACCATGCGCCCTCAGCAAAACGAAACGTCGTTCGGGCTAAAAGGCTACGGCTACCTAGGGATCGGGCACTCCACGGCAAATCAAGCCTATCAGCTAGCCTACGTTTTAAAACACAAAAATATCGTTTTAATCGGTCAAGACCTAGCCTTTGCTCCGGACGGTAAATCTCACGCCACCGGGCACGCGTTCGCGCAAGCCGACGAGTATCTATACGTCAAAGCCTACGGCGGCGAGGGCGAAGTTCGCACGACTTACGTATGGGACAAATTTAGGAATCAATTTGAAGCCGATATCGAGCAGTCTAGCAAAAAAGACGTAACGACGTATAACTGCACGCAAGGCGGCGCCAGGATAGAAGGCAGCATAGAAAAACCGTTTTTAGAGACTATGCAAGAGCTTTGCAAAGACAAAAAACAAAAAAATCTCCCCAATATCGCGCCGATAAAAGAGAAAAGAGCGAATAAAGATATGTTAAAAGCATATAAAGTACTCGTAAAAAAGCTAAGCTTTGAAAACGAAGCCAAACGTATAATCGAAGAGACGTTTTTAGAAGTCGTACCGAAAATAGACGAAATTTCAAAACTAAGAGACGAAGGGAAATTAAGCGAAAAACACTTTCATAAGCTCGTTAAAATTTCAAATAGGATAGATAAAGCAAAAGACGCTATCTCAAAGCCTAAATTTAAGCCTTTTATCGAAAATATAGTGGCCATATCCGTATATTTCCAAGAGCTTGAACTAGCTAAAATCTCAGTCGCCCCGAGCGATACCACGATGCAAAAGGTAAACAAGCTAGCCGAATGGGTAGAAATCCATAAATACTGGCTATTTTCAGTAGCTGGCGGACTAAACGCAGAGATAGAAACCATCAAAAAAGCTTCCAGAAATTTAGTCCGCGAGCTAAAAAAACGAGGACTCATAACCAAAAACGAGATAGGTCAAGCAAAGGAAAATTTCAGACTAAGTTATTAAATTTCGATCATAAATTTAGCTTTATTTTTATTTTTAGCCTTTATTTGCTAAAATCACGCAAATTTAGCTAAATCGGACGAAAGATTGTTTTCAAATATTTATACGTATAGGTTTTTTATCGTAAATTCGGTCAAAAACGAGTTTATAACCAAATTCGCAAAAAGCAAGCTGGGCGTAGCGTGGGCGATACTGCATCCGCTAGCCCAGGTGCTCATCTACGCGACCATACTCTCCTCCGTACTCTCGGCCAAGCTGCCCGGCATCGATAGCAAATACGCCTACGCTATCTACCTAATGAGCGGAATGCTTTGCTGGATGCTTTTTAGCGAGATTTTTTCGCGCTGCATCGGCATTTTTACCGACAACGCCAACATAATCAAAAAAATGTCTTTTCCCAAAATCGTACTTCCTGCTACCGTAGTTTTAAGCTCAGTGATAAACAATCTAATTTTATTCGCCGCAATAGCAGTCGTATTTGCTTTTTTGGGACATTTTGCCGGCGCAAATTTGATCTTTTTGCCGATCTTTTCCCTCGTTACGGTGATGCTAGCCGTCGGATTTGGGCTGTTTTTTGGCGTGATAAACGTCTTTATGCGCGACGTAGGCCAGATCATCGCCATCGTATTGCAGTTTTTATTTTGGCTAACGCCCATCGTTTATATGACGAGCATTTTACCGTCAAATTTGCAAGAGCTTATCTACATAAACCCGCTAGTTGGCGTCGTTAGCGGCTATCACGATATTTTGATCTACGACAAGACGCCCGATTTTTCGCTTTTGATTTATCCGGCAGTTATCGGCGCGGCAAGCCTTGGGGCCGCATTTTTCGTTTACAAACGAGCCGAAGAAGAGATGGCGGACGTTTTATGATTTTATCCGTTCAAAATATCTGCAAAACTTACTTGGACTACGAGAGCAACGTTAAGCGATTTGCCTCGTGGTTTAGTAAAAATAAAGAAGAAAAAAACGTAAAAACCGTGCTAAAAGACGTAAGCTTTGACGTGGGAGCCGGCGAGGTAGTCGGGCTAATCGGTCAAAACGGAGCGGGCAAGAGCACCCTTTTAAAAATCATATCGCGCACGCTAAAGCCCTCAAGCGGCCGCGTAACGAGCGGGGCTAAAATTTCGTCCATCTTAGAGCTAGGCATGGGCTTTCACGGCGATCTAACAGGCAGGCAAAACGCCTATCAGTCCTGCTCTCTCATGGGCTACTCAAAAGAGCAGATCGACGAAATAATAGCCTATATCGAAGACTTTGCCGAGATAGGCGAGTATTTTGATTATCCCGTGCGAATTTACAGTAGCGGCATGCAGATGCGCCTTGCTTTTTCGGTCGTCACGGCAAATCGCCCCGATATACTTATCATCGACGAGGCGCTATCGGTCGGTGATGTGTATTTCCAGCATAAAAGCTTTGATAAGATAAAAGAATTTAAAAGCCTAGGCACGACGCTCATCATCGTTTCGCACGATAGCGGCGCGATAAAATCGATCTGCGATCGCGTGATCTTGCTAGAAAAAGGTCAAATTTTAAAAGACGGCGAGCCTGAAGCCGTACTTGATTATTACAACGCCCTAATCTCAAAAAAACAAGACGTACAAATCTCGCAAATAACCCTAGAAAACGGCAAAACCGCAACCGTATCGGGCAACAAAAAAGCCTGCATAAAAAACGTCGAAATTTTAGACGCCGCAGGCAAAAAGATACAAAATTTAGAAGTCGGCAAAAAAATCAAACTAAAAGTAACGGTGCAAGCAAACGAAAATTTGCCGTCGCTAGTACTGGGCTATCAGATCAAAAATCGCTTCTCGCAGGTCGTCTACGGCACCAACACTTACCATCTAAAGCAAGCTTTAAAAAATCTCAAAAAAGGCGAAGAATACGACTTTAGCTTTGAATTTGACGCAAATTTGGGCGTCGGGTCGTTTTCGGTCACGATAGCGCTGCACGATAGCGACAACCATCTGCAAAACAACTACGAATGGCGCGACAACGCGATCATTTTTAACGTCGTAAATTTTAGCAAGCCCGATTTCGTCGGTCTTGCGTATCTTGAACCGAGTTTGGAAATAAAGAGAATAAATGGATAAATTTTATAAAAGTTTCGAAGATAAATTTAGAGGCCATAGAAGCGAGATCAAAAAACGCTTGCTTGCTTACGAGCCGTTTTTGCAAATTTTAAAGCAAAACTACGAAAATCCGGCGGCGGCCGATCTTGGTTGCGGCAGAGGCGAGTGGCTTGAAATTCTAAAGCAAAACGGCTTTACCGCTCGCGGTTGCGACTTGAGCGAGGAGATGATAAAAGAGTGCGAAAAAAACGCGCTTGAGGCTAAAAATCAAGGCGCGATAGAGTTTTTAAGCGAGCTAGAAGACTCAAGCCTTGCGCTAGTTAGCGCATTTCAGCTTGTGGAGCACTTGGAGTTTAGCGAGCTTTGCGAGCTAATCAAGCAGGCGCACCGAGTTCTCAAAGACGGCGGTATCTTGCTACTAGAAACGCCAAATCCGGAAAATTTACGCGTCGCCACGCTAAATTTCTACCTCGACGTGACGCACGTTAAGCCTATCCCACCAATGCTGCTTGAGTATCTGTGCGAATTTGAGGGCTTTAATAATACGTTTATGATGAGGCTAAACTCAAATTTGAGCTTTAGCGAGGATTTAGAGAACCAAAACGTCACGCTAAGAGACGTTTTGAGCAGCGTCGGGCTTGATTACGCGGTTTTGGGGCTTAAAAACGGCGACGAGAAAACGCGCGAAGCGTTTTTAAACGCGGCTAAAAGCGGTTATAGTTTCGAAGAGTTAGCCGATAGATTCGACGTATCGGCATTTGAAAATAAAACACAGATGCTCGAGCTAAAAAACGACGTCTGGAAGGGCTTTTTGGAGACGAAAGAAGCGCTGTGGAAAAGCTCGCTTGAGCTAATGGAGAGCAAAAATCAAATCGCTAATTTGCAAAATGAAAATGCGCGCCTACACGAAGATTTAGAAAATCTACTGGGCAAATATCTCGCGCTAAATCACAAAGTCTATGTCCTAGAAAACGAAGCTCCCGTTATCAAAAACGATATCGAGCAGCTTAAAATTTTCGTCGCTAAATTTAAAAGAGTCGCAAAGCCGCTTATTTGGGTCTATAAATTTTTGAGATTTTGCAAAAATTTAGCCAAAGAAAATCTCAAAAAAGCGCTTAAATTCGGTATAAATTTGACGGAGAGAGCGGCAAATAGCCATCCTAAATTTAAGAAAAACCTCAAAATATTTTTAAATAAATTTCCGGCTATTAGAGCGAGAATCTTTAGCCTAAAAGGCCAGGTTAGAGACGATATCTACGTCTCGCAAGAGGGCGTTTTTGAGCCGAGCGTTTTTGCTTTAAGACACTCAAGAGAGTACGAGCGAAATTTGGAACTAAAAAACCTTAAATTTAACGAAAACTTTAGCGAGCTAACCGTCATCGGCAGCATCAGCGGACACTACAGTTTAGCCGCGATAAACAGAAACATCGTATTTAGGCTGCTCGGTAAGGTAAAAAACGTCTTTGTTATCTGCTACCACGAGAACTACTTCGATAAAATCGAAGACATCGCAATAACCAAAGACGAGTACGAAACGCTAAGAAGCATAGTACCCGATAAAAACGCGCACCCAAAAAGAAGCGACGACAAGGTCGCGATCTACCACCACTACCCGCTGATAGAAGACGTTAGGGAGGGCTACGGCTTTGAGATTGCGGTGTTTTTCTGGGAGGAGTCGCGCATCCCTCCTAGGACGATAGAAATTTTAAACTCCAAGTATAAAGGCATTTTAGTTTCGACCTTTTTCATCAAAAAAATTCTCATCGACAACGGTTGCTATAAGCCGGTAAAAGTAGCCGATATCCCGCTAAAAATGCCGCCCGAGCCAAGCGTTTTGCAAGAAAATAGCGAACAAAAGCGCGAGATAAAGCTTTTCCACATCTCCTCGTGCCTACCTAGAAAGGGTGCGGACGTGCTGCTGCGAGCCTTTAACGAAGCTTGCAAAAAAGCCAAATTTGAGCTAAGCCTAACGATAAAAAGCTTCCCTAATCCGCACAACAGCGTAACCGAGCAAATCGAGCTTTTAGTCGATAAAAAATACCGAAGCAAAATCCGCGTCATACTAAACGAAGATTTAACCGCGCTTGATGTGGCAAATCTATACGAGCAGTGCGATATCGTCGTGCTACCGACGCGCGGCGAGGGGCTAAATATGCCCGCGATCGAAGGCGTGCACTACGAAAAGCCCGTTATCTCCACCGACTATAGCGGCCAGTGCGAGTTTTTGGACGACAGCTGTGAGTTTATCGGATATAAATTCGCACCCGCGGTTACGCATTTTAATCTAAATTATTCGTTTTGGGCGGAGCCTAGCGTAAAGGATCTGGGCGAAAAAATCATCAAAGTATCCGAGCAAATTTTACAAAACCGCGCTCCAGACATAAAACCGCTAAAACACAAAGTCGATGAAATGATGTTCGGCGAGAAAAACGCGCTAAATTTCATCTCGAGCATCTCGCATCTAAAATCCTTTAAAAATGAGCCAAGCGAGCTAAAAATCGCCTACTTTTCGACGTATAACGCCGTTTGCGGCATAGCCGAATACTCAAAATACCTAACGAACGAGCTGGTACGGGCGGGCGCAAATTTAGAAATTTACACTTGGAGCGAGCAAAAGCGTACCAAGGAGCCTAATCTAGCACAAGAAAACGGCGTAAAAGTTTATGAAATAGAGCGAGAAAAACTACTATCGGGGCTTGAGACGGATGCAAATATAATCTGGCTGCAACATCATTTTACGTTTTTTGAGATAGACGAAAAGCTAAAATCAGACGTCGCCGCGCTAAAATCACAGGGCAAAATTTGCTTCATCACGCTTCACGCCACGAAGCAAATCCTAAACTACCCGCGCCAAACTCAGCAAAACTGGCACGATACGCTTTACGAATTCGACCGCGTGTTTGTCCACAGCATCGACGATCTAAATACGCTTAGACTACTCGGACTTGCCGATAACGTCACGCTAGTGCCGCACGGAACGCAAAATTTGGCGCCCGAGCAAAACAAACGTAAGGAAACGGACGGCAAATTTAAGGTAGGATTTTTCGGCCTACTCTTTGCGCATAAAAATTTACCCGTACTGCTGCAAGCCTTTGCTAAATTTAGCCAAAATACGGACGCGAAGCTAATTATCATTAGCCCCGTCGCAAACGCAGATAGCGAGGCGGAACTGCAAAGATGCCGTAAGCTTTGCGAAAAGCTAAATTTGGACGAAAAAGTGGAGTGGAATACCGAGTTTTTGCCGATAGAGGAGGTAAATAAAAAGCTAAGCGACTGCGATGTCATCGTGCTGCCTTACGGGCAAACCGATGAGGGAGCCAGCGGGGCGGCCAGGATAGCGCTAAGCGTGTGCAAAAACGTTATAGTAACGCCGTCAAGGATCTTTAGCGAGATGAAAAACGTCACGATAAAAACGGACGGATTTAACGATTGGCACATTTTAGAGCAACTAGAAAAAGTAAAAAACAGCGAAATAGACGCTAAAATTTATGACGAGCGCGCAAAATGGCTAAGCCAAAACAGCTGGAGCAGTATCGCGGGGCTTTACCTGCGGATATTTAGAGCCGTAGCGACGGATAAAAATTTTATGCGACATTTAAAAAACGGAGAATAATAATGAAAAAAGCGATAATCACGGGCGTCGGAGGTCAAGACGGCGCATACCTGGCTAGATATCTGATCGACCTAGGATACGAAGTCTACGGCGGATACAGGCGAGCGGTGAGCCCGAATTTTTGGCGATTAAACGAGCTAGGCATTTTAAACGAGCCAAATTTTCATTTGGTGGAGTTTGAGCTAACCGACCCGTTTAACATCCTAAGCGTAGTTAATGAAATAAGACCCGAGGAAATTTACAACCTAGCCGCTCAAAGCTTCGTGGGCGTTAGTTTTAAAGAGCCGTTTCACACCGCAAGCGCTACGGGCATCGGCGCGCTAAACATACTAGAGGCGATAAAGACGGTTGATAAAAGCATCAAATTTTATCAAGCCAGCACATCAGAGATGTTTGGCAAAGTCCAAGCCGTCCCGCAAAACGAAACCACGCCGTTTTATCCGCGTTCGCCGTACGGAGTGGCAAAGCTTTATGCGCATTTTATAACCGTAAACTATCAAGAAAGCTATGATATTTTCGCTTCAAGCGGCATTTTATTTAATCACGAAAGTCCGCTAAGAGGGCTTGAGTTCGTCACGAGAAAAATCACGAATACGGCCGCAAAAATCGCTCTGAAAAAGGCTAAGACTTTAGAACTTGGCAACCTAGACGCAAAACGCGACTGGGGCTATGCAAAAGAATATGTCGAAGGTATGCACGCGATGCTGCAAGCCAAGGCTCCCGATACCTTCGTACTAGCTACCGGAGTAACGACCACGGTTAGGGATTTTGTGAAACTTAGCTTTGAAGCGCTAGATATCGGGATAAAATTTGAGGGCGAGGGTATAAACGAAGTCGGGCTAAACGATAAAGGCGACGTAATCGTAAAGATAAATCCGGCATTTTTTAGACCAGCCGAGGTCGATCTGCTAATAGGCGACGCCTCAAAAGCCAAGCAAAAGCTCGGTTGGAGCGCAAAGACCGATCTAAAAGGACTTTGCGATATGATGATAAAATCAGATCTAAGACGCATCGAGGCGGGATTTGAGTTCTAAGCGAGTTTTTATTACTGGGATCGAGGGTTTTACGGGTCGCTATTTGGAGCGGTACCTTCGCGGGCTAGGCTACGAGGTATCGGGCGGCGCCTTAAGCCCTAGCGCGCCGCATCACGAGCGCCTTGATCTGCTTAACAAAGACAGTATAAAAGCCGCCTTTAGAGTCAAATTTGACTACATCATCCATCTGGCCGCAGTTTCGTTTGCTATGGCAGATCCCGCTGAGATAAAAAACGCAAATGAAATCGGCACCATAAATTTGCTAGAGGCTCTAGGTTCCGTTAAATTTGAAAAGGCAATCTTTGCAAGCTCGGCTAGCGTCTACGGCGGAGGCGACGCGCCTATGAGCGAAAGCTCCGCGCCAAATCCGCAAAGCATCTATGCCCAAAGTAAAATTTATATGGAAGAGCAAATCGCTAGAAGCGGACTTCCTTTTATCATCGCGCGTCCCTTTAACTATACGGGCGCGGGGCAGAGCGAAAATTTCCTCATTCCAAAAATCGTGCGACATTTTAAAGACGAAGCTTCCGTAATAAAGCTCGGAAATTTAACGCCAAAGCGCGAATATAACGACGTAAACGACGTCGTGCGGATATATGCGCAACTACTAGAGCTCGAAACTAACGGCGAAATTTTTAATATCGGCTCGGGCAAGGCTTATAGTATCGAGCAAATTTTACAAATTTTACGCCGCTTAAGCGGGCGCGATATCGCCGTGCAAAGCGATGCCAAATTTATCAGGACAAACGACCCCGCCCTACTCGTCTGCGATACGGCAAAGCTGCTAAACTACGGGATAACTTCTTGCAGCGGCGATATAGAGGCGTTACTACGCCTAATGCTAGCTAGCGACTAGGTGGGTTTTACGAATTTACGCGCCTTGCGTAGACCGGCTATAGCAGCACTTTTCGGCGCTAAACGCGAGCAAACGGGCAAATTTCGGATTCGGCAAATTTATACGTAAGATAGCCCGCCGCCATCTCGCAACCGTCTCAAATAGCTTAATTTTATGCTATTTGCGTCCATAAAATCCTTATGTTTTTAATTTGAAGGATTCGCAAATTTAAGCCTTTATCAAAAAAAGATAACTAGCCGTCGTCTGTAGGCAGACCGGCTATAGCCGTACTTTGCGGCGTTAAACGCGAGTAAACGGGCAAATTTCGGATTCGGCAAATTTATAACGTAAGATAGCCCGCCGTCATCTCGCAACCGTCTCAAATAGCTTAAATTTGTGCTATTTGCGTCCATAAAATCCTTATGTTTTTAATTTGAAGGATTCGCAAATTTAAGCCTTTATCAAAATTTGTTTCAAACACGGCAAAAGCGCCTTGTCTAATCCAGTTATTTGCCGTTATCTAACGTTTAAGCGCAAATAGGCGCGCCCAAAGAAAAAGCTAAGGCTCCGGCGCCTACGCCGTATCACGAAAATTTGCCGCTTTTGAACGCAAATTTAAGCCGAATGAATTTTGCGCTAAGGCTACGAAAACGGCACTAAATCTACAATCTAATATCCAAAGCCGCCGCCTAAATTAGCTTAGCAAATACGCAGTTTTAGGTTGCTATCATGCGCGCTTATGTGGATAAAATGCGCTAAAATACCGTAGCTACGGCTTTGGTTGCTAGGATTATTAGGCGCAAGCGTAAATTTAGCATGGCTTGCTCTAGACGCGAGACTCGGCGCACCCTGACAAATTTTTTAATCCGCAAAAACATCAAACCGTGCGGCTTCTTGCTGGAGGCTAGGCGCGTTTTTGCAGTCAAATTTAGGCCTAAATTTAGCAGCCGTCTTATCGCGCCAGCCGCGCAAACTGCTTGCAGTAAGCTATTCTTTGTTGTTTTGCCGCCGTTTCCTACCTGCTAGTACCCTCCATACGCGCTGCGGCTATAACCAAACCGCCACCTGCGAATTTAAAGAGGCGGAGCGAAAAAATATTTTTCGTACGCCAAAATGCTCACAAGTCGCATTTATATAAATGTCCGCTACGCTCGCTCAAAGCAATACGTCGTAAAGCGCCGCCTTTACCGCTCAAGCGACAAGTTTATAAAGGCTGCGCAGATGGTCTAAGAGCTGGATTTATTAAAAAACCCAAAGCATCGCCTAGACTGTAAAAAGCAAAACAGTCTAAATCAGACTTGCGTGCCGCTACATGCCGTAAGTCTTGCTAGGATAAGAGCGGTGATTTAAGAGTAAAATTTCCGTAACGGCGCGCCGCAAAAGCTAATAAGACTGCTTAGGCAAGCTCGGTATAAACGCGCGCAAAACCGCTATTTTGCAGTTTTATAGCTACGGCGCGCGACCGTAGTTTGACCTAACTTGGTCGCACTTGCCAATAAAACGACTAGAGCGAGCAATGTCATATTTTACGGCGCTTTGCGAAATAGTTGATTTTGCTTTTGGCATTTAAAATTTGCGGCGAGCTTTATGCTTCGGTAATTATAGTCGGACGCAAGACCATAGCCGCCTTTACTAACGACGCCGCAAGAGCAAAATTGTCAGGCAGCCTTAAAATGCGGATGCAACCCGAATAATAAACGCCCGTTTTATCTGGTAGGCATCAAAGACTAGATCATCAAATAAGCGGTTACAAGGGCGCCAACCTATATAAACTGAAAAATAAATACCCCCTAAAGACATATTTCTTGCGGTACCTAAGCGGCTGTTAAAATTTACCTCGTTTCAAACTCCCAAGTTTGAGTTTCATGTAGCCAAAAGCGATATTGCCACTTTAGATTACGTAAAAACTCGTTTGACTCATCAGCCTTAATGCCGTAAACAGGATTTGTGAGCATGTTTTCGCCGATCGTTTGTCATAGCTGCGAAATCTTGCGAGCTTTATCGTTAAATTTGCTACCGTCCGTATTTAAACGGCATTTGGATAGATGCGGATACTATAACTGCATCTAACGCCCGTAAACCCCTCACGTCTAAAAATATACTTCTAGAGCTTAGGCCACCGTGCTTTCACCACCTGATTTGAAAAATTAACGGGATTATGACTACGGATGTACGAGTCCGTGCGTCTAAATAGGCGATTTTCATTACTGCTTTTGCGCTAAAGCATGCTATATTAGCCGACGCAAGTGCTAAATTTCTAAAATTTAAATTTAGTTTACTTGACGACTTAAAAATATATGGAGTAACTTACCAAGGCAAATTTACAAATAGCGTAAACTATAAATATAGCTGAAACTTTGAGTTGTAAATTTCAATTTTGTTGGTACATAAAGCAGAAATTAAAATCCAAGTAGAGGTATAAGGTAAATATTAGGGAAAGAGTTTTAAACCGTAATCAAGAAAGTATGAAAATCGGTAGAGCCAAGCTCTACCGAAAAAAGAGATTAGAGGCTGTTGATGGTAATTTCGCCGTCAGTTCCTAGCGAAGCGTTTAGGTTCGCTGTGTTTACACCCGATAGTTTTACTATATTTTCGTCCGCTTCAAATCCGGTCGCTCCTGCTGCACCTTTGTTATAAAATAGATACGTGTCGTTTTGGTAAGAAAAAGCATATACTTTCTTATCTGTAATAGCCGTATTAAACAAACCTGTTTCTTTGGCAAACTGAGCGAAATTCGCATATGCATTACCGTTAGGGTTTAGATTAACTTTTTGTATATCAGCAACAGTCGATCCGGCGCCGTTGGCGATTTTAATCTTATCACCTACGTTAATATTTTCGATAACCGCATATTTTAGATTATCGCTACTTCCGTCAAATCCGCCACCAGTAGCTATCTTTGATGCGCTCACATCAAAGGTATCGTTACCCGAGCCGCCTTTTATAGTAATGACTTGCTTGGTAGCGGTTACTGTTCCAGTAGTTACCTTGTTTGTACCCTCGCCGGTTTCAATAGTGATATTTTCTTTGGTTTGTGCGTCTGCCAGCGTGATCTCGTCATTACCCGCAGTACCTTTTATACTTTCGATTTTAGTATTTGCCGTAACGGTCGTGATGGTACCGGACTCAACATTTCTTAAGCCGCTAAAGTCGATCTTCGTAAGCTCTGCCGCGTTTGTGCCGCTAAATTCATATTTATCCTGCAAACCTTCGCCCATATCTCCAGAGACGGTAACGGTTTTTAGATCCTTACCCACAGTAGCTACTTGTGTCGCAACTGTTACTTTTAGCGTGTCATTTTGCCCAGAAGCGCTAACTGTAGCGTTAAAGTCTTTAGAATTTGCATCCTGTTTAGCTATGAGGCTTATCTGTCCGGCTGTGCCGCTAGTAGCATCGAGTGCCGTTTGCGTAGAGCCTTTATAGACGATAGTGTCTGCTTGTATGCCCTTTAGAGAGTTTGCGCCTATAGTACCGCTTAGGTCGATAGAAACCTTATCGGCCGTCACTTCATTGGCTGTACTAAATTTTACCAAACCTCTAGTATTTCCGGCATCTATATCAACGGTACTACCTGCTTTTAAGTCAATTTTACCGATCTGAGCACCAGTTCCGCCACTGTTTATAACGTCTTTTAGAGTGATCTTTAGGCTATCAACGACTCTATCAGCAGGAGTAGAGTGGTCTATGTCGTCTATTTTTAAAGTCGTAGACGTAGCGGTTCTATCATGGATGCTTTTGATATTAGTAGCGTTGATTACGATATTTTTGGCTATAAGCTTACCTATATCAAGCTTGCCTTCAACATCTTTAGCTGTGATATTGATATCGTTTTGAGCCGTTAGAGTGCTGCCGACGCCTATTTTAACGTCATGTCTAACCGAACTAACGTCAAAGGTAATCCCGCTTTTCTTAGAGGTTATGTCACCGCCTATTTCTAGCCATCCTACGTTATTTGCCACTAAATTCACTTCGCCGCCGACTTTTATTACGCCTACTTTTACGCCGTTAGTGATATTTTTTAGATTAATATTTGCACCCGCATTGCTGGCTTCTTTTGTCGTAATATCGCCAATGTTAAGATTTTTAACCGTTGCGCCGCCTAGAGTACTAGTGGTTAGGTCGTTTACTTTTACGCTTACGCCGTTTTCGGAACTTATAGAACCTAAATTTTTAAGGTCGATGAGAGAACCTACCGCTAAAGGCGCACCTCCTTTTACGTTTATATCGGAGACAAATTTAAGCGTATCGTTATTACCTAGATCAAAGCTTCCAGAAGTCTTTAAATTTAGTTTAGCAATATTTGTAGAATTCGTATCGGTTTTTAGAGTAAATTTATTAGGGTTTGCGCTAACTATGTTTACGGTTTTTAGCAAGGTCGAGTTATCTAGACTTATACCTGAATCTACCGTAGTGTTTACGTTTAGATTTAAGGTATTAGCTTTAGGTAGCTCTAGTATGCTATCTGAGTTAGTAGAGCCGGCAGTCGTTATGACTGAAGCGTCTAAATTTACGGTAACGTTTCTAGATTCTGATAATCTAATCTTGCCCGCCATAGCCGTAGGCGAAGTCGCATTATCTATCTTATAGTTTACGGTCTCTACGGAGGTATCGTTTACGTGGACTTTACCTGCGCCGCTACCTTCTGCGTCCGTAGCATAAGGGCTGACTTTTTTAGTTAAATTTACCGTTTTGATACTTGAGCTAGTTACGACTAGTTCATTGTCTAGCTGACCTACTTTTAGGGTCTCTATATCGTTTTGTCCGACCAAGTCTAGTCTAGTTACGCCGCTAGGGTTTTTATCCAATAACTCGATATTTTCTACGCCCTTTAACGTCATCTTTTTTAGACCTTGGAGACTTCTAACCTGGAGAGTATCGGTGCCGGCGCCAGCGTCGATAGAGGAAGAATTAACAGTAAGCTCGCCAACCACTATAGTGTCGTTGCCGCTACCGCTTTTTACAGAGCTATATTTGCGGGAATCGCTTAGATCCGCAGTTAAATTTCCGGTCATAGTAGAGGCGTCAAGGCTTTTTACGAAATCTGTACTAGCAGGGGTCATATCCCTATCTTTCGTTGCGATATCTAGATCCGCTGCGCCTTTTACCGTTATAGCTTTATTTTGAACTTCTTTTATATAGCTTTTAGCATCTTTTGTAGCTATATTTAGCGTTTCGATACCGTTAAATTCGACCTTCATTGACTTTACATGCCTATCGGTGGCTGTAGCCTCGGCAACGGCAGTCTCTCTGCCCACGTTATTTAGGGTTAGATTTTGCACATCATTAGAGCCGCTAGTTAAATTTGTATTATAGATAATACCTATTTTGGTTGCATCTTTTTGGCCGTTTACCGTTAAATTTACGATGCTTGCAAGATCGGTTATTCGAATACCGTTTGTTCCGGTAGTGGATACCGATTTTAATCCGTCAATCTTAGCGGCATTAAAAATTCTTTGAGAGTCGGAAGTGTTTGTTAGGTTTAAAATTTCGATATTTTTCGCATAGCCGTCTACGAAGCCTGTAAAGCTATCGTTTACCGCAACGTTTAGCGCGTCGGTACCTCTGCCGCCGTCTAGCTTATCGTTTACTTTTAGAGTGTTTCTATCTGCATATGAGCTGGAAACCGCGCTAAACACGTCTAGTCCCTCGCCGCCGGTTATGGTTTGATCCTCGGTAGTTAATGTGTGAGTGGTAACGGTAGCCATTGCGTCGATTCTAGCTTTTTGTGCGGCTAAATTCGTAGAGTTTGTAGATCTGATAATCTCTTGAAACGGAGTATAGTCATATCCGCCGTTGCCGTCGCTATCTATAGAAGCGATCTTTTGAGCCATGTATGCCGATACTTCTGTTTTGTTTGCAAAGGTTTGCGCAGCTACCGGATCAGCCGCTCTAGCCTCAGCCGAGGTTGCTACTTCAAATAATTTTACTAGCGTATCGCCCCTTGAGTTTCCTAGTTGCAAGTGTCTAACCCATGCATTGATGCCGTCTGGGTCTTGGGTATAGTCTTTGCCTAGGATATTTTTATAGATAAGCTCTACATAGCCTCTATCAGTGCTTACGTCCACGCCCATACTTGCAAAATAAGGCGGTGTAGCCGGGGAAGCTAGCATTTCGTTTGCCATCTGGGCTACGGTTTTGGTAGCGCCTGCTGCTACCCATGCGTTAAAGCCCGCACCCTCGGGCGCTCTGTTAAATAATGCCACATAAAGCTGGGCGACTTGCGCTTGTGTTACTGCCATTAAGGACTCCTTTTTTAGTGTTTTCTTGAGTTTTTTGGGTATCTTTACAGAATACTATCGCTAATTATATCATAAAAAAGTCGGAAAATAGAAAATTTAAAAAATCCGCTCACAGAAAAAATGTATATATCAGACTGATACCGAGGCCAAAAATTTGACCTCGGATTATAATCGGCGACATAACGATTAGCTCAAATTTATATAGTTATCTCAGCACCCGAGACGTATGGATTTAGGTTATCGATGTGATATCCGGCTAGTTTGATTAAGCTATCGTTAACCGTAATATCGTCTTGTCCTCCGTTTGCGTCTTGGATCAAATACGTATCGTTTTTATACATAAAAGCGTACGTAGTATTAGCAGCTGTGGACACATCGGCAGCGTTTAGGAATTTATTTATAGCGTTTAGAAGGCTGGTTTCGTTATCTAGGTACATAGACACCTTCTTTATCTCGCCGCCAGCTATATTTGCAGCCATCTTAATCTTATCGTTATCTTTGACATTTACGATAGATACATAGTTGCTTACATCGTTGGCATCATAGTTTACCATGGCGCTAGAGCCTATATTATAGGTATTTACGCCGTTACCGCCGTCTAGGGTTAGGACGTTTGGTTTTCTGCCGGTTCCGCTGGCTAGGACGCCGGTTAGATTAAATACGTCATCGCCGTCGGTACCTTTTACGGTTAGAGATTTGTTGTTAGCACCGAGCAACGCGCTTCCTAGGTTTATAGTTCCGTTTTCTACGTTTTTTAAAGCGCTCATGTCTATTTTTTTAAGACTATCGGCTCTAACGGTAGCGTTTAGCGTGTACTCGTCCATACCGTCGCCTAGGTCTCCGCCTACGGCGTAGGTTTCGCCGGCAAATTCCGAACTTACGGCTCTAAAGTTAAACTCGAATTTATCCTGTCCCACAGAACCCGTTACGTTAGCTTTAGGATCTACGTTAATGCCGGTAGTAGAAGCAA
>NZ_CALHVN010000063.1 GCF_938039245.1 uncultured Campylobacter sp. | reverse complement strand
CACCGAGACCCGCACCTTGAAAATGTCAAATTTGCCTCCATCAAAATTTACAAAACCTGCGACGCTTTGCGCCAGCAAAGCCGTGTCGCCACCTCTCACGTCGTAGGGGTTGGGGGATTGTTAAGGGGGAAGGGAGCTCTTTTGCTTCGGCTTTGCCTCGCAACTGCTAGCAGAGCGTAATTCAAGCCTCTTCCCTCTTAACAAACAAAAGCTAGTTTTATTAAAATCAACCCGAATTTTCGCTAAAATCATACTCAAATTTTACTAAAGGAAAGCCAAAAATGATACTTTGCGAGGACGATTATCCGAGGATTTTGGATCAAATTTGCGACTATTTGACCGCGGGTGAGGTGGAGCTTAGCTTTGTTGACGCCGAGGAGATGAAGGAGATAAACGTCCGCCAGCGCGGCATTTATGAGACTACGGACGTGCTGAGTTTCCCGCTTGAGATGCAGCTGCACGCGCCGCTTGGCTGTATCGTGATAAACACCGAGCTAGTCGCCGCCAAAGCCGCCGAGCTGGGTCACGGAGAGGATGACGAAACGGCGCTGCTTTTCACGCACGGGCTACTTCACGTGCTAGGCTACGATCATGAGAGTGACGCGGGCGAGATGAGGGCCAAAGAGTGCGAAGTGATCGAGAAATTTAGTCTGCCAAAGAGCCTCATCGTCCGAACGGAGGATGCGGGCGATGAGTGAGCAGAATTTGACGCGCAAGGCGCTGGACGACGAGCTGGCGGATTTGCCTGAAAACGTCAAGCTCGACGAGGGCGAGGTGGTGCTATATAAATATTTATGCTCTATTAGATTTTTTTGCGTGTTGAAGATCATCGTTTGCGCCTTATTTATATGGCCTCCATGCGCTTTATTTTTAGAGCTCGGAGTATTTATGAAAATATGTTGCGTAATTTTTATTATCGCTTTGTTGGTATCGATATATTACGAGGTTATGAATTTTATCCACGAGGGATTTTACGTGACAAATAAGCACTTGATCACTTATAACGGTAAAAAAATAAATTTGAATGATGTATGGTTTTTAAGAAGTAGTTTTCCTCCTTCATACTCCATTAACTTTCATGAAAATAAAAGTAAATTTTTGCAAGACTGTTCATGGTCTAATAAAAGTGATGATTTGGATGGTTTTTTGATGGCTTTATACGAGGTTTCGGGCAATAGATATATTTTACAGTTCGGTTCTGAAAAAATTAATGCAAACGCTTTAAAATCTAACGGTGTGACATTTATAAAATTAATTCAGGAGTAGCCGAATTTGGCTCCTTTTGCGTCAAATTTACGGGGATGTCAAATTTGCGAGCCGAACTTACCTTGAGTGGTCAAATTCGAGCCCGTTTTGCCGCTAAATTTACTCTCAAATTTTAGATAAATTTTATCTCGCTGTCGCCAAATTTTGCCGAAACAAAGCCGTCCGCTATAAATCAAATTTATCCCAAAACGCATACGCAAGCCGCGTAAATTTACCCCGAGTAGCTAGATATTTAATAATTTTGGCTAAATTTACGAAATGTTTTATGTTCTATCGTCTTTGATCATCATTTTTATGAATTACGTTTCGTACCGCGGGCTTTTTGCAGATGCCGCGCTCAGGCCGCTTGCTGCGCATAAAAGGGCGCTTGGGCTGTTTTTCCTGACGCTTACCATCGGCGGCGTCGCGCTGGCTTTTTCGCTGCGGTTTAACTTTTTGGGTCCGAGCCTTCGCATCGCCTGTTCGCTGATGCTGGCGCTGACGTTTATTATCTTTTCGTTCGTGCTTTTTACGAACGTCGTAGCCTTTGCCGCCCGTCCCGTAACCAAGCGCGCGTTTAGCGAGAGCAGGCGTAAATTTTTGCGCCTATATCTTGACGTCACGATACTTATCTTGGCGTTTAGCTACTTTTTTAGAGGTATCTTTAACGCCGTAAAATTACCCGAAGTAAAAGAGCAAGATATCGAGCTAAAGGGGCTAAATGGCGAGCTAAAGATCGCGGTTTTAACGGATATTCATCTGGGCGATTTTTTAGGAGCTGACTTTGCGCGGGCGGTAACCGGGCGCGTAAACGAGCTTGATGCCGATGCGGTCGCGATCGTAGGCGACATCGCGGATCTGCCGCCGCACCGTTTGGCCGAGTTTATCGCGCCGTTTAACGAGCTAAAGAGCAAATACGGCACCTTTTACGTTCCCGGCAACCACGAGTACTATAACGGCATCGACGGCACGATAAAAGCGATCCGCGAGACTACTAATTTTAAAATTTTAGGCAACGAAAACGCACGAGTGGGCGGGGTAAATTTAGCCGGCGTTTATGATATTATCGGTTTAAGATTTAAAGCGTACGAGCCAGATCTGGTCGCGGCTCTGGACGGTCGCGACGTAAATTTGCCTACCGTTTTGCTCGCTCATCAGCCTAAATTTTTAAAATACATGGACGAAAGCGCGCCCGTGGATCTGGTCGTGAGCGGACACACGCACGGCGGGCAGATTTTCCCGTTTTCGCTGTTAGTAAGGCTCGATCAAAAATACGTCGCAGGGCTATACCGCGCGAACAAAAATACGCAAATTTACGTTAGCCGAGGCGCCGGATTTTGGGGGCCGCCGGTGCGCGTAATGGCGCCTAGCGAGATTTCGTTATTAAGACTAAAAGGAGTTGTATGAGGGGACTTATTTCTAGGATATTCGGGTTTGTAGCGGCGGTTAAATTTCCGAGGTTTTTGCAAACCTTTATCAATGAAAAATACGTAAGCGGCTTTAAAATCGACATGAGCGAGTTTAAGCAGCCTAGAGAGTACGAGAGCCTTACGGCGCTTTTTACTCGCGAGCTACAGCGTCCGCGAAATTTCGACGTTTCGCCGCAGGCCTTCATCAGTCCTAGCGACGGCACGTGCCTAGAGCGCGGAGTTAGCAAGGAGCTAAAGGCGATCAGCGTCAAGGGGCATGAGTACGGTATCGCAGAGCTTCTAGGCGATAGCATGGAGCGCAGAGAGCGAGACGCCGAGCTAGAGTACGTAAATATCTACCTCAGTCCGCGCGACTATCACCGCTATCACGCGCCTTGCGATATGAGGATATTATCCGCACTCTACGTGCCGGGCGAGCTATATAGCGTGGCCGTTAGCGCGCTGCTAAAGGTGCCGAATCTATACGCCAAAAACGAGCGCGTGGTGCTAAAATGCGAGCTTGCAAGCGGCAAAAAGATGTGGTTGGTCTTTGTCGGCGCGCTAAACGTAGGCAAGATGAAATTTGACTTTGACGCGCGCATACAGACTAACGCCTGCGCCGGTAACGTCGCGCTCTACGAATACGAAAATTTAAGCGCAAAAAAGGGCGAGCAGCTAGGGATGTTTGAGCTGGGCTCTACGATACTCATACTTAGCGAGCAGGGCGCGGTCAAATTTGATCTAGCAGCCGAGCAAAAGCTAAAATACGGCGACAAAATAGGAACTATCAACTAAGGAGGCGCAATGGGAACGCAGCTAGTCGAACAAAACGAGCTAAAAGAGACGCTAGAACTAAAAGAGCGCATCGAAAACAACACCGTCGTCGAGCTCTGGGAAAACAGCGAGGACTACGAACGCCTGGCTAACGCGACGCGCAAGACTATGCGATATATCAACGACGAGCAGATAAAGAGCTTTGCCGATGCGCTAAATCAAACGAACGAAAAGATCTTAAATTTGACCTTTGAGGGCGTGAAAAAGCATCACGAAAAGAAATTCGAGCAGATCAGAAAAAAGCAGAAAATCTACGTCGCTTTGGCCTTTGTCGTCGGCGTTTTGATTGGTGCTTTAGCGGTTTGGGCGGCGATTAGGATTTTTGCGGGATAGATTTGTTTTTAGGCTCGGCCGCTTGCGATGCCTGTGCGCCGACCCGTTTTTTACGCTACGCTAAATTTGGGCGCTTGGCTTCAAATTTAAGCACGGCAGCTTTTAAAATTTGCGTATCGCTTTGGGGGTTGGGTCAAATTTGATCTCTGGCGGTGTTAGTAAATTTGATTTTATATTTTGGCGCGACAGCCATTAGGCTTACATCTACTTTTTGCGCATCGTCTATCAAGGGCGTTTGCTTCTTAAATTTTATAAAAACTTAAAGCCCAAATTTGCTCGCCGCTAGCTTGTGTGTCTGCGCCAAGACTAAATTTTTATCTTCCTCGTCGCGTGACGGATAATTTGCTGCGTATTTTTGTTTTGCGAGCTTTGCCAGCACACGAGCAGCTCTTTTGCGGCGGCGAAATTTACCTTTAGATAGTCGGCGACGTTATTTGCGACCGAGCGCTGTACGAAGCGCACCTCGTCCTCTTTAAGTACCTCCAGCACCGCAAAAACCGGGCGCGGGTCGCTGATGAAAAGCTCTAATTTGCTAGCCCACGGTAGCTTTGGTCGCAGCCCCTCGGATGCTAGCCTGCGCAGGTGGAAATTTGACGAGCGCGCCCACTGTATCATTGTTTTTAGCGAGTCTTGCGGATATTTTTTGATAAAGGCGCGCACCGCATACTCGCCAGTGCCGCGCTTCGTGATTTCCTTAATCGCGCTCATCGAGGCCTCAAAGTCGTCTATGCCGTAAATTTCGACGTATTTTGTCAGCGGCAAAGTCCAGTAAAAGTGTTTAAACATGCCCGTTTCGTTCGGGTTTTCCTCGCCTAAAATCGCGACCAAAATCTCCGCCGCACGCCTAAAATCGGGCGGCAAAAGTTCATTTAGCGCGTTTGCGTGTGCCAAAATCCTTTGCGAATAACCGAGATTTGGCGTGCTCTTTGCGATTTGCCCGCGGTAGCTCTGCGCGTCAAATTTAGGATAAACCGCTTTTATCTTTTGCGATAAAATTTGCGCCAAATTTTCTCCGAAATACACAGCCAGTCCGCCGTTTTCCATATTTTTCCTTTGGGTAGTTTTCTCTAGCGTTTAAGCAGGCGTGAAGCGTAAATTTGCCGCCTAAAACCGATCGGCGTTAAATTTGCAGCCGTTACGCTCGTCAAATTTGACCGCCCGCGCAAGCAAAGCGTCAAATTTGTCGCGGTTTTTTGGGGTCAAATTTGAAGCCCGCAAAGAGGGCGCTAAATTTAGCGGCGGCTAAAATAACGCCCGAAAGTAAATTTATTTACACTCGACCTGCGGCATCTGCGCTAAAAATATCGGCATTTTTTGCTTGATTAGCGCGTGAAATTTGCTTCTATCTGCGATATTTAGAAACTTTAGCGCGTAGTGCGTGACTCTAAGCCCGCAGTTAAGGCTTTTTACGTTGATTAGATTGATCTCGTAGTTGTCAAAATCGGGGTTGCCTGCGATCGGATAGTAGATCGTGTAAGCTTGATACTCTTTATCGTTTATAGACTTAAAATCATACTCCGCTTTGCCGAACTGTCCGCTTTTTAGCGCGGTGATAAAGGCTCTTTGGTATTCGTTGATATCGGCGTTTTCATCGACGGTGACGCTTACTAGCTTGCTCCATTTAAAGCCGACTTTTTCACTCGGTAGATAAAATTCCGCCGTTCTTGCGTTTTTTTGCTTTAAGACGAATTTTTCGCCGTCTATGGCTACCTCGTTTGGTAGATTTACGCTATCTAGCGCGCTTTTTGGCAGCTCTATCTGCGTGGTTCTAGGCTGGGTGCAGCCGCCTAAAAATAAACAAACGACCGCAACGGCGGCAAGCGAAACTCTTTTAAAACTCATATTTTTCTCCTTTATTAGTTGATTTTTTAAACTCCATACGCTTTTTAGCTAGCCCCGCCTCGCACTCTTTTTCGTGCAGCTTTTGCGCCTTTTGGCGTAGCGCGGCGGCTTGTTTTTTGTCGCTACTTTCAAGACGGCACGCTAGATTTAGACACCCGCGCGCGTCGCCAGCCTCGCAAGCCTCGCGAAAAAGGCTCTTAGCCTCGTTTTCATCCGCTTTTATCGCTTCGCCTACGCCTCTTTCATAGATCGCGCCCAGGTTCGTACAGGCCGGTTTTAGCCCGTTGTGGCAGGCGATCCCGTAAAAGTTAAAGGCCTTTGCTATATCTTGCGGCGCGTCCGCACCCTCAAAATGCGCGTCCGCTAGGCTCTCGCAAGCACCCGGCCGCCAAAGCAGGCAGGCTTTTTCAAAAAGCTCCGGTGCGCGCGAAACGTCCTTTTTGCGCCGCGTCCCCGAGATAGCATCTGCAAAGCTTGGCGCAAGAATCTCCAAAGCCGCCTTCGCAGGCTTTCTCGTGAAATTTGACCGCCTGCTCGCTATCTTGCCGCGCTCCGCCAAGCCCCTTTGCGTAGAGCTCTCCTAGCGCCGCGCAGCCGTTTGCTACGCCTGCGTCGCAGAGCTTTTGCCTAGCTCGTAGGCCGCCTCAAACTGCCCGCTTTGATACTGTGCCCAGCCGCCCTGTAGCTCGTCCAGACGCTGGCTACCCTCGCATTTGTAGGCATTTGCGGCGCAGGCTTTGTCGTAGTAGGATCTAGCGGCCTTGATATCCTGCGCAAAACCAGCCTCGCCGTCCTCGTAAAGCCTGCCCAAAGCCTCGCACGCTTCGTAAATTTTGCCCTCGCACGCAAGCGAGTAAAATTTGAGCGCGTTTTTCAAGTTTCGCGGCTTCGTCGTTTGCGCCGGTCCAGCCGTCCGCGTACATACCGCCTAGATAGTAGCAAACTACGGCGTATCCGCGCTCGCAGGCTTTTACGTAGAGGTCTAGCGCCTTGCTTTCATCAGGCCGCGACGCCGCTGCCCGCTTCGTAAATTTGAGCTAGATTATAGCAGCTTAAACCAAATCCTTTTTCGCAGGCTTGCTCAAAAATCGCGGCGGCTTTGGCGTGTTCGCCGCTGTTTTGGTGTAACGAAGCTAGGCTATCGCAGCCTCTTAGCTCGCCCGCGTCGCAGGCTTTTTGGTAAAATTTACCGGCTTTTTCGTCATCTTGCTTTACGCCTTTGCCGCTTTGGTATAAAAACCCAAGCCTTACGCATCCGCGTGCCTCGCCCTTTTCGCACGCTTTTTGCCAAATTTTTGCCGCCGTTTGTTTATCGCTCGCGTCGTAGGTGATTTGAGCTTCGTCCGTTAAATTTGCAAGGGCGAAATTTAGAGCAACAAGTAGTAGCAAGAGCTGTTTTATCATCGCGCTCCTTTGTTAAATTTTATTAGCTTTATTTTTCTCAAATTTAACCTATTTTGCTTCTTTGTAGAGTTTGCATACTGCTGTCGATAGATCGTAACATCTGAGCGCGCTGCCTAAGCAGTGCGACGATGTGCTAAAACTACGCAATCTTGGTGTCCTTGAATATTATTTGTGTATGGGGAAAATTGATACAGTTACGCAAACGGCTATGATCTTTTTCAAATTTTTCCTTAAATTTAGCGCGAGTCAAATTTGAGCTACAAAACCCGCGCCGAGCTAAATTTAACCGCGTTTTTAAAGACTAAAATTTTATGGCGCGGTTACTAGAGTAGCCAATACGCCGACGCAAAAATTTATCTTGCCCGCGCTTAGGCTCGTAAGCTGCGCGTCAATAAAGAAAAGGCGGTCAAATTTAGCCAAGAACCGCTCGGCTAGCAAAGCCAAATTTGAGCGATTTGCGCTTAAACGTTAAATCTAAAATGCATCACGTCGCCGTCTTGAACGACGTAGTCCTTGCCCTCTAGGCGCATTTTACCCGCTTCTTTGGCCGGGGTTTCACCGCCGCACGCGATGTAGTCCTCGTAGCCGATGACCTCGGCTCTGATAAATCCTCGCTCAAAGTCGTTGTGGATGACGCTGGCGGCTTTTGGCGCTTTCCAGCCTTTTACGATCGTCCATGCGCGCACCTCGACGACGCCAGCGGTAAAATAGCTGATCAAATTTAGCTTCGCAAATGCCGTTTTGATGATCTTTTCCAGGCCGCTTTCGTTCGTGCCTAGCGAGCTTAAAAACTCGTGCGCCTCTTCGTCGCTAAGGCCTACTAGCTCCTCTTCGATCTTGGCGCAGAGCTTGATAACCTCGTGTCCCGAGCGCGCGGCAAATTCTCGAAGTGCCTGTACGTATTTGTTATCCTCCGAGATGCCGTCCTCACCCACATTTGC
Source organism: uncultured Campylobacter sp. (assembly GCF_938039245.1). Taxonomy (GTDB): domain Bacteria; phylum Campylobacterota; class Campylobacteria; order Campylobacterales; family Campylobacteraceae; genus Campylobacter_A. Next base: position 2,280 of record NZ_CALHVN010000063.1, on the reverse strand, counting down.
GCCGTAGACGACCTCTTTTGCGCTGAGTAGCCTTAGCTCTTTGTTTAAATTTATAAATGCGTCGTCATCCTTGCCGCCGAAGCTGCTCGCGCTTTTGCCGTCGTTTAGGTGAGCTAGCAGCGCGTTTGCCGTCTCTAGCGCCTCTTTCGCGCCTTTTGCGTTTGCTTTGGCTTCGCGGGTTAGGCGCTCGATTTTTTTGTTTAGCTGCTCGATGTCGGCGAGGATGAGCTCAGTCTCGATGATCTCGACGTCTCGCACGGGATCGACGCCGCCCTCTACGTGCGTGATGTTTTCGTCCTCAAAGCAGCGCACGATGTGCAAAATCACTTCGGTTTCGCGGATATTTGAGAGAAATTTATTTCCCAGACCCTCGCCAGCGCTTGCACCCTTTACGAGTCCCGCGATATCGACGAATTCGATCGTGGAGTATTGGATTTTGTTTGGATTTACGATTTTAGCTAGCTCGCCTAGGCGCTTATCGGGCACCGGCACGACGGCTTTATTGGGCTCTATCGTGCAGAACGGATAGTTCGCGCTTTCGGCGTTTTGCGCTTTGGTTAGCGCGTTAAATGTGGTTGATTTGCCGACGTTTGGCAAACCTACGATACCTACTGCTAGTCCCATTACAGCTCCTTTGCCATAGCGCATAGATAATAAAGATTCATTCGCACGCCCGCTCCCGTCGCGCCCGCCTGATTATATCCCCAAGCTTTTTCGGTGTATGCGGGGCCTGCGATATCTTGGTGTATCCACTTGTCTTTAAATTCGTCTTTTATAAATTTATCTAGGAAAATGCCCGCCGTGATCGCGCCTCCGTAGCGGCTAGACGCCGTGTTGCTGACGTCTGCGATCTGGCTTTTGATCAGCTCGCGTAGGTGCGGGTTAAACTCCAAAATCGTATTTAGTTCGCCGCTTTTTGCCGCTTTTGCTTTAAAATCCGCTTTTAGCTCCTCGTTGTTGCCCATTATGCCGCTCGTGTATTCGCCAAGTCCGACCACGCAAGCGCCAGTTAGCGTCGCCATGTCGATGAGGATATCGGGCTTAAAATCCTGCGCGTAACTAAGGCAGTCGGCAAGCACCAAACGACCCTCTGCGTCGGTGTTTCGCACTTCGATACTAACACCGCTGCGAGAGATCAGCACGTCGTCGGGTTTATAGGCGTTGCCGCCGATCATATTTTCGGTCGCGCCTAAAATCGCGTGAATCTCAAACGGCAAATTTAGCTCCGCCGTGCCTTTAATTATACCCATCGCCGCAGCTGCGCCGCTTTTGTCGGCTTTCATAGTTAGCATATAATCAGCCGGCTTTAAGCTAAGCCCGCCGCTATCGTAGGTTAGCCCTTTGCCGACGAAGATTATGCGCTTTTTTGCGCCTTTTGGCTTGTAGATCAGATGGATGAGGCGAGGCGGGTGGACGCTGGCTTTGTTTACGGCTAAAAATGCGTTCATCTTTTCTTTTTCGAGGAATTTTTCGTCGTAAATTTTGCAGCTTAAATTTGGGCTAGATTTGGCTAAATTTTGCGCGTCTTCGGCCATTTTTTGCGGCGTATAGATTTCAGGTATTTCGTTTACGACGTCTTTGGTGAAATTCGTCGCCGTAGCGATTATCTCACCGTGAGCAAAGCCGTCCCGCGCGTCGTTTTCGCGCACGATCTCGCCGCTAAATTCCTCGCTGCTAAAAATAATCTCTTTTAGCGCGTATTTTTCTTTTTTTTCTTTGTATTTGTTAAATTCATATGCACCCAGCAAAAAGCCCTCGGTTAGAGCCTGAAAGCTCACTTTTTGGCAGCCCGCGACGTATGAGGCTAGTTTTAGGCTTTTGACGTTTAGCGATTTTACGGCGTTATAGGCTTTTGCCGCGGCTATGCGAAGCTCGTCATAGTCAAGCTTATTTAGCGGGACGTAAACCCTGCCGCTTTCAAGTAAAAGCAAGACGCTCTCGCCCTTGTAGTTGGCGAATTTAAACGCCTTTTCGTCTTTTATAAATTTATGTTTTAGGTTTTTATCTACGACGAAAATCAGCTCCAAATCGGCTTTGATTTCGTCTAAATTTTTATTTACTATTTGAAATTGCACCTCTGTGTTTCCTTTCGTTTAAAATTTTATTTTCTATGCGCTTAAAACCGTAGAGCAAAGCTCCCAAAAATATCGCTACTACCGGCACGGCGACGTACCAGTGCTCTTTTGCTTTGTGTAAAATTTCAAGTATGTGCTCGCCCAAAACCCACGCGGGGATTATCGTGATCGCAGCCCAGCACCACGCGCTTATTAGGTTGATGAG
>NZ_CALHVN010000062.1 GCF_938039245.1 uncultured Campylobacter sp. | reverse complement strand
AATAATATATCGCGTCTACTAGCTCGGTTTCTAGGTTCCATTGCTCAAAAATTTTAGCCGTTACCGTTTCGTTTGAGATGCCTACGATCTCGGTTTCTAGATCGGATAGATCAAATGGATTTGAAATTTCTTTTAATCTTTTTCTAAATTCGTCCGCCTTGCCTTTTTCGTTTAACTCATGAGAAATCACGATTTTGCCGACTTCTAGCATAAATGAAGCGGGGCTTAACACGGCGAGTTCTTTTGCGTCGATCTTAGAGTACCAGTTGTACGTGAGGGCATTTTGCATTATGGAAATATTTAAAAAATCGTGGCTAGTAATGCCGTAAGGGTCTAAATTTATCTTAAAGTTCTTTTTAACGGCGCTTGAGAGCGCGAAACCGCGTACAGTCGCCATACCAAAAAGCGATACGGCCTTTTCGATAGTCGTTATTTCGCGACTAAATCCGTAAAGCGGAGAATTTGCCGAGCGTAAAATATTCGCCGTTAACATCGGGTCTTTGGCGATTATCTGAGCTAGGTCGCCTAGCGAACTATTTTCGTTTGAACAGACGGCTTGGACTTTTACTACCGTATCGTCTAGCGGAGGGAGCGCCTTTATATGTTTGTAGATTGAATCATTCATAATTTTTACACTCTATATCTATAAATTTTTATAATCTGCAATTTTACACTAAAAGGCTTTTTAATAAACTTAAATCGAGTCTAAGTCAAGTTTATTTCAGCGCGCAAATAGTATAATCACGCAAATTTATCTTAAAAACAAAGGAATGCAAAATGGCTGTAAACATTTATTACGACAAAGATTGCGATTTGAGCTTGATTAGAAGCAAAACCGTCGCGATGATAGGTTTTGGCTCGCAAGGACACGCGCACGCCGAAAATTTGCGCGACAGCGGCGTAAAGGTGATCGTGGGCCTGGCAAAAGGCGGCAGAAGCTGGGCAAAGGCCGAAGCAAAGGGCTTTGAGGTAAAAACGGTAGCAGAAGCCGCAAAGGCCGCCGACGTCGTTATGATTTTGACTCCGGACGAGCTTCAGGCCGAAATTTTCGAGCGAGAGATTAAACCTAATCTTAAAAGCGGCGCGGCGATCGCATTTGGACACGGTTTTAACGTGCATTTCGGACAGATCAAAGCCCCCGAGAATATCGACGTCATCATGATCGCTCCAAAGGCGCCCGGCCACACCGTAAGGAGCGAATTCGTCCGCGGCGGCGGCATCCCCGATCTAATCGCCGTAGAGCAAAATGCAAGCGGAAAGGCTAAAGAGCTGGCTCTAAGCTACGCTAGCGCGATCGGCGGCGGTAGAACGGGCATCATCGAGACGACCTTTAAAGACGAGACCGAGACCGATCTTTTCGGCGAGCAGGCGGTACTTTGCGGCGGACTTTGCGCGCTGGTAAACGCGGGCTTTGAGACCTTAGTCGATGCCGGATACGAGCCCGAGATGGCGTATTTTGAGTGCCTTCACGAGCTAAAACTAATCGTAGATCTAATGTATCAAGGCGGTATGGCCGATATGCGCTACTCTATCTCAAACACCGCAGAATACGGCGACTACTTAAGCGGCCCGCGCGTCATCGGCGAAGACAGCAAAAAAGCGATGAAGGAAATTTTAAAAGAGATCCAAAACGGTAAATTCGCAAAAGACTTCATCCTCGAGCGTAAGGCCGGATACGTTCGCATGAACGCAGAGCGCGGCATCGCCGAAAGAAGCCTGCTAAATCAAACCGGCAAAAAACTACGCTCCATGATGCCTTGGATTAGCTCGGGCAAACTCATCGACCAAAGCAAAAACTAATTGAACTCAAAATCCAGAAAAAGATCCGCCAAAAAGCGTCCTAAAAAAGGGCGCTTGCGAGGCGGATTTAAGCTACTGTTTTCCGCTATTTTTATTGCCTGTATCTTGCTCGTCGGTGCATTCGTCGGCGCATTTTATTTTTTGGACGTTAAATTTAAGCCGGATGCCGCCGAAAAACTCATCGCAAAGGCGCAAGAGTATCTAAGCGTTTCTAAAAAAGAAGAAACGGCAAATTTGGCGTCGTTTAAGTCCGGTACCGAGGACGCGGACGAAGTCCAAAATAGCGACTCTATCGTGCATTCTAGAGCGAATTTAACGGATATCAAAGCTCTTTTTGCGCAGGCTTCGCTAAATGAGGCGAGTTTAGAAAAAAAAGATAACGGCGCCGGCGCGACTTTTTTACAGGCTTCGCATACGCAAAGCGAGCTTGGTTCGGGTTTTTTAAACGGCGACCAAGACGAGCGAACGAAATTCGTAAAGCGCCAAAACGTCATCGCGCGCGATAAAATTTCTCTTGAGTCGCGCGATCCTTCCGAGCTTGAAGGCGCCGTAAAAAACGGCCTAGTCAAAAAGGACGGACGAGGAAATGAAAATTTAAACTCGCCCGACGCATACGGCGAACGAAACGGCACCCAGGCCTCAAAAAGCGCAAACAAAACGCAAAGCGATGCTCTAGAGCAGACGCTAAAAAGTCCTAAATTTACTATAGATTTCGGCGCGCAAAACGCGGGCGAATCGGGACTGGGCGATGCCGATGCCGCGGGCGTAGACAAAAGCGCGCAAACGCAAAACCAAGATGACAGACAAGAGGCTAAAGTAAGCATCCAAATGAGCGGCCAAAGCGCGCAGGATAAAGAGGACGCGCAAAGCGCTAAAAATAAGGATAAAACTGGCGGGGAAAAGGATGAGAAGCCGCAAAAGCTCGCAGGCTCAATTAGCGAAGATAAAAAATCTAAAATTTACTCAAAGCTAGGCGCTAAACCGCGTCTAGTCATCATCATCGACGACGTGGCGTATAGGCACCAGGTAGACGCGATAAAATCGGTAAATCTAAAGCTCACGCCGTCTTTTTTCCCGGCGACCTCCGCCCACCCCGAGACGCCTGTTTTGGCGCGGCGTTTTAGTTTTCATATGATCCACCTGCCCATGCAGGCTCTAGGCGGCTTTAAGGGCGCTGAGATCGGCACTCTTACTGTAAACGACGACTACGAAAAGATCGCGAAAAAACTGCAAAGCATCAAGCGAGACTTTCCGAATCTAAAATACATCAACAACCATACCGGAAGTCGCTTTACTAGCGACGCTACCGCGATGGATAGGCTGATGCGGGCGATGCGGGACGAAAATTTGATCTTCGTCGATAGTAAGACGACCTCGCCGACCAAGGTTTACGGCGCGGCGAAAAAATACTCGATGCCCTACATCGCGCGCGACGTATTTTTGGATCACGACGGCTCAAAGGCGGCTGTGCGAAAGCAGCTAAAATACGCCGTCGAACTGGCTAAAAAGCGCTCCTACGCCATCGCGATCGGACATCCGCACAAAAACACGATCGAAGTCCTGCAAGAAAGCTCCAAACTCTTGCAAGAGGTCGAGGTCGTCTATCTAAAGGATCTTTTTTGAACGTTTTAACTAAGCTTCCCGGCGGTCTTTTGCGTCTTAAAAAGCCGCCGCAAAAGCTCTATTTCGAGGGAAATTTAGCCTTGCTTGAGCGCCCGATGATCTCGATCGTGGGCTCGAGAAAGGCAAGCGCCTACACAAGGCAGTGCGTAGAGGCGCTGGCTAGGACGCTGGCAAACGGCGGCGTTTGCGTAGTTAGCGGCGCGGCCATCGGCGTAGATATCGCCGCGCACAAGGGCGCATATCCGCATACGGTCGCCGTTTTTGGTAACGGACTAAACAAAATCTACCCGCAAAGCAACGCCAAAATCATCAAAGAAATCTATCAAAACGCGCTGGCTCTTAGCGAGTATGACCCTGACGAGCCGCCGCTCGCGTATAGATTTTTGGAGCGAAACCGCATCGTGGTCGCGCTCTCGCAGGCTCTAGTCGTGGCGCAGGCCGATACCAGAAGCGGCTCGATGCAAAGCGCGCGCATGGCAAAGGAGCTTGGCGTGCCGATATTTACGCTGCCTCAGCGCTTAGGCGAGAGCGACGGGACGAACGAGCTGGTTGCTAGCGGCGCGGCAAATTTGATAAACGATTTTGACGAATTTGCCCTTCGTTTCGGCGGAAAACCCGCACCCGCGCAAGACGACGAGGTGATAAAATTTTGCAAAAACGGCGCGAGCCTTGATGCGGCCTTGGCAAAATTCGGCGATAAAATTTACGAATACGAACTGGAAGGTAAACTGCGAATATCTGGGCTTACGGTGTTTGCGTAGTAAATTTGCTCTATCTGTTTTGCAAGGATGTAGATTTAAATTTTGCGCTAGGCGAGCGGTTTAAATTTGAAAGACCAGGCTAAACGGCGGCAAATTTAAGCAGCTTTTAGTTTAAATTCGCACGGTTTGCAGGCGGTTTTTAAATTTTAGGATTACGTAAATTCTTGGCGTGCGAGAGTGAAATTCGCTCGCTCGTTTTTGCGATTTTTTAAATTTGCGCTAGCTTGCTTGGAGTAACGTTTTTAGCGGACTGCGTTTGCTAAGATTAGGCAGATTTATGCGATAAATTTTAAGGCAAATTTGTTTGCGGCGGGTTTAATTGTTTTGATAATTTCTTAAATTTGCCGCTTTTGCGGATTTATTTGTAAAGCAAATTTTTTAATGTCTCGCAAAATCGGCAAACGGCAGCGATTTTTGGTATTAATTTGCCTGCAAATAACCAAAATCAGGCGCAAAAATCAAAATCTAAAGGACGAAAATGAGCATAATGGCCATCGACGTGGGGCTAAAACGTATCGGCGTGGCGCTAGCCGTCGGGCAAACCGTGATGCCGCAAACGCCCGTACTGCGCAAAAATCGCAATCAAGCCGCGCGCGACGTTAGCGCCGTTTTGCGCGAATACGGAGTAAAAAAGCTAGTCGTGGGCGTGCCGCTTGGGGGATCTAGCGAGGATGAGATGAGGCGGCGGATCGCGCATTTCGTGTCGCTACTCGAATTTGACGGCGAAGTGGTCTATCAGGACGAGGCGATGAGTAGCTTTGAGGCAAGCGAAATTTACGCCGAGGACAGACGCGACGGACGACTGGACAGTATCGCGGCGATGATTATTTTAAAGCGGTATTTGGGGCTTTGAGGCAGTTTGGCGCGCGGTAAAATGGCGGCAAATTCGAGTTTTGCGCTAGTGTTACGTTATGGTCGTCTCGGCTGGTCGTTGCTAGCGCGGAGGTTGAGTAAAATTTAAGCTAATTTTACGCCCTCGCGGTAAATTTAATCGAGGCTTTTGCGTAAATTTTAAAAGCGGCTTGAGCGGCGGATTTATGAGTCAAATTTGACCGTACAGACTCGGATAAAAAGTTCCTTTAGTCCCAGCCGGGCACCGCCACCGGCTATAGCGCTGTATTCGCTCGCCTAGAAACCGCATTTGCTCCGCCGCGCTAAATCGATGCTCGCCGTTTTTCATGACAGTAATCGTTGCGCCGGCCTCGTTTGCAAACTCGTAAATCGTTTCAAAAGAAGTTAGATCGTCGTTTTCGCCGTATAAAATATGCGTCGGCGCCGTCCAGAAGATAGGATGTTCTCTGGCGTAGCAAAGATATCTGCGCGATAGTTTTTCTCCAGATTTTGCGCCGTTTGCCTTCATTTAGCAGCTCATCCTCGCTCGCGTTTGCCAGCGACATCATGTTTAGGATCAAATTTTCCATATTTACGATAGGGGAGATAAGATAGGCCTTCTCGTGTGTATGTCCTGCAAGGCGTGTATGGCAAAAATGCGCCGATACTGTTTGCTACGATCGTCGCGGATTTGCGGCTTTTAAGGATAGACTCAAAATACGGCGCAAATTCCTCTTTTGCCTCCCCGCGGCGTGCGCAGTCGTAATCAAAATTTAGGCACGTCGCTATCTGCAAAAAGCCGTCGGTAGCGAGCCGCTTGTTGCATGTATATGGCTATATCTTTCATGATTTTGCCTTTTTGCGGCGGTTAAGCGGCTAAAATAAAAGTGCTCGCTCGCGTTTGCCAGCGACATCATGTTTAGGATCAAATTTTCCATATTTACG
>NZ_CALHVN010000061.1 GCF_938039245.1 uncultured Campylobacter sp. | reverse complement strand
GCGTGTGGATTATACGATACGGCTCGCCCTCTTTTGTGCGGGCGGACGTTATTTTTATTAGCGTATCTGCGCTGTCATCCGAAATCCTATAGACCCCGTCTTGCCCCAAGCCCGCCAGCTCGAATTTTTTTTCCTTGCTATAAAATGCCGAGATTATAGAGCAGCCGCTAAAAAGCAAGGCCGCCGCAAATAACGCAAACGCCCTCATCTTTCCTCCTTAAGCGGGTTAAATTTAGTTTTTAAAACTATGAATAGGTGCCGGTATCTGGCCGCCGCGGGCGATGAAGTCCGCCGATGAGTTTTTATTTACGCTCATCACGGGCGCGCTGCCAAGAAGCCCGCCAAACTCCAGCGTGTCGCCCTCTTTGCCTTTTGGGATTATGCGCACGGCGGTCGTTTTTTGATTTATCACGCCGATCGCGGCCTCGTCGGCTATGATCGCGGCGATCGTTTGCTCGGGCGTATCCTGCGGGATCGCGATCATATCAAGCCCCACCGAGCAGATCGCGGTCATCGCTTCGAGCTTTTCTAAGCTTAACGAGCCTGCACGCACTGCGGCTATCATGCCCTCGTCTTCGGAGACGGGGATAAATGCGCCGCTAAGTCCGCCTACTTGGTTACACGCCATTACTCCGCCCTTTTTGACGGCGTCGTTTAGTAGCGCTAGAGCTGCCGTCGTGCCGTGCGTGCCGACGCGCTCTAAGCCCATCTCCTCAAGCACGCGCGCAACAGAATCGCCCACCGCCGGAGTCGGAGCTAGCGAGAGATCGACGATGCCAAATTTCACGCCCAGCCGCTCAGACGCCATTTGCCCTACGAGCTGTCCGATACGCGTGATCTTAAACGCCGTCTTTTTAACGGTCTCGGCGACCACGTCAAAGCTCGCTTGGCGCACCTTCTCAAGCGCGCGCTTAACGACGCCGGGGCCGCTAACGCCCACGTTTATGACGACTTCGGCCTCGCCCACGCCGTGAAATGCGCCTGCCATAAAGGGATTATCCTCGACGGCGTTGGCAAATACGACTAGCTTTGCGGCGCCCAGATCTGAAAGCCGCGCCGTTTCTTTTATCACGCGCCCCATATCGGCGACCGCGCTCATATTTATGCCCGTTTTGGTCGAGCCGATATTTACCGACGAGCAGACCTTTTGCGTCGCGGCGAGCGCGGCTGGGATGGAGTCGATTAAAATTTTATCGCCCTTTGCGTAGCCCTTTTGCACTAGCGCCGAAAAGCCGCCGATAAAGTCGATACCGACCTTTTGCGCAGCCTCATCCATCGCCTTGGCAAGCGGGACGTAGTCGGTAGCGTTCGTCGCCGCGCCGATGATGGCGATAGGGGTTACGCAGACGCGTTTGTTTACGATCGGGATGCCAAGCTCTGCTGAAATTTCATTACCGACCTTTACCAGATCGCGCGCCTTGTCGGTAATCTTTGCGTAAATTTTCTCCGCTGCCTTGTCGATATCGGGATCGATACAGTCAAGCAGGCTGATGCCCATCGTGATCGTTCGGATGTCGAAATTTTGCTCCTCGATCATCGCGATCGTTTCGGTTACGTTTTTGATGTCCATATCGGCGCCTTAGATATTGTGCATGGCGTCAAAGATCGCCGAGCTTTGGATGTTGATTTTAACTTTTAGCTTTTCGCCTAGCTCGTTTAGCTCCTCGCGCAGAGCCGTGAAGTCCTGCTTTTCCTCGCTGGAAACCACCGCCATCATCGTAAAAAACTCATCCAAAACCGTCTGGCTGATGTCGTCTATGTTTAGCCCAAGCTGCGCGAGCTTGGCCGAAACGCCCGCTACAATGCCAACCTTGTCCTTACCGATCACCGTTACGATCGCTTTCATCGTCGTTCTCCTAAATTTGTAAATTTGCGAGAGTTAAAGCCCGAATTTGAGTAAATTCGGGCTTTAGATTTTAAATTTTACTTCGAGCAAGCGCTCTTGCCGTCCATTACGGGCTGGATAGACGAGTTGTCCGCGCCGCCGTCATCGTTGATATTTTCGATTATCTCCCATAGCCTAGCCGCCGCTTTTTCGTAGCGTTTAGCCGTAACCGAGTTTGGCTCGTAAAAGCTCACCGGCTTGCCGCTATCTCCGCCGACTCTAACGGCAGGCTCGATAGGGATCTCGGCTAACACTTCGGTACCGTAGGCTTTTGCCACTTCTTCGGTCGTACCTTTGCCAAATATATCGTACTCCTTACCACTTTCAGGGCAGATAAATCCGCTCATGTTTTCTATCACGCCGGCGATCGGGATGTGAAGCTTTTCAAACATATCAAGTGCTCTTTTGCTATCATCAAGCGCCACTACTTGCGGCGTCGTAACGCACACGCCAGCAGTCACCGGTACGCTTTGAGCCAGAGTTAGCTGCGCATCGCCGGTTCCCGGAGGCATATCTAGAAACAGCACGTCCAGCTCGCTCCAAAACACGTCTTTTAGCAGCTGTTCGATAGCTTTCATTATCATCGAGCCGCGCCAGATGAGGCTCATGCCTTCTTCCATTAGCACGCCCATGCTCATCATCTCGACGCCGTGAGTTAGGATCGGTTTTAGCTTGTTGCCCACAACTTGAGGCTGCGTGCCTACTTCGCCGAGCATTCTAGGGATATTTGGGCCGTAGATATCGGCGTCTAGGATGCCTACTTTTTTGCCTAGCTTCGCCATCGAGATAGCTAAATTTAGCGTCGTAGTGCTCTTGCCCACGCCGCCTTTGCCTGAGCTTACCATTACGAAATTTTTGATCTGCGGAGCGATGTTTTTACCGCTTTGGGTGTTGCTTTTTTCTTCTGGGATTTTTGGTTGGATGATGCTAACAACACACTCGTTTGAGCCCATCACGCGCTTTATGTCGGTTCGCAGCTCGTTTGCTACGTCCGGATTTGAGCTTACGATCTCGACCTCGATTAAAATTTTCTCGCCGATTTCGACGTTTTTTACGAATCCAAAGCTCACGATATCTTTCTCAAAGCCCGGATATATCACGCCTTTTAGTCTATTTAAGACATCCTCTTTACTTAACATTTTTCTCCTTCGTTAGATTTTTCGAAATTTTATACGCGCAAAATTTAGGCCCGCACATCGAGCAAAATTCCGCCTTTTTAAACGACTCTTGCGGCAAGCTCTCGTCATGTAGCTCGCGCGCTCTTTCGGGATCTAGGCTTAACTCAAACTGCCTGTTCCAATCAAATGCGTATCTAGCGTCGCTCATCGCGTGATCGCGCTCTATCGCGCCAGCCTTTCCTAGCGCGACGTCGGCTGCGTGAGCGGCGATCTTATGCGCTACGATGCCTTCTCTCACATCGTTTGCGTTTGGCAAACCAAGGTGCTCTTTAGGCGTCACGTAGCACAACATCGAGGCTCCGTAAAAGGCCGCCATCGTCCCGCCGATAGCCGAAGTGATGTGATCATACCCCGCGCCGATGTCCGTAGGCAGCGGTCCTAGCACGTAAAAAGGCGCGCCGTGGCACAGCTCGCGTTCGATTTTCATATTATACTCTATTTGGTTTAAAGGAATATGACCCGGCCCCTCGATCATCACTTGCACGTTTTTCTCCCATGCGCGCAGCGTTAGCTCGCCTAAAACGCGTAGCTCGCTAAGCTGAGCCTCATCAGTCGCGTCGTATAGGCAGCCCGGACGCAGCCCGTCGCCTAGAGACAGTGCGACGTCGTGAGCGGCGCAAATTTCTAAAATATCGTCAAAGGCCTCGTAAAACGGGTTTTCTTTATGATGGTGCATCATCCAGCTAGCAGTTAGGCTACCGCCGCGACTAACGATACCCATCTTGCGCTTTGCGACCAGCGGCATAAATTTGAGCAAAAAGCCCGCGTGTATCGTGAAGTAGCTAACGCCCTGGCGCGCCTGTTTTTCGAGCGTTTTTAGGATGTCGTTTGCGGTTAAATTTTCGACCTCTTTTATATCGTGGATGACCTGATACATCGGCACGGTGCCTATGGGGACGGTCGAGTTTGCGATTATGGCGCTTCTGATCGCATCCAGATCGCCGCCAGTGCTTAGATCCATGACCGTGTCGGTGCCGTATTTTAGGCAAATATGCAGTTTTTCAAGCTCGGCGTCTATATCACTGCTTAGGCTTGAGTTACCGATATTTGCGTTGATTTTGGTTTTGGCCTCCCTGCCGATCGCCATCGGGAGTAAATTTTCGTGATGGATGTTGGCGGGGATTATCATCTTGCCCGCAGCGACCTCGCTTCTAACGAGCTCGGGATTTAGTGCTTCAGCCTGCGCTACGTAGTTCATCTCGGGCGTTATAACGCCTTTTTTAGCGTAGTACATCTGCGTCGGAGTTTTGTCGGCGGAGTCAAATTTGACCCGAAATTCTTTCATATTTCGCTCCTTAAATTTTTGATTCTAATATTACTCAAAAAAGATAAAAACAAGCTTTTTATCTGTATAATATCGTAACACTTCGCCAAAGGAGAAATTTTGCTAGACGTTACGCTGATAATGCTAGGAGCCGGAAGCTCTAGCCGTTTTGAAATGCCCGTTAAAAAGCAGTGGTTGCGCGTCGGAGGCGATCCATTATGGCTCTTTGCGGCTAAAAATTTAAGCTCGCATTACGCTTTTAAAGAGATAATCATCGCCTCAAACGAGGAAAAATATATGAGTAAATTTGCCCCGTCGTACCGCTTCATAAAAGGCGGAGCGACGCGTCAAGAGAGCCTAAAAAATGCTCTTAAGCTCGTTCAAAGCGAATTTGTTTTAGTTAGCGACATCGCTCGTCCGATGATTAGCGCGGAGCTTTTTTCTCGCATAATAGGCGGCATCCAAAACGCCGACTGCGTCGTGCCTGCGCTAAAAGTACCCGATACCGTTTATCTAGGCGCGGGCGTCGTAGATAGAGAGCAGATCAAGCTCATCCAAACTCCGCAGCTCTCGCGCACGGCGATGCTAAAAGGCGCGCTTGAATCAGGTCAAATTTACACCGATGATAGCTCGGCGATAGCGGCTGCAGGCGGTAAAATTTGGTACGTGCAAGGCGACGAAAACGCGAGAAAAATCACGTTTAAAGACGACCTTTCTAAAATTTACGGCCTTGGCGCGCCGTCAAGCGAAATTTACGTCGGCAACGGTTTTGACGTGCATGCCTTTGAAGAAGAGAAAAAAGAGGGAAGTTTCGTAACAATCGGCGGCGAAAAAATCCCTTTTGAAAGAAATTTAAAGGCCCACTCCGACGGCGACGTAGCTATCCACGTGCTCATCGACGCGGTGCTAGGAGCGGCCGGGCTGGGCGATATAGGCGAGCATTTCCCCGACACCGACGATAAATTTAAGGGGGCGGACTCGGCTATGTTACTAAAAGAAGCATATAGGCTCGTTCAAAGCGTCGGTTTTGAGCTGATAAACGCCGATATTACCGTTATCGCCGAGCGGCCAAAGCTTAGTAAATTTAAATCCGCGATGGAAATAAACATCGCAAATGCGCTAAATTTAACCCCGAACCGCATAAACGTAAAGGCCACGACGACCGAGAAGCTAGGCTTTACGGGGCGAGGCGAGGGTATAGCCGCCACGGCGTGCGCGAGTCTAAAAATTTACGACTGGACACAAAAATAAAACGACGAAAGTAAAAAAATGAGAGTTTTGATAATAGAAAACGAAATTTACCTAGCCCAAAGCATCGCATCAAAGCTAGAAAATCTAGGCTACGAGTGCGAGATCGCAAGGAGCGCGGCGGAGGCGATGAAAAGCGAGCCCGAGCAGAGGGCAAAGGAGGGCGGCAAGGACGCGCACTTTGACGTGGTGCTGCTCTCTAGCGCGTTTGCGGGCGACGAGACGCTAAAAATCATACAAAAATTTAAAGACTCCGTCGTCATCCTGCTCATCACCTATATCAGCAACGACACCGTCTCGATCCCGATAAAAGCGGGTGCTAGCGACTACATACAAAAGCCTTTTATGATCGAGGAGCTGGTGCGAAAGATCAAGCATTTCGAGGAGTTTAGACGGCTGCAAACATTTATAAAGACCTATCAGGACTACTTAAACTATCATTTTAAGGCCGTTTCGGCGCTAAATTTCGACTTTAAGCGCATAAAGCTGCCTCTTCTCATAAAGTGTAATAAAATGATAAATGCCGATAATTTTGTTTTCGAATACGCAAAGGCGCTAAATTTGAGCTTTAAGTACGTGCCGCTTGAGCCCGGTATCGACGTAGAGGCCGTAGCTGCGGCAAATCCGCGCACGCTTTTATATTTTTCAAATTTTCAAATTTTACGCCAAGAGGCCAAAAATCAGATCGTCTCTCTCGCGGCCAAACGCAAGCTCATCGCAAGCTCGACCAATCCGAACGAAGAAGCGCCGATGGAGACGCTAAATATCACAAGCGACGAGAAAAATTTCCAAATCGATGAAATTTTGACGATCGACGACTACATCAAGCACATCATCGTAAACTATCAGGACAAATACCCCGATACCGAGCTTAGCAAAAAGCTAGGCATCTCGCGCAAATCGCTTTGGGAAAAGAGGAAAAAATATGACGTCGCCAAGAAAAAATAGCATACTGATAAACGACGAGGCTTTCGGGGCGCTTGATCTTATAGAAAATCAAATTTTTAGCAAATTTAACCGCCTGATGAACGAAAAAGAGGCAAACGAGGTCTATGAAACGGGCTTTTTAGGCGGCGAGCCGATGCCCTATGCTTTCGTCTTCGCTCCGCAAGGTAAGCGCAATCAAGAAACGATAAAAAACGCGCAAAAAGGCGATAAAATAGAGCTGATAAACTCTAGTGGCGAGTCTGTCGGGCACATAAACGTAAGCGGTTCGTTTAAATTTGACGAAACCAAAAGCGCGCAAAATATCTTCCGCGCTAACGAAACCGAGTCGGCGCGGCAATGCTGCGGCGAGCTAGCTATAAGCGGCGAGATAAAAATCTACGGCAGCGCGCTAGAAAAGGTAAAAGAGCGTATCGTGACTGTCAAAAAGGAGCAAAACGCGCAAAAAATCACGGCTATCATGCTAACCGCAGAGCCGTTTAACCGCGCGCACGAACGCCTGATCAGGATGACGATAGACAAGGCTGATTTGGTGTTGCTTTTTTTACTCAAAAGCCACGGCGCGGACGAGGTGATGAGCTTTGCGCTAAAAAAAAGAGTGCTTGAATACTTCATCCAAAACTACATCCCGCAAAATCGCCTAATCATCGTACCGTTTGAAAACTCCAGCCTCTTTAGCTCGCACCTAAATCCGACGCTAGAGTGCATCGCGGCGCATAGGCTGGGCGCAGATAAGCTCGTAGTCGGTCAAAATCACGCGGGTATCGGGATGTTTTACGATCACAACGTCGCTCACACGGTGCTAGAGCGATACAAAAACGATTTAAATTTAGAGATAGTCGTGCTGCCGGAGCTTGTTTATTGCAACGAATGCAAAACGCTAGTTAGTACCAAGACCTGCCCGCACGGCCAGCACCATCACATCAAATACCACGCGCAGACGCTAAAAACCCTGCTGCTCTCAGGCATCTTGCCGCCTGCGATCCTCATGCGGCGCGACATCTCGGCGATGGTACTGAGCGAGCTTTTCCCGAACAGATTTGAAAATATCCAGAAGCTTTGCGACGATCTTTTTCCTAGCAACGGACTGCTAGAAAAGCAGACGGAGAGGGAGTTTTACGAAAATTTGATGAAGCTTTATCAGACGACGTCATTAAGCTAAATTTGCTTTCTACTGTTTTGGTAAAGCGGCTTGTTTCGCGAGCGCTTTTAAATGATTTCGTAAATTTCGCCCTGCGATAGGCCATATGCCTTATCTTGGGACGAAATTTACTTCTTCTATTTAGCTACGAGCATAGCGACGTAGAAAACATTTAAAATCATCTCACGATACTCGCCTCATCTTTTTACGCTCAAATTTGAAGTCAAATTTGGCTAATTTTGTAAATTTGACTTCAAATTTTACTCGCCGAGACCCGCAACTTTAAGGCGCTAAATTTGGCTTTAAAATTTAACACTGCGCTCTCAAATTGCTTTAAACCGCTTTACTTTTATGTTAAGAGGGAAGGGGATTGAATTACGAAGTCGCTCCCTTCCCCCTTAACAATCCCCTATCCCCTACGACGTGAGAGGTGGCGACATAGCTTTGCTGACGCAAAGCGTCGCTGGGTTTTGGAAACAAATTTGTAAATTTAGTATTTTCGGAGCGCGGGTCTCGGTGGGTAAAATCTAGCGGTACATTGCGAAGTTGCCGCAAATTTTGCTCGTATAAAACGATCGGAAAATTTGATTGCCGTTTAGCAAAGCCTTAATTTTACCAAAGTCGGCGCTTGAGGCATCTAAAGTCAAATTTTAGAGATGCAAATTTGAGGTTTTTGGCTTGTAAAGATCAGATAAGTTTAACGGTTTTTGTAGCCAAATTTAAAAATATCTAAATTTGGCTCAAAATTTAGCGCCCAAATTTTGAAATTTGCAAGCTAAATTTGCTAAAATCGCGCTAAAAATCGGCGAGTAAATGCGCCGTTTATGATTTAAATTTGATTTAAAGGAAAATTATGCAAAGGTTGTTTTTAACGTTTTTTGGCGCCGGCCTAAGCCCCAAAGCTCCCGGTACGGTTGGCTCGCTAGCGGGCGCGCTCGCGGCGTTTGGGATTTTGACGATCCTGCCAGCTTCCACGCTATTTTTGGTTTCGATTTGCCTTTTTTTATATAGCATAAAGATTATCGACGATTATGAAGCAAAAACCGGCGTACACGATCACGGCAGCATCGTGATAGACGAGGTTGCGGGTGTTTGGCTAGCGATATCAATTAGCGGCGCTACGGCGGTGCAGTTTGCGCTCTCGGTGGCTTTTTTTAGGCTATTTGATATCTGGAAACCTTCCGTGATCGGTCGCATCGATAGGGATGTCAAGGGCGGGCTTGGCGTGATGGGCGACGATATGGTCGCTGGGCTTTTTGCGGGGCTTCTTAGCGCGATTTGCTACGAGGCCGCGACGAAGATCGGACTTGACTACGAGTGGGTTAAATTTGAGCTACCGTTTGTGAAGTGAGCTAACGTAGGCAAGCGTCGGCCCGTTTAAAAGGCGTAATTTTGATCCAAATATCCCAAATTTAGCGCGGGCAAATAGGGATGCTTTAGCGTATCGCGCGGCTAGCCGAGTCGCTTTTTGCGGACATAAAAGGCCAAATTTGAGATCGTCGATTTTAGCTTTGTAAAAGCGCGGGCGCAAAAATACTTCCGGCCATACGTCTAAACCGCCTAAATTTGTGCTTTAGTCTAGGCGACGCCAGTTTTTTGCGCGTTTAAAGCGTTAAATTTTAGCCAAACGGGCTATAGCTGCCTGAAAATACGGTATCTTATCGGCGGGTAAGCGGTTTGCGCTCTTTTATCTCTAAAACGGCGCTAAAGTATGCGTATCGCTTGCTTTCAAACCGAGCTTAAATGCCGTAAATATCGTTTTTGCCGCTTGATAAAAGAGCGGTTAAATTGGGCTATTTAGATTAATCCTAAGCCCATAAAATCAGTAAACGACGGTTTTGCGGTAGCGGCGAGCGTTTTATCTACCGAAATTCGTGTTTTGGGTCTTTAAAATTTACGAGCTACGACCTACTTTTTAAGGTTCCTTTTTGCTCATAGGCTTCGATTTCTCTTACGTACTCGGGATTTTTCTTTTTTAGTTCGTTGCTCATAAATGCAATTAGCTTAGCGTCGGCGTTTTTATGCGAGGCTAAAGCCGTAATAAAATTTAGATACTCTTTGGCTTCGTCTGGAGCCACTCCGTCTTTTTTGGGCGGTAACCTAAAATTCGTAGAAAACATCCTTAATATAGAAAAAAGTTTATTTTTACTAGTACTAGGATCGCTTGCGACGGTAAATAGGTCGTCTAAAGTAACACCTCGCTCAGCGGCCTCTTTGGCTGCGGCGCTGGCTGCGATCTTGTCGCCGCCGAGTTTTGCCGCTAGAAAAATAAGAGAAGCTACGAGTATTAAAAGAACGGTAGCTAAAATGATTATTACCGTGGTTTGATTCATTATAGTTTTACTCCTTTTATAGGTTTTCTAAAATACGCCAACACGGCGATCAAAACCATCAAAAGCGCGCCTATCCATACAAAAGGCGGCACCGGTACAGGCTCGCCGGCAGCGTAGGAGTGCATACCGCTGAGATAAAAATTTACGCCAAAATACGTCATTATAATCGACCAATAAGCAAACATAGAAGCGACGGCAAAGACGTATTGGCTATTTAGCTTAGGGATAAATCTAACGTGCAAAACTGCCGCGTATATCAGGATAGAAACTAACGCCCAAGTCTCTTTACTATCCCAGCCCCAGTAGCGGCCCCAGCTCTCGTTCGCCCACACGCCGCCTAGGAAATTTCCCATCGTAAGCAGGCTAAGGCCCAGTATCATCGCCATCTCGTTTATGCGAGTAGCCTCAAGGATGTTTCGCGAAATTTCTTTATTTTCTTTATCGCCTTGCATGGCAAAAAGCACGAGCGTAAACATACCAAGTAGCGAACAAAGTCCTAAAAATCCGTAGCTAGCCGTGATAACCGACACGTGGATAGTTAGCCAGTAGCTCTGAAGCACGGGCGCTAGAGTAGTGATTTGCGGATCCATCCAGCTAAGGTGCGCTACAAATAGCGTAACGCCCGATAAAATCGACGTTAGCGCCATGGCTACCGGGCTTTGGCGAGAAAAAACTATACCGGATAAACTCAAAGCCCAAGCGATGTAAATCATCGATTCGTAAGAGTTGCTCCAAGGAGCGTGCTCGGCGACGTACCAGCGCACGCCGATGCCGAAAGTATGTAGTAAAAAGGCTAGGATATTTATACCGTAGACGATTTTAAATAGCCCCTTAATATTTAGTTTAGGGCGCGCCATTTTGACGAAAATGAAGCACAAAAGCCCAAATCCGGCTAAAAGATATACGAGCGTGAGCGATTCGAAAATTTTATACTCGTTAAAAAATAGCTCCATTTCGACGCGTTTTTGGCTTGGGATGACGGATTTGCCGTATTCTTGTTGATAGGTTTTTATCTCGGCTAGAGCTTGATTTGCTTTGCGCCAGTTATTGTTCTCGGTAGCGTCGGCGACGCCGGTAAAATAATCTTTTAGCATCCTGACGATTTGTTCGCTCTCGTTTTTAGGCAGATACATCATCGCAGAAGCTATGCCGTACCAGGTATTATTTGGGTCGTCTATCTTTGGAAATACGGCGAAAATTTCACCCCAAAATACCATATGAAGGATGTTTAGTCGCTCGTCTATTTTTTGTACATCTTTATCAAACGTGCCTCGCTCGCCCGGCATTTTACGGTTTGCGGCTTCGGCGAATTTGGAGAGTTTGTAGACGATTTTACCGTCTTTGTCGCTTTCAAAAAAGTCGTTGTAGCTTGCAAATTTGTCCTTTTCGTCTATGCCGATTAGCTTTTTTATCTCTTTATTGTTTACGTAGATTATAGGTTTGTCGCGCCAGTAAAAACCGTTCGTCATCATCGAAAGCACGGCCTGATCGGCGTTTAGCCCTTCAAGCGTATCGCTACGGTGGATTTTGTTTAAGATATCCCTTGCGACCGTATCAAAAGGCTTCATCCTACCGTCGCCGCTTTGAACTATTAGCGTAGAAAGCTCTTTGGCGTGACTTGCGTCGATATTTAAAGCCTCGTCCATAGCATAAATTTTAGTCGGCGAAAACGCTGCCGCGCTCGTTACTAGAAGGATTGCGGCGAGTTTTTTGACGGCGTCCTCGTTTATCATTTTGGCTAGTTTTCTAAAGCGCGAGCGAGGATTTATAACGTTTAAAAATAGCCCGAGTCCCAGTAAAAAGTAGCCGACGTAGGTCGGGATTTTGCCCGGGTCGCGGTTTACCGATAGTACGGTGCCAAGCTCGTCCATATCGTAGCTGCTTTGAAAGAATCTATATCCGTCGTGGTCTAGTACGTGGTTCATGTAAATTTTATAAGGAAAATCGCCGGTGCGCGAGTCCTCGACGATAACGTCGCTAGAGTAGCTCATCGGCGAATTTGAGCCCGGATAGCGCTTAAGCTCGAAGTCGTTTAGCTTTATAGAAAAAGGAAGCTCGATCATTTTAGCGCCCCAGTAGACGTTAAAAAGCACGCCGTCTATTTTCGCTTTTGCCGGCGCGTAGCTGTTTTCGTATAGGGTTAGTTGCTCGGTTTGCCCGTCGTAGGTTAAATTTGCCACGAGCGCGTCGAAATCTCCGTTTTTGCTAACGATACGCCGCCCGGCCTTAGTTAGTAGGGACTTTGGAACGAAATTTACGTCAGCTACCGTATAAAGCCTCATCGGCAAAAACTCAGTCTCTTTATCCTTGGCGTACTGCCCTTTTTCATTCGTCGCCATCGTAAAGTAGCCGATATTTTGGTTTGAAGTTAGATAAAATTTGCCCTCTTTTAGTTCGATTTTGACAAAATTTTCAAGTAGCGGCTGTGCGTCGAATGCAAAGCTAACGCCGCCCACCTCGCGAGTCTGGCCTGCTTGTAGGCTGATTTCTTCTTTTGAGTCGGAGGCCGAGACGCTTAGCCTAACCAGCGGCTCGCCTTTGTCTGCTTCGTAGTACTCGGTCTCGGCATTTTTGTAGTAGCCTTCAAAGCTTAAATTTGCCTTCTTATCCTCGATTTTAAGCGGTAAATTAAAGCCGTTTAAGCCAAAAGAAGTGATGTATTTTTGGATAGAATCCGAGTAAATTTTACCGTCTTTTTCGGCTGCGATTTCTATTCTCGAAGCCGACCCGAAAACGGCGTTTGAAGCCTCGTTTTCTCTTATGCGCATCGTTCCCTCAAAGCCCATATATCGCGTCATAGCAGCCCCTAAAAGCATAAATAAAAAGCTAACGTGAAATATCAAAACGGGTAGTTTTTCATTTCTAAAAAGGTCGTATCTAAAAAGATTGTAAGCTAAATTTATGCCCAAAAGCACCTGCACTAGAGCAAACCAGCTCGCGCCGTAAACCGCAGCCCACGCGCTTTTGGTATCGTAGTAGCTTTCTATTATCGTCGCCGCGCCGCTAGCGACCGCAAAGATTATCAGTAAAACAATCGCCGAGGTCATACTAAAAAATATGGACTTTAATTCTCTCAAAATTTATCCTTAAAAATGCAAAATCAAAAATAAAGTGTGCATTATAGTAACATTTTTTAAATAATTTTACTTTCAATCGCCTGTTTTCGGTAAAGCCGTATCCGTAAATAAATTTAGCATAAACTCAAATTCGCTAAAGCCGTCCGCGCCCAAAAAGTGTCCGCCATTTTCAAAGATATCTGGCGTTACGCCTAAATTTCGTGCGACCTTTAGGCTAAGCTCGCAAGGCACGATATAGTCGTCTTTTGCGGCTATTACTTTTATAAAATTCGTCGCCGATTTTATCTTTTCGTAGTCGATTTTGGGCTCGCAAAACTCATCTAAAATCGCAAATTCCTTAATCGGCTCGTCAAACGGCGAGATGAGAACCAGACCGCCCAATTTGGGCAAATTTGCAAAACCGCTAAGAAAATTTAGGCTAGTTATCGTACCCAGGCTGTGCGCGATGATGAATGAATTTTCGCCTAAATTTACGTTTTGCTTCATCGTTTCTAGCCACTGGTTTAGCTTTGGCGTTTGCGGGTTTGGCATCTTTAAAATTTCCACCTCGGCAAGGCCGCGCATCTTTTCTTTAAACCAAGAAAACCAGTGGCTTTGCGGCGAGGCGTCGTAGCCGTGAATTATATAAATTTGCTTTTTCATTAATTTTGCCTTTTTAAAAAAATACGCGAATTATATACAAATAAAATTAAAATAATTTTTGGCAAAAATCGCAAGAGTTATTTTTAAATTATAAATTTAAGCAAACGGCAGCTCAAATATCATCATCTGTTAAAATTTGATATTTGTAAATTCGGCAAATTTGAAGTTAAATTTAAATTATTTCCCTAAAAAACGGATATTGGTTATCAATTAAAATTTATATTGATATAAATATTTTACGTATAATTTACATTGATTATTTAAGATTTCATCAAATTTATTTCAAAAAGGGAGAAAAAATGGATACTTCGAGGCGAAATTTCTTAAAAGCGTCCACCGCCACGGGCTTGCTTGCGATGACGTATGCGCCGGGCACCCTGGGCGCAGTCGGCGCTAAAGCGCTAGAAGGCGGCGACAGAAGCGTATTTAGTTTTTGCGAGATGTGCTCTTCTCGCTGTCCTATCGAGGCCAAGGTCGTAGACGGCAAAACCGTCTTCATCCAAGGCAACGGCAAGGTAAGCGGCACGGCGACTTCCGTGTGCGCAAGGGGGCGGCAGCGGGCACAATCAGCTCTATGATCCGCAGCGCATCGTAAAACCGCTCATCAGAGTAGGCGAACGCGGCGAAAACAAATGGCGCGAAGCAAGCTGGGATGAAGCGCTTGATCTTGTGGCTAAGAAAATGCTAGAAATCAAGGAAAAATACGCTCCCGAGAGCTTCGTATTTACGGCAAAATCAAGCCAAACGCACAAGCTAATGACGACCTTTGCCAGCGCATACGGCTCACCTAATTGCTTCTCGCACCTGTCCTGTTGTCCCGTGACCTATCAGATGGTTTGTACGCATATGTATGGAGATGCGAAGCTAAAAAGGGACTTCGCCAACGCAAAATACGTCGTAAATTTCGGGCACAATCTCTTTGAAGGCATCGTCATCGCCGACGCTAAAAAGCTGGCTAAGATGGCTGCTAAAGAAGATACGAAGCTGTTAGTTTTAGATCCACGCTTTAGCGTCGTGGCCTCAAAAGCCGACGAGTGGCTACCGGTAAAACCCGGCACCGATCTGGCCTTTGTTTTGGCGCTCATTCACACGTGGATCAAAAACGACACCTACGATAAAGAATTTATAGAGAAATTTACGATAGGCTTTGATAAAGTCGTAGAAGCGACCAAAGACACAACTCCGCAGTGGCAAGAAAAGATCACGGGCATCCCCGCTAAAACCGTCGAGCGCATCGCTGGCGAAATCTGGAAAGCCGCACCTAAAGTCATCATCGACTTCGGTCACAACACCACTACGACTAGAGCCGAATACATCCGCACTAGAGCTATAATGACCGCAAACGCGATGATGGGCAACTGGGAGAAAAAGGGTGGAATTTTCGGCGGCAAAAAGGCTAAGCTATATAATACTTTAGCAGGCGAAGAGCTGATCCCCGAGATCGCGAACCCGGACGCCGCGATAAAAGTACCAAAAACTCCTAGGATAGACGGCGCCGGCGAGGACGGGGTAAATAAATTCGTCGGCAGGAGTCACGGCGTTTTGATGCAAATTCCGCAAGCTATACTAAGCGAAAAGCCTTATCCCGTAAAAGGCTGGTTTAGCATAAGATTTAATCACCCTATAAACGTCGCAGGTACGCAAACTACGATAGAAAGCCTTAAAAAGCTTGACTTTATCGTGTGCTCGGATATTTATATGAGCGATTTTGCGATATGGGCGGACGTGATACTGCCTGAGAGCACCTATCTGGAGCGCGACGAAGGTATCGAGGATAAATCAGGACTAAAACCAGCGTATATGATAAGAAATAAGGTCGTAGATCCTATCGGCGACACCAAAAACGGCTACGATATCTTTAGGGAGTTAGCCCGCAGGATGAAAATAGACGAGCTATATACTTCAAATACGATGGACGAGTGGCGAATGCGGCAGGTAAAGGGAAACGCCGAGCTTTTGGCAAAGCTGGTTAAAGACGGCTACGTCACGTGGAAGGTACCGGGGATTTTGTTTAGAGAAAAAGATAGCGTAAAAGAATTTACTAAAAAATTTCCTAGCGCGGCGCAGTTTGTGGGCGAAGACGGGCTGATGGAGTCGCAGGTCAAATTTAAAACCGATAGCGGCAAAATAGAGCTTTTTAGCGAAAAAGTCGAAAAGCAGTTTCCCGGATACGGCTGCTTAAACGCCGAGGGCATGGACGTATTTTTCGGCGAGGAGCTTTGTCTAATGAGTGGCAAAACGCCGATACACACCAACGGCCACACTCAAAACGTCGAATTTTTAAACGACCTGATGAGTAGCGCGCCCGTTTGGATACATCCCAATACCGCGAAAAAATACGGGCTAAAAGACGGCGATAAGATAATTCTTCAAAGCAAAACCGCGAAGGAAAAGGCAAACGTGATGCTTACCGAGGGCATAAGAGAAGATACGCTTTTCGTCTATCACGGCTTTGGACACGTGAGCGCCGGACTAAAGCGCACGAACGGCGCGGGAACTAATCAAAGCAAGCTGCTAGATCCTACCGTGATCGGTCCCGTCGCCTCTACGATGGTGCGAAACGTCGGCGTCAAGATAATAAAAGCGTAAAGGAAAAAAGATGAAAAAAGCGTATAGAATGATACATGACGAAAACCTCTGCATAGGCTGCCAAGCGTGCTCGGTGGCTTGCAGGAGCGAAAACGAAGTGCCTAGAGGCGTTTTTAGACTTCAAGTCCATTCGCAGATAAAGGGCAAATTTCCAAATTTAAAAACCGACTTTAGCAGACATAGCTGCGTGATGTGCGAGGACGCTCCGTGCGTGACTGTTTGCCCTACGGGAGCTAGCTTTCAGACGGCAGAGGGCATAGTACTCCTAGATCACTCTACCTGCGTATCTTGCAAATACTGCATCCTGGCCTGTCCTTACGACGCTCGCTACGTCGAGCCGAAAACCGGCGAGATAGGCAAGTGTACGTTTTGCTTTGAAACTAGAGTGAGCATTGGCGAGCAGCCTGCGTGCGTGACCGTTTGTCCGACCGATGCTTTGGCATTTGGCGATATAAACGATCCAAACAGCGAAGTAAGTAAAATTTTAAATACCAAAGCTCACTACTATCCTAAAGCCGAGCTTAAAACCAAACCCAAGCTTGCTATGATAGCTAACCGCAAAGGAGGAAGCCATGAATAATATGTGGGGAAGCGTAGCGCAATATAATGAAATTTACTGGCCGTGGCCGATAGCGGTTTATCTATTTTTGGCGGGTTTGTCCGCAGGCGCGATGATGGTTGCATTGCTTGTTAAGTGGAACTACCACAAAAAACAAGACGGCAGCATCTGGGACGCAATGGTAAAGGCAGGCGCTCTAGTGGCTCCTATAACGATCACCGTGGGCCTTGCGCTTTTGGTGCTTGACCTTGGCAAACCGCTTAGTTTTTACTGGATTTTGATTAAGTATAACTTCGGTTCGGTTATGTCTATCGGCGTTGCGTTATTGCTGCTTTATACGCCGCTAGCTTATCTTTTTGCGGTGATTATTTTCGAAGAAGAGATAGAAAAGTATAAAATTCTAGCGATTTTACGTCCTATTTCTAGGTTGATTCGCTCTTTTGCGCCTCTTTCAAAGATAGTCGAGACGGCGCTTTTCGGTCTTGCTATCGGCGTAGGTATATATACGGGCTTTTTGCTTAGCGCGATTACGAAGCTTCCGCTTTGGAACACGCCGATTCTGCCGATTTTGTTCCTAACATCAGGCTTTAGCTCAGGCGTAGCGACAAACATCCTAGTCGGCCTTTTGTGCTTCAAACACCTTCTTAACGAAGACAACGTGAAGTATCTTTTGGTTATGGACTTGCGCGCCGTACTTTTTGAGATACCGCTTATCGCGATACTATTTTTGGGACTATATTTCGAGGGGGGAGCTAGCGCGGTTGCCGCAAAACAAGCTCTAAGCACGGGACAATACGCGCTGATCTTTTGGATAGGCGTCGTTGGCATTGGACTTTTAACGCCTATCACCATAGCGCTAACGGCTCTAAAAAATCATGCTTATAGAGTAGGCTACATCATAGCAAACTCTCTTGTGGTTATCTGCGGCGTCGTGATGCTAAGATACTATATAGTTTATGCCGGTCAAGTTTTCACGGGCGCGTGAAATTTAGACTAAACTATACGCATTAGGCTCGGTAAACTCGCCGAGCCTTTTTAAATTCAGACGATCCAAAATCATTTTTAGCTATCATCTCCCTTAAAATATTGCGATAAAATTCGGAGAATTTATGAAAATTTTACTGCTTGAGGACGACTTCGTATATCGTGAGAGCGTCAGCGAATACCTAGAAAGTCTTGGCTACGAGGTCGATGAGGCCGCCGACGGCAAAGTCGCCTGCGATAAGATAGCGGTGGGCTTTTATCACCTGCTGATCCTTGATATCAAGGTCCCGCATATCAGCGGACACGAGGTGATAAAATACGCCAAAGATATCGGCTGTGAAACGCCTATAATGATAATGACCTCGCTCGTGGATATAGACGATATGGCGGTCGGATACGAGCTGGGCTGTAACGAGTACCTAAAAAAGCCCTTTGAGCTGGCCGAGCTCAAATTTAGAGTAAACGAGCTAATGCGAAAATATCACGGCAGAGACGATAAAAACTTGATCGCGATCGATGAAAACTTTAGCCTCGATACGGCTAAAAAGCGGCTCAAATTTAAAGGCGAAGCGGTTGAGCTAAGTACGAGAGAATTTGCTATCATCGAGTGTTTGCTATTTCATAAAAACAGCTTCGTAGGCATCGAGCGGCTGCGCGCCGAGGTATGGAACGACAAGGAAATAGACCCCGCCGACGTGCGCATGCACATACTAAAAATCCGTCAAAAAACGACCCCGGAGTTTATAAAATCATCGCGCGGACTAGGCTATAAGATAGATGTTTCAAAATCTTAAAATCCCTATTTTAGCCACTTTTATCATCATGGCTTTGTTTATATTTCAAAGCTACGAGATCATAAATTTAAGCTCCAAAGACGAATACTCGAAAAATATGTTCGAGCTGCTAGAATACGAGGGCAAAATCCGCAAAGCGCTCGATAAAAACGAGACTTTGCCTATTTCGCTTACCTATAGATACGGCGTTTTTGATCTCAAAGAAAAGCAAGTCGTCTCAAATTTAGACGCGCGACCGAGTGATTTAAAATTTATCACCCGCCAAGAAAACGGCCATCTTTTTTACAAAACCTATTTTCGCGCGGACGGCGAGTTTTATTATCTGGTGCTAGCCAAAAAGCAAAACGCGGCTAGGATTTTATTCGTCGCGGCTCTAACTCTTGCCTTTGCGCTAGTGGTCGTATTTTTCGCACTTTATCTGTCGTTTGTTAGCGGCATAAAGCCCTATAAAGACGCTAAAAAATATATGAATAACTTTTTTAACGACGCGATGCACGAGCTAAAAACGCCGCTGGGAGTCATCGGTATAAACCTTGAGATGCTGGGCCTTGATAACAAATACGTCACTCGCATGCGCTCGGCCCTAAAGCAAATGCAAGTCACCTACGAGGATACCGAGTACTACATCAAGCGCGGGTATATTTTATTTCCGCCGGAGATTTTAAATTTGAGCGAATTTAGCCTCGAGCGAGCGCGGTATATGCGCGGTATCGCTATGGCGAAAAATATCAAAATTTACGACTTCGTCGAGCCGAATTTGCAAATTTTCATGAGCAAGATAGAGGCGGGCAGACTGATCGATAACAACCTAAGCAATGCTGTAAAATACAGCCGCGAGGGAGGAATAATAAATTTACGTCTCTTTGAAAAAAGCGGCAAAATCGTGCTCGTAGTTGAGGATGAGGGCGAAGGCATAAAAGACACGAGTAAAATTTGGAAACGCTACGTCAGAGACGAAGGCGTGCAGGGTGGCTTTGGGCTAGGGCTAAATATCGTGCAAAGCATCTGCGTTAAAAACGGCGTAGAGTACGGCGTTAAAAGCGAACTGGGCAAGGGCAGCGTCTTTACCTATAAATTTTCGCCATACTCAAAAAGCTTGCTTGACTAGTCAAACCAAACGCCCAGCTTTGCTAAATTTCGCTCCTTTGAGTCGGAGTTAAAATAAATCACGAAATATCCCACTCGCTCGCCCTTTGCGTCGTTCATCGGCTGTACGGTAAAGGCGTGCGAATCCGTCTGATAAAATCCTCCGCTTTTAAATTTGACATCCTTTAGCATCGGCAAGACGTTTAAATTTGCGTAGCTCTTATTTATGAAATGAAAGCCGTCGATGATGCCCTCGTCGCTGCCGTTTTGATACGGCGAGTCGGCGCTAGTGTCGAGCAGGACGAAAAGTCCGATTCCTTGCTGTGCAAAAAAGTCGCTCAAATGCTTAAAATCAAGTAGTACTTCGATACTGCCTAGCATCTTTTTATCCTCAAATATCGGTGCGACCGACCTAATGAAAACACCCGCGCGACCGACCTCGATGCCTGCGGCTACGCCGTTTTTAGCCTCGGCTAGTAGGTGGCGAAAGTTCGTTAGATCGTCGTTATACATCGGTATCCAGCTCCTAGCAAAGCTCCTCATTTCAGGCGTATGGATGTGTAATTTGGCGTTTTCGTAAATCGGCACCTTGCTTAGCGTTTTGGTAAATTCGCCAAGCGTCTCTAGGCACATCCGGCGGTCGTTTTGACTCATGCATTTTTTTACATGCTCGTTTTGCGCTAGTAGCGCAGCCACCGTCATCGCGGAGAGCTTTTCTTCTTCGATATTTTTATTTAAAATTTGCGTTTGAAAGTCGAGAAATTTTTTGATATTTTCCGTCTGCGTCTGCTCGTCCCAGCGCGCTTTATAAACCGCCAAAACGCCTGCTACTACGATGATCGCGAGCGTTAGAAGTATTTTTTTATTCACGTGTTTTGCCTAGCTCGTGCGCTAAAATTTGAGAAAACTCGGCAAAACCTGGCAAATTTAGCTCGCCCTCGCGCTGCTTTTTACCCCACATGGACTCCGGGAAAAAGCTATCGCTCTCAAACCTCGCCATCACGTGAAAATGCACGCGCGGCACGTAGTTTGCAAAGCTTGCGATGTTTATTTTCTTGGGATTATAAAATTTTCTCATTGCTTTTTCGGCCGTCAAAACCGCTTCAAAAAGCCTTTTTTGCGTCGCTTCGTCGCAGTCTGTTAGCTCCTTAAACGGCGTTTTGGTAAAAATTTTTACCCACGGGATTTCGCTCGTTTCTCGTTCGACGAAAATCAGCTCGTCTTCAAAAATCATTTTACGCTCCTTTTTGATAGCGATTTTAGCTAAATTTGAATTTTAATCTTTTTAAATTTATACTTCGGACATTTTGGTTTCGGCGCTTTACGGCGGTAAATTTATAAAATTTGAAAGGAAATTTGAGCTTATGAAACGTTTTATTTCGCTCATATTTTTTGCGGCGCTGGCTTTTGGCGGCGAGCTAGCCGATCTGCGCGATGAGTGCGAGAAGGGAAACAAGGAGGTTTGCAAGAGTTTGTCAAACGCGATTAAAAATTTAGAACTTGCCTGCGAAAAAGGCGGCGAGAAAAACGCGATGGCGTGCGCTGGACTTGGCTATTTTTACGAATTTGACAAAGAATTTACAAAAGCCGTTGCGCGCTACGAAAAGGCCTGCGAGCTAGGCGCGGACAAAGCCTGCGTGTATCTAGGCCTACTTTATCAAAACGGACAAGGTGCGGCGCAAGATCACAAAAAGGCAAACGAGCTGTTTACTAAAGCCTGCGAAAAGGACGTGGCCGAGGGGTGCGCGAGTCTGGCGTATAGCTACGGCAAGGGGCTCGGCGTCTACCCGGACGGCAAAAAGACGAATGAGCTGTTTAGCAAAGCCTGCGAACTGGGCGAGGAAACGGCGTGCTACAATCTTGGCTTAAGCTACGCGATGGGCGACGGCGTGCAAAAGGACGCGGCAAAGGCGGCGCAGATATTTGCGGCCTCTTGCGAACGCGGACACGTAGGCTCTTGCGCCGATCTTGGAGTTTGCTATTTTAAGGGCGAGGGCGTAGCGCTGGACTACGCGAAGGCGGCGGAGCTTTTTTACAAAGCTTGCAAGCTCGGCGACGCTCTGGCTTGCTCGAATTTAGGCTTTGCTTATGAAAAGGGGCAGGGCGTCGAAAAAGATAGAAAATTCGCGAAAGGATTTTACGAGCGAGGTTGCAAACTCGGAGAATTTAACGCATGCCAATATCTAAAAAATTTGCGTTGAGGCAAGTGAGCAAACAAACCTTGTCGTTTTAATAGGCATTGAGGCTGTTTAAATTTGAAAATTGCGCACGGCATAGCAGGCAACTAGAGCAGGGCATGGCGCAAAAGCTCATCTAAAGCCCGCACCGCTCGTGTGCCGATTTATGCTTGCCGTGCTGCCATTTTGATGATAAGCTGACTTAAGTAAGAAAATAGCCTGCTACAACTGATAGCAAAAGTAAAATTTGGCACCAAGATTAAAATAGCGTGGGCGCACAAATCCAAAATAAATTTGACGCTCGCAGCTAAATTCATCTTTTAAAGTCATGGATTTCGATATTTGCGCCGTATTTTTTGCAAAGCTCGCTTACCTTTTCTTTAAGCCTTTCCTCGTCATAGCAGATGAGATCGATGTATGCGTGCCTCTGTCCCGTGGCTCCGCCGATGATTTCCAAAAACGAGCCGCAGCTATCCAGCTCATCGTCCTCGATTTTATTTCGCAGATCAAAGCCCGCCTGCGCGTCGCCGCCGTTATCAATGCTAAGAAAGCAAAATTTGATACCGAGCTCGAAGGCTTCATCATAGATGTCGCGCTCGCCGTTTAGGTATTGATTTACGATGTCGGTTAGGCAGGTGGTGCCTACGATCACGTCCTCGCGCACTTCGCTTCCGCGCGGCTCCATCACGTAGCTGGAAAAATTCTTCAGCGGTTCGCACGCGGCTTTTTCGCCGAATTTCTCATCGATCAGATCGGCGAAATCGCTTAGCGGCACGCCGTTTTCTTCAGGTTCGGCCAGCACCTCAAGCTCGCCTAGCGTATTTATGACCGCCGTTTCGCCGATCATATTGTCAAGCAGGATAAAACTAAGATTATAGGCCTTGCCCTCGTCCTGCGCGAGCAGAGCCGCTAGGTTTTCGTTGTAGATTTTAATATCCACGTCGCTTTCGTTAAACTGCGCGTAGATCATCGACTCCTCGGCGTTTACGCTCGTGTCATACATCTCGATCCCGCCGATACCTCGCGGCGCACGCGGCTTTCCGAGCGTGCAGAGCATTCTCCCCTCAAGCTGTTTTGGCATAGCGTTTTTGATAAAGCTTAGCCAAAATAATCGGTGCCTCATGCCCTCGGGAGTTAGCACTAGATCGAGCTTATCGCCCGCAAGCCCCGTCATAAAATAGGGCTCGGCAAGGCAGATACGAAGCTTCTCATCGGTCTTTTGCATCGCCTTTTCAAACTCTTTTGCTGCCAAATCAGCCTTGATCTCGTCTACCATGCCGCTAAATTCCGCCCAAAATTTATCCACTCTGCCTGCAAAAGTACTCGGCTCCTGCGCCTTTTTGGCCTTTTTATCAAAATCAAACAGGCTCATATTTTCTCCTTAAACGAGACACTGAAAGTAGCGCCCAAAATATCGCATTTCTCGCAAATTTGCGCGCATATGCCCCCGCTCGTCAAATTTCGCCTACTAAATTTACTCTACCGTCACGCTTTTAGCGAGATTTCGCGGCATATCTACGTCGTTGCCAAGGCGTACGGCGATCTCCAGCGCAAAAAGCTGCAGGATGATCATCATCTCGAAAAACTCGCTCATCGGGTGAGCTTGCTTGCTTGTTTTGATAAAATCGTCGCTAAGCTCGAACTCCTCGGGGCTGATAGCAAGTATATAGGCGTCGCGGGCGGCGAGCTCCTCGACGTTGCTTTTGGTTTTTTCGTAGAGGACGGTTTGCGGCATCAGCGCGATCGTAAAGAGCCTCTCGTCGGCAAGCGCGATAGGACCGTGCTTCATCTCGCCCGCAGGGTAACCCTCGGCGTGCAGATAGGAGATCTCTTTGAGCTTTAGCGCGCCCTCGAGCGCAAGCGGATAAAATATATCGCGCCCGATAAAAAAGAAGCCGTGGCCGTGCAAATAGTGCTTGGCTAGGCGGCGGATACGCTCTTGCGGCTCTTTGCTGATATTTAAAATTTGCGGAACGTGCAGGAGTGCGGCGATCTCGTTTTTTAGCTCTTCTTTACTTATAGAGGCTTTAGCCTGCGCGATTTGAAGCGTTAGCATCCACAGCGTAACGACCTGCGTGGCGAAGGCTTTGGTGCTGGCTACGCCCTTTTCGATACCCGCGCGAGTTAGCAGCGTGTCGTCTGCCAGGCGCACGATCGAGGAGTTATCGACGTTGCAGATGGCTAGCGTTTTTAGCCCCGCTTGCTTGGCGATTTTTAGCGCTTCTAGGGTGTCGGCCGTCTCGCCGCTTTGCGAGATTACGATAAAAAGGGCGTTTTTGTTTAGCTTTGGGCGTCTATAACGAAATTCGCTCGCGATCTCGACCTTGGCTCTAGCGTCTGCTAGTCGCTCGAAAAGGTAGCTAGACGTAAGGGCCGCATGATAGCTAGTGCCGCACGCGCAAATCACGATATCATCGATATTTTGCAGGTACTCGTTCGTTAAATTTTCAAGACCTACCGCATCCTCTTTGACGCGTCCCATTAGCGTTTCTGAGACTACCGCGCTTTGTTCGTAAATTTCTTTTTCCATGAAAAAGCGGTAACCCTCTTTTTGCGCGTAGCTTTTATCGGCAGGCAGAGCTGCAAAGCTTGGGCTTAGTTTTTTTGCGTCTTTAAAAACAGCGATCTCGTCCAGGCTTACAAATCCGTAGCTTTTGTCGTCTAGGTAGCACACCTCTTTGGCCAGGCCGATTAGCGGGGCGTCCGAGGAAGCGAAAAATACCTCTTTTTCGTCGCTTTTGCCGATAGCTAGCGGCGCAGCGTCTTTGGCGAAGAAAATTTTGCCCGGAGCCGTTTTAGTGATAAGCAGCGTCGCGTATGCTCCGTGCAGGCGCGCGACCGTGGCTTCGTATGCTTTAAATGGCTCGCCGATAGTTTTTAAATTTTCCTCAAAAAGATGCACGATAACCTCGGTGTCGGTTTGGCTGAGGAAGTTAACGCCCTTTGCCTCAAGCTCCTCTTTTAGCTCTTTGTAGTTTTCGATGATGCCGTTATGAACGACGAAAGAGTGCTCGCCCAGGTGCGGGTGAGCGTTGATCTCGGTAGGTTTGCCGTGCGTAGCCCAGCGCGTGTGTCCGATCGCGACGCCCTCGCCGCTAGAGCTAAAGCCCTCTGATTTTTTGGCTAAATTTTCAAGCTTGCCGATGGCTTTAAAAAAGGCGATTTTTTGCGCGCATTTGTCGCAACCGCCCTCTAGGCTCATCACCGCCATGCCTGCGCTATCGTAGCCGCGGTACTCAAGCTCTTTTAATCCGTTTAAAATAAACTCTCTTTTTTCTCTATTGCCGACGTAACCGACGATTCCGCACATGTTTACTCGCTTTCTAATAATTTTAAAATTTCGCCCAAATCCACGCCCTCGCGCTTTTCTATAAGCAGCAAATTTCGCGTCCTGTTTTTTACGGTTTGGATTCTAGCGTTGGCTATTTTTACATCAAATTCCTTAAAAACTCCCAATACGTAAGCCATCAGCCCGCGCTGATCTTTCGCGTTTATGCCAAGCTTCGCGTACTCTTGCGAGTGGTTCGGGTCGAAATTTAGCTCGCCTTTTAGTATGATCGGGCGATTTATCTGCGCCGAGGCGCCGCTTTTTAGCGAGATCTCGATGAGGTTTTTTAGGGTTTCTAGCTCGCTTGATTTTACGTTTTTGTTAAACTCCAGCTTGACGTAAAATTTACCGTCAAATAGCTCGAAAATCTCCATAAATCCAAGATCAAGGTGCGCCAAAGACGAGAGCAAAACCGCTAAATTTGGGTAGTTTTGCGCGTAAATTTCTATGCTTAGGCTTTGGTGATTTTGTACCTGTATGCTTAGTTTATCTGCGTTTTGCGCGGTTTGAGCGATACTGATGATGCCGTCAGGCTGGTATTTGGCGAAGAGTAAATTTGATCTGATGGCGAAGATTTTTTCTTTCAAATTTTCGTTTAAAGCCGCAAATTTAGCGTTTCGCCTGATGCTAAGCTCCTTTTTTACGCGTCTTGCGGCTTCATCGAGCAGGTTTTCATCCTCGAAGCTTTGCAGGCAAATGCCGTAAAGCTCGCGCAAAAGCCGTGCCAAATAGGGCGTATAGAGCTTTTCATCCGTCGCGTTTATCACGCAGTAGGCGACGATGTAGGCGAGCTTTAGGGTTTGCGGATCGCCAAGCTTCGAGATAAAGCTAAAAATCGTGCGCTGATCGTAGATGTCCTCGCGGTTTGCCACGTCATTCATCAGCGTGTGGTAGCGCACGAGCGTAACGCCGATGTTTACGGCCTTTGCGCTCAAATTTAGCTTGCTAGCGTAGGCGCGGAAAATATTTGAGCCCACGACCGAGTGATCGCCGCCTAGACCCTTGCCCGCGTCATGCAGCAGCAAGGCTAGCTTTAGCAGCGTGCGCCCCTCGAGGCAGAGCTCGTCGTAAAGCGATTTTACGAATTTATCTTTGATATTTTCGGCAAATTTGACGCTTAAAACGCAGTGCTCGCCGACGCTAAATTTATGGTAGCCGTCAAATTCGGCCAAATTTACGGCGTGCTCGAGCGGCTTAACCAAAACGGGCAAAATCTCCGCGTCCAAAAGCGCTTTGATGATGCAGTGAGCGTGGTTTCGCATCAAAATTTTTCTAAAAAGCGTGAGCGAGTCCTCGGCGTCCTCTTTGCTGATTTGCGCGCGTTTTAGGTAAAAGATCGTCCCGACGTCAAATTTATACTCCGCATCGCCGAGGGCTAAAAGCTGCTTTAGCACGGCATTTAGAGGGCGAGGGCGGACGTGTAGCGGTACGTAAATCGTGTTTTCAAATCTATAAAATCCGTTTTTTAGCCGCGCGGCTCGTAGCTCGCTAAATTTAGCCCCGCTCGTAAATTTGCTCCTATAAAAGCTAGAAACCAGATAGCGTGAGAAAACGGCGACCGAGTGCATGCAGGAAAAGAGTTTTTGCGAGATGATGCTGCTGTTTTCTTGCGTTTTTTTGGACTTGGTTTGCATGAGCGCGGTGATCTCGTTTAGCTTGGCGGGATCGAAAACGTCGGAGCCTAGGGTTAAATTTTGCGCCGATTTTACGCAAAGGATAAAATCAGCCGCCAAATTTAGCACGCTAAGCTCCTTTTCGTCGATAAATTTTAGAGCCTGCGAGCGCATGCTGATCTCGTTTTCAAAGCCGTTTAGAGCGCAGTTTAGGTAGTAGATGTCGTTTGTGCCGCCAAGGTCGTTTTTAAGATCGGGCTCTTGCCTCATATTTGGGATCTCGTTAAAAGCGCCCAAATTTTTGGCGTAAAACTTAAGATTTTCCTGCGCGTTAAATTCGCGAGTTTTATAAATCTGTGACCGGGCGGCCTTATAAAGCGTCCTCGAGCCGCAGATATAGCGGATGCGGCTAAACGCGGCCTTTGCTTTGTGGTCGTTTTTGTGCGATTCGAAAATCTCGTCCAGCTCGCAAATTTTAATATTTAGTTTTAAATTTGATCCCTCCAGCGCGGCGACTAGCTTTTTTAGGATAAATTTGACGTTAAAACCGGCGTTTTCTTTAAAAACGAGTAAAACCTCTAAAACCGAGCTTGTGGAGATGAGGTTGTCGGCGTATTTTTCGGTAGCGATGACGCAAAACGGTATAAAATCGACGTCTGGGTTAAAGTCCGCGAAAATCTCGTCCAAAACCCGCGCGCATAGAGCTTTTATGAGCTCGTCGCTTTGCTTTGCGATGAAATTTGCAAAGCCCTTGCCTTGAAGCTTTTTTAGCTGCGAGGCCAAATTCGCGCCTCCTAAAACGCCGTTTAAATTTCCTTTTAAAGCCACTTTTTACCGCCGTCTTTTTGTGTAAATTTTATCCGATGATACTAAAATTTTGCAAAAACAAAGCTTTTTTAACATATAATCGCCGTTTAATATCTATTTTCGGAATAAAATTTGACAAATTTAATAGAAAAACTCCAAAGCGGCGAACGTCTGGACGCGGACGAATGCGTCGGCTTGTATGACCTAGACCTTTTTACGCTGGGTAAATTCGCAAACGCCAAACGGCGAAAACTGCACGGCAAAAAGGTATTTTTTAACGTAAATCGGCATATAAATCCGACCAATATCTGCGCGGACGTGTGTAAATTTTGCGCATTTTCGGCAAACCGCAAAAACCCAAATCCATACACGATGAGCCACGAGGAAATACTAAAAATCGTCGAAAAAAGCGTCGCCGGCGGTGCAAAAGAGATACATATCGTCTCGGCGCACAACCCTGATACATCATGGCAGTGGTATTTGGAAATTTTTAAAAAAATAAAAGAAAAATACCCGCAAATCCACGTCAAGGCGCTAACTGCCGCGGAGGTGGATTTCCTCTCGCGAAAACACGGCCTTAGCTATGAAGAAGTCGTAGGAAAGATGCTAGAATACGGCGTTGACTCGATGCCAGGCGGCGGAGCGGAGATCTTTGACGAAGAGGTTAGGCGTAAAATCTGCAAAGGTAAGGTAAGCTCCGAAAACTGGCTCAAAATCCACCGCCTTTGGCATGAAAAGGGCAGAGAAAGTAACGCTACGATGCTGTTTGGCCACGTAGAAAGCAGGCAAAACCGCATCGATCACATGCTGCGAATCCGCGATTTGCAGGATAAGACGGGCGGTTTTAACGCCTTTATCCCGCTAGTTTATCAGCGCGACAACAACTATCTAAAAGTAGAAAACTATCCCGGCTCGGCCGAAATTTTAAAGACCTTTGCGATCTCGCGCCTGGTGCTCGATAACGTCGCGCACATAAAGGCGTACTGGGCGACCTCGACGATAAATTTAGCCATGGTTGCGCAGGAATTCGGCGCTGACGATCTAGACGGCACGATAGAAAAAGAGAGCATCCAAAGCGCGGCCGGGGCGAAATCGGCAAGCGGTATGAGTCTTAGAAATTTTACCGATCTTATCCAGACCTCGGGCTTTGTCCCCGTCGAGCGAGATAGCTTGTATAACGAACTAAAAATTTACGATAACTAAGGGGGCGAAGTTGGATTTTTTTAAACTCAAGCAAAACGGCACTAGCGTAAAGACCGAATTTAGCGCGGGACTCACGACCTTTTTAACGATGATGTATATCGTGCCCGTAAATGCGATAATCATGAGCAAAACCGGCATGCCGATGGACGCGCTCATCACGGCTACGGCGCTTATCACCGTGATAGCTACCGTGCTAAACGGCATATGGGCGAACACGCCCGTGGCCATGAGCGTGGGAATGGGGCTAAACGCGTATTTTACCTTTGGCCTCGTGCTAGGTATGAAAATACCGTGGCAGACGGCTTTGGGAGTGGTTTTTGTTTCAGGCGTGATTTTTGTGGTTTTATCTTTTACGAATTTTAGAATCTGGGTCTTGAAATCTATCCCGGACGACGTCAGACGCTCGATAAGCGCAGGCATAGGCGCTTTTATCGCCTTCGTCGGACTTCAGCAAATGGGCGTAGTCGTAAATAATGACGCCGTGCTGGTCGGGCTTGGAAATTTAAAAGATCCAAACGTTATTTTGGGTTTTGTGGGACTGTTTTTCGTTATACTTTTTTGGGCGTGGAAGGTTAAGGGCGCTTTCATCATCGCGGTATTTACGACCTCGGTGATAGCTTGGGTTTTGGGTATCGCGCCGTATCCGGAGGAGTTTATCTCGCTACCGGCTTCGATATCGCCGATATTTTTAGAGCTTGATATCATGGGTGCATTATCTTTTGCTCTGCTTCCCGTGATCGTTACATTTTTCGTAACCGATCTTTTCGACTCTATCGGTACGCTAGCTGGCGTGGGAAATAGGGCGGGAATCTTTGACGAGAGCAATCAAAAAGGCGTCGAAAAACTAGAAAAAACCCTCGAAGCCGACGCGGTAGCTACGGTAGCCGGCTCGCTAGTAGGCGTTAGTACGACGACGTCGTTTGCCGAGAGCGCTAGCGGCGTAGAAGAGGGCGGCAAGACGGGACTAACGGCGGTATTTTGCGGACTATTTTTCGTGCTTACGATTTTTATGCTGCCGCTTTTTAAAGCCATCCCTTCAAACGCGATATATCCGATACTAGTGATGGTTGGCGTGCTGATGTTTAGCGAGCTTGGAAATATAAATTTTAAAGATCCGGCTATAGCCGTATCGACGTTTTTGATAGTTATTTTGATGCCGCTTACGTATTCGATCACGACGGGGCTTTCGTTTGGATTTATGGCGTATTTGCTGGTTCGTATCATGAGATGCGAGTGGGAGTACGTAAATATCGGAGTTGTCGTGCTTGCGCTTATTAGTTTCATAGTATTTTTAGTGCACTGAGGAGAAAACATGCTAAAGTATCCGTTTGAGGAATTTCATAAAGACGTAAAAATAATGGCGCGAGATATCAAAGAAAACTTCGAGCCCGAAGTAATTTTGGCGGTTGCCCGCGGCGGTCTTACTTTGGGGCATTTTTTAGCGAGCCTGCTAAATAACCGCAATCTTTTTACGCTAAACTCAATCCACTACGAAGAGACTAAAAAGCTCGATACTATCGATATCTTTAACGTCCCCGATCTATCTAAATTTAATAAAATTTTGATAGTGGACGATATGATAGATACGGGCGAGAGCATGATAGCTATCAAACAAGAGCTTTTTAAACGCTTCCCGCATATTAAGCTAAAGATCGCGACTATATTTTATAAACAAAAAGCGCTTTTACTGCCCGACTTTACGGTAAAAGAGGCGCACGAGTGGATAGAGTTTTTCTGGGAAGAGCAAATTTAAGCCCAAATTTTAGCATGCTACGCTCGGAAACGTTTTTACTTTTTATCATCTGCCTTATAGATTTTTGCTTTTTGTCGTATGCGATTAGCACGCTTAGCATTAGCTACTACGAGGCGGATGCGTTTTATAACTCGCCTAAAATTTCAGGCGTTTTGGCTAGATTTTCGGTCGAGGTTTTCGGGCAAAACGACTATGCTTTGCGACTTCCTTTCGTTATTTGCCACATTCTTAGCGTCGCATTGCTCTACAAGGTCTCAAAGCAAATTTTAAAACGCAAATTTGACCGAGTAGTAAGTGCGGTCGTTTTTATATTGCTTCCTGCGACGATGGCGTCGGCGATCTTGGTAAACGACGCCGGCATCATAATCGCGCTTTCGCTTTTAAGCATTTATCTTTATCAGCTACGCAAAATGCTAGCCTTTTACGCGCTTTTGTGCGTGTTGCCTTTTCTTAGCGGTGCATTTTTGGTTTATTTTTCGGCTATTTTTGCATTCGGCGTTTATAGGCGCGACGCTAAGATGGCGTGGAGCTCGGCGCTGCTTTTCGCGCTTTGTTTTTATCTTTACGGATTTAACTCCGGCGGCAAGCCTAGCGGCCATTTGCTTGATACCGTAAGCATCTTTGCCGCCGCGTTTTCGCCTTTTATTTTCGTTTATTTCGTATATGCTATGTATAGAATTTGGATAAAAGAGGCTAAAAATTTACTCTGGTTCGTTTGTATAACGGCTTTTTTGTTTTGCTTATTTTTATCGATCAGGCAGCGATTGGAGCTCGAAAACTACCTGCCTTTTTGCATTATTTCCGTGCCGATTTTGGTTCGGGTGTTTTTTAGCTCGTACCGCGTGAGACTACCGATGTTTAGACGAGGATATAAAATTTTAGCCTCTTTTGCGGTAGCTTCTTTGCTTGCCGGATTTTTGTTTGTGCTTTTTAACGAGACGCTTTACGGCGTATTAAAAGATCCGACTAAGCATTTTGTTTATAGATATCACGTGGCAAAAGAGCTTTCAAAAGAGCTAAAAAATAGGGGCATAGAAAAAATTTTTACGGATGATAAAAAGCTTGCTTTGAGACTTAAATTTTACGGCATAGACACGAGCGAGGATGCAGATTTACGCCTGCTAAATTTGAGCTTGAGTGATAATTATGATAATATTGCCGTTAACAAATTCGGCAAAAAGATTGCAAGATTTAAGTTAGAAGAAAGATAATTAGGGAAAAATGAATGAAAAAGGCCTTTACGATTTTAGAACTTGTCGTGGTAATAGTAGTAGTAGGAATAATAGCCGTTATGGCGCTACCGAGAATAAACGACGATCACATCGCCGAAGCTGCCGACCAAGTGATGTCTCATATACGATATACCCAGCATCTAGCGATGCAAGATAATAAATTTGATCCTACTGACGCCAATTGGTTTAAAAAGAGGTGGAGTATAGGTTTTACCAAAGCTTCATTTTGCGACGGCTCAAGCGAATGGAGATATAGCGTTTATAATGATAGAAGCGCTACCGGAAATTTAAATTCGGAAGATGAGGTAGCAAGAGACCCGTTGGAGCCGAATAAATTTATGAGCTCCGGATGGAGCGGTATT
>NZ_CALHVN010000060.1 GCF_938039245.1 uncultured Campylobacter sp. | reverse complement strand
GCTCGAGGCTAGGCGACGAGAGATCGTTTATGGTGAATTTTCACTATAATTTTTAGTTAAAACGTAAAAACGATAGGTTATCCTATCGTTTTTACTGATTTTAAAACCACTTCACCCATCGCGCCTCAAAAGTTAAAAACTTAGTGTCAATGATTTAGCTTTGACTGCGGGATGGATAAAATTTCAAATTTAACATATCTTACAAGCTTTAATACTTGCCTTAAACCCATCTTATTAATTTGGTACCAGACTTTTAGCGACAAATTCTATCTATGTACGATAATTAATATTAATTTTATTCCATATTAGTTATCATTCGCGAAGAAAGATTGATAACTTAAATCAGTATTAAGTATTCTAAAGGATTTTATATGATTGTTTCAAAAAATAAAGCTTTTGCGCCTATCGTTTCGCTAGTGTGCGCAATAAATTTACAAGCAGTAGATAATATAAATTTAGAAGAGGTCGTAGTCACGGCTAGCGGTTTTTCTCAAAACATTAAAAATGCGCCGGCTAGCATTACCGTTATAAAAGGAGAAGATCTTAAAAAAGACAGCTTTACCTCGTTGCATAGCATCGCCTCAAAAGCTCCGGGAGTTAGCGTTATAGGCGGCGAAGACGGGCCCGCCAGCGGTATCTCGATCCGAGGCATGGAAGGTTCGCAAACGCTAGTTCTCATAGACGGCAAAAGAGTAAATTCAAGCGCGGCCAATCCAAAAGGCGGCGCCGGCGATATGAACTCAAATTTTATCCCGCCGGTTGAGGCGATAGAACGAATCGAAATCATCAGAGGACCGATGAGCTCGCTTTACGGTAGCGATGCGGTGGGCGGAGTCATAAATATCATCACGAAGAAAAATTTCGATAAATTTAGCGGCTCCGCGAGTATATCGGGTATCGCGCAGGCTCATAGCGGCATCGGCGATCAGCGTCAGGCGGACTTTTATCTTAACTTCCCGCTTCTTAACAAATATCTCGGCCTTCAGCTTTGGGGCTACAAAAAATTACGCGACGAGGATAGCTATCCGGGCGGATATCAGGAAAGCGATAAGAAAAACTTTAGCGCCAAACTATGGATCACGCCCGACGAATACAATAAATTTTATCTCCTAGCTTCCCAAGAACGCCACGAATACTCGCGCACCGTCGGCAAGACGGCAACCGTAAGGACAAACAGGCTGCTAAATAGTTACGACTACAAAAAAGATAGCTACGGAGTAGGATACCTGGGAAATTTTGAAAACTTAAATGCCGACGTGAGCTACATTTATGACCAAACGAAGCGAACGAGCCTCTTTGATAGCTTAACGCCGGCCGATGTAAAAAACCACAACTTTAACTCCAAGTTTAGCACCTTCCTAGATTCGCATACGCTAACTTTCGGCTATGATTTCAGCAAACAGACGGTTAAAACCACATTTATCGTATCAAATTCGAGCAGAAGCGTGCTGCGAAACCCGAAAGCCTACTCCATGAAAGAGCATGCGGCATTTTTAGAAGACGAGTGGGAGATTTTAGACGACAAGCTTTATTTGACGCTGGGCGGTCGCTTCACGCATAACGAATTTTTCGACGATCATCTCTCGCCGCGTGCATATCTAGTTTACAATCTAAGCGATAACTGGACGCTAAAAGGCGGCGTAGCGACAGGATACAAGACGCCCGACGTCAATCAAATCTCGCCGAAAGTAGGCACCATACAAGGCGGCTGGAGGATAGTAGATTTCGGTAACGCAGACCTAAAACCCGAAAAGAGCCTAACTTATGAAATCGGCGCTTACTACGATAGCGGCGAGGATTTTAGAGGTTCGGTTACTCTATTTAGAAACGAGTTTAAAGATAAAATCCTAGACACCGACGGTAGCAGCATCAACCGTATTCCGGCATTTGGCTCATGCGCTACGGCTCCGCACGTAAACTGCCCGGGCTGGGGAACTTACTTTAACATCGACGGTGCCGACGTCTGGGGCATCGAGCTTAGCGCAGACTACGATATACTAAAAAATCTAAATTTGCGCGGCAACTACACATACAACAACTCCAAAATCAAAACCGGCGATCCGACGATCAATACCCCAAACGGCCCGGTCAAATTTAGCCAGACCAATCTTAGCCGACTAGACGGCAAATCTCTGACCGCAACGCCCGAGCACGCGGCAAATTTGACGCTTACGTATAAGCCTATCGCAAGCGTTAGTACCTTTGCTGGGGCAAACTACGAGAGCGAGCTAACCAGTGTCAAATTCGGTCCCGGCAATAAAGTAAGCGAAAACGACAAGAAGCTTTTTACCGTCGATTTGGGTGCTAGCTGGGAGGTAAATAAAAATTTAAGCTTAAATTTGACCGCCTACAATATCTTTGATAATATCCGCTACGACGAGGGAATGGCCGATGACGGCAACTACTACTGGTATCCTGAAGAGGGCAGGAGATTTTGGTTTAAGGTAAGCGCGAAGTGGTAAGGATTGTTAAATTATTTTTGGGAGCTTTGATTATGATTGCTGCAGCCAGCGCAAAGCCCATTCAGTACATAGAGCCGATAGATGAAAGCGTTTATCGGCTTTTTGATGTTAAATACTCCATACTAGAAAGTGCAGGCGGAGAAATATATAAAATTTTTCAAGCCGTTCCGAAAAACCGCAACGTTTATCCAAAAGCGATTTTTATGCTCGATGCGAATGCGCAATTTTCCGTGTTGCTTAATTTATTTAAAGATTTTACTTCAAACGACAATGTACCGCTTATCATAGGCGTCGGATACGATACGCCGCTAGCCTACGATACCGCAAGGCGAACAAAGGACTTAACGCCTTTAGCCCAAGGCGCTGAATACGAACAAGGCGGCAATGCGGACAAATTTTATAAATTTATAAAAGAGCGGTTAATGCCGTTTGCAGACAAAGAATACGATATAAAAAATAGCGAAAAAATATTTTACGGCCACTCTTTTGGCGGACTATTTTTAGTTTATTCGCTTTTACAAAATGACGGTATATTTGATGAGTTTTTTATAGCTTCTCCGTCTCTTTGGTGGGGAGATTCAAAAATTATAAAGGAGGCCTTAGATAACGACGGTAAACTAAAAATTAGATTAAAGGCGAGTTTTATAAGACTTAGCGTAGGAGAATTAGAAAAAAGGGCGGGCAAAACAGACAAAGAAAATATACTAAAAGCGGCCGATTTAGCTGAAATTCTAAAAAAGTCGGGCGTCAAATACGAATTTAAAATCTACGAAGGGCAAGGACACGGCGACGTAATACCGCTAGTGCTAAAAGATATCGTAAAGTATGTAAGCAAATAATTTAAAGACATTGTTAGAGGCAATTCTTTTTTTAATATCTAAATTTATGCCAAAATACAGAGCAGAAAAACAAAAGTAAATTTTTCTATTAACTCCAATTTGTTTTAATTTAATAAAAACAACCCCTAATAGGGCAATATGTTAATACTTACTTAGCAAACTCAAACGAGTTTGCCGTAAGGTCTTATCTGGCGGCCTATATTTTTCTTTGGCCGAGCAAAAGAAAAATGTGAAAACTTAGACGAAACTTTATAGACCAAAAATAATTTTCGCAGGTAGAACGTCTAAGTTTTTTAATAGGAAGCTTTTAAAGAATTATAGTCAAAAGCCTATCATACGTTATAGATATAATGGCGGCAAAATACCGCTTCGCAAATACTTCTATTACATTCGGCAATTATTATTAAATCTTTTCTTTAATAATCTCCAAAAACCCCAAAATCGCCTTTTGTCCGCCGCGCGTATTGTTAGAGTCGATCAGCTCGCAGCGCGGCAACATTTTTGAAATTTGCATGGCTGCTTCAAACGGCACTTCTTTGTCTTCTTTGGAGTGCCAAACGATA
The DNA here is from genome assembly GCF_938039245.1 of uncultured Campylobacter sp. Lineage (GTDB taxonomy): Bacteria > Campylobacterota > Campylobacteria > Campylobacterales > Campylobacteraceae > Campylobacter_A. Next base: position 36,989 of record NZ_CALHVN010000060.1, on the reverse strand, counting down.
GAGTTTTGCTCGATTTTACCAATCTCAAATCCCAGAGTACGCGCCTGCATCCACGAGTCAAATCCAATGCCATCCATCTGCGGCTCCACGAGGCGTAGCATCGTAGGACTCGCATTTGCATACATATTTTTAGTAGCCGCTACGGATTCGTCGATACTAGCGTTTCGTAAAAATCCGTAAATTTGCTCCAACTGAGCGCCGTTAGTAAAAAGCGGCAAAAGCTCTTTTAAAGCGACAAAAGGGCTTAATAAAAACAAATTTTGCGCCGCCCTTTCGCATGCGGCTGCCGTAGCAAGCGCATAAATAGCGCCCGTAGATTCGCTAAGGACGCTAAATTTAGCTATTTTTATGCCGCTTAAAAACTCCTTCATCCTAAGCCCGAATTTTAATAACGTATCGTCGTTTTTAAAAAGCGAACTTTTAAAATGTCCGCCGCGATATACTAAAATGAGCCTTATTTGATTTTCCTCGCAAAATTTAGCTACGGCCTTTGGCATCTGTGCGAGCATGCCGTGGTGATAAACCAAAACCCGGCTAAAATTTTCGCCCAAATCCTCATAGCTTAAAATTTCGCCGTTTGCGAATTTGTATTCCTTCATCGTTTCTCCTAAATTTATGGATTTATACGCCAAGATTTGACGTTTTGGCTAGCTTGCCACATTTGACGGTATTTTCCGTCTGCGGCGATCAGCTGCTCGTGAGTTCCGCGCTGGATTATTTCCGCGCCGTCAAAAACTAAAATTTGATCCGCGCTAGCGATAGTAGAGAGCCTATGAGCCGCGACTATAACGGTTTTATTTTTTACGAGCTTAGAGATAGCTTTTTGCACCGCAGCCTCGCTGGACGTGTCCAGAGCCGCCGTAGGCTCGTCTAGGATTATGATCGGCGCGTCTTTTAGCATCGCTCTGGCGATCGATATACGCTGAGCTTCGCCGCCGCTGAGTCGTCCGCTTTTTAAGATAGTATCGTAGCCGTGCGGTAAACGCTCTATAAACTCCTCGCAGTTAGCCGCTTTTGCCGCCGCGCGCACCTCATCTAGGCTCGCGTTTGCGCTCATTTTTATATTGTTTATCACGCTGTCTTCAAAGATATAAACGTCTTGAAATACGACGCTTATGAGTTTTAATAGCTCTTTTTGGCTCATATTTTTTATATTTACGCCGCCTATTTTTATATCGCCCGCATTTGCATCGGCGTAGCGCATGATGAGCCTAGTTATAGTCGTCTTACCGCTACCGCTAGCTCCGACTAAGGCCGTAAGACTGCCGGAGGGCAAATGAAAATTTATATTTTTTAGCGCGGGTTTGCCTGTATTCTCGTAAGCAAAATTTACGTTTTCAAATTTTACGTCAAAGGCGCCGGGTTTGCTCAAAGGCTCGTCAAATTTAAGCTCCTCTAACCGCAAAATTTCTTTTACTTTCGTAAAGCTGTTATCTATCAGGTCAAAAACCCATGCCGCCGAAAGAAAAACGCTAAAAGGCTCGGCTAGGCGCGAGAGGATAACTAACGAAGCGGCAAGAGCGGCGAGCGAAATTTCTTCTAGCAAATACAAATAAACGCCTAAAAACAGACTCAAACAAATCAAAATCGCCGTAAGCGAGCCTAGAACAAGCCCGGGAATATCGGCGGAGCATTTAAGCTGTACATTTCTAACTTCGTCGGTAGCGTTTTTTAAATTTAACGCGTTATCTCCCGTTTGATTAATAGCGCGCAAAACTCCTAAGCCTTGGGCGTATTCTAGTATTTGAGACTCCAAGCGAGCGTTAGCCGCGGCTAGCTCTTTGCTTCTAGCGACTGAGATTTTTCTTTTTAGTTTGTAAAGAAACGCTGCGCAAATAGCGCCCAAAAACATAAGCAAAGCAAGCTGCGGAGCAAAAAATAAGCTCGCGCAAATCGCGATCGCTCCGATGATAATAGGCTCTAAAAATATAAGCGGCAAGACGTTTATGAGTTTTACCGCATCGTCCACGCCGCTTGAAAATACGGCGTTTAGCTCGCCGGTTTTATACCTATGTACGCTTTGAAGCGGCACCGCCGTGAGCTTGCGGGCTAAATTTGAGCGCAAGTCATAAAGCGCGTCGATAAAAGGCTCGCTCCTGTCGTAATGCGTACTCATAAATTTTAATACGCAAAAAACTACGCCAAGCGTGCCCAAAACCGCCAAGCAAACGAGCGAATTTTCGACGTCGTTTTCAAGCAAATTTAAAAACAAAAAATAAAACCAGACGTAGAAAAATCCCTGTAAAAATAGCGCCATAGCGCCGCTAATGAAGCTTTTTAGATACTCTTTTTGGCTATTTGCGGCGATTTGCAAAAACGTTTTAAAAAGCTCAAAGATACTTTTAGGCTTCATTATTTCCTCCGTATCGCCAAATTTGCGCGCTTTCGTCGTCGTCCCATAGCTTTTTATACGCTCCGCCCTTTATAAGTTCGTCGTGCGTGCCGCTTTGGACTATTTCGCCGTCCTCAAAAACCAAAATTTGATCGGCGTTTTTTATGGTAGACAAGCGGTGGGCGACGACTATGAGGGTTTTGTTTTTTATCAAATTCGAAACGGCTTTTATGATCTGCTCCTCGCTTTGAGGATCGATAAACGCCGTCGCTTCGTCGAGGATTATTATGGGCGCGTCTTTTAAAATAGCTCGCGCTATCGTAATGCGCTGTTTTTGCCCTCCGCTTAATTTCGCTCCTTTTTCGCCGGCCGGCGTATCGTATCCTTGCGGCAAACTTTGTATAAATTCGTGAATATTAGCCGCTTTTGCCGCTGCGATAACTTCGTCTTTGAGCGCGCCGGGCTTTGCTTTTGCGATATTTTCGTAGATGCTTTCGTTAAACAAAAACGTATCTTGAAAAACGAAAGATACCAAATTCGCCAAATTTGACGGCGCAATCTCTTTTATATTTACCCCGCCGATCAAAATTTCTCCCTCGCTAACGTCGTAAAAACGAGCCGCCAGCATAGCGACCGTGCTTTTGCCAGCTCCGCTTGCGCCTACTAATGCCGTCACGCTGCCTGCATTTGCTTTAAAATTTACGTTTTTTAGAGTAAATTCGTCTTTGCCTTTATACTTAAAATTTACGTTTCTAAACTCGATATCGTTTGAAACGGGGACTCTGGGCGAAGCGCAAATGGGAAGCGCGGCGATACTCATGACCTCTAAAATTTCGCTTGCGGCGAGCTTAGAAATCTGGGCGAATTTACTAACCAGCATCAAAGGCAGTAAAGAATCTACTACGGCGCAACCAAGCATCAGCACGCCCGCTAAACGGCCGATATCAAGCGAGCCGTCTAAAACCGAATACGACCCTACGGCGCTCAAAGCAAATAGCGTAGGCACGGGCGATAAAAGCGTAACTCCTATGCGCGTCGGCGCCGAAGAGCCCTTTATCCACGTGCGTAAATTTGCGTCAAATTCTTTTAGCGCGTTATCAAATCTGCCAAAACTCCCGCTACCCCCGTCAAAAGTACGTAGTACCGGCATCGCTTGGATAAACTCTATAATGCTTGAACCGACAGCGCTCTGGGCGTTTTCGTATTTTTTTAAATTTTCCGCGCCGCCTCTTAAAGCTAGCCTCATCGCGGCGATACCTAAAAACGGCATAATCAAAACTACGGGCAAAAGTCTGGGCTCAAGGATCAAAACGCAAACCGTGCAAGCAAGCGCAGAAGCGGCGCTCCTGCCGATCATCGGCGTCATATCGGCCGTAAAAGCGTGCAAATTTTTTACATCGTCAAACATTATCTTTTTTATCTTGCCCGCACCCAAATTTAGCGCTTCGCCGTAAGGAACGGCGGCTAAATGGCGAGACAAATTTAGGCGTAAAATTCGCTCCAAATCAAACGCGGCTTTATGCGAGATACCAAAAGCGGCCTTTCGTGCGAAAAATTCGCATAAAATAAGCGCGAGCGCCGCGCCTAAAAGCGTAAAATTTATCTTGCTATTTTGTAAATTTGAAAGCGAAAAAGCAAATGCCGTCAAAGCCGAAGCGTAAAACAAAGCCGAAGCCGCTCCCAAAAAAGTCGCCGCCTTGACGCTTTTTGCTACGGGAGCGATAACTTCTTTAAGTAGATTGGGTTTATCGTTTCTCATTAAAATTTCTTTAAATTTATCTCAAATTCGGTTAAAAACTATACCTTACGCCAAGCCCGAATCTCCTAGGATCGTTTAGCTGCACCAGCCCGTAACCGTTGCCGCCCATATACGCCGTTACGTAGGTTTTATCCGTGACGTTTGTAGCAAAGGCGTAAACATCGAAGTCTTTAAAACGATACCCGAGCCTAAGATCAAGCGTGACCCACGAGCCTTGTTTTAGTAAATTTTGCGCGTCAAAATACGTAGCGCCGGCGGCTAACAGATCCGCGCGGGCGTAAACTCCGCTGGGATGAACGTATGAAACGCCCAAATTTGCGTTAAACGCAGGGGTATTTTCTATCTTTTTGCCTACGGCGTTAGGATACTGTGAATTTTGTTTGTATTTGGTTTTATTTATACCAAGAGCGCCGTTTATCTCAAGCTCGCTACTAGCTTGATAGGTCGCTTCAAGCTCGATGCCGTCCGATTTTGCTTTGCCTCCGTTTGCCGTGACGTATTGCGTGGAGTTTATTATCTTATACATATGGATGTCTTTTATGTCCACATGAAAGAGCGTAGCGGCAAATTTTAGCCTATCCTCAAACGCGTTTCCGCGAAGCCCAAGCTCGTAGTTATCGCTCGTTTGAGGGCCGAATTTGTTTTCGTCTCTCCCTCCAAAGCCGGCGAAGTAGTTATATCCGCCCGCTAAATACCCTTGCGAGTAGTTCGCAAAAACGCTCAAATCGTCGTTTAAGCGGTAAATAAGCCCTATTTTAGGTAAAAATTTAGTCCAGCTCGCACTATCTCTAAACTCGTAATCAACCAGTCCGAACATCGGTAGCTGATGCGAATAAGTAGTCTTTTCGTCGATTTTTTTATTGATTTTTTGATATCTACCGCCAAGGCTAAGCGTAAGGTCTTGAATAAATTCGTAATTAACCTGCCCAAACGCCGCTGCCGTAGTAGCTTTCATATTTGAGGGCGTATCTTTTTTTAGCTTTATCATCGGCGTTAAATACTGCTCCCCGCCAAGGTGCGAATATTTGGTCTTTTCGCGTTCGAAATATACTCCGCCGATCCATTTAAATTTGCCCGCGTCCGAGTTTGAAATTTTAAATTCCTGAGTTAGAGTGTCTATTTTTAGATTTTGAAACTGCACGGCCTCGGTATATCGGGGCAAATTTGCAAAATCAGAGTCCCAAAGACTATCGCTGGTCGATTTTTTATGCGTAGTAATAGAGCTAAATTTTGCCGCGTTAAATTCGTAGTCAAACGCTAAAGCTTGCGAAAACGACTTTTGTTCATTCGTCGTCGGCAGGTCGGAATTTGCTCGCTTTGCTTTTTGTCTGCTCATACCGTAAAATATTTCCGAATCGCTAGCTCCGGCGCCCGAGCCTCCCCTAAAAAAGTCGCTATCATCCTTATCGTGCGCTAGCGTAAGCCTTACCGTTAGCCTATCGGTAGGCTTTGCGGTTAGAGCCGCGCTAAATCTATGCCCTACGCTTTTAGAGGCCTTATCGTCGCCGTTAAATTCGTTTTTGATCCAGCCGTCGTCGCTTTTTATAGCGCCACTCAGGCTTAAAAATAGCTTATCGTCTATGAGCGCGCCGTTTGCGTCGAAATTTGACGAGATGTAGTTATAGCTACCGTACTCCGCGCCTATGCCGCCGTTCCATTTATTTTGCGGCTGCTTTGAGATTACGTTTATGACGCCGCCGATGCTATCTTTGCCGTATAGCGCCGCCTGAGGTCCGCGCAAAATTTCTATCCGCTCGAAGTTGGTTAAAAACGCATCGTATCTGCCGTAGGTGCTACTAGTCGGTACCCCGTCGATATAGACGGTAACGGGGTTTGAGTTGGTAAATTCCGATTGATTTACGCCGCGAAAATTTACGCGAGTTTTATTTACGTAAAGCGATTCGTGCATATTTGGGATCTGCCTGATGGCGTCTTTTACGGACTTGATACGTTTTTGTTCGATCTCGTTTTCGTCCATGACGCTGATGCTTTGAGCCACGTCTTTGATGTTTTCTTCCATTTTATTTGCCGAGACCGTTACCTCTTTTAAGCTAACGTTAGAAGCCGCATTTAGCGCACAAGCTGCCGTAACCGACAACAATACCGTAAACCTAGGGATACTTTTCATTTTTATTCCTCTTTGTAAAAAGTTTATTTTAAAGAGCCATTTTATATAATTCGATAATAATTATCAAGCATTTTTTATCCCGATCGGGATTATTTTTTGCGGTAGAGGAATTTTATGTCAAAGATCGTCGAGATGAACAAATTTATCGCCAAATGGCAAGAGGAGCTAAATCTAAAAAGCGACAAATTTGCAGGCGAATTCGACTTTGAGTGTAGCGATTTTAGAGCTAACGTCGAGCAGTTTAATTTACCCTCCGGATTTAGCTATTGCGGTTCGGGTATCGAATTTAGAGACGATACGGCTATGCATACATTTCACGAAGAGGATTATTGTTTTTTGTGGTTTAATACGGGAGATAACCTAATAAAGCTAAAAGACCTACGAACGGACAAGTGCGTAAATTTTGCTCCAAACACCGTCCTAATCGGCAAAACTATTAAAAATTTCGAAGGTGCTTTGAAATATCAAGGCGGTAAAAAATACGCAAATCAGTGTATCCCGGTAAGCAAAACAGCCGCCTTGGGACTGGATATATTTAGCGGATTTGAGGATGATAAATTTAGCTCCATAAGCGTAACAATAAATTTGCGCCAAAGGCTTGTGCTACGCGAACTGGCCGATTCGCGCTTGTATTGCGGGCGATTAAAGGAAATATTCGTAGAATCTAAAATTTTGGATTTAGTTTGCAAAAGCTCGCCGTCCAAGTCGGATAAAAGCGAATTTGACGAGGCAAATTTGTGCGAACACGACGTAAAATCCATATATAAGGCAAGAGAACGGCTACTTTGCGATCTGCAAAATCCGCCTACCATCAAAGAGCTCGCCCGCGCTTGCGCCATAAATGAATTTAAACTTAAAAAAGGGTTTAAAGAAATTTTCGGCACGACTATTTACGCAGCGCTGCAAAACGAAAGGCTAAAAATCGCCAAAGAGCTACTTTTAAGCGGAGATATTAACGTATCCGAAGCAGCAAATATCGTCGGGTATAAAAGCCTCGGACACTTCGGCCAGGCTTTTAAGAGCTATTACGGGGCGCTACCGACGCAGATCAAAAAGCGATAATTTATGCGGTTTTTAAGTTGCCAAGCTTGCATATTTTATTTTTACCTTATAGACAATAATCCACAGCATGACGGCACTATTTATCTACTCTTATGAAGGCCCAGTTCATATATTCTTGTTTTTGCTCAAAGCGGTTGCCGTTAAAGTACTTATTGAGATTATAAACTTCTGGCTCCGTAAGCTCTCTTGAAAGTCCCCATTGTATTTTTTTAACAAGATCGTCGATAGTTTCAGGTATTACATCACCGCATGAAGTTTGTATATATTCTAGCTTTGGAAGATATCCCATTTGGAATAAAATATTTATTAAATATATAAAGTCTGGCCTTTTTTCAATGTTGCTCCCAAGAGCATTTAAAACGTCTTCATTAATGAAACTACCGACTTTAAAAGTAATATAAAGGGCTTTTTTCGTCTTTGAAAGTAATTTCTCTAGGGCTTGTTTTAAGTCATCTACGTCAAGGCAACGAGATGCAAATGTAATATCACACTCAGGTACGTCGCTAAAGTCGTCTTCGAATGCTTTTTGCGCGAATTCAATATTTTTACAATTAAAATCCCGAGAGTTTTGTTCGGCAAATTCTAGCATTTTCGACGAAAAATCATAACCGTAAATTTTATCTACCTTATTTGCTGCGGCTATGCTTAATGCTCCGGCACCGCATGCGAAATCAAGAAGCGTTCTTACGCCCTCAAAATCAACTCTTGAAATAAAGTCTTTAACATAGCCGCTCTTAAGTACGCTCTCGCTAAAGCTTGCTGCCTTAACGTCCCATTTGGCTACTGATTTCCTAATAAAAGAACTATTTGTTCTTTGCTCCTTATAAAGCTTATTAAAATCCAGCCTATCGTAATTAGAAGGTAATATCATAATTTGTCCTCATATTTTTGATAATCTATTCCGTAAATCTTATCTATATTTGATGGATTTATCAATTCATCGCACTTTCCAAAATCTAGTATCTTGCCGTCTTTTAAAAACAATACTAGATTTGAAACAAATTTAGCGTGACGAGGGTAATGAGTAGTTTGTACGAAAGTATACCCCTCGTCTTTTAGCGTCTTTATCATTTCAAGTAGTTTAATTTGATTGCCAAAGTCAAGCCCGGTCGTAGGTTCGTCCATAAAAATAACTTTGGCGCCTTGCACTAAGGTCCTAGCGATATATGCCAGCTGCCTTTGTCCACCGCTTATTCTAGTATAAAGTTCATCTTTTAGCTCTAAAATACCCATTCTTTCCAATGCATAATCGGAAAGCTTTTTGTCGGCAAGGCTAAAGTTAGAAAATAAAGACGTTCTGCACAATGCGCCCATTAATACTATGTCAAATACGCCATATTCATATGACGGGGCATGTGTTTGAGGAACGTAGGCTATAAGCCTTGCAAGTTCTTTTTTTTCGTAATTCCTTACGCTTTTACCGCATATATTTACCGTGCCCTCGAATTTTAAAAATCCAAGCATAATACGTAGAAGGGTGCTTTTACTGCTACCGTTTGCGCCCAGAATACTAAGCGTATCGCCTTTTTTGATACTAAAACTTATACCGTTTAGTATATTCTTATCTTTGTATCCGAATTTTAGATTTCTGATTTCTATCATTAAAAACTCTTTTTAGCTCTACGAAGCACTAGAATAAATATAGGTATTCCAAACAGTGAAGTTACTATACCTATCGGGACTTCAAAAGTAAACATAAGTCTAGAAAAGTTATCGCAAAAGAGTAAAAATATAGCACCTATCATAGCTGAACTAGACAATACGGCGCGATTATCCGCTCCGAATATAAAACGAGCCATATGTGGAACTATGAGGCCTATCCATCCGATAATGCCGGCTATCGTTACGCTTAGGGCGCTAATAAAAGTAGCAACCAAAATAACGAAAATTTTAACCCTAGCAACATTTATGCCCAGACTTTTAGCCTCTTCTTCCCCCAAACTCAGCGCATTTAAATATTTGCCGCTAAAGGCCAACAATAGTATTCCTATAAACATCGGTAGAATCGAAATTTGAATAAAATTCTTCGAAGCAAACCCTAGGCTACCCATTAAAAAATAAGTAATAGCCGGCAATGAGTCATTTGGATCGGCTGTGTATTTTAATGCTGATAGTAAGGATGTGAAAAGAGAGCCGCTAATAACGCCACCAAGAACCAATACTATAATACTGCCTGAGCGCGAGTAAAAAGCCGATATGCTTAAGGCCGTCAGTACCGCTATAAAACCAAACGCAAAGGTACTAAGCTGAATGAGATATTCGTTTAATCCGAAAAACATTCCTATGGCGGCGCCGAATCCGGCACCGCTTAAAACCCCAAGTATTGATGGACTTACTAGAGGATTTACAAACATGGCTTGGTATGCTGAGCCAGAAATAGCCAAACTAGCGCCTATTATAATGCAGGCCATTATTCTAGGAAGGCGAATTTCCGTTATCAAAGTATGCATAACTTGATAATTTTTTAAGTCTTCGCCTTTTATAACGGCTTTAAAATACGTTAGATAATCTTCCGCATTAAAGCCGTATTTTCATATTAGTATAGAAAGTAACATAAACCCCAGCAATAGGATGCTTAAAAATACAAAGGCTTTTTTACTCACCTATAAGCTCTTTTACTTGGTTATCGCTTACGTCAACCTCTAGGAATAATTTATAAAAGTCCTTAACTTCCTTATTCATATTGAATTTAAATACATCAGGGTGAGTTAAATTTATAAGCCATTTAAGCCCTATGAATCTCATAAATGAAGGCGGACGATCAAACCAAGAAAATGGTTCGCTATGTCTAAAGAGTGTGAAAAAATAAGCAAGTTTATCGGTGAGATTTCCAGGTTTACCCAGAAGATTTATTTTGAGATAGACAAAAGCTACTTCGGGTCTAAAAGAGTAAGAGGCAAGAGAGGTAGAGGCGTAGCAATAAAACACCGGTATTTCTATTTCGCTACGCTTATAGCTGTAAACAGACGGAATGCTAAAGCGTGACGGTAAGGTCTATACTCAAATGGTTAAAAACTGCTCTGCTAATGAACTGATACCGATATTACCCAAATTTAGTGAGCTTGATAGCTCTACTATTTATTCTGATTGCTGGAAAGCTTATGACGGATTGGTTGATTACGGAGCCAAAGCACACTACAGGGTAAAGCATTCAAAGAATGAATTTTAGCTACGCTGCGCTTGCTACTTTACAAGAGGCAAATGGTAAAAATCATATAAACGGTATAGAAAACTTTTAGCTACGACTTTGTCTTGCTACTGCTTCCTGAAAGGCCACGAGTGTAGCGAAGTGGAGCAGAAGGGAATATGCTAAACATAGATTGGCTAAATTTAAAGGCATTAGGAAAGAGAATTTTTGCTTCATCTTAAAGAGTGTGCTCTGCTCTACTTCGCTACGCTTATAGCTTTTCAAGACGCAGCTACGAATGTAGTGAAGTAGAGTTTAGATATAATATTAAAACTACATAGGAAAACCTATATCAGAAACTATTGAAATTGATAAGAGAAAATCCGCTTAAGTTTAATTTAGCCATTTTAAATTTCTAGAACAATACATATTAAAACACCTTAAAGCGATCCAGAAAAATATATAATACAAAAATAAACTGAGGGGAAATAAAGGGGAAAAATACAAAAACTAAGAAAGCTTAAAGCTCTTGAAACATTGATGAAATCGTAGTTTGAAAGGAATTTTTTAGTATATATGGCTCCGGATGCTGAATTCAAAAATATATAATTCTTAAACGCTCTAAAATACCCTATAAAGCCCTATAATACGCTATTTAATAGTTTAAGCATATTCTAAGTTGCACTAGAATGTTATGCATTTTTACAAATTTTGGGAATAAATTTAGGGGGTATTATGGCAGGAAAACTTAAAAATTACAACTCTGCTTTTGGAGTCAATAAATATTCGGGAATTTTCTTTAATAATCTAACCAACGGCGACGTGGTTTTTTATATGAGAGTTACGCTTGAAGGCAAAAGGCCAACGTAAAAATCGGATCAAAATCCGAAGGCGTAAATATAACCTACGCATATAATAAAAAGAAAGAATTCGACGCCAAACAAAGAAACGGCGAATTGCCAGATAGCATAACCAAGAAAATAGCCGCCAAGAATAACAAAAGCTCGATTAAATTTGACGAGATCGCAGACGCCTTTTTCAGCTATAAACTAGAAAAAGGACCGGACAATGCCGTCAATATAAAATAGCAAAGGCGAAATTATGAAATTTACCATAAGGATAAGTTAGGGGGTCTAACTACGACGCAGATAACGCCCGAGATGATAAATGAGCATCATAAGATATTTCTCAAATAATCTCGCCTAAAACCAAACGAAAGATGTCGCAACCCAGGATCAACGCCACCATGGGTATAGTTAGGACGATTTTTAATCACGCTATAAAAATGATCTTATTAATCATATTAGCCCATATAAGATAGAACTAAAAAAGCCGAACAACAAGCGAGAAAGATTTTTAGAGCTTATAGAGATAGAGCTTTTGCGAAATGAAGTAGCCGACAAAGAAGACTTTGCGTTATAGAGCTATTCGTGGAGTTAGCTTTATGCATGGGAGCTAGGCTGGAGGGGATTTTAAACATCAAGAAAAAAGATTTGTCACTATCTACTAAGTCTGCTACTATAAGCGACTTTAAGACAAAGAGTACGTATACGGGATTTTTAAGTAAAAGGGCTTTAAGAATGATAAATCAAATTTATACTGCCCTGCCCCCGAACGGCTTTTTGGTAAATAAACCAAAAGCCACTATTCAAAACGTCTTGTAGCCGCTACTTAATAAGCTTTTTAATCAAAATTTGGATATAAGCGATGCTACTATAATAGAGTAGTTATCCATACGCTTAGACATGATTCGCTTCGCATCTTGCTATAAAGGGTACTCCGATACTAACGATAAAAAAGCTGATGAATCACTCGGATATCAACTATACCCTAAGATACGCTAAGCTAATGCCTGACAGCGGAAGAGAGATGGTGGAGAGGTTGTATGAGTAGGCTTTTGTACATATTATGCTATAATGATAAAAAGCAAAAAGGATAAAAATGGCTACGCAAGTTTTTCATCTAGAGATCCCGGGCGACAGAGCTGATCTTATAGATATGGCGAAATTTATCTCCCAAAAAATAGCATCGCTTTCCCAAGTAAATTCCGTAAAAAAAACCAACGAAGCGGATAAAGGATTGGAAACAATCATGAGCTTTGCCGGTTCTCAAAGCGGAGCTTTTAAGGATATGAGTGTAGAAGATATGAGAAAAAACAAGGCTCTTAGATCGTGAAAGTATTTTTAGATACAAATATCGTTATATCGTATTTGGACTCCCAAAGAGCAGATCATGAAGATGCCGTCAAGCTTATTGCGGATTTTTATAAAATGGACATTTTAATGATCCTTAGTCAAGATATTATGACAAATGTCATATATAATTGCACAAACAAAAAACAAGCTGTTGAGTTCTTTCAAACCATTAATGCCGATAGTCATTTTAAAATCGTCTCTTTTAGCTCCGATATGATAGATTCGGCCTGCAAAAAATACCTAGAAAGTAACAATTTTTCTAAAAAGTCTGATTTTGAGGATATGTTACAATATTTTTGTGCCCTAGAAAATGGGTGTGAAAGAATCTATACGAACGACAAATCAACATTTCCAAAGTTAAATATTTCTCTCTACAATAGCTCTCAAAAACCGTTTTACCTAGCAAAATCATAGAAACTTGATATTCTTTAAGCCAAACAGAAAACAATGAATATCTTATTTTTTAAATTTATACTAAAATGTCAAATAAAAAAGTAAAAGTAAATTTCCCCATAAACTTAAATTTAGTTTAATCAAATAAAAGATGGTTCATTTTTAGTTCCATCATACTGCCCTAGGACTATGGTACCATCTATCAAAACATCAAGAATAAACAACCCCCACATAGGACAATATATTAATACTTACTTAGCAAATTCAAATGAGTTTGCCGTAAGGTCTTATCTGGCGGCATATATTTTTCTTTGGCCGAGCAAAAGAAAAATATGAAAACTTAGACGAAACTTTATCGCTCGTAAATGATTTCTCTCCGATAAAATGTCTAAGTTTTCATATAAAAAGCCCTTAATAAATATATTTAAGGGCTTTTTATATACTGTCGGTACGTTTGAGTTATGCACGGGCTATGTAACAGTAAAATACAGCTTGACAAAAATTAGTTTTTTAACTTAACTCTATAATATAAATTTCCTTCTAGGCCCTACATCAGACTGCAAATTATATTTATAATTTTTCAACACTTAACCTACATATGTGGCAAGTTATGCGTGATCTAATTCTAGCCTTATACTATTTTTTATTTCTTATACGAATGATGAATAATGATAAAATCTTAGCCTAAAAAACATCTTAAGATATATGCTAAATTCGCATATATAAATCATCATCTGATACCGATAAAAACGCGCTAAAAAGCGTTTAAGTTTTTGCTTGATTTAAGCAAGATTTCACTACAATCAAATCATAAATTTAGATTTTCAAGCTATCATTTCGCAAAAATTAAGGAAAATCATGCAACCTATTTTTACGACCCAAATCACCAAATTTAAAGGCGCGCAAAAAAGCGTCGTGGACGATATTTTGGTGCGCGAGATCAAGCTTGAGATCTACATAAACGGCAAGCGTTTCGGCGCGCTCATGGCGACTCCGACCGATCAAGAGGCGCTAGCTGCGGGCTATCTCATCAGCGAAAATTTGATCGCAAGTCCTGAGGATATCGAGAGTATAGAGCTCTCAAGCGACGCTTTAAGCGTGCGGGTAAAGGCTAAAATAAACGAAAAACGCCTCGAGCAGTTTGATGAGGAAAAGGTGATAATCAGCGGCTGCGGGCGCAGCTCGACGGCAAACATCGACCCTGAGGCTATGGCGGCGCGCTCTATAAAGGCCGACGTTAAATTTAATAAAGACGAAATTTTACGCCAGATGGGGCAGTTTTACACGCAGTGCGAGCTTTACGAGATGACGGGCTGCGTGCATACGGCCAAGCTTTTCGTGAGCGGCGAGCAGTTTTACATCGGCGAGGATATCGCTCAGCACAACACCATAGACAAAGCCGTCGGCAAAGCTATACTAGCCGGCGCGCAGCTACAAAATTCGTTTTTGATGGTGAGCGGCAGGCTCAGCTCCGAAATGGTCGCAAAAGCCGTCATGCACGGCATCCCCGTACTCGTCTCGCGCACGGCTCCGACTAGCCTTGGCGTCGTGATAGCGCGTAAATTTAACCTCACGCTGTGCGGCTTTGCGCGCGGCGAAAACATAAACGTATATAGCGGCGCGGAGAGAATCTATGAGTGAGCAAATCCGAGAACTGATAACAAAACTGCTAAATCCAAAGGGTAGGCTAGACTGCGGCGCGGCGTTTAAGATCGCCTCAAAGCTAGGCGTTCCGGTCGGCGAGGTTAGCGACGAGGCCGAAAAAATGGGCGTAAAGATAGATAACTGCGAGCTAGGGCAGTTTGGCGGACTGGAAAACGGGCGCGGCAAATACACCGTGATGACGCAGCTAAAACAGATGACCGACGAAAAGGGCAGGATACTGTGCAAAGACGCTAGAGACGCGGCTGCGGGCGTGGGGCTAAAGACGATCCGCTCGACGCTAAAAGACTATAAAATCGACGTAAAATACTGCCAGCTGGGGTGTTTTAAGGAGAAGAAAGGAAAAAAGATGAGAGTAAAAACCAAAACTTGGATAGAAAACGACGAGGGCGAGCTGATCTTCGGTAAGGGCAAAACTGAAGTCCTAGACGTCATTGCCGAGGTCGGCTCGATCTCAAAGGCCGCCGAAATCCTAGGCATGAACTATAAAAAATGCTGGAATCATCTGCAAATTTTGCAAAAAAATCTAAAAGAAGAGCTCTTTACCACCAAACAAGGCGGCGGCGAAAACGCCGGTACGACGCTAAACGAGCGCGCGCACGAGCTCATAAACGCCTATAGGCAGCTACAAAACGACATCGAGGACTTTGCGGACAAGCGCTTTAAGGAGCTGTTTTTGAAAAAAGACGGCGAGAAAAAGGACTCGACCAAAGACGACGCAAACGATAAAAAGAAATAAAACCACATCAAATTTAAGGGAGAAAAAATGTACGTAAAACTAAACGATAGAGTCTATCTAAACAAAGACAAGATCACTAGGATAAAGGTAGATAGCGTCCAAGACGGTATCAGGATTCGCTTCTACGAGGGGCAAAATCAGGTCGCTAAAAGCGGACGCTTCGAGAGCGAAGCAAAAGCTATCGAGTGGCTAGAGAAAAATTTTATAAATAAATAAAAGTTTCTACCTCTCGCAAAGGGTCGCGAGCCTCTGCGGCTAGCGTCTCTTTGCCTTAAAAACTAGCAACGAACAGCTAAATTTAATCTCCAAATTTTCTAATCATTTCCATCGCAAAAGCCCTAAATTTGCGAAAATTTAATATAATTACTGCATCAAATTTAAAGAGTAAAAAATGGCAAATTTAGATGAAATTCGAAAAAATATCATCCTAAAACAAGGCGTGCATTATTTTGATTTCGCGGCTTCGGGGCTTGCCTACGAGCCCGTAGAACGCGAGATAGCGGAGACTCTCAAAACCTACGCCAACACCCACTCCGACAGTAGCTCCAGCGCCATCATCACGCAGCGGCGCTACGAGGGCGCGAGAGATAGCCTAAAAAAGCTGCTGGGGCTTGATGAGCAGTTTTGTCTCTTCGCCTGCGGACAGGGCGCGACGGCCGCGATCAAGAAATTTCAGGAGCTGCTAGGCATCTACCTGCCGCCTGCGACCAGAGGCGCGATCGGCGAGGCGAATTTACGCGCTGCGCAGCTTCCGCTCGTGCTCGTTTCACCATACGAGCACCATTCAAACGAGCTTAGCTTCCGCGAGGGGCTTTGCGACTACCTGCGCGTGCCGCTTAGCGAGGGCGGCGAGATCGATCTGATTGCGCTTGAGCGCATCCTAGAGCTTAACGCAGCACGCCGCATCATCGGCTCGTTTAGCGCCGCCTCAAACGTCACGGGCGTCGTTAGCGACTATAAAAAGATCAGCGAGCTAATCAGAGCCGCGGGCGGCATCATCGCCTTTGACTGCGCGGCGCTGAGCTCGCACGCAAATTTAGACTGCGATTATTTCGACGCAATTTTCCTCTCGCCGCATAAGCTACTCGGCGGAGTCGCAAGCTGTGGGCTTTTGGCGATCAAAAAGGAGCTGCTTAACAGCGACGTGCCGACGTTTGCCGCGGGCGGGACGGTCGCCTACGCCAGCCGCGAAGGGCATGTGTTTTTGAAAAATCCCGAGCAGCTAGAGGAAGGCGGTACGCCGCCCATCATCGGGCTAATGCGAGCAAATTTAGCCTACGCGCTGCGAAACGAGGTGGGCTTCGAACAAATAAAAAGCGC
Source organism: uncultured Campylobacter sp. (assembly GCF_938039245.1). Taxonomy (GTDB): domain Bacteria; phylum Campylobacterota; class Campylobacteria; order Campylobacterales; family Campylobacteraceae; genus Campylobacter_A. Next base: position 20,272 of record NZ_CALHVN010000060.1, on the reverse strand, counting down.
CGAGGACGAGCTCGCGCGGCTTTTTGAGAGCGAGCTTGATAGTATAGACGAGGTCATAAACTACGCTCCAAAGGGCGCTCCGCGACTGCCGATAATTTCCTTTAACGTGCGCGGCGTCTCGGCGTACGATTTCGCCGCGAGCCTTAGCAACGACTTCGGTATCCAGACGCGCGCGGGCGTGATGTGCGCGGGGCCGTACGCTCACGATCTGCTGGGTATCAAGGAGGGTCGCATGCCTGAGAGCAAACCAGGCTTCGTGCGCGTGAGCCTGCACTACACGCACACCGAGCAAGACGTGCTATATCTAGTTGGCGCGATAAAATCTTGCATCAAAAAGCACCGCGAGCTTTGGGGCGAGGAAAAGGCGATGTATGAGATGTTCGGCGGGAAAATTTAAATTTTAGCGGGTTAAATTCGGCTCGCGAAAAGGTCAAATTTGAAATTTAACGCCGTAAAGATACGGGTTTTGGCGGTCAAATTTGATTAAATTTAAAAACTGAAAAGAGTAAATTTAAGTAAAGGAAAAGGGCGCAAATCGCGCCCGAATCACGCAAATTTAAGCCACAAATTCGACCCAAATTTGCGCGTAAAAAAAGTTAGTTCTTGCGAGTATTCGCATCAGGCGTGAAAAGCGGCTTATCTAGCAGCTTGAAGTCGCCGATAAATTTCTGACCCTCTTCGCTGGTTGCCCACTCGATAAATTTATTTGCATTTTCGATGTCGGCCTTAGCGCAGTGCTTCGGATTTACCGCGATTAACGAGTAGAAGTTCTTTAGGTCGTTGTCGCCCTCGTTGATGATAACCATCTCAGGCGCGCCTTTTTTGGTGTCCTCGTACTTGATGTAGGTGCCGCGGTCGGTGAAAGTAACGCCCTTTTGCTCGGCTGCTGCGTTGATAGTAGCTAGCATGCCTTGGCCTGTTTGCATGTACCAGCCGTCTTTTTCAGGCACTTCGCCGACGATTTTTTTCCAGATACCTTTTTCTTTGTTATCGGTGCCTGATTTATCGCCGCGAGAGAAAAATTTGATATTCTCTTTTTTGATTAGCTCAAAGCTCTCTTTTATGTCTTTGCCTTTAAATTTATCGGCGATAGATTTGTCCGCGATGACGACGAAGTCATTGTACATTACGGCTTTTCTCTCGACGCCAAAGCCCTTTTCTACAAATTCTTTCTCAACTTTTGGCGAATGCACGAAAAGTATGTCCGCATCGCAGTTTTCGCCTAGTTTTAGAGCCGCTCCGGTGCCTACCGCCGTCCATTTGATATCGACACCGGTTTTTGCCTTATACGCAGGATAGATTGCGTCTAGTAGTCCCGTATTATCGGTGCTGGTTGTGGTTGCCATGATGAGTTCGCTATCGCCCGCGAACGCCAAAACGCTCGCAACTAGCGAGCCTAATATTACTTTTTTCATTTTTCTCCTTTTTTAAAAAGTATGCTATTATAGCACATTAAATTAACCTTAGAAATATGCGGAGAAAGAATATTTGGATTTTTTACTAAACGGATTTTTGGAGGCCTTTAGGCTGCTCTTTAGCGGCGACGAGGAGACGTATTCGGCGATCAGGGCGACGCTTTACACTTCGAGCGTTTCGATATTTTTTGCGATTTTAGTCGGCTTTCCGCTTGGATTTACGCTGGGATTTTACGATTTTCGCGGACGGCGAGTATTACGATTGCTTAGCGATACGGCGCTTGCGATGCCCACCGTTGCGATCGGGCTTATTTTATACGCGTTTATCACGCGAAACGGCCCGTTTGGCGAGTTTGGACTGCTTTTTACGCTAAAGGCCGTTATGCTAGGCCAGTTCGTGCTGGCTCTGCCTATCATCGTCTCGCTAAGCGCTAGCGTCGTGGAAAATATGGACAAAAAGCATTATCTAACCATACTAAATTTACGCCTAAGCCCGCCAAGGCTCGTTGCCTGCGTGCTTTACGAGCTAAGATATGCTTTGATGGTGGTCGTAGCGACGGCGTACGGGCGCATAGTAGCCGAGGTCGGCGTGGCGATGATGATCGGCGGAAATATCAAATACTTCACCCGCACGATCACGACCGCCGTGTCGCTGGAGACGAATAAGGGCGAGTTTGCGATGGGTATAGCGCTGGCTTTGGTGCTTATCTTTATCGCGTTTGCCGTAAATTTGACGATACACGCGCTAAAAAGGCTTGATAAATGAAATTTGATAAATTTGGAAAATTTACACTCGCAAAATACGGTATAGGCGCGTCAAATTTGAGCTTTTTTGTAAATTTAACGAGAAAGGCGCAAAGTGATAAACGTTAGAAATTTACGCCTAAACTACGGCGCGAGCGAGATTTTAAACATCCCGCACCTTGATATCGACGTTAGTAAAATCACCGCGCTAACGGGCAGCAACGGCAGCGGCAAAAGCACGCTGATGCGAGTGATGTCGTTTTTACAAAAGCCCACTAGCGGCGAAGTGCGGCTGTGGGGAAGCAGCGCGCCGAGTCTAAATTTACTGCGCGACGTTAGCGTTTTGTTGCCAGAACCCGCACTTTTAAAACGCTCCGTGAGGGAAAATTTTAGAGCCGTTTTAAAAAGCCGCGGAGTGCTGGCGGAATTTGAGCAAAGGGCGAGCGAGGCGTTAAATTTGGTCGGGCTTGACGAGAGCTTTTTAAACAAGCGCCACTTTGAGCTTAGCTCGGGGCAGACGCAGCGCGTTAGCTTTGCGTTAAATTTGGCGCTTAGATCGCGGCTTTATCTACTCGACGAGCCGACAAATAGCGTGGACGTGGGCACTTCAAAGCTTTTTGGCAAAGCGGTGCTTTATATGCGGCAAAGATACGGCTGCGGCTTTGTGATCGCTAGCCACGACGACAAATGGCTAAGCGCGGTCGCCGAAGAAAATGTCTTTTTGCACAAGGGTCGCGTGTGCGAATTCGAGTACAAAAATATTTTCGACGCGCAGGGCGGAGTTTTAAAATTTGACGAAAACGCGAGCGTAAATTTGCCGCAAAATTTACGTAACGCCGTAAAGATCGCCGTAAATCCAAGCAAAATAACGCTAAGCAAAACGCCGATAGAAGGCTATCTGGATGGTATCTTGCACTCGGTTTCGCTCTATCTTGGCAAAGATCTTTTGGTAAAAATCAAAATCGGCGACTTTTTGATAAAAACTCTGGTGCCTAATTCGCAAAATTTTAACGTCGGCGAGAGGATTTATTTTAAATTTGACGAAGGAGCGTTTTTGGGGCTTGAATGAGCCTCAAATTTTGCAAATTTCGCTCCCGGTTTTAAATTTAGGCTCATTTAATGCCCGTTAAAATAGCCTAGTTAAAAGTAAATATCAAAATGAAGCGTAAATGCAAGATATATGCGCAAATTTCATATTTCTTTTATCCCCTAAAATTCGCTACAAGCAATATGCAACTAAGGCATATTTAAGCGTATATTAATTTTTTTGATTTAATTTTTTTTAAGTATAAGAAATAAGCCAAAAAGTAGTATAGTTTCACAATCGAAAAAAATCTCAAAAAATAGATAAAATGATAAAGGAAGGCGATGACTAGTAAGGGCGAATTTGCGGCGGGACGCGGGCTTTACTACTCGCTATTTTCGCGTTTTTTCGTTTTTAGCCAAGGCGATGATAGATTTAGCGGCGCAAACGCGATGCTAGGCCTTGCCTCGGCGCACGCTCTAAACGAAGAATCGGCCGCCGCGACAATGCGCATTCAGGCAAAATTCGACGAAAAAAATCCGCAAAATTTAGTGGATGAATTCGATGAAATTTTCCACGCTCCGCCAAGTCCGCTTAGAAACTCGCTATCGTACTACGACGAGGGCTACGAGGTCGGGCATGCCTGCGCGAAAGTGCGTAAAATTTTAGCCTGCACCGACCTTAGGCGCGACGAGGCTAAATTTAAAGAAAGCGAAGACAACGTGGGCTTCGTGTTTGCGCTAATGAGCGAATTTATCGCGCGCGAGAGCGAGCAGGAGCTATACGGCGAGCTTGAGGAGCAGCTTTTTAAAGAGGTCATAAATCCAAACATCGACGAGTTTATAGAGAGTCTTTTTAACCACGAAAGCAGCGAAATTTACAAAGACGTCGCAGTGCTTTTGCAAGGATTTATAGAGTTTGAGCGCGTAGTTTTAAGTGCGCCGCGCCCTATAAATCAAGGCGAAAACAAAAAGACTTTGAACGGAGTTTCAAGATCCGAAGCCATAAGAAGACAAAAAAACCGAGTGAGAAAGCTAAAAGCTATGGAGGAAGAAAATGCAAAAAAATAGGCGAGAATTTTTAAAAAAGGTGGGGCTAGTCGGCGCAGTAGCGGCTACGGCCGGAGTAGCGACGGCAGCGGCGTCAAACCTAAAATACGGTAAAAGCAAAAAGACCGAAGTGCTTTACAAAAGAAGCAAAAACTGGGATCTATACTACGAACAAGCGAAATAATAAAAATTTAAGAAAGGATAAATATGTCTGAGGCAAATTTACGTCTTATGCCCCACTCAAACGCAGTCGGGCGAAGATCGTTTTTAAAAATGGCCGCGCTAGCTGGCGTAGCGGGCGGTATGAGCGGGCTGGCTGCTAGCGGCGTAACTAGAAGCGCCACAAAAGAAGAGATGGCAAATCCGTTTCCAAACTCTAAAATCGTAAAAACTATTTGCACGGTTTGCTCCGTTGGATGCGGAGTGCTAGCCGAGGTAGAAAACGGCGTATGGGTGCGCCAAGAGGTAGCCCAAGATCACCCGGTAAGCGCGGGCGGTCACTGCTGTAAAGGCAGCGACGTCATCGATATGGTGCGCTCTCACTGCCGCGTAAAATACCCGATGAAAAAAGTAGACGGCAAATGGAAACGCATCAGCTATAAAGACGCGCTTGACGAGATCGGCGCCAAGCTAAAAGCATATCGCGAGAAAAACCCTGAACAAGTGATGTTTCTAGGCTCTGCAAAAGATAGCAACGAGCAAAGCTACTACATCAGCAAATTTTCCGCGATGTTTGGGACGAACAACCTAGATCACCAAGCTAGAATTTGACATAGCGCAACAGTCGCCGGTGTGGCGAATACGTGGGGTTATGGAGCTATGACTAATCACCTTGGAGATATCCAAAACGCGAAGTCTATCTTTATAATCGGCGCAAATCCGGCGGTAAACCACCCGGTAGGATTTAGGCATTTTCTAAAAGCGAAGGAAAATAACGGCGCAAAGCTGATCGTTGTCGATCCAAGATACACGAGAACTGCTGCAAAGGCTGATTATTTCGCTCAAATTCGCCCGGGCACGGACATACCTTTCATGTATGGCATGATGAATCTCATCTTTGAAAACGGCTGGGAAGATAAGAAATTTATAGATGATCGCACGTACGGCATCGACGAGATCCGCAAAGAGGCCGCAAAATGGACGCCTGAAGTGGTCGAGGACGTGACCGGCGTACCGGCTGCGACGCTAAAAGAGATAACCGAAATTTACGCTAAAAACCGCCCTGGATCGGTTGTTTGGGCGATGGGTCTAACTCAGCACACCATAGGCAGCTCAAACACTCGTATCGCTCCGATCTTGCAACTAGTGCTTGGCAACATGGGCGTAAGTGGTGGTGGCTGCAACATCCTGCGCGGTCACGACAACGTCCAAGGCGCTAGCGATATGGCAAACGCGCCAGATAGCTTGCCCGGATACTACGCTAAAAACGAAGCCACGTGGAAATACTTCGCTAAGATGTGGAAAGTAGACTACGAGTGGTTGCAAGGTAACTTTATAAAACCTGAATGGATGTTTAAACCGGGATTTACCCTAGCTCGCTGGTGGGCGGGCGTACTTGACGGCAAAAACGGCAATGACCCGGTTGAAAACGCAGGCGATAGCCTAAAAGCACTAATCGTCATCGGTAACGGTATAACTTCAACAGCGCAACAAGTAAAAGTGCAAGAGGGCCTTGACGGCCTTGAGCTTTTGGTGCTGCTCGATCCTTTCGTAAATGACGCCGGCGTTATAACAAATAAAAAAGACGGCGTCTATCTACTGCCTGCAGCGACGCAGTTTGAAACTAGCGGTACGGTCGTAGCCACAAACCGCAGCGGTCAGTGGAGAAGCCAGGTCGTAGAGCCTTTGTTTGAGAGTATGCCCGATCAAGAAATTTTATTTGAGCTTGCCAAAAGACTAGGCTACTACGACGAGCTAACGCGTACGATCAGAGACTCCGAGGGCAAGATCGAATGGCCGGAAGCTGCTACTCGCGAGATCGCTAGCATCGTAAAAAGCATCGGTCTAACCGGCTGGACGCCGGAGCGTCTAAAACGCCATCAGGCTAACTGGGGTAAATTTGACGAAAAAACGCTAATGGGCAAAGAGGGCACCGAGGTAGAGGGCGAATACTACGGCTTGCCGTGGCCTTGCTGGACGGAAAAACACCCTGGCAGTCCAAATTTATACGATATAAATAGACCGGTAATGCAAGGCGGCATGGGCTTTAGAAACCGCTTCGGCCTAGAGCATAACGGCGTAAATCAGCTAGCCGCCGACGGTAGCGCGCCTGTAGGCGGAGCGCAAAGCGGCGGATATCCGGAGATCAAAAAAGATAACATCGAAAAGATACTAGGCATCACGCTAACTGATGAAGAGCGCGAAAAAATGGGCGCTACTTGGGCCACGGACGGTAGCGGTATAATCGCAGAAAAATGTATGGAAAAGGGCATTGCACCGTACGGCAATGCAAGAGCCAGAGCGGTAGTTTGGACCTTCGTCGATCAGATACCGCAGCACAGAGAGCCGCTACATACTCCTCGCCAAGACCTTGCGCAGAAGTATCCGAGCTTTGAGGATAAGCCGAATCACTACCGCGTATTTACGAAATACAAGAGCTTGCAGCTAAGTAAGGACTTCTCGAAAGAATTCCCGATAAATTTGACTACGGGACGCCTTGTAAACTTTAGCGGCGCGGGCATGGAGACGCGCGCTAGTATGTATCTATCGCGTATCACGCCTGAGATGTTTGCGGATATCCACCCTGAGCTTGCGGCTAAACACGGCATTAAAAACTGGGATTTCGTATGGATTCATTCGCCTGAAGGCACGAAAATCAAAGTACGAGCTAGAGTCGTACCATCGGTTAAACCAGATACTATATTCTTGCCGTTTCACTGGGCTGGATACATGCAAGGCGTCGATATGACGGGTAATTTCCCTGACGGCACCAAGCCTTATGCGGTAGGCGAGAGCGCAAATACCGTCGCTAACTACGGCTACGATATAGTCACTCAAATTCCTGAAACCAAAAGCGGTCTATGCCGCATAGAAAAGGCGTAAAATGAGCGAATTTAACGATAATAATAGACTTAAATTTTACTGCGACGACGATAGATGTATCGACTGTAATGGCTGTGCGGTAGCTTGCGACGAGGCTCACGAGCTACCTCTTGGCATCCGCCGCCGCCGCGTCATCACGCTAAACGAAGGCGTGCCCGGTAAGGAAATATCAACCTCGATAGCCTGCATGCACTGCGAGGACGCGCCGTGCTCGCTGGTTTGCCCGGTTGATTGTTTTTACATCAGAGCCGACGGCGTCGTGCTACACGACAAAGATATCTGCATCGGCTGCGGATACTGCCTGTACGCGTGTCCATTCGGCGCGCCTCAGTTCCCGCGCGAGGGAGTGTTTGGCGCCAAAGGCTCGATGGATAAGTGCACGATGTGCGCAGGCGGTCCGCTACCGACGAATAGCGAAGCCGAGCGCGAAGAGTACGGCCAGGATAGAATTTCCGAAGGCAAAGTGCCGGTTTGTGCGGCGATGTGCTCGACAAAGGCACTGCTAGTAGGCGAATCGGCTATGATAGAAAAAATCTACGGCGACAGAGTCAAGGCTCGCGGCTACGGCTTTAAAGACCTAAAACAAACTCCGACCTGGAAGCTCGCCTACTATGCTGGCGACAGGCTTAAAATAAAATCTTAAAATTTAGCTCGCTCTTGCCGAGATTGCGGGGGGGGGCGAGTAATCTCATCAAATTTGACGCGGTTAGGCTGCGCCAAATTTGACTCACGCTTCTTTGGCTTAATTAAATTTTACGCGGTAGTTCGTCAAATCTGAATGCGGGTAAATTTAAAATAAAAATGGATAAATTTAAGTAGAAAAAGGGCGGTCTCCCGCCCTAAATTTACGCTCTAACAGGCGATAAATACGGATTTGCCGAGTGCATCGACATCTCGTTTTGCTCTCTAAATTTGATAAATTCCTCTTCGCTTAGACGCCTGATGTTTGCTATCGTCATCTTTAGCGGCGTGATGCCCGAGAGCGGATCGGGATCGCCCGCGTTGGCTAGCTCGTTGCCGTCGGCCTCGCTGTAGTGGAAGGTCGTAAATATCGTGCCTTCTTTTAGATCCGGATTTACGCGCAGTTTTGCCGCGATCTGACCGCGTTTGTTTTGTACGAGCGCGTAGCAGCCTTCCTCTAGCTCCCTCTCGCGAGCGATATCGGGACTCACCTCGATGAGCGCGCCCTCGATACCCGCACCGTATTCAAGGGCCGGACACTCTCTCGTCATCGTGCCGGTGTGGTAGTGATAGACCTTGCGTCCGGTCGTAAATAGGCACGGATATACCTCGTCTGGCACCTCGCTAAGCGCGCCGCTACCGACTGGGTAACCGTCCGGGATATTCATCTTGGCTCTAAATTCGGCCTCGGCCTTTGCGCGCTCCTCTTTATCGTCTACGTAAAGCACCGGCGCGAAGCGGAATTTGCCGCCAGGCAGCATGGACTTGTGATCTGCGTAAAGCACCGGCGTACCCGGATGCTCCTCGTCTGGGCACGGCCAGCTGATACCGCCTAGCTTGCTTAGTCTATAGTAGCTGATACCGCCGAAAAATTTAGGCATAAGCTCTCTTAGCTCGTTCCAAATTTGCTCAGGGCTCGCAAAATCAAACCCCTCTAGTCCCATGCGGTTTGCGATGTTGCAAACGACCTTCCAATCAGGCTCCACGCCGCTAACGGGTTCGCTAGCCTTGCGCGTACGTTGGACGCGGCGAGAGGTGTTGATAAACGTTCCGTCCTTTTCGCCCCAACCTGCGGCAGGTAGCACCACGTCGGCCTTGTGCGCGCTCTCGGTAAAGAAAAGATCCTGCACGATAAAGCAGTCTAGGTGGTGTACGGCGTGGACGAAGTGCTCGGTCCAAGGATCGCTCATTACGGGGTTTTCGCCGTAGACGTAGAGGACTTTTAGCTCGCCGCTATCCATTTTATCGGGTGCTTGCGTTAGCTTAAAGCCAGGAACCGGATTTAGCTCAAAGTGCCATACTTTGCGCGCTTGCTCCTGCGCGTAAGGGCTGTTTACCGCGCCTGCCGGGATTACGTTAGGCAGCGCGCCCATGTCGCATGCGCCTTGGACGTTGTTTTGACCGCGCAGAGGATTTACGCCCGCGCCCTTTTTGCCTAAATTTCCCGTTAAAACGGCTAAATTTGATAGAGAAAAGACGTTTGACGTGCCGTCGCTAAACTGCGTGATACCCATCGTGTAGCAAATCGCTGCCGCGCCTGCTTTAGCATACATCCTAGCTGCTTCTATGATGAGCTCTTTTTTTATACCGGTTTCGCGCTCGAAACGCTCAGGCGTAAAGTCCTTAACCGCTTCTTTTAGATATTCAAATCCCTCGGAGTACTTCTCGATAAATTCGCTATCTTGCAAATTTTCGGCGATGATTACGTGCATCATCGTATTTAGCGTTTTGATATTCGCTCCGATCGGGATTTGCAAGAAAATATCGGCTTTTTTGGCCATATCGGTACGCTTTGGATCTACGACGATCATCTTGGCGCCGCGCTGAAGTCCGCGCTGCATCTGCATAGCGATGATCGGGTGGCACTCGCTCGTGTTGGTGCCGATGAGTAAAAATACGTCCGTATCGGTCGCAAATTCAACCAAATCATTAGTCATCGTTCCGTTTCCTAGCGTGCTGGCAAGACCTGCCACTGTAGGAGCGTGTCAAAGACGGGCGCAGTGATCGACGTTGTTACTGCCCTGGGCGCGGAAAAATTTCTGGAAAACGTAGTTATCTTCGTTATTTGAGCGCGCAGAGCTAAAGCCCATGATTGAGCTTGGACCGTATTTTGCGACGGTGGATTTAAATTTATCCGCGAGGAAATCATAAACCTCCTCAAAACTCACTTCTTCAAGCTCGCCGTGCTTGTCGTAGACGCCGTTTAGCTTTCTCATCATCGGTCGGCTTAATCGTTTAGGAGAGTTTACGAACTCCCATCCGAACATTCCTTTTAAGCAAAGCTCGCCGTCGTTTACGTGGTGGTCTTTGCTAGGTTTGGCATCTACGATTCTACCGTTTCGCACGATAAGATCGATGCCGCAGCCCGTACCGCAATATGGACAGGTGGTCTTTACGATCTCTTCCATTTTTGCTCCTTTCTGTATTACTGAAATTTATGAGATTATTATACAACGGCAAATATAAATTTAGTTTTAAAATTAGTATATTTTTTTAAGAATTATTTAAGTAATATGCAAATTTAGCATATTACTCTTTTGGCAAAATTTGTCTTTAAAATCGTATTTTGAAAGTAAAATCACATATTGGTTATTTTGATAGTCTATCGGCGTGAGGATTTAGATGCCCGTTTTTAAACAATCTATCGGTACCAAAAAAATTTTCTAAATGTTGCTGTTTGGAAAAATTTAAATTTATATTTTTATCGCCATATTTTCTATTGGCGTAATACTCATTAACTATTTTATCGCCTTCGGGTCTTTTATTTCGCCCCCATATATAATAACTTAATACTTCTAGCGGATAGTCGCCGTTTAAATTAATTATTTCTATGCCGCTTTCCTTAGACAAATCATTTGCTTTGGGTTCCATTATCTTCTCCTTGCGAGTTAAAATTTATCTTATTCTTTTGATTTTTTAAATTTTGGTATTGATTGAAAAGTATGTCCGTCTCATGTTTATCATCGTATAAATTTTTATTATAAAATATCGTTTTATAATCGAGATTGTTTCCCTTGTCGTATATTGAAATGAAAGAAAATATATATTCTCTATTGCAATCCGTATTTTCATCAATTATTTTTTTATAGTTATAGCAAAACGGGTATATGCTCTTTTTTTGTTGATAAACTACATCCCTAAATATAGAGTTTAAAAGCCTTCTATAACATCTGTTTTTTGGAGTAATTATGTCAAATTTTTTAGTTTTTGTTTCGTGCATAATTGGTAATTGTATGTCATTTTTACTTATAAATACAAAATCAGTAAATAGGTCGAATGAGTGGAAAGCGCCATCCCCAAACCTCATATATATAAAATTCTCTATAAAATTTCCATCTTCGTCAATCAAATGCTCTTGCTCCCAAGGATAAAAGAGCCGTAGCTTTAAAACCTCGTCGTTTTCTACAATCTCTTCGGCGTTTTGTATAGGTTCGCCGTCTTTGCAAATTTTAGAGCCCAGATTCATTAGATAATCAAAATTTAGTCTTTTATCCAGCTTCCAAAATTCGCATCTATCATCGGGATATTTATCGCCGTTACACCATGAAAATCGTACTCTCTCATAGCCGTTTTCGTCTAAGTGAATATCAGCCATCTTGCCGAAATCTGTTCGCGGATAATTATCTAAGTAGTGAAGTTTTTTTAGGTAATCTTTTAAATTTAACTCTACGATCTCTCTTTGCGTCAGGTTTTTATCGCTAAAATCAATCGCTTCTAAGATCGCTGAAATTTTATGTGCGGGTAGCAAGGCGATAAATATGCAAAGCCAGATTAGAAAAACTATTATATAAAAGTATTTTAGACGCAAATTTGCTCCTATGCGGCATATTTATTTTGGCTTAATTAAACTTAAGCGGATTCTTTCTTATCATTTTTGATAAAATATGATAGAAATTTTATATCTTTACTGTTATTATATCTAAACTCTACTTCGCTACGCTTGTAGCTGCATCCTGAAAAGCTACAGGCGTAGCGAGTTTTCATCAATATCAAAGCGACGCTTCTATATGGGTTTGGAAATCTCACCGCAAATTTGCTTATTTTTTCACACTCTTTAGACATAAGAATTCTTATTTTTCTTTTGATATCTTTGATACTTCTATATCTTCTGTGAAGTGCTTAAAATTTCTCTAAAATTAGCTTCAGAAATTCCTAAATGGACTATATACTTATTTTTTAACTTCGCTACGCTCGTTACTTTTCAAGACCATAGCTCTCATCGTAACTTACTGCTTCTTATATTTGCATTAAGTTCCGTTGAGCTATTTATAATACAAAAATAAACTGATAGAAAATAAAGGGGAAAAATACAAAAACCAAGAAAACTTAAAGCTCTTAAAAGATCGATAAAATAGGGGTTTAAAAGGGATTTTTAGTATGGGTGGCTCCGGATGCTGGATTCGAACCAGCGACCAATCGGTTAACAGCCGACTACTCTACCGCTGAGCTAATCCGGAATATCTTAAATAAAAGAAGTCGTATTATATATAAAAGCGCCAAGTTTGTCAATAAATTTTAGCTTAAATTTTCAAAAAAATAAAACAAGTCCAGCGGCGCAAAACCAAGTCCGTAAAAATCAAGCATGTCAAAAGCGATACGAACCGCATTTGCGAGCTATTTTAAAACCAAAATAGGTATTTTCGTGCCTTAAAATCTATCGTGAGCATGTCGTACCCGCTGACTGCAAACCCCCTCTAGCCTACTTTATATAAAGCCCGTCCAGCCCCTATCGCGCAAGACCGTGTTCGTATATATCGGCGCAAGTGCAAAGGCTGATCCGATGCGTTGCTCGGGGCTAAAATTAGCGACAGAGCATAAATCTATGCAAGCTTATAAAACCAAACCCCTGCGACATTTATTTTTTTTACCTTTTTTTGCGCTAAAAGTTCGTCTAAATTTCGCTTTGATCCCTCAGAAAAGCTGCTCGCCGCGTCATTTTCGCTTTGAGGACGGCGTTTTATTAGTTCCAGCAGTTCATCTTTGCTAAGCTCAAATTTTTCGCCGCTATATTTTGCCGACGCAATGACGCAAGGCGTACCCGTTATTAGCGAGGCCAACTCCTTTAAAACCTCGGTACTAACGCCTTTTACGGGGTATGCGGGCGGACGGTCTATCGTGCTAATGTCCACGCGGTTTGGCAAAATTTTATTAACCGCATCATTTAGTGCCATAAATTCTGCCACCGTATCGTTTAACCCAGCCACTACTAAAATTTCAAGCACCAACTCGCCTTTAAACTCTCGCCTAAATTTCGCCATCGCATCAATAAGCTCGTTTATATCGGTCTTTACCCCGGCTCGGTCTATCCTTGTAAATATCTTTTGCACCGCGCTATCAAGGCTAAATTTGACGATATCAAGCTCCTTTAGAGCTTCGCAAATTTGCGGATTTAACGCGCCCGAGCCGTTTGAGAGGATGAGGGTTTTAGCGGAGCCTTTTATCAAATTTAGCTCTCTTACGAGCCGCGCGAGATCCGGATAAAGCGTCGGTTCGCCGTTTGCCGTGAGCGTGATGACATCTATGTGCGGATGCGCGGCTAGAGCGATTTTTACTTCGGCCGTCACCTGCTCTACACTTGGCGGATTGATAGCGGCAAAGACGGGCTTGGCGGCGGTTAGCTCGCAGTAAACACAGTCGAAGTTACAGCATTTTTGCGCAGGCGATAGATCTATGCCCAAAGATGTACCAAAGCGACGCGAGCTAACGGGACCAAAGACAATTTTCATTGATTTTCCTAAATTTAAGATGCGCGATTATACCCAAGACGAAATAAATTTTAGACCCATTACGACGTTTAGGGACATCTCGTAAATTTAATCGCTAAAGATTTGCCTGCCCGGCTTTGCGGCTTTGACAAATTTAGTTTAGCGGTTTAAATAGCTAAGTACCGAAGCCAAGAAGCGTCCAAAAAATAGAGTCAATACATTTTATACTTTGGCGCTCGCCGTTTAATGTCAAAAATATAAACGATAATTCGGTTTAAATTTATGCGTTAATCGCCAAAAACAGCAAGTTGGGAAAATAAGCTAAAAAAGCGTTAAATTTAATTTTATACGGGCTTAGGCGCAAACAAATACGGGCGCTATCAATGTCGGTGCGCTAAATTTAAGCTCGGTAAACAAAAAAGATTTAAGAAAAAGCTCGGTAAACGGCGGCCGAATTTCACAAATAAGTATAGCCTAAAGGCGACAATCAAACATAAATTTAATGCTATTTAGCAAGTAAAAGTACGAAGCGGGCTTAAATTTGCAAAAAGCCCGCTTCCTTAAGCTAAAATTTCTTTTTCCTCACGTCCTCGACGATTGCCTTAGCCATACTATCGACCTCGGCGGTTACGACGCTCGTATCGTTTGCAACCCTGACGTTTTGTTTAGTTAGCTCATCAACCTCGGCTACGCCTTGATTTATCATATTGATAGCTTCGCTTTGCTCTCTGATGCTCTCGCTCATCTCGTTGATGCTTTGGGCTAGTACGTTTGCGTTAGCTTCGATCTCGCCTAGGCTCTTTTGAGTACGTTCGGCTAGTTTGCGAACCTCGTCGGCAACGACGGCAAAGCCACGTCCATGTTCGCCTGCTCTTGCTGCTTCGATAGCGGCGTTTAGAGCGAGTAAATTCGTCTGATCGGCTATGTCGCGGATTATGACGATGATATTTTTAATCTCCTCGCTTTGTCGAGTTACGTCCTGCGCCTTTTGGCTAATAGCGCTCATAGAACTAGACATCTGCTCGACTGCGGCGGCGCTTTCTTGTAGCGAACTAGCCTGCGAATTAGCGCCTTGCGTGACTTGCTGCATCGAACGAGCCAAAAACTCCGCCTTTTCTTCAAGCGTATGCGCCTGCTCTAAATTTGCCCTTAGCATCCCGGCTATCTCTTCGCCCAGAGCATTGATACCGGCAGCTACTTTGCCTTCATCGTCGAGTCTTTTAGTAAAGTCTTGCTTTTTAAAGCTCTCGAGTAAATTTAACACGTCGTCGCCGTTTGCCGCTATAGCGTTTTTGAGTGCGATTTGTAAGTCTTTAAACGTCTGTTTTAGCTGACTAAGCGCCGGATTTGAGGTATTTGCGTTTAGCTGAACCGCATAGTTGCCCTTACCGATTTGATTTACGAATGCGTTTGCCTCGGCGATGAATCCGTTTTGCTCCGCCAAATTCGCCTCTATTTGCTTGATATTCTCGTTTATCAGCGCGCACATCTGTCCGATCTCGTCGCTTCCGCCGCGATTTAGAAGCTGAGCTTTATCCGTTTTGTTATTTAAAAACTCGAAAAATCTAACCAACCCGTTTTTAGTCGAGTCGATGCCGGAGATTAAATTTTTGCCGATTAAGATAGATACAAACAGCATTAGCGCGATACAAACCGCGATAACCGATATGCTAACGATCATCTGAGTATTTGCGTCGCTTTTTATTTGCTTCGCGTCCTTTTGCATGCCTTCTAGCAGCTTTAGCTCAAGTTCTCTCATCGCGTCTATAGAGATGCTTATTTTTGAAAACCATTTAGGCGCATCGTAAGAGGCATCCTCGGTAGATACGACATTTTTTATGATATTCATCGCATCGTTAAAGTCTTCCTTTTTTCTAGCGATATTATCAAATTCGTCGCTAAATTCTTTGGGATTGTATTCGTCAAAGTCTTGCATAAATTTATTTATGACGCTATTTAGCGCAACTACCTTGTTATAATCCTCTTTACTTATGCTTTTTTTAGTAAAGACTCCGTTTAGTGTAGCGCGCAAGATACCAAAAGACTCCTTTATCTCGCCTACAATAATGATGCGCTTTAGATCGTCTACGAGGCTTGGCTCAAGCTTGTCGCTATAACCGTTTATAGAGATAACCTCTTTTCTTAAAATATTCGTTATACGGCCGATTGGATTATCGCTGCCTTTTTGATCGACCTCGGAGCGGATTTTAGCTAGCTCGGGAGCTATTTCGCTTTTTTCGGCTAGCTTTTCAAGCACTGCGTCTACATTTTTTCGTTGCGCCAGTAGCTTAGCGTTATCTCCGCCTGCTAGCACTCCCGAGCTAAATCCTCGCTCCTTTTGTAGCTCGTGAATAAAGCTGTTTTGATTCGTGATCGTATCCACGATTTGTTCGCTATACTCGGCTTTTGCGCGAGTTTTTGCGATACTGTTTAGCATATAGGCGCTCATTATGCCAAGCCCTAAAAGACCCACGATAGCTATCGTCATGATCTTAAATTTGATACCCAGATTGTTCATTTTTCCTCCTTTTTACGCTATCTTGCGCTTTTTTCTTGTACTAGCTTAATGAAGTATTTCGCGTTTTCTACCGGGACGTCGGGCAATATGCCGTGTCCGAGATTAAATATATGAGGCGCGCCCTTCATCGTCTGCAAAATTCGTTCCACACCCGTTTCAATCGCCTTTTTATCATAAAGGCGCGTAGGCTCCATATTACCCTGAAGGACGTATTTTGGGCTTAGTTTTTCTTTAGCAAGCTCGATCGGCGTACTCCAATCAACGCCCAAAACCTCGAAATTTCCGGAAATTTGATCCAAATATCCGCTAACTCCCTTTGGAAATATGATAAGCGGAATATCTGGGAACTCGGCCTTGACGCTATCTACGATACGCATGATATACCTCCAGCCAAACTCCATATATGCGCTATCTTCCAGCGCGGCTGCCCAGCTGTCAAAAATTTGCACCGCATTTACTCCGGCTCTGATTTGACGCTTGACGTAGAGCGTAAGCGCGTCTGCGACCTTAGCTAAAATTCGGTGTAAAAATTCCGGGTTTGTATAAAGCAGCTTCTTGCAGACGGCGTAAGTTTTCGTTCCGCCACCTTCTATCATATAAGTAGCTATCGTCCACGGCGCTCCGCAAAATCCGATGAGCGCCTTGTCCGCGCTTAAATTTTGCCTCGTAAGCCCGATCGTATCATAAACGTAAGATAAATTTTCTACCGCCTTTTCTACGTCTAAAGCGTCCAAATCCTCGGCGGTTTTTATAGGATTTGAAAAAACGGGCCCCTCGCCCTTTTCAAAGCGCAGATCCATACCCATCTCAAGCGGCACGACTAGGATATCGCTAAAAAGTATCGCCGCATCTACGCCTAAAATTTCAACCGGCTGGATCGTGACTTCGCTTGCTTTTTTATAGTCTTTGCAAAGCGATAGAAAATCCCCCGCCGCAGAGCGAACTCGCATATACTCGGGCAGATACCGACCCGCCTGGCGCATCATCCAAACGGGCGTATAAGGCGTGGACTTTTTTAAACAAGCATCGATAAAAATCATATAAATCCTTTTTAAATTTTTATCTGATTATAGCCAAATTCTAGCCGCAAACTACTCCCATTTGCTCATATCAAGACTATTTTCGTTTTTAGCGACGAAAACCGCGCCTAACATATCTCCGCCGACGTTTAGCGACGTGCGCCCCATATCAAGGATCGCGTCTATTCCCAAAATCAGCGCATACGCTGCGGCTACGGCGCTTCCGCTCTCTACTTTTAGACCGACTGATTCAAGCACCATCAAAAGCATTATAGCGCCCGCTCCCGGTACTCCCGCGGTTCCGACGGCGGCAAGGACGGCTGTTAGAATGATAGTTAGCTTTGCTCCCATGTCAAGCTGCACTCCGACTGCGTTTGCGATAAATATCGCGCAAATGCCAAGATATATGATCGTGCCGTTCATATTGACGGTTGCTCCGACAGGTAGAGCAAAGCCGTAAATTTGCTTAGGTACCCCCATATCTTCATCCGCGGTTTTCATCGATATAGGAAGCGTTCCGCCCGAGCTTCTGGTAACAAATGCCGTTATCATCGGAGATTTTACCTTATTTAGAAATTTCAAAGGGCTGATTTTTATAGCTAGGCAAGCCAAAGTAAAAATCAACGCTACGTGAGCGATAAAGCCGATATAAGTACTAATCGTGACGCCTAGAAGCGGGCCGAAAGCCTTGACGCCTTGCTTTGAAAATACGATAAAAATCAGCGCAAAAACGCCGATAGGAGCGTACTGCATTATCCAACTAACGATTTTAAACATTATGTGGTTTATCCCGTCAAATACGTCGTAAATGAGATGGCCCAGTTTGCTTAGCCTCTCGTCCTTGCTGTCTTTTACAAACGAAAGCGCGACGCCGAAAAATAGACTAAAGGTGATAATTTGCAAGATTTCGCCCTTCGCCATCGCTTCTATTGGGTTAGTCGGGAAAAGATTTACTAAAATTTGCGACATAGAAGGCGCATTAGCCGCTTTAGCCTGCGCAGACGCCGCACCCGTGATACCAAGGCCGGCTCCGGGCTCTAAAAATATCCCCACGCCAAGGCCTATAAGTATCGCAAAAAACGAGGTCGCAAGGTAAAATAGCAGCACCTTCGCCCCTACCCTGCCTAGATCAGACGGCGCGATCGAGCTACAGCCCACTATGAGCGAAGCTGTAACGATAGGCACGATGATCATCTTAAGCAGTCTTATAAATATATCTCCAAACGGCTCTAGTACCGCGATAGCGCCGGTTGCGTTTTGAAATATGGCGCCAAATACCGCTCCTAAAATCAGCCCGACTAAAATTTTATAGAGCAAATTTATCTCAAAATACCTTCTGATTAAGCTTTTTGATTTGACGGTTTTTACGTCTGCTTCCACTTTGAAACTCCTTTGATTAAATTTACGAATTATATTTCAAAATATATAAATTTATTAGAAAACAAAGAAAAAGTTTGACGTAAATTTAAATTTCAGCGACGCTTTTTACGCTAAGCTCGTCTAGTAAATTTTGCAAATTTACGCCCGCCAAGCTATCAAACATCGCTTGCTGCGCGGAGCCAAATTTAGGCGTCAAAAGCGCCTCGATCCTACCTCCTAGCGGACAAGGCGGCGGCGAGTTTTTGTGGATTTTAAAGATGTCGTTTTCTCCCTCGTTTACCGCCGAAAATATATCAAAAAGCGTGATTTGATCAGGCTTTTTGGCTAGGCGCGCACCGCCCGTACCCGCGCTTACGTTTATCAAATTTGCCGATTTTAAAAGCCTAATGATATTTCGCACGATGACGGGGTTCGTGCCGATCGTGCCTGCCAAAAACTCGCTCGTGTTTTTCTCGTCTTTAAAAAACTCGCAACTAAGCAGGATGTGGATAGCGATGGAAAATTTTTGTCCTATTTGCATAACAGGCCTTGGTTTAAATTTAAAAGCCGCGCGTCCTTTTTGCGCGGCCTTATTTTAGCTAAATTACGCAAAATTTTAAGCTCAAGCTCTCTCGCCTACTGCGGTAAAGCGCTTTTGCACGAAAGTGCCGTTTTTTAGCTCGTCTATGACCGCGAGCGCGAGGTCTGCGTAGCTGATGTAGCTCTCGTTTTTGGAGTTTAGGATTAGATTATCGCCGCCAAGAACGTATTTGCCCGTGCGAGCACCGTTTGCGTCGTAGTCTCCGGCAGGCGAGACGTATGTCCAGAGCACATCACTTCTGCCTTTTAGCTCGGAAAACGACTCCGCCGTAGCCTTTGCGACGCCCATGTACTCGGCGGGGAAGCTTGGCGTATCCATAACCATCGTCTGCTTATCGTCCACGTATAGCGTACCTGCGCCGCCGATCGCTAGTAGCCTTGTTTTCGTACCGCTAAGCGCGTCTGCAAGGTGTTTTGCTACCTTTTTATGAAGCCCAAACGTTTCGGGCGTCCATGCCGCAAATGCGCTGATAACGGCGTCAAATCCCTCCAAATCGGCTTTGCTAAGCTCAAAAACGTCTTTATAAACGACTTTCACGTCGCCGTTTTTATACTCTTTGTTTCGCACGATCGCCGTAACGTCGTAGCCTTGTTTTAGGGCCTCTTTTACTAAATTTACGCCTGTTTTGCCGTTTGCTCCGATGATTGCTACTTTCATTGTTTCTCCTTTAAATTTGATTTGTTTTTATTGCCGCGTAAATTTACAGCCAGCTTGGCTTTACATCGTCGTTTATCACGCCGTCGCCGTTAGTGTACTGCTCCAGGCTTCCGCGTTTAGTCTGGATACAGATAAATTTTATCCCCTGTGCGCCCGCCTTGAAGCATCTTTTGCCAGCCGGATCGATACGGATCGCGTCGCCCTCTTTGACCGTCTTCTCTTCGCCATCTATAAAGAGCGTACCGCCGCCTTTTAGCACCAAATAAAGCTCCTCGTTTTGCTTATGCGAATGCACGAAAGGTACGCTCGCGTTTGCGGGAAGCTCGTTGATAGAGAGCTCACAGCCGCTTAAATTTAGAACGTCTTTCAGCTCGACTCTCGGTTCGTTTTTTGTTGAAACGATCTTGTAGTTTGACATCTTTTTCTCCTTGTAATTTTTTTGTTGTAATACTATAACT
>NZ_CALHVN010000059.1 GCF_938039245.1 uncultured Campylobacter sp. | reverse complement strand
GGATTTAAATTTTACGACGGGAGCTACCTCGTCGGTAGTGACCGAGTAAAATTTAGATCTAACAAAGTATAAACCAAAAAGACGAGCCTTAATCAATAAATCTTTTTGTTAAATTTGCGTACGCATCTATCCTTCGGTCTCTCAAAAACGGCCAAATCCTGCGCACTTCTTCGCTTCTGGTCATATCTATCTCGACGATGCGGCACAGCTCGCTCTGGCTATCGGCGCGGAAAAGCTCCTCGCCCTGCGCGCCGAAAACAAAGCTGTTGCCCCAAAATTTGATCCCGTCCGTCACGCCGCTCTCGTCCTTTTCAAAGCCCACGCGGTTTACGGCGATCACGGGCAGACCGTTTGCGACCGCATGCCCGCGCTGCACGGCGACCCAGGCTTCTAGCTGACGCGATTTTTCCGCCTCCTCGTCGTTCTCGAACCAGCCGATCGCGGTCGGATAGATGAGTAGCTTCGCGCCGCGCAGAGCCATGAGGCGCGCAGCCTCGGGATACCACTGATCCCAGCATACTAAAAGCCCGAGCCTGCCTACGCTCGTATCGATGGGCTCAAAGCCGATGTCGCCCGGAGTAAAGTAAAATTTCTCGTAAAAGCCCGGATCGTCGGGGATGTGCATTTTGCGGTATTTGCCTGCGACGCTGCCGTCTTTTTCAAAGACGAACGCGGTGTTGTGATATAGGCCGTCCGCGCGCTTTTCAAATAACGAAGTAACGAGCACGACGCTGTTTTGTCGCGCTACTTCGCCCCAAAATTTGACGTCGTTTTCCCAGCCCTCGGCAAGATCAAAAAACCTCGTCTCCTCGCTCTGACAAAAATACTGCGTCTGGTGCAGCTCCTGAAGCACCACGAGCTCCGCCCCACCGCCGCTAGCTTCGCGCACGAGCTCGAGCGTCCTTTGCACGGTCGCGTCTTTGGTGCCGTGAAATTTTTGTTGGATTAGCGCTACTTTCATATTTTTCCTTACGATTTAAAATTTCAAAATTATATCAAAGCGGGGATAAATTAGGGCTTGAACGATCGGCCGGCAATCTAAATTTTACCACTCCGGCCGGCTCATAAAATTTGCTTCAGCCTTTCAAGCAAGCCCGCGCAAGAGCTAGAAACGTCCTCGTAGCACCGCTCAAAATCGCGGGTGTAGTACGGATCGGCGATTGTTTTACCACTTGAAGCCTCGCTAAATTCGAGCAGGAATTTTACTTTTTCGTCAAATTTAGCCTCAGCTCCGAATTTACGCTTTAAAGTCCTTAAATTTTCATCGTCCATTATCAAGATAAAGTCGCTGTTATCAAAATCTTTTTGCGTTATCAAGGTCGCTTTGTGAGGCGTCACGGGCACGCCGTTTTGCTTCAAAACTCGCACCGTTTCGTAATACGGCGGCTCGCCTATCTCGTCCTCGTGAGTGGCGCGCGAGTCGATACTAAGGCGCTCTGCCAGACCCGCATTCTCGCTCAAATTTTGCATAACGGACTGCGCCATAGTCGATCGGCAGATATTTCCGTGACAAACGAATAAAATTTTCATATTTTCCCTTTGATTTAGCATTCGCACGAGCCGTTTTGATCGTCGCACGGATCAAGATGCGTCGTGATTTGCCACTCAAACTCGCCGTATTTAGCCCTGATAGCGGCTTCTATCTCGTCTGAAATTTTGTGCGCGTCGTAAAGCGAAATTTCGCGGTTAAAGACTAGATGAACCGCGACGTAGCAGACGTTTGCGCTCTTTCTGGTAGCTAGTCCGTGATAGCTCGTTATCTGCTTGCGCGAGCGGATTATCTCTTCGATTTGTGCCGTTATCTCGGGATCTAGCGCTTTATCAAGCAGCACGCCTACGCTTTCTTTCATCAAATTTATCGCGCTAACGGCGATGTAGCCGCTAATTACTATACCAAAAACGGCGTCTATCGCGGCAAATCCCGTAAATTCGACCAAGATAAGCGAGGCGATAACGGCTAGGTTGCTAAAAAGGTCGCTTTTATAGTGCAGCGCGTCGGCTCTAACGATCAAATTTCTCGTGCGGTGCGCGACGCGGGAGAGGTAGGCGACCAGCAGCCCAGTAACCGCGACCGATAGCGCCATCGCATAGAGCGAAAAAGCCGTATCTACGGGCGCTTGCTCCGTTTGCAGCTTACGCACGCTCTCGTAAAGTATAAACGCGCCCGCACCCACGATCAAAACGCCCTCAAACATCGCCGCAAGCGCTTCTAGCTTGGTATAGCCGAAGTTAAATTTAGCATCGGGCGCGGCCTGAGATTTACGGATGGCGAAGAAATTTAACGCGGAAACTAGCAGGTCAAGCATCGAATCGATCGCCGAGCTAAGCACTGCTACCGAACCGCCGATCAAACCCGCGGCAAATTTAACCACAGCTAGTGTAAACGCCGTCGCGCCCGCGACTATCACGGCTCTGCGGCCTAAAATTTCATTTTGCCTTTTTATGCTAGCATCGTTTAGTTGCATTTAGATTTCACTTTCGCTTCTTGCGCCTAAAAATCTATTCTGTGAGGAACAATGTAGCGAGCCGTTTTGACGCACAAAAACAAGCGAATCCACGCCGATTATCTTATGATTAGGTAGCTGCTGTGCTAGCCTTTCAAGCGCGATTTTATCGTTATCATCATTGTATGTAGGCACGATAACGGCGCCGTTTATAAAGATAAAATTGGCGTACGTGCAGCCAAGCCTCTTGCCGCCGTAAAATTTAGCCTTGGGAAGCGGTAGCGGCACGAGTTTAAAACCCGTGTTTTCAAGCTCTTTTTTCATCGCATTTAGCTCCTTAAAATGCTCGTCGGCTGGATCGTCGCAGGAGGCGTACGCGATGGTATCAGCAGCGATAAAACGCGCCAGCGTATCAACGTGGCTATCGGTGTCGTCGCCCTTTATAAAGCCGTTTTTAAGCCATATCACGCGATCAAGGCCGAAAAGTTCCTTAAGCCGCGCTTCGATCTGATCTTTGTTTAGATGGGAGTTGCGGTTGTCGTTTAGTAGGCACTTTTCAGTCGTTAGTAGCGTGCCACACCCGTTAAAATCGATACTGCCGCCCTCAAGCACGAGATCGATACTTCGCAAATCGCTTTTAAAACGCTTAGCTAGCTCCAAATTTACGGCGTTATCTTTCGAACTTTCAAATTTACCGCCCCAAGCGTTAAATTTAAAATCATAGCTGACGATCTTAGCGCCGTCCTCTACGTCTATCATGCCGTAGTCGCGTATCCACGTATCGTCGGTATCGATTTTTACGAACTCTACGTTATCAAATTTCGCAAATCGCTCCGCAAAAATCCTCTCCTCAGGGCAGATCAAAACGACCTTTTGAAACGGCACGATAGCCGCGACCAGACTCTCGTAAGCGTCTAAAATTTCATTTAGATACGGCTTCCAGTCGGTGTTTTCGTGCGGAAGCGATAAAAATATCAGCTCTTGTTTTTCCCACTCTGCAAACGCTCTCAAATTCGTCCTTTATTTAAATAATTTCTATCAAAATTTAGTAGGTTATGATACCTTTTGCAAGCTTAAATTTTAAAATAAATCATACAAAATTAGTTTTAAATTTAGTTTGCTTTCGCTACAATCTCGCCCAAATTATCAAAAAGAAGCTAATTTTAATGGATTTTGAGTTTATAAAAGAATTTACGCCGATGTTCGTAAAAGCGGGCATTTTCACGGTCAAGCTCTCGCTTTACGGCATCTTGCTCTCGATTGTTATCGGCATATTTTGCACGCTGGTTAAATTTTACAAGGTCAAATTCCTAACGCCCGTCGTAAACGGCTACATCGAAGTTTCTAGAAACACGCCGCTGCTTATACAGCTTTTTTTCCTCTACTACGGACTTAGCAAATTCGGGTTAAATTTGAGCGCCTTTACCTGTGCGGTCGCGGGACTTGCGTTTCTAGGCGGCAGCTATATGGCCGAGAGCTTTAGGCTAGGCTTTGAGGCGGTAAAAAAGACGCAGATCGAGGCCGCGCTTAGCGTCGCGCTCACGCAGGGGCAAATTTTACGCTACGTTATCTTGCCTCAAGCCTTTAGCGTCTCGATACCTTCGATTGCCGCTAACGTCATCTTTCTCATCAAAGAAACCTCGGTCATCAGCATCATCGCCCTGCCCGACCTAGTCTATGCGACCAAGGACATTATCGGGCTTTACTACATGACCGACGAGGCGCTTTTTATGCTGGTAGTTAGCTATTTGATTATCATTTTGCCGATATCTTTGGCATTATTTTGGCTTGAAAAAAGGATGAGAGTTGGACGGAGTTAGTATTTTATTCGATCCGCTGGTCTTAAAGCGGCTGATTTTCGAGGGGCTGTGGATGAGCGTGCAGATCTCGGCCATCTCGATCGCTATCTCTCTCGTTTTGGGCACGTTTTTGGGCGTGCTAATGAGCTCAAAAAACAAATTTATCTTTTTCTTGCTAAAAATTTGCCTCGAGATCGTACGCATAATGCCCCAAATCGTCTGGTTATTTTTGTTTTACTACGGCGCGAGCAAGGCTTTTGGGCTTGATATTTCCAAATTTAACGCCTCGCTCATCGTCTTTAGCCTGTGGGGCGTGTTTGAGATGATGGATATCGTGCGCGGCGCGATCGTCTCGATACCGAGGCATCAGTTTGAAAGTGCGGCGGCCTTGGCGCTTAGTAGGGCTCAAATTTATCTTTACGTCGTGATCCCGCTAGCTACGCGCCGCCTAGTGCCGGCCGGCGTAAATTTGCTAAGCCGTATTATCAAAACCACCCCGATCGTCGCCCTCATCGGCGTGCCCGACCTACTAAAAGTCGGACAGCAAACGATCGAGACGGCGAGCCTAACGGCAAATCCGACTGTGCCGTTTTGGATATACGGATTTATATTTTTATTATATTTTCTCGTCTGCTATCCTATCTCAAAACTATCCAAGATACTTGAAAACAGATGGGCATAAGGAATCAAATGAGCGAAATTTTAAAACTCTCGAATTTAAGCAAATCTTACGGCGACTTGCAGGTGCTAAAAGGCATAGACCTTAGCGTCAAAAACGGCGAAGTGGTCGTGATCCTAGGACCCTCGGGATGCGGTAAAAGCACGACTCTACGCTGCATAAACGGCCTTGAGCCATTTGACGGCGGGCAGATAGAGATAGCCGGCGAAAAGATCGATAAAGACTACAAAGACTGGATCAAAATCCGCCAAAAAGTGGGTATGGTTTTTCAAAACTACGAGCTGTTTGACCATATGAACGTCATCGAAAATATCGTGCTAGGCCCGGTAAAAGCGCAAAAAAGAAGCCGAGAAGAGGTCGAAAAAGAGGCCGAAGCGTGGCTAGAAAAAGTTGGCCTAAAACACAAAAAATACGCCTATCCAAAGGAGCTTAGCGGCGGGCAAAAGCAACGCATCGCTATCGTGCGCGCGCTTTGTATGAAGCCCGAAATCATGCTGTTTGACGAGATAACGGCCTCGCTGGATCCCGAGATCGTGCGCGAGGTGCTAGACGTCGTCATAAACCTCGCCAAAGAGGGCATGACGATGCTAATCGTGACTCACGAGATGGGCTTTGCGCGCTCGGTGGCAAATCGTATCGTCTTTATGGATGAGGGCAAAATCGTCGAGGAGAGCGAGCCCGAAGCATTTTTCACCCATCCAAAAAGCGAACGCGCGAAGAAATTTTTAAATTTATTTTCGTTTTAGGATTTTAGATTCAGCGTTTTTAAATTTGAGCTTTTAAATTTTGATGTTTTAGGTGCTAAATTTAAGGATTTTGCCGCGCCTATTTGCTTTTTTAAATCAAATTTAAAAACTTTTCGCTTGGTTAAATTTTACCTTTACGGTTAAAATCCTATCGCTCGTTTTTAAAATTTAGCTTTATAAATCGCGCTCTTTTTGGCATTTTCGTCAAATTTAGCAAAACGGACGAGATGAATTTATTCGACCGAATTTCTTTTAAATTTTACGCCGTAAAATCAAGCCTAAATTTGTTTGAATTTTCGAACTCTTACTAGCAAATCTATCCCAAAATCTGCGCACAAATTTGACCCTCTCCGTTCAAAGCGTTTTAAAGCGCTTGCTCATACTTGCAGCTCCATTTGGCGCCTAGTTTGCAAGCTTTTTTATAAAAATATTTTGCTTTCTTTTTATCTACCTCAAAACCATCAGTTCCGTGACTGTATTGCATTCCAAGCATTTCGCAGCCGCTTCCGTAATTGCATCCGGCTTCAAATTTAGCTATATCCTCGTCTGCGCCGGCCAAATTCAAAGAGCATAGCACGCCAGCCAGCGCGGCAAAAAGAGCTTTTTTCATGTTTTTCCTTTAAATTTTTTAAGATTATATCTCGCGCCGATAGTCAAATAACTTAAATTTGCAAATTTACCCATTTTTAAATTTTCAGCGCGCGCTTACTTTTAAAATCCGCAAATTTAGCCGCATTTTAGCCAAGATTTTGTATATTTTACGCACTTTATTTTAAAGGAGAAAGAATGAGAAAACTTCTGTTTTCATTTTTGGCAACATTCGCCGCCGTCTTTCTAACGGGTCAGGCTAATTTGCAGGCTGCCGAAGCGGACGCTTTGGCTAAAATCAAAGAGCGCGGATACGTGCGCGTGGGCGTTTTTAGCGACAAACCGCCGTTTGGCTACGTCGATAAAGAGGGCAAAAACCAAGGCTACGACATATATTTCGCCAAACGCATCGCAAAGGATCTGCTAGGCGACGAGAGCAAGGTTAAATTTGAGCTCGTAGAGGCGGCAGGCCGCGTAGAAGTGCTAGTCGCGGACAAAGTAGACATCACTTTGGCAAATTTCACCAAAACGCCCGAGCGTGCCAGAGTCGTTGATTTCGCGCTTCCGTATATGAAAGTATCACTTGGCGTAGTTAGCCCGGACGGCGCGGTCATAAAAAGCGTGGATGAGCTAAAAGGCAAAAAACTAATCGTCAATAAAGGCACGACCGCGGATGCGTATTTCACGAAAAATCACCCTGACATCGAGCTTATAAAATACGACCAAAACACGGAAACCTTCGCCGCTCTGGTCGATAAAAGAGGCGCGGCGCTAGCGCACGATAACGCGCTGCTTTTTGCGTGGGCTAAAGAAAATCCAGGCTTTACCGTCGGTATCGAAGCCCTAGGCGATGTGGACGTCATCGCGCCTGCGGTTAAAAAGGGCAACAAAGCGCTGCTTGAGTGGCTAAATAACGAGATCATTGAGCTAGGCAAGGAAAATTTCTTCCACAAAGACTATGACGCTACACTAAAACCGATCTACGGCGATAGCGTAAATCCGGAATCTCTCGTCATCGAAGGCGGCAAACTATAAAACCAAAGTCGGAAGAAATTCCGACTTTTTACTTTCCTTAAATATCTCGGTTTTTAATTTACTGCGCAAATTTAGTGTGCCACAATTTAAACAAAAAATAACCAAAAAGCCGCCTCAACGCTTTATCAAAGCGGTTTTATTAAACGCGGCATTTTATGCTAAAGCTTTATCTGCCCTGCTTTATGCCAAAAATGATTCCAAAAACATACCAAAACGCGCAAGGGCGCAAATTTAGCCTGTTTTTTGGCAAAGGCTCACCAAATTCGGCCAAAAATAAGTAAATAAAGCCTTAAAGTTATGGATTTTGTCGTGCCTTGGCTAGATTTTACCTTCGTCTCTAGCCCAGCAGGCATTTTGGTAAGGTAAAATTTACTTTTTTGCAGAGCTTTGCAAAGCGGTTTATATGGCTTAATTTATGACATAGCTCTCGTTAGCCGCTTTTACTTTTACGGGCTGAGTCTTGGCGCGAAACTAACGCCAAAATCGTCGAGCTAAGTCAAAGCTAGAGCGTAAATTTAACCGCAAATGAGCTTTAGGCGGCAAGGCAAAATTTACGCTTGGATTAAAATTTTGCACAAAGCTTACCATTGCGGGTATTTTAGGTTAGGCCAAAAGCATTTTTATAGAGATTTGGGCGAGACGGACAGCGGCGATATACGCCGAATTTATCGTTGTCGCGAAACGTAGACGTAGTTAAATTTTAATTTCCTACCGCGCTTTATAGATCCGCGTTACGGCGAAATTTTACCCTCTGACCGCACCTCATCGCAGCTAGCCGCTTAGTTTGATCAGCTTGCGCCTTTACGCATTAAAACAACCTTAAAGGTCTTTATGATTATCACGATATCGTTCCAGATGCACCAGTTTTTCATATACCACGCATCCATCTGCGCCCTCGTCTCAAAATCTACGTCGCTCCTGCCGCTAACCTGCCAGATGCCGGTAATCCCCGGCAAAACCGCCAAGATTAGCTCGGCGTATCGCCCCATGTCTTTGCGCTCGTACTGCGCGCATGGGCGAGGACCTACGATACTCATCTCGCCCTTTAGGACGTTGATTAGTTGAGGCAGCTCGTCAAGAGAGCTTTTTCTGAGGAAATTTCCGAGTTTGGTTACGCGCGGATCATTTTCGTATTTATGAAATTTTTCAAAATACTCTACTTCTTGCGGATTTTTTTCAAGGTACTCTTTTAAAATTTCGGCTCCGTTTTCTCTCATCGAGCGAAATTTAAGACACCCAAACAGCTTGCCGTTTAGCCCCATCCTTTGATGCGAGAAAAATATCTTGCCTCTTGGTTCGCTTGTCTTCATAGCGATAGCGACCGCGCAAAAAATCGGAATCAAAAGCGGCAAAGCCATAACTATCAAAAATATATCAAGCCCTCTTTTTAGCGCGATGTTAAATTTACTCTGCAAAGAGTTGTGTATCGCAAAAAGGCTCGTGCGGGAGTTAAATAGGTTGTAAATATGAGCCTGCGTAAAATCGTAACCTCTAAGCACGGGCGTGAATAAAATCTCTTTATTTTCCTTGATATTTTGCTCTATTAGCTCGTTTAGCTCGCGCACGCCCATGCCGCTGCCGCCTATAAAAAGCGACTCGTACTCAGTCTGCGCGCGAATATAACCGAGGTATTTATCGTCAAAAATCGCCAGCTCAAATTCCTCGCTCTCACCTAAAATTTTAGCCTTCTTTTTCCAAAAGCCGAGTTTAAAAAGTGAAATTTTAGCTATAAATTTAAAAGCCGGGATAATAAAAATCATAAAACCAAAGCCCAAAATCAAGCTAGCTCTTGAAAAATCATAATTTATCTTTAGCAAGGCAAGCGCAGCTAAAGTAAGCAAAAGCCCAAAAAAACAGCTCTTTACCGCTATGGCGCACTCGTGCCAAAAATCATACCTCCTAGCATAAATCCCCTGATAAAAAAACAAGGCTATCATCAAGGCATAAGCGATACCAAAGCCCTGATATTTGGATATATCAAGTAGCACGTGGTCGCCGTAAAATAAATTTTTAAGCTCGACTGCTATACCAAAAGACACCCAAATAGCCAAAAGATCGACCAAAAGAAGTATCGCTTTACAAAGATATTTTTTCATTTTCCCATCCAGATACGCGCCGCGCAAATTTTGCGTTTGGCGATTATTTTATTTTTTCTTTAAATTTTTCGTATTTTTTCTCGACGTAGCTTTTGATCTCGGCCTCAAAGCGCGCTCGCGAAAACCTTAGCGAATTTTCCCTAATTTTTACGGGTTCGAATTTATCGCGATTTTGCTCAAATTTAGCCACCGCGTCAAGCAGCTCTTTTACGTTTTGCTTCATAAAATATAACCCGCTCTCGCCGTCAATCACCGTCTCGCGAGCGCCGCCGCGACCAAAGCAGATCACGGTCGTACCGCATGCTTGCGCCTCCACCGGCGTGATACCGAAATCCTCCTCGGCGGCGAAAACAAACGCCTTAGCCCGCCCCATGAGATCCCTCATCGTCTCATCGTCCGCAAAACCCAAAAGCTCGACGTTTTTGCCCGCTTTTGATTTGATTTTAGCCATATCGGGCCCGTCACCGACGACTAACAGTTTTTTATCCGTCTGCGAAAACGCCTCTACGATAAGATCAATCTTTTTATAAGGCACCATTCGCGAGGCGGTTAGATAAAACTCCTCTTTGGCTTCGCGCAGCGTAAATTTATCCACATCCACGGGCGGATAGATGACGTCGCTGGGCTTGCCGTAGACTTTTTCTATACGGCGCGCGATGTAGCGGCTATTTGCGACGTAGTGATCTACGCGGTTTGCGCTGGCGGCGTCCCAAATGCGAATTTTATGCAAAAAATACTTCGCCAGCATGCCCTTTAAACCGCGGTCAAGCCCGCTTTCGCGCAAGTACTGATGATACAGATCCCACGCATAGCGAATCGGCGTGTGGATATATGCGATATGGAGTTGATTTGAGTGCGTTAGCACCCCCTTTGCGACGGCGTGCGAGCTGGATAGCACGACGTCGTAGCCGCTTAGATCAAACTGCTCGATCGCAAGCGGAAATAGCGGCAAGTAGTTGCGGTATTTGCTCTTTGCAAAGGGCAACTTCCCAATAAAGCTCGTATGCGCTCGCTTGCCTTTTAAAATTTTATCTCGGTCGCGCTCGCTTAAAAAGTCGATAAGGCCGTAAATTTCAAAATCATCCCAGATATTGGTAAAACTCTCGACGCATTTTTCTGCGCCTGCGTAGGTGCTAAACCAGTCGTGGATTAGTGCTTTTTTCATTTTTTGCCCAGATAAAAATTAGTTTCCAGCGATTTTTCAATCGGCCATTTTATAAACTCGCCTTCATACTCCTTGGTCTTTTTAAGCAGCAAAAAGATACTCCAAGCAGCCTGGGGAAACGCCCTAGCTAGCGGCTTTGCAATGCAGGGCGGAAACGGATAAAAATTACTTCCTTGAAAATCTACCAGCTCAAAACCGCCCCAGATTTTTAAAAACCGCATCAAATCGGGCTTAGTATAACCTCTAACATGCGCGGAGTGATTTTGTATAGACGTAGGCTGCTTGCCCAGTAACAGCAAGGCTCTGTTGTGAAGGCTGGCTAAATTCGGAACCGCTAGCACGAAATGCCCGCCTATTTTTAGCGTACGAGCTATCTCGTGAAATATCCAAAATATCTCCTTGACGTGTTCTAGAATTTGATTTGCGCTCACAAGATCCAGGCTCTCGTCCTCGAAGGGAAATTTATCTCGCTCAAGATCGTGCGAAAAGACCTCGATGCCTCTTGCGGCTAGCTTTGCGACATTTGGCTCATACCCTTCTAAGGCTAAAAGCCTAGCATTATCGCATTTACTTTTATATATCGCCAAATCATCGCCCTTACCCGCGCCGATATCCAGCACGGTTTCATAATGCCCTATTTTAGCGGCAAAATCAGCTATTATATGTCGTCCGTAGTTTAGGCTTCTGTCTATCATTTTACGGTTCCTTATCTTAGTTTTTCCATTATTTCTATGATTTGTTTAGCCGAGCGCTCCCAGCTAAATCGCTTAATATTTTCAAAACCCTTAACGCAAAGTTCGTTTCGTAAATTTTCATCGTTTAAAACGGCTTGTATCTTATTTCTTATATCTTCTACGTTATATGGATCAAAATATAAAACGCTATCCCCGCAAACTTCAGGTAGGCTAGCGGCGTTTGAGCACACTACCGGACAACCGCAGGCTTGCGCCTCAAGCGGCGGAATACCAAACCCCTCGTATAAAGACGGAAAGACAAATAATTTTGCTAGATTATAAATAGCGGCGATGTCGGCATCCTTAACATAGCCGGTAAAAAATATACGCTCTGCGAGATTATTTTTCTCGATAATCTCCAAAATATCGCTATCGCTAGTTATAAAGCCGTCTCTTTTTCCCACTATCACCAAATTTAACTCCGTCTTTTCTAGCGCGAACAATAAATTTTTCAAATTTTTGTGAGGTTTTACGTTTCCTACGAATAAAATAAAATTTTCCGGAAGTTTATATTCTCTCGCCGCCGCCTCCAAAACGGCGCTATCGTAGCGGTTATTAAAACGTCCCTCGTCTATAGCGTTTGGTACTACAAAAATATTTTTATCCGTTTTCGTATATTTTAATATCTCGCTTCTTGAAAACTCCGAAACGCTAAAGACGACGTCGCTTCTGCTTAAAGCTTGATTAAAAATCATCTTGGCATATATCTTTTGCATAAAATTTAAGCTGTCGTAAAAAGCCAAATGAAACGCATCATGAATGGTAACTGCTCTAAATTTCGCCCTTATGGGCAAGATAGGGATATTGTAGTGAGGAGACCAAAAAATATCACACTCGGGAATCTTTGCTGGCAAACAAATCTGCTCGTCCAAAGAGTAAATTTCCCGCCCGCACTCTAAAATTTTAACATTTTTACTCCATGCGTACTCTCTTATCTCGGCCTCCGTACCTAGCAAAATAACCTCGAATTTCTCCGTTAAAAACGGCAGCAAACCCTTTATATACGTACCTATTCCGGATGCTTTGTGCATGCGAAAGTCGATTGCTATCTTTTTACGCATAGCCGTCCTAGTTTTACCTTATAGTTTAAAATTAATGATATTTCAAATAAAATTATATCAAATCTTAAATAATAAGTCGTATTTTTTCTTCCCAATCATTATCCTTTGCAAATTTTACGATTTCGCTCCCGCCTATTTGCTTTAAGGCTACGGCTTTTTTTACGCACGCCGCAAAATCCTCTTTTGAATCAGCTAACAAAGCAGGGCTATTTAGCTGCTCTAGCTCTCGCCATTTAGTAGCTACCGTATAAAGTCCGGCCGCCGAGTATTCGTATAATTTTAACGGACTTATAGAGTGAACCAAATCCATATCTAACCTAAACGGGATTATGCCGACGTCTGCAAATTTCAAAAAAGGAGCCACCGCATCATTATCGACCTTTCCGTAAAAGGTAATGTTTTTTCTGGATTTTATTTGCTCAAAATTTTTGGGTTTAAATTTTACGGTTCCGATTATTAAAAAATGCATATCGGTTAGCTCGCTAGCGACATAATCTAGTAAATCAAAATCAAACCAGTTCTCGATAGCGCCCACGTAAACGGCAACAGGGCTTTTAATATCATAAAAAAATTCGGGCTTATCGTACTTTTTTTGAAATTTATTAAAATCAACCCCGTTTGGGACATAAAAGCAGTTTTTATTAAATTTCTCTATATAGCTTTTAAGGCTAGATGACGTATATATCGTTTTATCGGCTTTTTTTATCAAATGCTCCTCTGCTTTGATAGCAGCCGCGCCCACGTCAAAGCCGTCTAGTCTATCGGTAACTCTAACGATTAGTTTATTGTATTTTACGATATCCGTTATTGGCAAAAACGCAAAATTATCTATAACTAAAATATCTACGTTTAAAAAATCAAAATTTTTAAGCGTTTTTTTAAAGTTCGGTAGAGTAAAGATATGCCACGTTTTTATAACTTGATAAAAAACGGAAGGTAACTTTTTAAACGGCGGAATAAGCGCAAACGGAGTGTATATAAAATAATTTTCAAAAATTTTATGTACGCCTTTTTTTGATTGAGCGAGTCTGATGGCTTCGTTATTTTTATCATGAAACGGTGAAACGGGCGGCGCGATAAATAAAACTTTATTTCCCTCCTTAGCTAGCAATTCGCTGTAATAATTGCAACCGACTTTAAACGGCGAACCGTAATACGAATTTCCGCACCATAGTATTTTTTTAGACATTTTTCGTAAGCTTCCCGTATCCGTTTGAGTATAACTCAAATTTACTATAATAAAATTCCCTGTTTGCCGTATCGGTAATCACCAATCTATCCTCTTTTATCTCAAATTTCCTAATTATCTTTACGCCTTTGTATTCTGCGGCGAGGCTTATAAAATTTTCTCCGAAATCCATTACGAAACACCTACAATCTGCAAGCATACCAAATAATCCCGCTATCCCCTCCCTCCAACTATTTTGCTCTAGATCTTCCGCGATCGGCACGTTGTGTGCTTTGACGCTTCTAAATTCATTTCTCCTATCTGGAAGCGACGTATAAAGATAGGTGCCGGGATCTCTTGCTATATCCAGCCCGTCTATCCACAGCTCGTAGCCCAGCTTATCATTGTGCGTGTGTCCGCCGTGACCCCTTTGCCCAAGCGGCGTAGCGCAAATAGCGAGGTAAAAATTACCTGATTTGAAAATAAAAATTCCACTGTCCGGATAAAATATATTTTTGATCTCTTGCGAACTCGCAATTTTAAATTCCATGCTTTTTCGGTGCGGCAGTTCGCTAAATTTCACGCCCGAAGCGATCAGGCTTTTGTATGTTTTATCTCCTACTTGCAGCGTGCG
>NZ_CALHVN010000058.1 GCF_938039245.1 uncultured Campylobacter sp. | reverse complement strand
AATTAAATATCCTCAAAAATTAGAGAATAGTTTATTTAACTTAAAATTAAAACTTACGATATTAAAAGAAAAGGCTTTATTAACGTGAAAGTTAAAGGTGGTTTCTCAATTCGTGAGCTGGAATTATACAAGTAGGAGGCTTAAAAATAGCTTAGATAATATTGCGAATTTAAAAAAATTAGGAAAAGATTTTTGGGCGGTATTAAAATTTGAATGAAAATAAAAGCAAGTGCGCAGTTTTACGCCCTTGCCTTTGCTACGGTTTAATTTACCGCCAGGTTAATTATAAATTCTTTAAGCGAAATTTTATCGTTTATCAGCAGATCATCGCTACCTACGTCGTGCTTAAATTTCGCGATCATATACCCGCCATCTTTAGCAAAAAGCGAATTTATGCGCTCCTCAAAAGGCTTAATACCGTTAATCATTTCATTAAAATCCCTATCCGGCATTATCCCTTTATATTCGCTTAAAAACTCCGTTATAGACGCGGCTTGCACTTTTAGCTCGCCGTCAAATTTAACCGCCTTTAGCGCCGTTTCCACGTCCGCGTCGTTTTCTAGCGTTTTGCTTTTGACGCCCAGTCCCGACGCGTCGGCTACGGCGCTAAATTTGATCTCCTTGCCGCCCGGATTTTTAAAGCTAAAATTCTTAAGCTCCAGCACGTAGTTTTCGCTCATTAAAATTTTATAAACCGCCGATTCTTTAGGATCGTTAAGATACATCGCCATAGCAAGCTTGTTTACGTTTCTTTCGTTCATAGCGGCGTTTAGATGAGTTAGGATTTTCTTGCCGTCTATTTCTAGCGCGCCCAGGTTAGCCTCCGTCATCGTATCGAGCAAATTTGCGTTCGCATTTTGCTTAATCTGCGCCAAAAACGCCATATCGGTTATCCTAACGGCTTTTGGAAAATCATAGCTTCTAGCGTTGCTAAAGCTCATTTTGCCGACCTTTATTCCTACTTTAGATATATTTTCGTAGGCGGTTTGCAAATTTACGAACGAAACCAGATCGCTAAAGCTCTTAAAATCGCTAAGCTCGATGAGCATGGATGCGTTTTCCATCGCAAACTTGCCCGAGTCGTCCTTATCGCCGCCGTCAATCTTGCCGACGCCGATTTCTAGGGATTTTATCTTGTTTTCTTTGATCTGGGCTTTTGCAAAAGGCTTTGAGATAACAAGGTCCGAATTTCTCTCGTCTACTTTGATCTCGGCCAAATTTAGCGTTACGTCGCGGGTTTTATCTAAATTTATTAGCACGTCGGCGCTCAAAAACTCGTCCGTGCCGAATATCTTTTTAGCTTCGGCGGCGGCTTCGGGCGTTAGAGCCTTGATATCGCTGTGCGCCTTAAATCCGCTAAAAATCTCGGCAAATCCGTGTTTTAGCGTGGTTTTAGCCTCAAATTTTACCGGATCTTTGCCGTCGGTTAGCTCAAACGTAAGCGTCGCGCGCGAACTAAAGAGCCCCTTGTCGTACTCGTTTTGCGTCACGTTTGCCTTTAGGTCGACAAACGGCAAGCTCAAAGTTTCGCCCGTTAGCCTAGCCACGCCCCTATCGTAGGACTCTTTGGCCTTAGACGAGCCGTAAAACGCGACGCCAAAAACCGCAATCAAAACGACCGCAAGCGCAAATATAACCTTTTTCATTTTTTTCCTTTATTTTAAATTTTACTTCGTCGCCGCGATAAGCTCGATCTCGACCAAACCGCCCTTTGGCAGCGTTTTTACCGCAACCGTGCTGCGAGCGGGATAGGGCTCGTTAAAAAATTCGGCGTAAATTTCGTTTACCGCCGCAAAGTCCGCGATATCGGCTAGAAAAATCGTCGTTTTTACTACGTTTTCAAAGCCGAGCCCCGCTTCGCTCAAAATCGCTTGCAAATTTTGAAGCGATCTTTGCGCCTGCGATTTTACGTCCGAGCCCGCAAATTCGCCGCTAGGAGTCACGCCTAACTGCCCGGAAATAAACAAAAATCCGTTAGCCGCGATCGCTTGCGAATACGGTCCAATCGCTTGCGGGGCATCTTTTGTAGAGATAACCTTTTTCATTTTCGTCCTTTGTAAAAAATTTCGCGAATATTAGCAGTTTAGCGCCGAATTTGCAAATTTAGCTATAATTTCCCGTAAAAAGGCGCTAAAAATATGAAAATCACCCTTGCTCCAAACGAGTTTTTAGACGATTACGTTTTAGGCTGCGAATTTGCGAAAAACGCCGAAATCTCGGGCAACGCGTATCTGTTTTGGAGCGGCGCGATCTGCGCTAAATTTGAAAACTCGCGAATCGTTTTTCTGCATAAAAAAAACATCCCCGCGCGATTTTGCGAGGCGGCCGCGCGCTGCAGCGACCTAGCAGGTCTAACGCTCACGTCGGCGTTTTGCTCGTTTACGACGCTAGCGCCATCGCATCTAGTCGCCAAAAACGGCTCCAAGCTCTATCCGCTTTTTGATCTACGCGAAATTTGCGGGATAAAATTTATAAATTTAAAGAAATTTTACGACGATTTCGGACTTGACTACGGCTATAGAATTTACATAGAAAAGTGCTCGTTTTTCTCGCCCGAACCGCTTGAAAAGCGCATAAAGCTAACCGAAACGATGTGTCTGGGGTATTATTAAACAGCTTAAATTTAGGCTTTTTGGTTTGCAAATTTAGCCAAATTCGGCCGTAAACCCAGGCTCAAATTTAATCCGCGCGGAAAAAAGCGATAAATTTACGCGTCAAATTTAACGAGCTTCCTATCCTGCCGCGTTTTGCTTATCTTGCTGGGTTACGGACGTGAGTTTAGAAAGACGCTTGCCAAGAAACGTTTTCGCATCGTCCACGATAGAATAAACAGTCGGCACGAAAACGAGGCTAAGCAGCGTAGAAACGGCCAGTCCGCAAATCACGGCTACCGACATCGTCGCGCGAAACTCCGCGCCAGAGCCGCTAGCAAACACCGCAGGCGCCATGCCGGCGATCATCGCTATCGTAGTCATCACGATAGGCCGCGCCCTCTCCGCACCCGAGCTTAGCAAAGCCTGCCTAACGCCGCTTCCGCGCAAACGCTTTTCGATGACGAAATCAACGAGCAAGATAGAGTTTTTACCCACGATAGCCATGAGCATCAAGATGCCGATGACGGCGGATAGATCAAGCGCCCCGCCGTAAAGCAACAACCCGCCCGCCGCGCCGCCGATAGAAAGCGGAAGCGCGATAAATATCGTAGCGGGCTGCAAAAAATCGCGAAAAAGCACGACCAAAACCAGCAAAAACATCGTTACGCCAAAGCCCAGCGCGATACCGAACTGCTCAAACATCTCGCTCATATACTCGCTATCGCCGTACTCGGGCGAGACGATACCTGGGGGCAAATTTTTCATCGCAGGCAGCGCGTAAATTTGCTCCAAAACCTCGCCTACGGTAAATCCGGGCTGCAAATCGGCCTCGAGCGCGATCTTACGACGTTTATCAAACCTCTCTATGCTAGCCGCACCCTGCGAATACGAAACTTCTGCCACGCTAGAGAGCGGCACGGCCGTCCCTGTCGAGCTTTGGACGTAAATTTTACGCAAAACTTCAAGATCATTTCTAGCGCCCTCCTCTAGGCTCACGCGGATAGGCACTTGGCGATCCGGCAGGTCAAATTTCGCCGACGCCGCGTCCGTGTCGCCCACGGTAGCGATACGCAGAGCCTCGGCTACGGCTTGGTGGCTCACGCCCAGCCTTGCGGCCTCTTTTTTGATTAAATTTACGCGGATTTCGGGCTTTTGCAAAGGCTCGTTTACTTGAGCGTTTTTCGCGCCCGCCACGTAGCTCATTTGGGATTTTATCAGCGCGGCGGTTTTAGAGAGCGCGTCCGCGTCCTCGCCGGTTAGGATTACCGAGATATCGCGCGCGGCCATATCGTTAGCGAAGGCAAATCTCATATCGCTAAATTTAGCCAGCTCCGCCCGCAGCTCGTCTTCAAACCGCTTTTGCGTAACGGCGCGCTGCTTGTGCGGTTTTAGCGTGATTAGCAGCTCGCCCTTGTGCGTTTCGCCGCCGCCTCCGGCTATAGCAAAAACGGACTGCACGGCCGGATTTTGCTTAACGACGCGGGTTAAATTTATCAGTCTCTCATCGGTCTGCTCTAGCGTAGAACCGGGAGCTAGCGTGATATTTACGCTGCTTCTGCCCGAGTCGCTTTGAGGCAAAAATCCCGTCGGCAAAAGCGGAATTAACGCAAAAGATCCCAGCAGCAGCAAAAAGCCGATAAAAAGCGTAAATTTACGGTGATCTAGCGTAAAATTTAGCAAATTTAGGTAGGCCGCCTTTAGCTTGCTCGCTTCGCGCTCCTCTTTGGCCTCGGGTTTTAGGACGTAGGCTGCTAGCAGCGGAGTGGCTAAACGCGCTACTAAAAGCGAAGCCAAAACCGCCGCCGCGACGGTTATGCCAAACTGCCTAAAGTACTGCCCGATGCCCCCGCCGATAAAACTAACGGGCAAAAATATCGCCACTATCGTTAGCGTAATGGCAACCACCGCAAAGCCGATATCATCAGCCGCGTCTATGGCGGCTTGGTACGGGCGTTTGCCTAGAGCTAGGTGCTTTTTGATATTTTCTATCTCCACGATCGCGTCATCCACGAGTATGCCGATAACTAGCATTAAAGCTAGCAAGGTGATGCCGTTTAGCGTGTAGTCCAGCAGATAAAGCGCTGCAAACGTCGGCAGGATCGAAAGAGGCAGCGATATAGCCGCCACCAGCGTCGCTCTCGCGTCTCGCAAGAAAACAAACACGACCAAAACCGTCAGTATCGCGCCCTCGGCTAGCATCCAGATCGTTTGGTCGTAGCTTTGCTTAGTCTCGTTCGCCGAGGTGTATATCTCATCTATCTTTACTTCTGCATGCTCTGCGGTAAATTTAGCCAGCTCCTCCTCGATCTTTTGCATCACGACCGTGTCGCTGGCGCCTTTTGAGCGAGATACGCTAAATCCCGCCGTCTCCAGCCCGTCCATCCTAGAGCGCGACCTAACCTCGGCGTGCGAGTCCTCTACGCGAGCGATGTCGCCCAGACGGACGCTACCGCCGCCCTCTAGTCGGATGGGGGTACCTGCTAGCTCCTCGATACTCTTTGCGCCGCCCGTTACGCGCAGGCTGTTTTCCGCGCCGTCTAAAACGGTCCTGCCCGCGGGCAAATCGGCGTTATTTTGC
This sequence comes from uncultured Campylobacter sp., assembly GCF_938039245.1. Lineage (GTDB taxonomy): Bacteria > Campylobacterota > Campylobacteria > Campylobacterales > Campylobacteraceae > Campylobacter_A. The sequence continues at coordinate 75,699 of NZ_CALHVN010000058.1, read as the reverse complement.
GCGAGCTGCTTGTTAATATAAGCCGCATCTATCCTTAGCGAGCTAAGCGCGGCTGGGTCTAAAAGCACCCTAATCTCGCGCGTAACGCCGCCTAGGCGCTTTACTTGTTGCACGCCCGGGATCGCTAGCAGCCGCCTTTTTATCTCGTTATCTATCAGGTGCGATATCTCGCTTTGGTCTAAATTTACGCTTCCTACCGAATAAAACGCGAGCGCCCCGCCCTCGACGTCCACGCGCTCTACTAGCGGCGTATCGATGCCGGCGGGTAGTTCGTCTCTGATCTGCGAGATAGCGTTTCGCACGTCGTTTACGGCCCTATCGACGTCCGTCTCGATGGCAAACTCCACCGTCGTAGCCGAGCTACCCTCGGAGATCGTAGAGCTAACGTGCCTCACGTCCGCCAGCCCGCTCACGGCGTCTTCTATGCGCCTAGTAGTCGAGCTTTCTAGCTGAGTAGGCGACGCGCCGGTCTGCGTGACCGTGACGCTAACGATAGGAAAATTTACGTTTGGGTTTGCGTTTATCGGTAGGCGCAAAAACGACGCTACGCCGCCTAAACTAAGCGCGATAAAAAGCACGATAATAGGGATAGGATGACGGATCGCCCAAGACGAAATTTTCACTCCGTGCCCCTTTGCGCCGCTTCGCCGTCGTTTACAAGCGCGGCGGCTTTTAGCGCGACCTCATCGTCCTCGCTAACGCCTGCTATCACCTGCACTAACCCGTTTGCTCTAAGTCCGATTTGGATTTTTCGCTTCTGCGCCTTGCCGTCTTTTATTAGCGTCGCAAACGCGCCCGCCTCCGTAAACGAAACCGCCTGCGCAGGTAGCGCTAACGCGCTAAATTCGGGCAGGTCGATGACGGCTTTGGCATACGAACCGATAAATTTAGCCCCGCCGTCTAGCGAAATTTTGACCTTGCCTAGGCGCGAGCTCGTATCCACGCTCACGGGCACCAGCCGCACCTTGCCGTTTACGGCCTCTTTTACGCCGTAAATTTGAGCCTGCGCGCTCATATCGACTTTTATCTGCGCAAGCTCCTTGGCGTCCGCGTCCGCAGATAGCTCGATGACGCCGTCTTTTGCGATGTTAAACAAAGCCTCACCGCTAGTTAGCGCGCCGATCTGGGCTTTTTTGGCCGTCACGACGCCGCTAACGGGCGCTATCACGCTAGCTTTGCCGAGCTGATCTTTAGCCTCTGCGATCTGCGCGTCTATCTGCGAAATTTGGGCTTTTACGGAGTTTAGATTCGCTCTGGCGCTTGCTTCTTTCGCGTTTGCTTGTTCGAGTTCCTGCGAGCTGATCGCCTTTTTTGCGGCTAGGTCTTTAGCTCGCTTTAGCGCGGAGCTAGCCTCGCTAAAAGAGGCCTTGGCGGAGTTTAAATTTTGCTTTGCGGCCTCAAGCGCGGCGGTTTGCTGGTCAAATTTCGCTTTTACGCCAGCATTATCTAGCAGGGCTAAAATTTGCCCCTTTTGCACGTTTTCGCCCACTTCGGCTAAGACCTGGGCGATTTGTTGGCCTTGCAGCGCCGAGCCCACGGCAACATCGTCTCTAGCAACTAGCTCGCCGTGCAAATTTAGCTTTGGACTAAATTTTGCGACCTTGGGCGAGACGACCGTGAGTTTTATGGCTTCGTCGTTTTGATTTTGCCTAGCGTCCGAATTTCCGCCGTCTTGGCCGACGTTTGTTTCGCTAGCATCGCCGTCTTTTACGCCCGCTTGAGCCGTTTGCTTGTTTTGCGGTGGCGTTTTTTGCTCCGATTTATTTTCTTGCGCCGATTTATTTTCCTGAGCCGCCGCCGTTTGTTGCGCGGTCAAAACCAGCGCAAACGATAAAAAATACGCTTTTAAAATTTTGCCGAATTTCATAAAATTTTTCCTTGGAATTAGTCTTAAAATTTATCATATTAGCAAAATTTAGGACTAAAAGTCAATCCTAAAACCTTGAAAATATTTTGGGATTTTACTAAAATTCGCCCAAAATAAAAAAGGAAAACGATGTATAACTTTGACGACCTAGGCAAAAAAATCAGCGAGATTAACGAGCGCATAGACGCGCTGATCGCTAAAACGGGGCTTAGCTACAGCGAATTTGCGGTGCTTTACACGCTAGCAAAAGACGGCTGCTCGACGCAAAAAAAGATCAGCGAGGAGTGGGCCATACCAAAGCAAACGGTTTTTAACGTTTGCAAGGATTTTCGCCAAAAAGGGCTAGTGCAGCCAAGCGAGCAAAGCGCTGATAAAAGGGAGCGCGCGATGAGCCTCACGCAAAAGGGGTGCTAGGCGGCAGGCCCTATCGTGCGCGCTAGCGATGAGCTGGGCGAGCGGGTGTTTGCTAGGCTCGGCGAGAAAAATACCGAAAAACTATTTTCGCTGCTGACGCGCTTTTGCGAGATTTGCGATGACGAGATCAAAGACGCGTCCCACCTCAAGACCGAAATTTAAATTTACCGACTTTAAATTTTTTTACGCTCTTTTAAATTCGGCTAAAATCGCGGCTAAATTTAGTAAATTTTTTGCCGCAAAGCGCGGATTTGACGGCAAGACGAGCAAGATTCATCCAAAGCGCCGCGGTAATTTAATCTATAAATTTATACCGGCAGGCGCGAAATCGTAGACTTTTGCCAAAACTTTGTGGCAGACCTCGCGCAAACCAAAGCTAACGGTAAGCCTCGCACAAGATACTCTAGCCAAGCGCGCCCTAACGAAGATTTATCTTGCCGAATTTTTGATACCATCCGTTTTTCGACTTGCCGCTTTCGGCGGTTTAAATTTAGGCCTCAAGTGCGTTTTGAAGCTTAAATTTTACAAATTTCGCCTGGCAAATTTATCAAAAGCCGTCTTGCTAAATCCTACACTTAAATTTTGTTACCGCCTAAACTAAATTTGCCTAAATTTAGGAAAAACGCTTACAAGTACAAACCGTCGCTAAATTTACTCGGCAACGGCGCAAGCGGCCTAAAACATAGGACGATTTACCGAAGCGTTGCGGTAAATTTTGCCTGCAAATTACCGCCGTAAACGCAAGCGGCGCTACTTTGATTTAGCATTTACGGCACACTAAATCGTCAAAATTTAGCCCAAGAGCGCGCTAGCGTATATTTTTACCGCGAGTTTGCATTATTTTATCCAAAAGGCACGGGTAAATTAAACCGTCGATTTTGATTCGTCGCGTCTGGCGGCCTGCAGGTCTTAAGCCTTGTTCGCAGGCCGATTTGCCGACGGCTTAGATAAAATTTGTCAAGCCCTAGCCTAGACATCGCCGTTTTAACGGCAGCGACCGTCAAATTTATCCGCAAATAGTAAAATTTAAATTCCGTAACATTTTATAAATTTATTTACGTTTTTACTCACTTTGTATAGATTTTTGTAACTTAAATTTCAAAATTAATCAGAAAATATAATACAAAGCTCTATAATCGGTAAATTTAAAACCAAAAGGAGAAAAAATGAAACTATTTTCAGCGATGGCTCTGTGCATAGCGATGGCGTTTAGCGCGCAGGCTGCGGAAAAATACAAGATCAAGCTCGCCTCCACCTACGAGAGCAACGTGCCCGTACTAGGCGACGCACCAAAGAAATTTAAAGAGCTCGTAGAAAAGATGAGCGACGGCCGTATCGAGGTTCGCGTCGACTATCCGTCCAAGCACAAGGCGGCGTTTGCGCTGCTTGATATGGTCAAAAGCGCCCAGTACGACGCGGCTTTCACCGCGAGCTACTTTTATAAGGGCAAGGACGCCAAGCTCATGCTCTTTACGACCGTGCCTTTTGGTATGAACAAGGCCGAGCAAGACGCATGGTACGCGTACGGCGGTGGCAAGGAGCTCGCGCAAAAGGTTTTTGGCGAGCAGGGCATCGTGACCTTTCACGGCGGAAATTTCGGCATGCAGATGGGCGGCTGGTTTAAAAAAGAGATCAAGAGCACGGACGATCTAAAGGGACTAAAACTGCGCATGGCGGGGCTTGGCGGCGAGATAATGGCAAAACTGGGAGCTAGCATCAACACCGTCCCGATCGGCGAGCTATACATGGCTATGGAGATGAACACGATCGACGCCGTCGAGTGGGTTTGCCCCGCGATCGATATAAATTTCGGCTTTCAAAAGGTGGCTAAATTTTACTACACCGGCTGGCAGGAGCCCGCGAGCGAAAATGAATTCTACATCAACAAAAAGCTCTGGGACAAGCTACCCGCCGACCTCCAAGCCATCGTAGAAACCGCGACTAAGGCCGTAGCAGCCGACGTCTACGAGTCGGCGGTCTATCAAAACTCGCTGGTCCTTGATAAAATCAAAAGCGAGCACCCGGACGTAAAAATCGTCTCGTTTCCGCCGGAAATCATCGCCGCGCTACGCAAAGCCACGGACGAGATCCTAGACGAGCTCTCAGCCAAAGACGCGACATTTAAGGAGATTTTGGACTCGCAAAAGGCCTTTATGAAAAAGGCTAGGGTCTGGACGCAGATCTCCGAAAACAGCTACATAAACAGCACTACGGAGTGAGGCTCGACCTGGCTTTAGTCGCCAACTTTCACAGCTAAATTTGAGTTCTGAATTTTTATAAAATTTCACTCAAATTTAGCATCAAATTTTACTGCATGTCACTTAAATTTTATAAAATATACACTCGATCCAAAATCCGCAATCGCATATAAAGTATTCATACTTTTTATTCATATTAAAACTTTTCTTGCGTATAATTTTTTAAATTTTAAACAAGGAGTTGCAAGTGGATGAGTTAAACATAAACGAAGCTCAAGACGCCATTTCCAGTATTATCCCATTAATGACAAAAGCCATGGATACATCTATATCGCGTTTGGCTGTATTGATCGACTCGGATAATGTGCCTTACGACAGTATAAGTAAAGTATTAAACGAGCTAGAAAAATATGGAGAAATAACCCTAAAGAGGGCATACGGAGATTTCACGATACAAAATTCAAAACAAGGTTGGAAAAAATTTTGTACAGAAAATGCCATAAATATGATACAAACACCACAATATCGCAAGGGTAAAAATACGACAGATATAACTCTTACCATACAGGCAATGCTAATGCTTGCTTCTAATTTATATGACGGTTTTTGCATAGTATCTAGCGATAGCGACTTTACTCCGCTGGCAATGGTGTTAAGGGAGTACAACAAAAAGGTCTATATAGCTGGCAATAGCCAAACTCCAGAAGCCCTAAGGAAAGCTTGCAATAAATTTATTCCTCTTGAAGACAGCAAAGATAATAGACCAACAGAACGAGTCAATCCATCATTACCAATAGATTTCTCAGAACACTTGTGCAAAATATTTGAAAAATCAGAGGATGGCTGGCTACCTGCATCCACTCTTGGTAAAAAAATAAAAGATGAGGGCTTAGATTATCAAACAATTCATCCTAAAATAAGATACAAATCTTTTAACGATTTTATAGAAAAAAATCCAGATATTTTTGAATATAATATGAGAGAAAATGGCAAAGATCCGTCAAATAACAAAAATATGTATGTTAGGCTCAAGGCCTAAAAATCGGTCACGCACGATGACGCAACCGATTAAAATTTTTATATTTTTTTATACGGAGCCTGTCCGACTTCGTAGAAGTTATTGCCCTCGCTATCTATCGCTACGATAGCCGGGAAATCCTCAACCGTAAGCCTCGCGACCGCCTCAGGGCCAAGCTCTGGGTAGGCTAGCACTTCGTACTTTTTGATACTTTGGCTGATTAGTGCGCCCGCACCCCCGATAGCGACCATATAGACGCAGCCTGATTTTTTCATCGCTTCGACGACGGCGTCGCTACGATATCCTTTGCCGATCATGCCGTTGATGCCTACTTCGTTTATCATCGTCGGAGTGTATTTGTCCATGCGTCCGCTAGTAGTCGGTCCCGCAGCGCCTATTACGTCGCCCGGTTTTGCGGGGCTCGGTCCTAGGTAGTAGATCGTCTCGCCGGCTAAATTTACGGGCAAGGCCTCGCCGCGAGCCAAAGTCTCGGTTAGCGCCTTGTGCGCGGCGTCGCGGGCTGCGATTATAGTACCGCTTATTAGTACGTTATCGCCGGCTTTTAGGCTTTTTACGACCTCTTTGTCAAACGGCGCGGTTATCTTTTTTACTTCTGACATCTTTTCTCCTTAAATTTCAGCTTCGGCGTGGCGAGCGGCGTGGCAGTTGATGTTGATAGCTACCGGCAGGCCCGCAATGTGGGTCGGATACCACTCGATGTTTACTTTTACCGCGGTCGTGTCGCCGCCTAGACCTTGCGGTCCGACGCCCGTTTTACAGGCGAGCTCTAGCAGCTCCTCTTCTAGTTTGGCGTACCTAGGGTCTGGGTTTTTGCTGTCTGCGTCGCGAGCGGCTGCGTATTTTGCCATTAGCGCGGCCTTATCCATCGTGCCACCTATGCCTACGCCAATCACCATCGGAGGACAGGCGTTTGGACCCGCTAGCTTAACGGCATCTAGAAATACCTTTTTCACGCCCTCTAGGCCGTCTGCGGGTACTAGCATCTTTAGAGCCGATTTGTTCTCGCTACCAAAGCCTTTTGGAGCCACTTTTATATGGATTTTATCGCCCCTTACTATCCTTACGTTTATGACGGCGGGGGTGTTATTGGTCGTGTTTTTACGCTCAAAGATCGGGTCGTTTACGACTGATTTGCGCAGGTAGCCGCCCACGTAGCCGTCTTTTACGCCCTCGTTTATCGCGTCTTCCAAAAATCCGCCCTCGATATGTACGTCTTGTCCGAGATCGACGAACACGACCGCCATGCCCGTGTCTTGGCAGATCGGCGCGATGCCCTTTTGGGCTAGATCGGCATTTTGGAGCACCTTGCCTAGGATGTCTTTGCCTATAGGCGAGCTCTCGTTTTTTCTAGCTTTTTCAAAAGCCGCTCTCATATCGGGCGTCACGACGTAACAGGCCTGCTTGCAAAGCTCGCTTACGGTTTTGGAGATCGTTTCTGCTTGAACTACTCTCATCTGTCCTCCTGTGTTAAATTTGTTTTATAAATTTCAAAATGTAGAATTTAAATTTTATATTTTATTAAATTTCGTGAAGTTTATCAAAATAAGCTAAAAAGTTAGATTAAATTTGCGGATTTTGAGAGAGTCTGAGAGAAAAATCGGCTGAAATTTAGCAAGGCAAATTTAAATTTATGCTTTCTGCAAAAAATTAACGGCAACGCCGCAAGACTCGGCCAAACGGCGATAAATTTAGCGCAAATGCCGCAAACTAAAATTTGACGAAACGGCTTAAATTTGAGCCGATTTCGCAAGTGAGGCAACGTTTTTAAATTTAGAGTCGTTAAATTTAAGACGCCATTTCCGCGCCTCAAATTTAAAACCGAATTTACGCCCCACCCGCAAAAGCAAGGCGTAAATTTACTCAGTCCTCGTCCTCTTTTTCTTCGATTTTTCTGCGCACTTTGACGCTAGAGATGCTAGCACCGTCCATCTTGCGAACCTCGTAGTAGCAGTTTTCGTCCTCGATCTTGTCGCCTACGACAGGCAAGCGACCGATGAGATTAAAGACGTATCCGCCGATCGTTAGCTCCTCGGTCTCGTCGGCAAAGCTTATCCCCATCAGCTCCTCGACGCTCTCTAAATCAAAGCGCCCCTGAAACTCGTAGATATTTTCATTGATCTTTTTATAGTGCGGGTCGGCGTCGTCGTGCTCGTCGTTAAAGTCGCCCAGGATCTCTTCCATTATGTCTTCCATCGTGAGCAGCCCCGCCGTGCCGCCGTATTCGTCCACGACGAGAGCGGCGGAGATTTGCTGCTTGTTCATCATCACGAGGATTTTAGATATCGAGAGGTTTTCGGGCACGATGACGAATTTACGCACGATGCTGTCAAATTCGCGCTTTTTGTTACCCAGATCGATTTGCAAGATATCTCTGATATGGATCATGCCCAGTATCGCATCCTTGCTGCCGTCGATGTAGGGGTAGCGCGTGTATTTGGACTCAAAGATAACTTTGATGTTTTCTTCGTAGCTCTTTTGCTTGTTTATGCAGACCATATCGCGGCGCGGAGTCATGATCTCTTTAGCGACCGTGTCGGAGAAATCGACCGCATTTTTGATGATCTCGGTCTCAAAGCTATCTAAAACGCCGCCTTTTAGGCTCTCGCCTACGATGATTTTTATCTCCTCTTCGGAGTGGGCTAGCTCGCTCTCTTTGGCTGGCTTGATGCCTAAAATTTTAAGCGAAACGCCGGCTAGAAAATCAAAAGTCTTGATAAGCGGCGAGAAAACCACCCAAAATACATGTAGCGGACGCGCGATGGCAAGGACTGCTTTTTCTGATTTTGCGATGGCGACGGACTTTGGCACCAGCTCGCCTAGCACCACGTGCATGAGCGTGATCAGCGTAAACGCGATCGCAAACGAGACGGTGTGGACTAAGATATCGTTTAGATTAAAGTATGTTTTTAGCGGTTCCTCGATCAGTCTAGCAACCGCAGGCTCGCCGATCCAGCCAAGAGCTAGCGAGCTTAGCGTGATGCCTAGCTGCGTGGCGGAGAGGTAGGTATCGAGGTTGTTTGACATATCAAGCGCGATTTTGGCGTTTGGGACTTTGTCCTTGACAAGCTCTTCTAGGCGAGTCTTGCGGACTTTGACGATGGAAAATTCGGATAAGACGAAAAAGGCGTTTAAAAATACGAAGAAAAACGCGAGAGCGATCATAAAAAGCGAGTCGGCGCTACTGGGGTGCAATTAAAATCCTTAAAAAATTAAAATGAAACGCGGCGATTATAGCAAAAAATCGGGAATTTTAAACTGAAAGCGCATTTTTACCGCCCGCAGCGTGGGCGATAGCCGCAGAGGCTATTTTGCCGCGTTTTGGCGCTTTTAGCCTCTTGCGCACCCTGCTTTCCGTTTAAATTTGAGCGCAAATTTAACTTCCGCGCTAAACTTGTAATACAAATATTGCTTATTTTATGCGACCTTTGGTCTAAATTTGCGAAAATTATTTAAATTTAAGTCCAAATTTGACGCGCCTAGACCCGCACCGCAAAAATGCGAGCCAAATTTGAAATAGTTTAAATTTGCGCCGCCTACGTTATTGGGGCTTAAATTCTTAAATTTGATAAAGGAGTTAAATTTAGATTAGTTTTAAGGCTTTGCCGGCAGCGCCCAGTTTGAGCTCTAAAAGCAAATCGGCTCGCTGTAAATTTTAAAATTTGAGCCAAGATCGGGCGGCTTTGGCACGGCGATTTTAGCGCTTGCGGCATCAAATTTGACCGCAAATCTAATCTACGGCAAATTTAAATTTGAAACTAAATCTGAGCTCAAATTTGACTTGTGGGCTAGCCATTTTGCCAGATCGCAAGCCCGAACCGCCGCGGCGAATTTGAACGTAAAATCCGCCCGAAAAACCACCAAAACTGCGCTTTATCGCCGTTTTCCTTCACACCGTTTGCGAAGTCGGTCGCGTTTTTTAGCAGGTCTTTTTGTCCTTTTTTTCAAGACGCAAAGCCTCAAGCCCCTCGTAGTCGGCGTTTTCATCGTTCCACCCATGTAAAGCCGCGCAAGAAGCCGCAAAATAAATAGCATAAGTATCGCTCGCGCCCCCGCCCGCTCCTTTATAAATTTAGCTTTAATATATAGCGCGAGGGAGTTAAATTTAGTTTGATTTTGCGGGGATTTGCGGCGTTTTTAGAAAAAAGGTCTCGCAAACCGATATCGCGGCAAAAACGACAATCAAACAGCAAGCTTCCTATCGCCCTCAAACAGCGCCTGCGACCGGATCGCGACTGCTACCGCAAAAAACCAGCGCTAGTATCGCCCTGCCGTCCGGGTTGCGACCCGTAAATTTTAGCTCAAAAACGATCAAGCCGAAATCGTAATCCAAAAAAGCAAATCGGTCGCCATTTTGTATCTTTTTTCTTTCATCTGGGCTAAATTTAGCGAGCGGATTAAATTTAACAAAACTATACCGATTTAACGACCGTTTTCAATCTTTGCGGCGCTCGCGGCAAGTCGCGCGAAGAAAAAAATTTGCGCGGGTCGCGGGCATCCGAGTCGCTAAATTTGACGCCGTAAAAAGGTAGCGAAAAAGCCGCCTAAATTTTATAAATTCAGCGCCGTAAATGCGCTCGTTTCATAATAAAAATTTAAAACGAAAGGGTAAAAATGCGCAAACCGTCAAACGCCGCCCGTAAAAAAGCAAAATTTAAAAAACGGCGAATTTTAGCAATCTCCCGCAAGGACAAAGCCGAGCAAAATTGGCACTGCAAAATTGACGTCGCGAGTAAAATTTATGCGGAAAAAACTCGGCGCAAATGCGCAAAAATAAGCCGAATTTACGCCGATTTCGCTAAATTATTTTACCTTTTTGCCGTTTTTGTAGCTGGCAAAAATTTCGGTCGTGCCGTCCTTTTTAAACGCGATCACGTCGTAGTCTTCGACGACGTCGCCCTGCTCCATACCAGGACTTCCCAGCGGCATGCCGGGCACCGAGATACCCACGACATCCTCTGGCTTAGCGGCCAAAAGCGCCTTTATCTCCTGCGCCGGCACGTGCCCCTCGATAGCGTAGCCGCCGACTATGCCGGTATGACAGCTGTATAGCTCCGCCGGCACGCCGTATTTATTTTTCGTTTCGATTATCTCGTTTGTTTTATGCTCGGTTACCTCAAAGCCGTTTTGCTTCATTACCTCGCCCCATTTGCCGCAGCAACCGCACTCGGGACTTTTATAAACCTCGATCGTCTCGCTTAGCGCGGCAGCCGCGATCGCGGAAAAGAGCGCAAAGCCCAAAAAGATCTTTTTCATCTTTATCCTTTTATAAAAATTTCGGCGCATTTTAGCGTAATGTATGTAAACATTAAATCAAGCTTTCAAAAACCAAATCTAAATAATTTCTCTCTAAATTTTAGCTCGTCTTTGAAAATTAGTCTAAAGCGGCCCTTGTCGCGTCGGCGGGTAAAATCGCCTAAACGGCAAGCTCGGCATATCGCTAGCGCAAAGCGTATCGTCATTTTAGGCGCTGCAAACCGTGCCGCTAAGCGTAAGAACGACAGGCGCCGGTCTAACCGCGACATAAGGCTACATGCGATTTTATGCAGATATTATTTAAAAACCGCCGCTTGGCTTGGATTTTACGCAAAATCAAGCTAAATTTAACCGTCACCGTTGTATCATTAAAAATAAATTTGTAAAGGAGAAAAAATGGCGCGGCTAGTTTTTATTTTGTTAATTCTAGGTTTAATCACGTGGTTTTATATGGGCGGAACGAATAAAACCGTGGCCGACTACAAGGGCATGAGTAGCGAGCAGCTAGAAACGCTGTGCCTAGAGAAAAAGGACAAAACCGCGTGCCAAAAATACGCGATAGACTTCGTAAATGGTGCCAAAGCAAACGGCGGTAAGCCGCAGTTTTAGGCATTCTTAGCGCGGATTTGCTTGGTAAATTTGCCTAATTAAAGCTCAGGTTTTAAATTAAATCCACAAGCCGATTTAGCGTCAAATGCGGCCCTAAATTTAAACGATTGACGCGAATTTAGGCGCATATCGGCGGTATATTTTAACCGCTTAGATAACAAAAGCCTGATCGCAAAATCAGGCTTTACTCTTTTTAAAAATTTACTTCATCGTACAAGCTGCTTGATCACCTAGATCACAAGCTTTTGTATAAAATATTTTGGCATTCGCCATATCTCCGCTTTTTTGTATTTATATGCCAATAAAGTGCAAGCTTTTTGAAAAAGTTCAATTTCTTTAGGATCGGTTTTGCCCCGCAACATAGTATTTTTCAGCAGCTTTTAAATAAGCCTGCGCATCGCCGCCGCATTTTTTGATATTGTCCTCCAGTTTCCCGGCACTCAAATTTAAAGAGCATAGAATGACAACGACCACAGCTAAAACGATTTTTTTCATTGTTTTTACTTTTAGTTTAGATTGGTTAGTCATTATATCTTTATTTGCACTGTTTTACAAGCATCGTTTTGATAATAAATGCAAGATTTTGGATAAATTTATGCCAAACCTAGAAGCAGCGGCTTTTACCGGACAAAGGCGCTAATCATACCGTAAAATCAAAGCTAAAGCATAAAAATTTTGCGCCGTCTATAAAGATTTAGACGGCGATTTTTGATTTGAAAGTATAGAAAAGCAAAGCCCGTTTCGCTAAATTTTAGCAAGCAAAACAGCAAAAATCGGAATAAATTTAAGATACTATTTTCATTTACGGCACGCCGCCGATGAGTTTTGCGCGTTTTTACCGCCGCAGGCGTTAGGATAAAAATGCGGCGCTATAAATTTACCTCCGCTTGCGCCGCTAGTACCGAAATTTAGAAACGCTTTAGCCCAAACTCGTCTGCGCCCTTAAAAATCCTGTTTTAGGCACCGTTAGATTTTTGCGCAAATTAGTCCAAAAATAGCGGTTAGTCTAATGCGCCAAATCCAAAGCGCTAGCAAATCTGCGATGCCAAGCCACTTTACCTACCCGCAAAAACCGCCGTATAAAACCGCGCATGAAAGGCCAAAACCAAAGCCCTTAGGCGCAAAACAGGCAAGCTCTCTAAAAGCTCATCGCCGCAGTCGTTCTCAAAATCTAGCGAGAAATGACGCGCTAGCAGGCGCAAACGGCGGTATTAAATTTAACGAGCTAAACCGCGCAAGAGCAAGTGCGCTAGGCTAATAGATAAAAAGCCCTTCTTTATTTGCCTCGCCGACCTTGTCCGTTTTGACCCACGCTACAATGTAGATAATAAACGACGCCACGATAAAAAGAAAACTAAATATAAACAAATACCCGCTTGCTTGCATCAGCTCCCCGATAAAAAACACGAAAATATACGTTTTAAAAAGCCCGTTTCTAGTTAGCCTAGCAAGCTCGAAAAAGACCTTCGCCCAAACTACCGCCACGTAAACTAGCAAAAGCACCGCGATAACGGCGACGAGTCTAGCTAGCGGATGACCCGTTTGCGCCAAATAAAACGCCAGCGTCTGCGTGACCTGGGCGACAAACATCGCTATCATCGCCTTGCCGTAGTTTACGTGCAGATCATCGCTACCCGCAAGCCGCGCGATACCGCCTAGCGCCGCATAGGTTAGCAGCGCGCCTACGAGGACTGCTAGAGCGACGGCGATTTGCAGCTTCAGCCCCGCGTAGTCCGCGATAAAAAACGCGTAAAGCTTGATAACGGCAGGCGCGACGCCGGAAGCTATGCCAGCCGTCCTAGCCCGCCCAAACGCCGCGCTCTCTTTTAGCGCCGCCTTCGTCTCCTCGCTTCTGGCGTCTTTCGTGGCGCGCTGCTCGCCCTCGTCCGTCACCACAAATACATCGCGGGCAAACTCCCCGTCGGCTCGAAACGCCACGCGCTCTCCACCGCCCGGCCGCCCAGCGCGCACCTCTTCAAAGCTAAATTTATAGTATTTCCCATCATCGCCGACTATCGTCGTTTCGTTTATCGCTACGCCCTTCATCCGCTCTCCTTTTTCGTTTTTACCGCCGCGCTCGGTGACTTTCGTCTCGCACGCTCGTTTGGGTTTTTAGGGTGCGGGTTACGCCGCCCGTCAAATTTAGCGCCGCGCTTTCTAATCCGCCCAAATTTTAAGGTTTAGCCGCAGCTCCTCGACGATACGCAAAAAGCCGCCGATCTCGTCTTTGTAAAATCTATTCGCTCCCTTACCAACGAGCGGGCGGCGCAGATCTGGCTCGAAGTTATCGCGTCCCGTGCGGATCGCCATACAGATTTTATCCCCGGTTAGCACGATGTTTATAGGGCGGTGAAATCTCATTTTTAGCAGCTTTAAATTTTCCATCAAGCTTGGCGTGAGCGCGTATCTAGCCTCGATCTGATCGGTTGCGTAGACTCTAAAATACCGCTCAAACTCCGCGTCGTCCATCCTCGCGCGCTTGCCGCCGTAGTCCTTAAACTCATCCGTCCCGCTACAAATTTGAGTGACGGCCTTTAAGCGTTTAGGAAAATCGGCCACGAACAAAAGCCCCGCAAAAAGCACTCTATGAGTCTTGTTCCCCTGCCAGTCCTCTTTGATGCTTATCGCCTCTACGTCGCTAAATTTGACCCGCACGCCCTCTATCTGCCCGAAAATCAGGTCGTTGCCCGAGTATTTATCGATGTCAAAATCATAAATCATATATAAATAATCATTTTCCACAAAGCCGCCCGGGTGGTAGGTTAGGCCGCAGCTTTCGACGATGCTTCGTATAACTTTTCGTTTAAATTTAAATGTGAAGCTATCAGTAAAAATGCTCTCGAAAAAATAATAAATCGTAGCCCCGCAAACTAAAAACGCGACCGCGCCGAGTATCGCGTCGCGCGAGAAATAGTAAAACAGCCAGCCTACTCCCGCTGCGAGAACAAAACAAACGAGCTTTAGCCTAAAAAGCGAGCGTAAAACCTTTTGTCGCTCAAGCTCTAGCAAGACCAGATCGTCCATTTTTACTCCATTTTGATTTAACGCCGTTTTTGCGAAATTTAGCTATTTTAAGCCCGCGCTTGGGCTTTTACATTTAAATTTGCTTTGATCTGCATTAATTTAAGATCACCGTTTATAAGCCGCGCGTTTTAATTCAAACCGAATTTACCGCTTAAATTTACCGCCCGCGCCGCTTTTTGCGTTCAAATTTAGCCAGTCTGCTTGCATTTTAGAGCGCGGTTAAAGCGCTCAAATTTAACTCAAATTTGACGAAGCGAGCGCAAATTTAGCGGTTAAAAAGCTCATGCACGTCGTGCGGATCGTCTTGCCCCTTTGGCACCTCGAAAAATGCCGCCTTGCTAAACCTCGCCCAGCTAGCGACGATGTTTGAGGGAAACATCTCCACGGCGTTGTTATAGTCGGTCACGGCGGCGTTGTAGGCGCGGCGCGCGGCGGAGATCTGCTCCTCGATATCATTTATCGTTTTTTGTAGGTGCATTACGTTTTCGTTTGCTTTTAGTTCAGGATAATTCTCCACGACGACGTTTAACTTTGAGATTAGATTTGACAGCTCGCCGTTTAGCGCAAATCTCTGCTCGTCTCCCGCGGCCTTTTGGATGCCGCTTCTAAGCGCGGAGATGTTTTCTAGCAGTTGGCGCTCGTGCGTGAGATACTGCTTGACGGTGGCGACTAAATTCGGAATGAGGTCAAAACGCTTTTTTAACTGCGTATCGACGCCTGATTTGATATTTAGGACTTGGTTTCGCTTGCCGATTAGCGAGTTATAAGTCGAAATAACGATGAGCACGAGAACGGCGAGGACGCCTAGGACGATATACATTTTACTCCTTTGATTTAACTTTTGTTTTGATTATATCAAAAAACCGCTGAAACCGGAAATTTATACGAGTTTTTGCCGCGCTAGATGCTAGGTCGCTCGGAGTTTGCGACCAAAATGCCAAATTTTGCTTGCTTTTAAGCAGCTTTGCGAGCAAATCTCGGACATATGGCTAGTTGTCGCAAAGTCAAGACGCGCGGCCGATTTTTGCGCTTAAATTTAAGCTTAAAAACGCAAAATACGATTTTGGCTTTGCGTTACGGGCGGTTGGCCTTATTTTAAACAAAAATCAAAGCAGATACGCGCAAGCAAAACGGCTCGGCGCAAGCTCTTGCCGGGCGACGGGTAAAATCTAGCCTATAAATTTCGCCTGCACGGGCGACACGGCCTTTTGGCGCAATAAATTCGTATCTTTTGAGTATGATTTTAAGTGGCCTAACGGCTAAATCATCGCAAATTTAGCGCCGTTTAAGCCGCGAGAGAAAAAATAGCGTTTTAAACAAGCTAAAAAGAGCGCAAACCGCATTTTCTCGCGGTTTAAGAGCTTTAAGAAGTAAGAGTAAAACTAACTTTAAGCGGCAAAATCGCCGAGCCGCCAATCTACCCCGCGCGTTTTGCGTTTAGGCAAGGAAATTACCACTCGCGCCTTATGCAAATTTTAGCTATTTTGCCGATTTTGCCCGTTACAGATAGATAAATTTACGCCCACTAGCAAGCCAAGAGGGCAAAAGCGCGGATTTACGCCGCTCACAAACGGCAAATTTGCGACTTTGCGCCGTAAGGCAAAATCCAAAACTAGCTAAAAGACGCAAATTTAAGGCGCGTATAAAAACTAAACCAAAGCGCTTTAGCCTTTTAAAGCTCGCAATTTTTGCCGCAAACCCGCTTTTACCGCGTCTTGCGCGGTAAATTAGGGATAAATCCTAGTAAATCACCACTTCATACCCGCTTCCAGCCAAAAGTTGCGGCCAAGGCCGTACTCGTAGTAGTTGCCCTCGTTTGAGGCGATAAATTTTTTGTTTAAAAGATTATTTATATCAAGATTTACAAACGCTCGAAAATCGCCGGCCAGCCGCCTTTCATAACCTATGCGCATATCCCAAGTCGCGTATGCGGGCAGCTTTTGGCGCTCGTAGACGTATATCCCGCGCGTTCTATTCCAGCCGCCTAGTAGCGCGTCCGTTTTGCTCGTATAGTTTATGAAATTTGAAACGCTAAAGCCGCTAAATTTAGCCGAGTGGCGAAATTTAGCCGAAAAGGGCACATGGTAATCAACGACCGGTAGTTCGCTTTTTTTGATGATTTTGCCGTTATACGAGACGTCGTCGTTCATCTCGTCGTCTTCATAATCCTCAAAGCTCCTGCTTTGCTTCGTAAAGCTTAGCGAGCCCTCAAAATCGTTTTTTACGCCCCAAATTTCGATCGGAGCAATGTTTGCCGCGCTTAAGGTTACGATGTCGCGCTTACTTTGCCCCTCGTTGGTAAATATATAATACCCGTTTCCGTAGCCAGGTAGCGGCTCTCTTACGTATTTCATCGCTACTTCGTCGCGGCCTTGGCGTCTTACGTATTTGAGATTTAGCCTCGCGTTGCCGATGTCGCCGCGATAATACGCGCTAAATTCATCATCGTAAGGCGTCTTTAACTCCCTGATGGGACGGCGGTTATTAGCCAGTCCGCCGCACGTATACGCCCCGCCGTAGGAGCTTCTCTCGCAAGTCTCATACATCCTGTACACGCCGTTATACATCTTATACGCGAAAAAATTTCGTCCGTAGTAGCGGTTTAACCCGATTCCTATGAAATTTTTATCCGCGAATTCATACTCGGCTAGCAACCTCGGAGCTAAATTTACGTCGTTGTTATCGCCGTTTCGCTCGATGCGAAGTCCGGGGCGAAATTTAAACGCGCCAAACTTCATCTCGTCTTCGAGATAAAGGGCGAGATTGGTTTGCGTAGCCTTGGTTTTTACGGCGTAGTAGTAGGTTTTTTTTGATAGATATTGACCGACCGCGCCCTGGGATGCGAAGCTATCGTCTATGACGCAAGTTTTATCGCCGGCGATGCATGTTCCGCTCATCAAAGGCTTTGGCGTACCGTAGGATACGCGGGTACGCGGTATCTCGTAGCTGCCGCTTTGTCTAGCTATCTCAAAGCCAGATTTCACCAGATGCGATGCGCCAAACGCCTCAAATTCCTTCACGCTTGCGTCGAATTTATACGCCAGCTTATTTTGGCGTTGCTCAAAATCGTTTAGTCCCCCTATGCCCGAGCCGAAATTCGGGCTAGGATTGGTTCCCCAGTTTTTGACGTTTGATGGTTTGTAGCCGTAGTACTCGGTATCATGCTCATAGTCGCGGCTGTTTTGCGAGGCGGAGTAGCTAAGCGTCTGCTCCAAAAATACCCCCTCAAGATCAGCCTGCGCCTCGAGAGTCGCGACGTAACCGCCGTATTTTAGCGTGAGCTGGGAGTCTAGGTAGCGCTTGGCGGAGGTGTAGTTATCTAGCCTGGAGTACAAAAAGCTCGGCTTTAGCGTAAATTTATCGCTCACGCCCCAAACGCCTTTTACGAAAAGATTATCATTAGTCTGCCTGTCGTTTGGAAACGAGTATAAATTTTGATTTATCTGTTTTTTGTTGTAGTGGTTTTCTATGACGGAGCGGTGCCTCGAGTAGTCTAGCAAAAGGCCGAAATTCTGCGTCAAATATCCCTCGGCGCCGACTCTATATCTGCGCTTTTTAAAGTCGCTCATATCGGCTAGATCGCCGTCGTCGTATCTTTGCGCGGCGGAGGCATCTTTATAAATTTTACTCCAATCTCCGCCCGTATAAGAGTAGCTAAGCACGCCGTGAAAGCCGCTTTTGGGATCTCGGGTTTTAGCGTTTACGGCGCCTCCTTGAAAGCCGCCGTATCTAGCCGAGACCGCGCTATCTAGCACCTCGACGCTACCCAGCAAGTCCGTATCTACGCTCATGGCTTGCGAGCCTATCGTGCTGTCGCTCCAGATATTGTTGTGGTTATTCCACGTGCGTTTTTTAGGGTCTAGGTCGTTATTTATGCTTGCGCCGTCTAGGGTAAAGTTATTTTGATAGTAGCTCGCGCCGTTTATGCTGATATCTTGCGGAGCCAGCTCGCCCGCGCGCACGCTTTTGGCGTTTTTCGCGCTAAAGGCGACGTTTGGATTGCCCTTTAAAAGATCGGTTATGCCGTGATTTTTAGACGTTATCAGATCCATATCCGCGCGCGTTAGTTTTCCGGGTTCTTTCGTAGCGTTGGCGTCGGCGCTGACCTCGACTTTATCTAGCACGACCTCCGAGGCGTTTAGCGTACTTAAATTTAACGCCTTTAAAGCGGTTAAATTTAAAGAGCCTTGATTAGCGTCGCGACTCGCGGCCAAATGCGAAAGCGGCAAATTTAATGCCGCGGCCGCTACCAAAAGGCTAGCCGTTTTTTTCATAATTATCCTTCGTTAAATTTATTCGTCGGTTTTGGGCGTTTGCGTCAAAACCGCGTATTTTAGGCGGCGATAAATTTTACTCGTTTTACGTTTTAGCTTTGAGGGTTGCTAAATTCGGCTAAATTTACGCCGCAAATTTGTAAAAAGGCGGCTATCTGCGATTTGCCCTTGCAGCGATTAGGCTTTATTTTTAAACGCGCGTTTAAACCATAAATTTAAACAAAACGCTTAAATTTATTCGCCGTCTAAAAAACTACGCAAAGCCGCTTTTGCTAAAAACCCAAAAACTGCACTAAGGGCTAAATTTATTCCGCTCGGGCATTATTTTTCAGACTTTAAAACCGCCTGATAGCCCTGCTTTTTGAGTGCATCGACGACAGCGTTTTGGGGCAAATCGTCTTTAGCTATGATTTGAGCGGTTTTGGCTTCTAAATTTACCTCAAAATTTTTTACGCCTTTTAGCTCGCCAAGAGTCTGCACGATGACCTCGTAGCAGCTTACGCAGGACATATTGGGTATCTCGTAAACTAGCGTCTTGTCCGCAAACGCCGCCGCGCTAAGCACGAAAACTAGAGCCAGCTTTTTCATTCTTTGATTCCGACTTTGTATTTTTTAGCTTGGATGGCGCGCACGACGTCCATCACGTTGGCGCCGCTATCTGCGGTGATATTTACGTCCTTGCTTTTTAGATCAAAACTCACTCTTTTTACGCCTTTGACGCTTTTTGCGGCATCTTCGATTTTCTTGGCGCAGCCGCCGCAGTTCATGTTAGGTACGTTTAGTTCGTAGGTTTGCTCTGCTAAAATGCTGCCGCAAATCGCCGCTAAAAGTAAAATTTTCTTCATCGTCGCTCCTTGAAAATAATATTTGATATGAAATTGTACCAATATATTTCTTATATATTTATTATTTTGATTTATTTTAAATGTAATGTAACCTACGTTTCTATTATATTTAAGGCAAAATTCGGCGGAAAATTTAAAATCGCCGCGGAAGGCGACGTTTATTTTAGTTCTAAATTTTAGCCCTCCCGCGCCGTTTGCTTTTTGATATTTTAGCGGTTTAAGATTTTTTATTTGCTAGTCGCTTAGTCTACGGACTCTGCTACTTCACCCTGCATCCCGTAGCCTCCGCTGCCTCACAGACGAGATCGTAGAGCGCTTGGGTAAGTTCTGCTTTTTCCGGATATAAAAAATCTTTAGGGTGTATTACTTCATAGGGGGTTGTAGGATGTGGAGCATAATCTGATTTTGCCTCTTTTATCAACTCCTCTTTTAAAGGGCTATCGCTGTTTTCTATAATGGAAAGCAAACAGCTATAAAATTCATCGGTTAGCTTAAATACGCAATTGTTTTTTGAGGGTTTGACTTTATCCAAATAACAAAATGACCAAAAGTTACACATAATGATATCCGCCTTAGAAAAATCCACGCCGTCCATTCTGTTATCTACGTTTTCAGGCGGGATAATCTCGCCTTTACGCAGGTCTGTTATCTTTTCGACCCCGTAAAAAGAGCAGTCGTATAGCGTCCCCTCAAAGGTGCAGTTTTTTAGACTAGAATGCCAAAAAAGCGCCTTGTGGATTTCTCCGCTAAACAGGCAGTTTTCTAACGATTTACAGCGATTAAATTTTAAGCGAACATTCTTTTTGATTTGGGTAAAACGACAGTCTTTTAGCGTAGCCCCTATAAAATCTCCCCATTTGTATTTGCAACCGGCAAAACTGCACGACAAAAAGGTAGCGCCATTTCCGCAAATAGCATAGGCGCTCAGTTCAAATACGCTTTCATCAAAAATAACGTGGTTAATCACAGGGGTAAAATCCTGCGTTTCTTCGATGGCAAAATACTGCCACACCGAGCCTGAAAAGTCGGCATAAGACAAAGAAGTATGGAGTGGTTTGGATACGTTTTCCCACATATATCCTTCTCGCAAAGGAACTTGCGCTCTTTCGCCTATGAGCTTAATCCCGCGAAAATCCTGCAAGCCCTCTTCTGTAAGCCCAAAAGGCGATACGCTAAGGTTTTTAGTAGCCGCAACCACGTCTTGCAAAGTAGGATAAACATCCCAACGTTTTTTGAGTTTGATCGAAATCGCCACTTTTACTCCTTTGTTAAATTCGTCTATTTGCGTAGATTTAAAGTAAAATTTGCTCGGCTAGCTCGGCTCTAAACGGCATTGTTTAAATCCCAGTCTATCGGCGCTTTGCCGTGCTGCGCTAGATACAAATTCGCCTTTGAAAAGTGTCTGCAACCAAAAAACGCCCCGCGCGCTAGCGGACTTGGATGCGCCGCCGTTAGCACAAGGTGTTTGTTAGCGTCGATGAGAGGGATTTTGGCCTTAGCGGGATTACCCCAGAGCATGAAAACGACGTTTTGGGCGCGTTCGCTAAGCTTTTTGATCGCAGCGTCCGTAAACTCCTGCCAGCCAAAATTTGAGTGCGAATTTGCCTGCCCAGCGCTAACGCTTAGCGTCGCGTTTAGCAGCAGCACGCCCTGCTTCGCCCAGTAGCTCAGATCGCCCGAATTTGGCTGCGTAACGCCCAAATCGTCGTAAATTTCTTTGTAGATATTTTGCAAGCTGGGCGGGATTTTGACGCCGCGCGGCACGGAGAAGCTTAGCCCCATCGCCTGCCCCGCGCCGTGATACGGGTCTTGGCCCAGGATTACGACTTTGACGGCGTTAAAGGGCGTTAGATTAAAGGCGTTAAATATCAGCGCGTTTGGCGGATAGACCTCGCCCGCAGCCTTTGCGCGTAGAAAATTTTCCTTCACTCGGGCGAAATTTTCGCTTAAAAACTCATCCTTTAGCGCCTCTTTCCAGCCCGCTTCGATTTGGATTTTGTCTATTTGCATATTTTTCCTTTGTAAATTTGCTCTTTTTGCATTCATTTTAAGGCAAATTTACAAAATAATAGCCAAAAATATTTAAATTTAGACGCATTTGGTTTGCTAAATCTTTAAAATAATCGGGAGCTGCAAGGCAGATATTTTAAAATTTGCTGTATAATCCAAACTAAAATTTAAACCAAAGGAATAGCGATGTCCGAGCAAATTTTCGAGAAGATAAAAGAGCTGCTAAGCGCGCAAAACGCAAACTTTCGCGCGGTATCTCACGAGAGCGTCAAAACCTCGGCCGAGGTTGCCGTAGCGCGCGGCACGCAGCTAGGACAGGGGGCTAAGGCGCTCGTTTGCGCCATCAAAGGCGGCGGCGCCAAACGATATGTTTTGGCCGTGCTGCCGGCGGATTACAAGGCTGATTTACAGCTCATCGCGAGCGCACTCGGCGGATCAAGAGCGAGCCTAGCAAGCCCCGACGAGGTCGCGAGGCTAACGGACTGCGTACCCGGCAGCGTTCCGCCCTTTAGCTTTTGCGAGGAGTTAGAGCTGATCGCCGATCCTAGCTTATTTACGCGCTACTTCGAGCTTGCCTTTAACGCAGGCTTGCTAGATCGCTCTATCATTTTAAACACAAAGGACTACGAACGCATCGCCCGGCCAAGGTCGGTTAAATTCGCGGCTCGGCAGTAAAATCTGCATGACTAAATTTGACCCAAATTTCGGCGAATCAGGTTGAATAAATTTTGCGCAATTAATTTAAATTAGGCAATTTGCTAGCGCGCGCCAAATTTGCCCGAAGTAAATACGGCCGCGCAAAGAGACTAAATTTACTCATTTTTGCAGCCCTTTTAGATTTTTAAAACGGTAAATCCCGTTTTTTACGCGCTCAAAAATTTTACGGCTTTCTAGCAGTTTTATCGTCTCTATGACGGTTGGTTTGCTAGCGCTCGTTTGCTCGCAGATTTGCGAAATTTTAATGCAGATAAAGCCGTTTTCGTCGGCATTTTGCGCTAAAAATAAAATTATTTCCATCTTTTTCTCGCCCAAAATTTGAGCGAAAATTTCCCTTGTTAGCTCCGTCATCGCGCTAAATTTATTTTTTGTATTCTAGTAGTTTAAAGTATTTTTTCGCTATCGAGTCGAGCCAGAAAATATCGTAATCATCGCCGAGGTCGCTCCCCGCGGGGTATTCGCCCTTATCCACGTAAAAAATCCCATCCAGCCGCACCTCGCCGCCTTTGCATTTAGCGGTTTCGTCCCAAAGATAACGCCACATATATTTTTTGCCGCGATCCGAGCCGCCTACTTGCAAAGCGACGCTTTCAAAAGTGCCCTCACGAAGACTGTGTTTGATGATTAGCTCGCCGTCCTCCACGCCCGCGTTGATTTCGCCGTCATACCCCTCGCCAAGGTCAAAATGCCTGGCGTAATGCTCGACGGCAAGCTCTTTTGAGGGCTTGTACTCCTCCAAAATTAGGCTAAAATTTACGCCCGGTATGCGCTCATTTTCCTTATCTTTTAAAATTTCTAGGCTATTCTCGTTCGCGCAGTAGTTCAAATTTAGCTTCACGATCTCGTCCTTGTTTGCCTTTAAAAACACCCCCAGCTCCGTAACCGACTTTACGTCCGAGATGAAAATGTTCGCGCTTTTTATCTCTTTTGCGTTTAAAAATGCTGCGAGCATGAGCGATAAAACGATGATTTTTTTCATTTTTTACTCCTTAAAACGATCCTAATTTTACTAAATTTTAGCTTATTTTACGGCTCTTGCGATACAATACGCCAAATTTAACAAAGGATAAAATTTGAAACTAATCAGCTGGAACGTAAACGGACTGCGCGCCGTCGCTGCTAAAGACGGCTTTGCTTGGCTAGAGCAGCAAAAGCCCGATTTTTTGGGCCTTCAGGAGATCAAGGTGCGCGAGAGCGACGTGCCCGCCGAGATTTATAAGCTCGGATTTAACGAAATCAGCGTAAATTCGGCGGCCAGAGCCGGGTATTCCGGCGTGATGAGTCTGGCTAAATTTAGCTCCGCCACGCAAAAAGCGGCGTTTTTCGATGACGACGAGGGGCGGGTTTTGGAACATAGATTCGGCAACGTCGCGCTTTTTAACATCTACTTTCCAAACGGCCAAAAAGACGAGACTCGCCTAGCTTACAAGATGGACTTTTACGTTAAGTTTTTGGCGTATATAGAGGAGCTCGTAAAGCAGGGTAAAGACGTGATATTTTGCGGCGACGTAAACACCGCGCACCGCGAAATCGACCTCAAAAACCCCAAAGCAAACGCCAAAACCTCGGGCTTTTTACCCATCGAGCGCGCGTGGCTGGACGAGGTCGTCTCGCGCGGCTTTATCGACACCTTTCGGCATGTGCGCGGCGACGAGGCGGACGCGTATTCGTGGTGGAGCTACCGCTTTAACGCCCGCGCCAAAAACGTCGGCTGGAGGATCGATTATTTTTTCATTTCATCAAGCCTCAAAGACCGCCTAAAAGACGCCTTTATCCTAAACGAAGTCACGGGCTCCGATCACTGCCCCGTGGGCATCGAGATCGATCTGGACGGGCTTTGCTAAAAGAAATCTTGCTTTATTTCGCGGCGGCGTTTTTTGAGATTTTTGGCTGCTTTAGCTTTTGGGCGTATTTTAGGCTGGGCAAAAGCGCGCTGTTTTTGGGGCTCGGCGGTGCGTCGCTCGCGGCATTTGCTTTTATTTTAACGCGTGTAAATTTAGACTTCGCCGGGCGTGCTTACGCCGTTTACGGCGGCATTTATATCGTCTCGTCGCTGCTTTGGCTGCATTTTGTAGAAAAGCAAGCTTTTACCAAATGGGACTTAATCGGCGGTGCGATTTGCCTGCTTGGCGCTTGCGTGGTGCTTTACGGCGGCAGAGGGTAAATTTAAGAGGAATAACCAAGTAATAAAGGGGATTCGTATGCGATTATTTATTTATCAAAACGAGCTTAACGTAGTTTGTTTCGACGAGTATTTTAGTTACTTAAATAGCATCAAAAATATAATCGATAAGCCTATATACGATTTTTTGAATTAGTCGTCGACCAAGCCGCGCTAATTACGATAGTTTTTTCCATTCGCCTAGCGAGTACAAAAAAGGATTACGAAAAAGAGTTAAGATTTCATCTTTTAAATCTTTATTGACTATTAACGTATTTAAATAGCAATAATTTCTAGTTAAAAGGATATCTCTATGCGAGTCCGTATAAGCCGCCGCCGATAAACCTTGTTTCGGATCGGCTAAATCCGGATAAACGACCTCTTCTTTTATTTTCCATCCTATTATTCTTACTAGATAAAACGCCTCATCGGTAAGCAAATTTCCTTTCGTATTTACCAGATACGAGATGCTCTTGTCAAAATTATAATCAAACCCGTTCTTTTCTAAAAAAGACAGTAGTTTTTCTGAAACGATATAAAAACCCAAGCCGTAAGGCAAGAAATCAAAGCTAATATTTTTTATCGATTTTATACATATAGTTACGTCTTTTGGCATAGGATGGATATTATCGTTTATACCGGTATCGACCCATTTGTAGCTAAAAGGCGGATGCGTCTTTTTAATATTAAATTTCTCCAAAATGCCTATCTGATCGCAAAACGGTATTTTTAGTTTTTCTCTTTTTTCGTTATCTTTAACAGGATAGCCCCAAACAAGGATATTTTTCATTTTTCAATCAAACCCTCTTGCTTGCCAATTATTTCTTGCGATTTTGCCGAATTTTTATTTCTATCGCTTACGCCGCTTATTGGCCTTTAAATTATTCGCGTTTGCGTCTTTATATACCCATAATTCTTTAAAAACGAAATCATAATCTAAAAAATCGGTTAATTCGGAAAAATCGTCGAATTCTTCCGGCAAAGGAAAACCGATACCCAAAATCCTATCGACCGCGACGAATCCGCCCCAAGCGACCTGCTCGGTCGTATTTTGCAAGATATCTGCTACGCTCATCCCAGCCCAAATGCGCCCTTTTGACGTTTTACAATATCCGTTAAAATTTACGCCGCACGAGATAAGGGAAATTTCAAAATTTATAGGGTCGAAATAAATATCCAAAAACGATTCTTTTATTTTTATGCAGTCGTCGCGTATATCGCTTATTTCGTAGCCTAGTTTGTCTAACTTGCTAAGGATATCATTAATGTTTTCGCCCAAATGTATATCCCCGACACCGACATTTGGAGCGATGACGTCGCCTAAAATTTTCATTTCGTTTGCGCCGGTTTTAGTCTGCATGCTTTATCTTGCTTCATTTTTTGTCGTATTTTGCCTTTAGCAGGTCGTGGAGCTTGCTCCAAGTATGCGAATAATGCCCCCTGCTTTCAAAGCCGCAGCCGCTGATTTTGCTCTCTAGTATGGGCGTTAGATCTCCGTCTGCTACGTATTTAAAAAAGAATTCTCGCAAATTCGGAAAATTGGCTAAAAATTTCAAATTTTCCGCGTTAAAGCGCGCATCAAAACGCTCCAGCGACTCTAGCCGAATGCCTTCTATCGCCGCGCTATTAAGCAGCCTGCAGCGCTCGATATAAAGCCACTTTAGCTTTTTTAGAGCATTTATCTCGCTTACGTTAGTAAGCCTAGGCGCGGAAAATATAAACAAAAAATTTAGTTCGCTGCAACGCTTTATGCCGTCCAGGTTCACAATCCTCGTAAAAGCCAGCTCTAGCTGCTCAAGTCTTGGCGTATCGCGGAAAACGGCTAAATTTTCGTGCGAGAGTTTTGAAAGTTTAGCGTAGCGCAAAGTAGGCGGCAGGCGGTTAAATTTCATCTTTTTGTTTTGCGTCGCCTCAAGCGCTTCTAAATTTTTGAAACGCGAGAAATCGAGCCCGAATTCGGCATTTTCGAAAAATCGCAAAGCTCGCATCTCAGTGTCGTAAAGCGCCTCCGCGCCCTTTACTTCGCCGATTTTAAAATCCTTCCAAATCTCTACAGACTCTATCTCGGGAAAGATTTCGAATGCGCTAAAATCAAGCGAGGAAACAACGCTAGGGTTGCCTGCTATCCTAACAACGCGCACGTCGTGTTCTTTGGCAAAGGCTATGCCCTCGGCTAGTCTGTTAGGCGGGTAGATCACTACCGTAGCATCTCTGCCCTGCGACGGCTTTGGGACGTAAGGATAGCGCACATCGCCTTGCACGCAAGCGTCTATGATTTTAAATTTTTCGCTCATAAAATTCCTTAAAATGTTTCTGTATTCGCCGGCCGCGTTTAAATTTATGAGGGCTTAACGATTTTAGCGAATTTTCGCTTGCGGCAAAGCTAAACTAGCCCGCTAAATCCTAAATTTAGCCTTTAGCTCAAAAATCCGTGATCTAAAAGGTGCGTGATTAAAATTTTAAATCCAAGAGCGATGAGGATCGCTCCGCCTAAGATCAGCGCCTTTTGCTCCAAAAACTCTCCCGCAAATTTGCCGACGTAAAACGCCGTGACGCTAAGCGCGAAGCAAACTATCCCGATAACAGCGGCGCTAAAGTAGATCTCAGCGGCCGTAAAGTTCAGCGTCACGCCCACGGCTAGCGCGTCGATGCTGGTGGCAAATCCGCCCGAAAGCAGCATCTTTGTATCAAGGCTCATAGCCTGCGCGGGCTCGTTTCTACAGGCTTCGCGGATCATCTTTACGCCCAAAAAGCCCAAAATCGCAAACGCGATAAAGTGATCGATCTGCGCGATAAATCTCGCAAACGCAGCACCCAAAAAATAGCCCGCAAGAGGCATCGCCGCCTGAAAAAATCCAAAAACAAATGCGATAAATAAAATCTTTGATAGCGCGAGATTGCGGTATTTTGCACCGTTTGCGATGCTAAGCGCCGCCGCGTCCATAGCAAGCGCGATAGAGAGAAGTAAAAGCTCCATTTTGCCCTTTCAAAAAGGCTAATTTTAACTCAAATTTTGCTTTTCTCGGTTAATCTAGCTCAAATTTGCGTCTAAATTTGACGTCTGAAATTTGAAGCCAAACAGACGAGCGCGCCGTATAAATTTGCACTTAAATTTAGCTCTTAAATCCAGGCTCAAATTTGCGATTTAAATTTTGCAAATTTAAGCCGCCGTGCCGTAAAGATGCAGGTAAATTAGCCCTAAAAAGGACAAAATTTACCCGTTTAAAAGCCGAGTTTTAATATCATAACCGCCGAATTTTACTTTAAGGAAAAAACGATGAAAAAAAGTTTGATCTTATGCGCGGTTTTACTCGCCGTTTCGGCGCAGGCGGCAGGCTGGCAGGATGCACTAAATAAAGAAACGCTAAATCAAGGCGCGCAGATACTTGGCGCGGCAAACTCGGGCGACTACAAAAGCGCGGTTAGCTCGGCTCTAAACGCTGCCGTTAAGGAGCTGTCAAACGGGGGATTTCTAAATAACGCCGCGGCTAAAATCCCGCTGCCAAAGAGCCTGGAAACGGCTGCAAATTTGGCTAAAAAAGTAGGTGGCGAAAAGTGGGCAAACGAGCTCGTGGCCTCGATAAATAACGCCGCGAGCGCAGCCGTGCCGGGAGCTGCGGACGTATTTTCGGGCGTGATAAAAAACATGAGCGACGCGGACGTGAAAAAGGTACTACAAGGCGGCAAGGATAGCTTTACAAAGTTTTTGCAACAAAGCTCTAGCCAGAAGCTGCAAGCCGTATTTAAACCGATCATTACCAAGATGATGAGCGATAATACCTTCGCAACCGCCTATAACGGGCTAAATTCGTTCGTCGCGGGTAGCGCGCTAGCAAAATCCGACGCCGCAAAACAGCTAAAAGGCATCGCTACTAGCATGGGTGCTGGCGAATACATCCCGCAAGAAAACGAGGATCTAAACGACTACATCACGCGCAAGACGCTAGACGGGCTCTTTAACGTGATGAGCGAGAAAGAAAGCTCGCTACGAGGCGGCGCGGTCGAGCAGGGCACGAAGATCCTGCAGGGAATTTTTAAGTAAAATCATAAGGGAGAATAGTGAAAAATAGTTTGGAATTTCGCGCCGACGTAGGCATGATATTTGTTGCGATAGTCTTTGGTCTAGGCTATCTGCCTACCTCGCTCGCGCTTGCGACTAACGGAGTTTTTGGCGTTTTGTTTTGGAGATTTTTGCTAGCGGCGATCATAGCCGGCGCGATATTTTATAAAAAGCTAAAAAACGTAAGCGCGTCTGATATAAAACCCGGCGTGATTTTGGGTCTGTTTTTGTTCGCGGGATTCGTGAGTCAGACTTTCGCGTTTAAGTATGCCGACACCTCGTCCGTAGCCTTTATCATCGGGCTAAACGTGGCTTTGGTGCCTTTTATCGCGGCGGGGCTTTTTAGGTATAAAATTTACTCCTACGCGTATGTGGGCGTGGCGTTTGCGGTGGCGGGGCTTTATATGATAGGCGATACGAAAGTGGGCTTTGGCCTGGGCGAAATTTTGGCTCTGGTTTGCGCGTGCGCCTACTCTTTTCACATCGTGCTCACCAACCGCTTGGTGCAAAAATGCAACCTCGTAAATATGGTTTATTTTGAAATTTTAACCCTAGTCGCGCTTTGTTTTGTAGCTATTTTGGTTTTTGAGGGCGCTAAAATCGCTCCCGTCACGGACAAGGCGTTTATCATAGCGATGCTAGTCGTGGGCGTGTTGGGCACGGCGTTTGCGTTTTTCGCACAGGCGCTTATGCAAAAATTTACCACGCCGGTTAAAACGGCGATATTTTTCACCCTAGAGCCCGTAACCGCCGGAGCGATGGGGTATTTCATCGGCGCGGAGGACATCAGCGCGTACAGGCTTTGCGGCGCGGCGCTTATCTTGGTCGGAGTTTTGATTAGCGAGATAGGCAGCTACCTGCGCGCTAAAAAGGAAAATTTAGCTTAAATTTCGGCGGGTTTTGCTTGCCGTTTCGCTCAAGGCAAAACCTCGCCGTAAAATCAAATTTATAAATTCGCCTCTAAATCTACTCTCGCGGCGATTTTTACGGAAATCTTTTAAAATCGCCTCTTAAATTTAGCTTTAAATTTATCGCCGTTTTGCCCGCTGGCAAGACGGCGGCGACTTTTAATTTGATGCGATAAAGCCCGAATTTAGTCAAATTGCGTTAAATTTGCCCCTTAAATTTAGCTAAAGAAATCAGATGAAAAAATCAACCGAATTCAAGGCCGACTTTGCGCTGCTTGCTATCGCAGTGGTCTGGGGCGTGACGTTTTTGCCGATGGCGCAGACGCTAAAGACCAACGGCGTTTTTACGCTTTTATTTTGGCGGTTTTTGATCTCGGCCGTCTTGATGGCGCTCATAAGCCTCAAATTTACGCGCAAGATCGATCCTAATTCTCTCAAATTCGGCGCATTTTTAGGCGTGCTTTTGTTCGCGGCCTTTACGCTTCAGACCTTTGCTCTAAAATACGCCCCAAGCTCCACCGTCGCCTTTATCACAGGACTTAACGCGGTTTTTACGCCCTTTATCGCGCTTGCGTTTTTCGGACAAAAGGTCGTAGTTTATGCCTTTGTCGGCGCGTTTTTGTCGGCGGCAGGGCTTTATTTGCTAACGGGTAGCGAGCTGGGTTTTGGCGTCGGCGAGGGGCTTAGCGTCGTTTGCGCGCTAGGTTTTGCGCTGCATATCATTTTCACGGGCGTTTTGGTACGCAAGTGCGAGCTGTACTGGATGGTGAGCGCGCAGTTTGCGGCCGTGGCGGCGTTTTGTTTCGTTGCGGCGCAGATTTTCGAGCCTCGCGGCGTCGTGCCCGTTTTGGACGAAGCATTTTTCGTTGCGGTCGCGGTGACGTCGGTGTTTGCGACGGTTTTGGCGTTTTTCGTGCAAACCGCGGCGCAGCGCTACACGACGCCCGTTAAAACCTCGCTCATATTTACCTTTGAGCCCGTAAGCGCGGGGATAGTGGGGTATTTCGTCGGCGGCGAGATACTAAGCGGCGTGCAGATAGCAGGAGCCGGGCTCATACTCTTTGGCATCGTCGTTAGCGAAGTCGGCAGCTACTATAAAAACAAAAGATCGCGGGGAAATTTGAGCTAGCCTCTTTTGCATGCTTAAATACGGAGCAGCCGAATTTTGCGGTTAAATTTAGGGTTTTAACGGCGAGTTTAGGTGCCGAATTTTGCTCAAATTCGGGCGCATCGAAAACGAAATTTGACGTGCGCGGCCCAAACTTACGTTTAAATTTAAAAATTTCGGCGTAAATTTGATCGCGCAAAGGAAGGGAAAAAATGAACGAGGATGAAAATTTAGCGGCGCCAAAGCGGATGAAACTTGATGCCGAAGAGAAAATTTTGTGCGAATTTGAGCTCGCGCATACCGTCCACAAAGAAGTCGACTCCGCGCTTTGTCTTTTGATGCTGCTTTTATACGCGCGCGACAAGAGCTTTGACGTAGGCGTCTTTTGGGTCGCCATGACGGCCGGCTGCGCATTTTTATTTTGCCTTTTTGCGCGCCAAAGCGTAAAGACCGCCAAGGCCAAAAAGCTCTGCGTCACAAACAAGCGCTTTACAACCAAGCGGCAATACGGTCGGTATCGGCGACGTGTATTTTAGGTATTTTGACTCTGGCTATTCGTGGGTATCGTTTAAAGTCGAGCTTTGTTTTTATGAAAACAAAAAATTTCTCTTTTACTGCGTAGTGGACGAGGAGAGCGACGAGTATAAAAATTTGATAAATTCGCTATACGAGATTTCAAAAAACGACCGCCTCTTGCAAAAGCACCTAGGCTACTACGTAAAGCAAAAGCTAATCAATCCGTAAATTTAGCCAAATTTGAGAGCGCCGCGCAGTCTGTCGCCTGTGGGGTCACAAGCCAAATTTGATCAAATTTAACCCAAAACGCCGAATTTACCGCCTTTTTACAGCCGTAAATATAAAAAAGCAAACCGAAGCGATGAGGATGATGCTGGCACCGCTGGTTAAATTTGCCTCAAAGCTCAGCCACAGCCCGCTCACGCAAAACGCGGCCGAGATGAGCGCGGCGTTTAGCATCATCGTGCCCAGACGGCTTGATATCGCGCCCGCGATATAGGGCGGGATCGTGAGTAGCGCGATAACGAGTATTAGCCCGACCGCGCGTATCGTCATCACGACGCTTAGCGCCATCATGCACGTTAGCGCGTAGTACAGCAGCGTCGTGCGCACGCCGCGCAGCCGCGCAAACTCCGCGTCAAAGCTAAGCGCCTCAAACTGGCGGTAAAATAGCGCGACGGACGCGAGTATAACGCAGTTTGCGACCGCCATGAAAACAAGATCGCCCTGCGGCACGGCTAAAATCGAGCCGAAAAGATAGCTCATGAGATCGACGTTGTAGCCCGGCGCTAGGTCGGTTAGGATGATACCAAACGCCATGCCAAACGCCCACAGCGCGCCGATAACGGAGTCCATCTTGCTCTTGTCTTTGAGCGTGATCGTGGCGATGAGCAGCGCCAAAAACAGCGAAAACAGACTCGCTCCAAGCAGCGGCTCGAGCGAAAAATAAAACGCGATGCCAAGCCCGCCGTATGCGCCGTGAGCGATGCCGCCCGCAATGAAAACCATGCGGTTTATGACCGTGAGCGTGCCGATCACGCCGCAAGCGATGCTAACAAGGATGCCTGCCAGCAGGGCGTTTTGCATGAAATTTAAGCTAAGAGCTTCTAGCATTTGTTTCCTTTTTTTACTTTTTTCGGCGTTTTTGGTGTTTCTCGCCGAGACCCGCACCGCAAAAATGCTAAATTTGGTTTGGTTAAATTTAGCGTCGCGCATAAATTTAATTTTTCTTGTTAAGGGGGAAGGGGCTTGAATTACGAAGTCGCTCCCTTCCCCCTTAACAATCCCCCATCCCCTACGACGTGAGAGGTTGCTGCACTGCGTGCAGGTTTATATGGCGCTGTCGCGCCGCAAATTTAGATTTACATTTTCGCGGTGCGGGTCTCGGCGACTCAAATTTGTAAATTTGAGCGTAAAACAATAAGGCGCCGTATTTTTTCTTTTTACTTCGCGCAAGCGCTCGTAACGAGACTTCGCTACGAGGAGACGAGGCGGAAATGAGCCGAGCGAGGGCGCATACATATAGTATGTAACCGAGCTTCGGTGAAATTTCCAACGACGTATAAAGGAAAAAGACAAGCCGCAAATCGCCTAACGATGTCCGCAGCCGCACTCCTTGAGCGCCACCTCCACATCGCAAAAATGCCTATGATCTCTCGCCAAATGCTCGATAAAATCCTGCTTGGAGCCGTGCGAGATCTCGTGTATGAAAAGATCGTGATTGACATAGGCGACCTTGGTGGCGAAATTTAGCGTCAAATTTACGTCGTGGCTGATGAGTACGACGCCCGTGCCGTCAGCATTTATCTGCTTTAGCAGCTTATAGACGTCTGCCTGGCCTTTCGTATCGATGCTGGCGGTGGGTTCGTCTAGCATCAAAATTTTTGCCTTTGCGCAAAGCGCGCGCGCGATATAGACGCGTTGGCGCTGCCCGCCGCTTAGATCGCCGATCTTTCGCCGCGTAAATTCGCCCATGCCGACGCGCTCTAGCGCCGACTCGGCTTCTATCTTGTCGTCCTTACCGTAAAATCCAAACAGCTTTTTATCTATCCGCCCCATCAAAACCACCTCGAGCACGCGCATCGGGAAGCTTTGATTTATCGGGATATTTTGCGGGACGTAGCCCACGGCCTTGCTCACGCTAGCGGGCTCCTGGCCAAACACCTCGATCGTACCGCCGCTTGGCTTGTTTAGCCCTAGCATCAGCTTTAAAAGCGTACTTTTGCCCCCGCCGTTTGGGCCGATGATGGCTAGGAAATCCTTGCAGTCGTATTCTAAATTTATACCGTTAAACACGAGGTTTTCATCGTAACCAAAGCTCAAATTTCGTACCGAAATGTCGCTCATAAAACGCTCACCTTACCCGAAATATAAAACATAAAAACGCCAAGTCCCAGCATCACAAAAAGCGCGGCAAACTCGCAGCAAGTCCGCAGCGCGCGAAATCTCATCGCGCCCTTTAGCTTAAAGCCGCAAACAGCTGCTAAAAATATCACCGCACCCATGCCAAGCCCCATAAATACGCCGCTAGCAAGCCCGGCCGCGTAGCTGTTTAGGCTAAAGGCTAGCACGAAAACTAGCAGCGTACCCGGACACGGCACTAGCGAGCCAGCTAGCACCACCAGCCACTCGCTAGCAGTTTTTGGAGCTTCGTTAGAGGCCTTACAGGCTACGCAGCCGCATTCGCTCTCGTGGGCGATAGGGCTAAATTTGACCGATTTTGCGCTCAAATTTGACGCTGGGTTTAAATCTGAGCCAAAAACTTTACTCGCCCCATTTGCGCCTTTTTCGCTAGAAACGGACGCGGTGGCAAAGCTAAATTTAAGCTTTAGCGCCGTTTTTTTAAGCTTGGCGTAGATCATATAAAGGCTCACGCAAACGATCGCTACGGCCGAGATTTTCGTCATCGCACCCGCTATGTCGCTGACCTTGTCCGTCAAAAACGCGTTTAAAAGAACGTAGCTAAAAAGCACGAGCAAAAACGCACCCGCCACGTGCGCGAATCCGACTTTCATCGCAAAAACTAGAGCACGCGAGTAGCTGCCGCCGTTTGCGACGAAGTAGCTAGCCGTTAGCATCTTGGCGTGACCCGGGCCTGCTGCGTGCAAAAATCCATAAAAAAAGCTAACCGCAGCGAGCAGGGCGAAATTTAGCGCGTTTAGCTCGGCGCTATTTATCTTGATGAGCTCTTTTAAGCGCTCTAAAAACTGAAGGCTCATGCCAGAAACGGAGTCAAATTTAGCCTTATCCGCCGCGTCGATTTGCTCTAAATTTTGCTTATTTTGCGCCTTAACCAGCGAGCTAAGCTCTGGCTTTGCAGGCTCTATTTTGGGCGCTTTTGAGGTCATTTCAAAAAACGCCGTGCTCAAATTTACGTTTGGCACGAGATAAATTTTATCGGTGAGCGCGTAGGGGTCTGGCGAGCTTATTTTAAAGTTAAAAAATCCCTCGTGGTCAAAAACCTCGACCGTGACGACGCGGCCGTCTTTGACTGCTAAATTTAGCTCTAAAATATACTCGAAATTTAGCCTGCCCTCATCCAGATAAACCCGCTGCGATAGCGTTTTGGTATGCAGATTCACCGTCTCACCCGCGCCGTCGTAGTAGCCCACACTAGTTAGATATCCGCGCGGCACGATGTAGTCGAGCAGGGATTTTTGCACCTTCCACGCTTCGTTTTTGCTGAGCGCTTTGTCGGCGTTTTCGTCGTAGCTTTGTAGCGTGAGAGCGGTGAAATTTTCAGAAAATGTCCAGGTTACGGCGGCCGTTTTTATCGTCTCGCCTTGCAGGTTAAATTTAATGTCGGCGTGTGCGGTCGGAGTGTAAAGCGCGCAAAGCGCACAGGCGTGCGCGAAGCTAAAAAAGGACGCAAAAAGCGCGAAAACGGCAAATATGCGTCCAAATTTCATTTACAGGCTCTTTGCGAAAATTTGCGCCGTTTTGCGTAGCTCGGTGTCCCAATCAAGCGGCAGTTGATCGATCTCTACGACGCTAGCGCCGCTTTCTTTGGCGACGGTTTGCGCGGCTTTTTTAGAAAACTGCGGAGCGACGAAAATCACCTTGACGCCGTGCTCTTTAGCCTCCTCGATGAGCTCTTTTAGCTCGGCGGGTTTTGGTTCCTTGCCCTCTACTTCGATCGCGATTTGCTCTAGATCGTAGCGCTTAGCAAAGTAGCCCCAAGACGGGTGATATACGATAAATTCGCGGTTTTTGACATTTACTAGAGTGCTTTTGATAAAGCCGTCAAGCTCGTCGAGCTTAGCTTCAAATTTAGCCAAATTCGCCTCAAAAAGCGCCTTGTTCTCAGGGTATTTTTCGATTAGCGCGTCGGCGATGTTTTTAGCTTGGACTTTTACCAAAACGGGATCTAGCCAGATGTGCGGGTCAAATTCGCCGTGGTGATGCTCGTGATCGTGATGATCGTGACCGGCGTGTTCGTGCTTATGCTCGTGGGCTGCGTGTTCGTGTTTGGCGTCGTGGTGATGATCGTGTTCGCCGTGTTCGTGGTGGCCTTCAAATTTGATCTTTTCCACGCCCGCGTCGGTTTTTACGATTTTGAGATTTGGATAGGATTTTTGAAATTTAGGCAGCCAAGCCTCCTCAAACTCGATCCCGATAGCAAAATAAAGGTCGCTTTTTTCAAGCGCGGTCATTTGCTTTGGTTTTGGTTCGTACGTGTGCGGATCGGCTCCTTTGCCCACCATCACGTTTACCTCGACGGCCTCGCCCGCGATTTGCTTGACGAAATACTCCTGCGGCAAAATACTGACGCTAACTTGCCCTTTGGCGTAGAGCGCGACTAAGCCCAAACATAAAAACGCGAAAATTTTTCTCATTTTTATCCTTTCCGTGTTAAAATTTGGGCGAAATTATATCAAAAGCAACTTAGTTGCAAATTAATTTTTCTCAAGGTATAATACCCTAAAATTCTTAACGCGGAGGAAAAATATGGGCAAAAATTTGGAAGAAAAAGCCGGTTTTGAGGAGCTTTTAACGAAAAATGATATCAAAATCACTCCGCTTAGACTCGAGATTTTACACATTTTACGCGCCGCCGCCGCACCGCTTAGTTATGACGAAATTTTAGCCCAAATAGGCGCAAACAAAACAACGTTTTACCGCTGTATGGACCTTTTTGAGGCTAAGGGCATCGTGCTAAAAAGCGAAAATAACCGCAAAAATTTCTACGAACTTGAAAGCGGAGCAAAGGCGTATTTCGTCTGCGACGTCTGCCACAAGATGACCAATATCGACATGCCGCGCCTAAAACAAAATCACGTAAAAAGCGTCGTAGTTAAGGGCGTTTGCGACGACTGTTTTTAAAATTTGCGCTTAAATTTGACGATAAATTCCGAACTCAAATTTGCTTACCGACATTAAATTTAAAAAACGGCTTAGCGAGCAAATTTCACCGCAATTTTATAAAAACGCGGTCTACTAAATTTAAAGCGGTTGCCGCGTCAAATTTAAAACTCAAATTTGACGCGGGCGATTTAAAACTAATCCTCGTAAAGCTTTGCGATCTCCGGCGGTATCGCGATCGGACGACCGCGCGCGAGGTCGAAAAATACGTAAGTCGTCACCGCGCTAGCAACTATCTCTCCGTCCTTGCTAAACTCATAAAAACGCTTCGAGCAGCTTCTTTTTTCGGGCTGCGTCCAGGTTTTCACGCGCACCTTATCGCCCAAAAATAGCTGCCCCAGATAGTCTATCTCGTGCCTGCGTACCATCCACGTGCGGTTTTGCGCGAGATTTGTCTCTATAAGGTCGCCCACGGCGTTTGAGTGGGCGCCAGCGGCTTCTTGCATCCAGATGACGTAGTGAGCGTTGTTTGCGTGATGATTCACGTCGATGGCGTCCTCGCCCACGATCAATTCGTAATAAAAAATTTTCATTTTCGCTCCTAAAAACGCTAAAATTGTAGCAAAAATTTAAAGGCAAACAAAATGAAAGAGATGTGGGATAAAAAGGCGTCAAGCTATACGAGATTTACGGGCGAGCCTAGCGTTTTTCAAAGACGGTTATACGATAAGATTGCGGAATTCGGAGTTAAATTTGACGGTAAAAGCGTCGTGGATATCGGCTGCGGCACAGGCGTGCATACGCTACTTTTAGCGCAAATTTGCCGCGAGATAACCGGCATGGATATTTCAGGCGAGATGCTAAAAGTCATGCTCGAAGACGCGGCGAAATTTAATATTTCAAATTTAACCGCCGTTCAAAGCGATTTTAAAAACTTTAATCCAAACCGCGTTTACGACGTGGCTTTTAGCACGATGAGCCCCGCGATCGCGGACGAGGAGGATTTTAGTAAATTTATAAATTTGGGCGAAAAAAGGGTCTATCTTTGGTGGAATAAACCGCGAAATTCAAGCGTTTTGGAGCTTTTTTACGAAGGATCCGAGAAGCGATGCTTTAAAGAAAAGGCAAATTTTTTCGAAGAGTACTTGCGCCGCGAAAATATCGCCTTTAACTCCTGCGTGATTGAGGAGTCTCGCGAGCAAAAACGCACGCTTGAAGAGATGACGCAAAACGCACTTTGGCATTTGGAGATAGCAAATTTCGCGCACGAGGAAAACGCGGTCAGATCACGGCTAGAAAGCATCGCGCAGGACGGCCTCGTGACGGAAAAAATCGTCTCTTCAATGAAGCTTTTGGTTTTTTAAGATATAATCGCTTTATTTATTTAAAATTTAAAAAGGATTTTTGTTGCCGCGAGCGTTTTTGCCGATATTTTTTTGCATTTTGCCCTTTTTTTGCGCCGAGGTTTTCGCATCCTCGCTAAGTCCAGTGGCGCCGCTTGAATACGACGACGAAAAGGCGCGGCTAGGCAAAAAGCTCTTTTTTGACGCGTCGCTAAGCCCCGGCGGCACGGTATCTTGCGAGAAGTGCCACAACCTTTACTGGGAGCTAAGCGGCACTAGCAAAAAAAACCTAAAAATCTCCGCCGATAAAGAAGCCAGCCCGCCTACGGCGCTAAATTCGGCGCTAAATTTTATATTTTTTAAAGACGGCCGCGTAAAAGATATAAAAGAGCA
Source organism: uncultured Campylobacter sp. (assembly GCF_938039245.1). GTDB lineage: Bacteria > Campylobacterota > Campylobacteria > Campylobacterales > Campylobacteraceae > Campylobacter_A. Next base: position 37,659 of record NZ_CALHVN010000058.1, on the reverse strand, counting down.
GGTGAAACAGAGTCTAACCGGCAAAGAGCAGTTGAGCGAAGAGCCTAAAAAGCTAGAAGAAAAGGTCGGTCTAAACGCGGTTTATAAAAAAGAGTTCGAGCGGCTTTACCCGGACGGCGTAAGCTTTGAAAACATCGCCGACGCGCTGGTAAATTTCGAAAAAGCTCTCGTCACGCCAAACGCCAAATTCGACAAATTTATCAGCGGCGACGAGAACGCTCTAAACGGCGACGAAAAGCGCGGGTTTGAGCTATTTAAAAAAATCGGCTGTATAAACTGCCACGGCGGGGTCAATCTAGGCGCTAATATCTACTACGAGCTAAACCCCGGCGATAAAGGCAAACAGGTTCGCTACAAAGTGCCCAGCCTAAGAAATATCGAAAAAACCGCACCCTATCTTTATAGCGGCGAGATAACGGATCTAAAAGACGCGATAAAATTTATCGCCAAAGAGCGTATCGGATACGAGTTAAGTGACGAGCAGACGCGGCTGCTTTATAAATTTTTGCTTGCTTTAAGCGGCGAACGACCGGAAATTTTAAAATGAAACACAAGATAATCTTTCACAAAATTTTACTTTTTATCATCGCTTGCATCGCGTTTTTCGGTACGGTGATGACGCAAAAAGCCACCAAAGACGTAATCAAAGCCTACGAATACAAAGGCGCGATAGAAGATATGATAGACTCCGACGACGAGATAGACTTTGCGCTAAAAAGGACGTTTTTGCAGGCTGATTACGATACGACGATGAGGTATGCGGCCAGTCTTAAAAACGATTTGTTAAATTTAAGCTCGGGCAAGCTGGCATCGTTTGAGCGGCTAGCTATCGGCGAGGGAGCGGTCAACGAGATACGAGAAACGTTTGATCAAAAAAGCGAGCTAATCGATAAATTTAACTCCCTTAGCGCTCTGGCAAAGCTTAGTTTTGAAGAAACGATGCTGAAATTTAGCTCTTTAAACGACTCGCGTTTTAGCGAGCTGCTGCCTAAAATTTTGCTGATTAGATACGGTATAAACGCCGACATAAACGGCGCTAAAGAGCTGCTAAAAAGCTATGAAAGCCTAAATTTAAACGAGCGTGAGAAAGATTTTTTACAAAGCGCGCAAAAGCTGCTGCGTCGCTACGAGGAAGCAGACCGGACGCTAGCTAGTATACAAGACCTAAATCTAAGCAAAAAGCTATACGAGCTAAGAAGCAAAAACGATGCCTACGTAGAGCGCGTAACGTCGAATTTGCGCGGCACGACGATTTTCGTGTTCGTACTTTTCGGGATTACGGCGGCGTTTATTTATCTATCGTACATTAGGGCTAGAAACAACATAAGACTGCTAAATCGCTTCGAACAAGCCGTGGATAACAGCTTTAACTCCATCGCTTTTACCGATCTAAATAAGCAAGTCAGGTACGTAAATAAAATTTTCGAGCAAAACTCGGGTTATAAATTTGAAGAGATAAGCGGCAAAAATATAAATTTACTAAAATCGGGCTTACATCCGCAAGAGTTTTATCAAAGGATGCTAGACACGATAGAAAACGATAATATCTGGCGCGCCGACGAGCTAATCAGCAAAACCAAAAGCGGTAAATTAATACGCGAGCAAGTCGTTTTCTCGCCGCTTTTTAACGAAAAAGGCTACAAAGACGGCTACATGGCGATCAAATTTGATAGAACCAAAGAGATAGCGATAACAAAAGAGCTCGAAGATAAAAACAAGCAGCTACAAAACGAAGCTCTCATAGACAAGCTAACGGGATTTGGCAGCTATTTCGCGCTCACTCAGCGCATGGAGCGCCATCCTAGCGGGATGATAATTTACATAAACATAAACAATTTTATGGATTTTAGATTTTTTTACAAGACCAAAACCGTAGACCTTATCATCGCCTCGTTTGCCTCTACGCTAAAGCTTTGTATAGATACTTACGCGATGGACGCAGATATCTACAGAGTGCAGTTTGATGAATTTTGCATCTGGTATAACGGCGAGGACGCAAACAGGGACGCTAAGCGATTCGTAGATTATTTCAAAACGCAAAATCTCTACGTAACCGTAGACGACGAGCGCGAATCCATACCTAACATAAAAATAACCTTAGGCGTCAGCATGCCTCAAGACACGGTACAGACAAATCGCCTAACTCAAGCCATGCTAGCCCACCACGAAGCCGTACAAAGGGGCGAGGCAGCGCAGTTTTATACCGAAAACAGCTACATCGAGCAGCAGTATTACCACAACCAAATCATGTCGCGCACTATCGAAAGCGCCCTATATAACGACACCGTTATCGTCGAGTGCCAGCCTATCTACGACGTATCCGGCCAAGGCGCGCGGATAAAATACTACGAAGTACTCGTGCGCCTCATCGACGAAAACGGCAAGATACGCTATCCTGGCGAATTCCTTGATATCGCAAAGAAAATTTCGCTTTATAACGACATCACCAAAAAGGTCATCGAACACGTCTTTAGGCTGGTCGAAAGATTTGAAAACGTGGGTTTTTCGATGAATCTTTCAAGTAGCGATATCACAAACGAGAGCATAAGAGAGCTCATCGAGAAAAAACTGCGCGTATGCTCTAGCCCGGAGCGCGTGTATTTTGAGATATTAGAGAGCGAAGGCGTGGACGATTATAATATCGTAAATGATTTCATCAACAAAGTCCGCGCCTACAACTGCAAAATTTCGATCGATGATTTCGGTAGCGGCTACTCCAACTACTACCGTATCTTGGAGCTTGATATCGACACGATTAAGATCGACGGCTCGATTATCAAAAAATTACCGTTTGATCAAAACGCCCGCTACTTGCTGCAAACCATCATCGACTTTGCCGCAAGACAGGGCTACAACGTCGTGGCGGAGTTTGTTAGCTCAGAAGAGATCCTCGCCGAGATAAAAAAATTCGGCATCAAATACGCGCAGGGGTTTTTGCTAGGCAAACCGATGCTGCCAGATAATATAAAAGAGTAAATTTGCGTGCGGCGGCTATACTGCGCTAAATTTGACGGCGGCGCGCGTATGGGAGAATAAGTTTGACTAGAACGGATTTAGCCTTAGTTTGCGTACTAGCCTTTTTGTTTTATGCCAAAAGCGCAGGGATGGGCTGGTTTGCGACTATCGCGATATGTTTTTGGATTATAGGCTACTTTGCAAATGATATTTTTTAGGGATTTTTTAAATTTGCTTTTTAATGCTAAATTTAACGCAGTTTGCGTCCGCTAGTTAATTTAGCTCGTCCTAGTCAAATTTGAGCGAGGCGACGAAAAACCGCTCAAATTTAGCTTGGATTATAAATTTGAGCTTAGCTCGTCTTTAAATTTCCTTTTAACAAAAACGGCGCAAACCGCAAACGAAACCGCCGTCAAAGCGTAAAATATATAGCTAAAAATAGGATTTGCGCGCGTTTCGCCATCTTTTAGCTTTTTAACGGAAACGGCGTTTCTAAACATATCTAGCACCGCGATGCGCCAGCCGTAGTATTTGATCTGCGCCCTACCTTCGCCAACTAGACTCTGGGCGGCGGCTTGGACGTCGGCGGAGTTAAATTTAAAATAAAGCGGCAAGCCCCAGCTCGTGTCCTCGTTTCGATACGGCATCACCTTCGTGCCGTTTAGCTCCCGCGTGTAGATAAAATACACGTCGCGCGTCGGGCCGTCGGCGGGATTTTGCGCATCGATAAAGCCGTCTTTATCCATGCGCTTGACCTCGCCGCCCGTGATGATCGCCTCGTCATAGTGCGGGAAGGCGTAGTTTATCGCCGCAAATACCAAAGCGTGTAGGGCAAACAAGAAGCCAAAGATAAAATTTCGGAGATATTTTTTAAATTTTTGCATTTTCGTCCTTTGGGACGAATTTTACAAGATAGAAGTTTAGAAGAAGCTAAGCCCCTAAAATAGGGGCTTAGAGGGGTTAGGCTTTAGCCTTGCAGCCGCAGCTTCCCGCAATAAATTTAAGAATCTGGATAAAGAAGCAAATGCCGCCGATGATAAAGATCGTATCGCCGATCATCCTTAGCCAGCGTAAATTTTGCAAATGATCCATCTGTAAAAACTCCGCGCTTCTAGCGTACCACATGCCCACGTCTATCGCGGCGACGGCCTGATAAAGACCGATCGGAAGTAGCGACGCTAAAATCATTAGCATTAGACCCGCATTTAGCGACCAAAAGCCTACTTTCATCAGCTTGTCGTTAAATTCTTGCCCTTTGAAAAGGTAAAGCGCCACGAGCCAAACAAAACCTAGCGCCAAAAATCCGTAAACGCCAAATAGCGCCGCGTGTCCGTGCACCGAAGTGGTGTTTAGACCCTGGATGTAGAACAAAAATAGCGGCGGGTTGATAAGGAAACCAAACACGCCAGCACCCAGCATATTCCAAAACGCCACCGCGATAAAGCAGTAAAGCGGCCACTTGAGATTTTTTGCCCAGCTTTGCGCGAACTGAAGCGAATACTGATGGAAGGCCTCTGCCCCAAGAAGCACCAAAGGCACGACCTCAAGCGCGGAAAAGCTAGCGCCCACCGCCATGATCGGAGTAGTGGTTCCAGCAAAATAAAGGTGGTGGAAGGTACCAGGAATGCCGCCCATTAAGAATAAGCTAGCGCTTGCTAGGGTTGAGTAAGTCGCAAATTTTTTACCGACTAGACCCAAAGAGGCAAACACGAACGCAAGCGACGCGGTCGCAAACACCTCGAAAAAGCCCTCGACCCAAAGGTGAACGACCCACCAGCGCCAGTATTCCATCACCGGTAGCGGGCTTCTTTGTCCATAAAATAGTCCCGCGCCGTAGAAAAGTCCCACCGCGATAGCAGAAGCCGTAAAGATAGCTAGCAGGTTTTTATCGCCGTCAGCCTTAAATCCGCCGACGAATCCGCGAAGTACGAGTGCCATCCAGATAACAAGACCCACAAACAAAATAAGCTGCCAAACTCTGCCAAGCTCGATATACTCGTATCCTTGGTGACCGAGCCAAAAGCTAGTAGACGTTTCCATCTTGCCCGCTATCGCCATGTACTCGCCGATAAAACTACCCACGACTAGGAAAAGCAGCGCGTAGAAAAGCAAATCAACGCCTAGTTTTTGAAATTTAGGATCCTTGCCGCCGTTGATGATAGGCGCTAGGAAAAGTCCGGCCGCCAAAAAGCCCGTCGCGATCCAGAAAATGCTCGCCTGGATATGCCAAGTGCGCGCCAAAGAGTACGGTATGTGTTCGGATAAATTTATACCGTAAAACTCCTGTCCCTCGACCGTATAGTGCGCCACGAAGCCGCCTATCATGATCTGGAAAACAAATAGCGCGAGCGCTACGAAAAGGTATTTGCCAAGCGCCTTTTGAGACGGGGTTAAATTTAGCCTTGAGAGCGGATCGGCGTCGATAGGAGCGAGTTTCTCGTGATCTTTTTCGCCGTAGAAATTCGAAAACCAAACTAGTAAGCCCACACCCGCGACCAAAATCGTAACGCTGATAATCGTCCAAAATACGTTTTCTTTCGTCGGAACGTTGTCGATTAGCGGCTCGTGCGGCCAGTTGTTGGTGTACGTAGCCTCGCTATTTGGGCGATTCGTCGCCGTAGCCCAGGTCGCCCAGAAGAAGAAATCGTTTAACTGCTCGCGGTTTTCTTCTTTAGCCAGCGTGTTGTTTTTCATCGCGTAGTTTTCGCGTAGCTTCTGGTATTTCGGATCGTTGCCGAAAAGTCCGTTATACTCGTCGCGCACTACCTTTGCCGCCGCGATCCTCTCGTCGCTGATCGTTATAACGCCGTTTTTTAGCGTATTCGTGCGGTATTCGCTCTTTGTTAGAGCCTTGATGTTGGCTTGTTGCTCGGCGTTAAGAGCATTAAATTTAACTCCGTAAAGCTGATTTGCCTTTATATCCATAAACGCTACTAGCTCTTTATGCAGCCAATCAGCCGTCCAATCAGGCGCCTGATACGCTCCGTGTCCCCACACAGAGCCCACTTGCATACCGCCGATGCTTTGCCAGGCCTCTTGGCCTTTATAAATTTGCTCTTGCTCGACTATTATTTTGCCGTTTTTATCGGCAAAACTCACCACCGGCGGCGCTTCGCGGTAAACCTCTACGCCGTAATAGCCGAGTATCCCGAAGGCGATAGTAACGACTGCTACCAGCGCCCACCAATACTTCTTGTATTCACGCATACTTTTCTCCTTTGTGATATGAAAATTCGGGCAATAGTTTATCCAAAATGAGAATTTAATCGAATGATTTGCGTCAATAAAAGGATAAAATCTGTCCTTAAAATATTGCTTATTTTAAAAATGTATAATTACGAAAATATATTTTGGGAGATTTTATGCTTAAAGTCGAGATTATTTATAAATTTTGCCTGGTTTGCGCGCTTATTTTGGGGCTTAGTTTGCTCGCGTTTTCGGGACTAAATTTCGCGCTTGGAGAGTACGGCGAGTTTTGGATGAGCGCGCATAAATTTGCTGGCTTTTTGGTCGTTTTAGCCGCGCTTTTGCACGTGATAAATCGCAAGAAAAAGCTCGTTAAGCTCGCAAACGAATTTACGGACGTCGTAACTCGCCGCAAAAATCCTAGCATGTGCAACATGGACCGCATCATCGCCTCGCTCGAGCCGTACAGCATAACTGAGATTTCGCAGATGTTGAGCTTTGACGAGGCCGAGTTTTGCGAAACTTTACGTAAAAATGGCGTCAAATTTAGCCACACAGATCAAACCCTGCGCCAAATCGCTTCTTTAAACGACGAAAAGATATTTTTCGTGCTGGTTCTTATCGTCGAGGCGAAATTCGGCAAGAGATTTTGCGGCGAGCTTAAATTTAAAGGCGGCGGAAAATTTAGAAAAACGGCATAAAATCAAACTACCGAGCGCCGCTAGTGCGGGCCGATATTTGCCCAAAGCCGCAGATAAAGCTCTGCGCGCTCCAACGCCTAAACGCGCAGTCGTAGCAGCTCCTCTCGCCGCCGCAGCTCATCTCCTCTTCGTCGTTATCTAGCTTAAAATTTACGCAGTTTTGGGCGGTTTCTCGCGCTTTTTCATAGTTAAATTTACCAAATCTAAACTCGCCTTTTTCGTTAAAATTTAAGCTCATTAAAAATCCCGAAGCTCTTTTACGCTCAAATTTCTAAATCCGCCGTCTGCTTCTTTTTTGACGAGCAGGGTCGCTTTAAAATCCAAAAACACGGGCTTTAGCGCGCCGATTAGATTTATGCGCTTACCCGGCAAAAGCGGTTTAAAATTCTCATCCGCGACCGCCTCGATAAAATTTAAATCCAAAAGCTCGCGTACGCTCAAATTTGACTTTTCTAACTCAAATTTGCCTCTGATTTTTCCGTCGCTTCCGCTAAGCCTAAGCCCTATGCCCGCAAGCACGCCGATAACGCCGCGAGCGCCGCTTTTTAGCTCTTTTAAAAATACGTTTTGCAAGGCGGCCTCCTCAAACGCCTGCTGCGGCTTTAAAAATATCTCCTTTGCGCTTCTGCCAAAGCTTATCAGCTCTTGCGCGTTTAAGATATCTTTTTCAAATACCGCCGCAATGCCGGGCTCGGCACTAGGCGCGCATTTACGCTCCAACAGTTCAATGGCAAAATTTAGCGCGCTCTGCTTTTGCTCCTCGGTAAGCAGGGCTTCTAGGCACATGCAGCTGTTGTGCGAGGTGTAGTTGATGCGCGGATCTAGCAAAAGCTGGTGGCGCGTGACGAAAGAAACGGGTGCGAAAGAGCCGATAAACGCGACTATGTCTTCGGCGAGCAGCCCCGTAGAAATCTCGCCGCCAAGTTCGTCCGTGTCGTCGATGCAAAGCAGAAATTTAAATTTCATTTTAGCTTCCTTAATATTTAAGTCGAATTTAACTATTCGTAAAATAAAATTATATCTTTATATTTTAGTAATATTTGACGCTATAAGAACGTATTTTATAAAATATAAAATAAAAACTTGATTTTTAAGGAGTTATCGTGAGAAAAATCGGTCTGATCGCATGTTGCGCCGCGGCGGCGCTGCACGGCGAGGTTTTTACGCTGGGTAAGGTCGAAGTCACGCAAAACGTAGGCGGCTTGCAAAAAAGCGACGCAAACGTAGTCGTTTTAGACGAGCAAAAGCTACAAAAAGACGATATAAAGCGCCTCTCAGAGGTCGCTTACAGCACGCCCGGCGTCTATGTGGATAAAAAAGGCCCGCGCGCCGAGCAAAATTTCTACGTTCGCGGCTTTGACGCACGCAGAACTCCGCTTTTTATCGACGGTATCCCGGTTTACGTGCCTTATGACGGCAATGCTGATTTCGGGCGATTTACGACCTTTGATCTAAGCCGCATAGACATCTCAAAGGGCTCAAGCTCGGTGCTTTACGGCCCAAACACCATGGGCGGCGCGATAAATTTAATCACCAAAAAGCCTAGCAAAGAGCTTGAGGGAAGCCTAGGTTACGGCTTTGAGACGGGCAAAAACGCCAAAACCTACAGCAATAACGTAGATTTTAGCATCGGCACAAAGCAAGAGCTATTTTACGCGCAAGCAAGCGGCAGCTACATGGAGGACGCAGGACAGCAGACGTCTCGTAAATTTAACCAAAAAGTAACCGGCAACGAGGACGGCGGCAGACGCGACAACTCCGTGCAACGCGATAAGAAATTTAATATAAAATTCGGCTTTACACCAAACGGAACCGACGAATACGCCGTAGCGTACGTGAATCAAAAAGGCGAGAAAGAGCAGCCTATGTATACCGGCAGATACGCAGCCTTCTCTCAAAGAGACCGCTTGTGGGAGTGGCCGCAGTGGGATAGACGGAGTATTTACTTCTTATCGCATACGGAATTCGCAAATAGCCTTTATATAAACACCAAAGCCTTTGCGGACGAATTTAAAAACGAGATGTATGATATCAGCGCCCTGGAATATAGCAAATATAAAGATACGGCGTATGGATTTAGCTTGGAGACGGGCGGAAATATAGGCGATAAAGATACGCTTAAATTTGCCGCAAACTACAAACGCGACAAACACTCGGGATATAGGGTTCATTATACGGGGAGGTTTGGTACCGAACCGACCGTTACCTTTGTAGATAAGACTTATAGCTTTGCTCTTGAAAACACTTACAAATTTAGCGATTTTACTAGATTGATTTTGGGCGCTAGCTACGATGTTAGAGACGCCGTAAAAGCCGAGGACTATATCCAATTCCGCGGAGGCGGAGGAGGCGGTCGCAACAACCCGGCCAACTATAAGCTTACTTCGTTTGACGTAGGCAAAAAGCACGCCTTTAACTACCAAGCCACTATCAAGCATAGCTTTGACGGCGAGGACGAACTAAGCCTAAGCTTTGCAAAAAAGACCTATTTTGCCAGCATGAAAGATAGATATAGCGAAAGATTCGGTAGATTTTTCGCAAATCCGTATCTGAAACCGGAAATAGCAAACCACTACGAGGTCGGCTATCAAAGAAATTTCGGCGAGGCTTTGAGATTAGAAACGGCGGTATTTTACTCAAGGGTTAAAGACGCTATCGGCTCTACTAGCGTTACTAAATTCGGGCAAACCAGAGATATGGCCGTAAACGTCGATAGGGCTTATTACAAGGTATTTGAGATTGGAGCGAGTTACTTTGCGACGCGCGATTTAGAGCTAGGCGGCAACTATACTTATATGAGCGCAAAATATAAAGAAAACGGCAAAGACGCCTTAGTTTACGATCTGCCGAAGCATAAAGGATTTTTATACGTAGATTATAAAATTTTACCGAAATTTAGCGTCTACGCTTCTCAAGAGCTAAGCTCAAGCTTATGGTCTAGACTGCCTACCAGAACCGGCCATGTAGATCATAAAACCGCGGGCTTTGGCGTAACTAATCTTAAATTTACCTACAAACCGACCGAGGCTTTAAGCTTTGAAGCGGGTGTGTCGAATTTATTTGACAAAAATTACGAGTACAGAGAGGGCTTTCCTGAGGAAGGAAGAATTTTCTTTACGAACGTAAGATATAAATTCTAAATCCTCAAACCAGCTTTTTACAGCTGGTTTGCTAATGAATTTTGATAGAATTCGTTAGCAAGCTTTTTTAAATTTAAAGGCAAAAAATGTTTAAAAAAATCCTAATCTTTCTACTTACGGCCGTAAATTTCTGCTTTGCGATGAGCGAGGCGCAGATCAAGGACTACATCGCTCAAAACAGCGAAAATATCGAGCAGCTGCAAGGCACGCCCGCTAAAATTTACGCCAGCTCGCCGCCGTTTTTATATATGCTTTACGCGCTTGACCCCGCTAAAATCAGCGGCGTAAATTTCGAGTGGAACGCCTTCGAGCGACCGTACGTCAAAAAAGAGGTGCAAGAGCAGCCCGTCGTGGGCGGCTTTTTCGGTCAGGGCAAGATCCCAAATGTCGAGATGCTACTACGTCTAAATCCCGATCTCATCCTCGTAAACGCAAGCTCGCGCAACACCAAAAAGATGAGCGAGGTTTTCGGCCCCTTTAAAAAACCGATACTCTATCTAAGCGCGACGAAGCTCGAGGAATACTTGGACGGGTTTGAAATTTTAGGCGAAGTGACGGGCAAGCAGGAGCGCGCCGCACATCTCATAAACTACTCGAAAGAGTCGCTAAATTTGACCGCGCAGATCGAAGAGTACATTAAGAAAAACAACCTGCAAAAGGTAAAAATTTACTACGCGCAGGGCAGCGACGGGCTAGCCACCGAGTGCGAGGGCTCGTGGCACGCTACTCTCATCGAGCGAGCAGGTGCGCAGAATGTGCATAAGTGCAGCGAAGATCCAAACGCCAAATCCTTCGGGCGCGTAAAGATCAGCTTCGAGCAGCTCGTAAAATACGATCCCGACGTCATCCTCATCTACGAAAAGGAGCTCTTTGATAAAATTTACGGCGATCCGAAGTGGCAGCTGCTGGGCGCGGTGAAAAACAAAAAAGCTTATTATATCCCGCGCGAGCCCTTTTCGTGGTTTGACCGCCCGCCTTCGTTTATGAGGTTTTTAGGGCTAAAATGGCTCATAAGCTTAACCTACCCCGAGGCGTTTAAATTTGACATGGTCCGCGAGACTCGCGAGTTTTACAAGCTATTTTTGGATCTTGAGCTCACAGACGAGCAAATTTATAAAATTTTAGGACGGGGCGCCGAGTGAGTAAAGAAAGATGAGCAAAAGGGCGTTTGCGTTTTTGGCCCTGCTGCTGGCGCTTTGCGTCGCGGGTTCGCTACTGCTGGGCAAATACGGCTTTGGCGCAGAGGACTACGCGCGCTACGTCACGGCGCTGCTACGGGGCGAAATCTTAAAAGATTTCGAGGTCATGCACACGCTCTTGCTCGAGATCCGCCTACCGCGCATACTTGCCTGCGTGCTCATCGGCGCGAGCCTCGCGATCAGCGGCGCGGGATTTGGCGCAGCGGTGGGGATGTTTTTCAAATTTAACGAATATCTTATCCAGCTTAGCACATTTGGCTTCGGTTTTCTTGCCGTGGCGGTGGCGCTGGGTGTCTCGGCGCTGTATTCGCGCAGCGGTAGCGTCATCGTGCTGGTGCTCGGCGGCGTCATCAGCGGCTCGCTCTTTACTTCGCTGCTCTCGGTGCTAAAATACGCTGCAGACCCGAACGACGCGCTTCCCGCGATCACCTATTTTTTAATGGGAAGCCTAGGCTTTGCGTCTAAGAGCTTTATTCAAATTTCGATCCTGCCGATGTGTGCGGGCATTTTGCTGCTGGCGCTTAGCGGCAAATACCTAAACGCGCTAAGCCTTGGCGAAGAGGAGGCAAAGAGCCTGGGCGTAAACACGGTGCGGGTTAAAATTTTCATCATCCTCATTGCGACCTTCGTTAGCGCGCTTAGCGTGACGATCGCGGGCATCATCGGCTGGATCGGGCTTATCGTGCCACACATCGCGCGCTTTATCTTCGGCGCCGACAACCGCGCGGTTCTGGCGAGCTCGGCGATGATCGGCGCGATATTTCTGCTCTTTTGCGACAGCTTCTCGCGGCTCATCTTTACCTTTGAGATCCCCATCGGTATCGTGACCTCGCTGTTTGGCATACCGATGTTTATCATCGTGCTTCGCCGCGCCAAGAGGAGCTTTTGATGCGAGAAAATTTGATAGAAGTGCGAAATTTGCGCTTTGCTTACCGCGATAAGCCCGTGCTAAAGGGCATCAGCTTTGACGTCGCGACGGGCGATACGCTAAGCATCCTAGGCGCTAACGGTAGCGGCAAAAGCACTCTGCTTCGCATAATGCTCGGATTTTTAAAATTTGAAGGCGAGGTGCTAATCGCAAGCAAAAGCGTGCGCGACTACGGCAAAAAGGGGCTCGCCTCTCTCGTCGCCTACGTGCCGCAGACGCACGCGCCGTCCTATGACTACAGCGTCTTTGACGTCGCTCTGATGGGCGCGCTGTGCAGGACGCCGCTGTTTTCTAGCTTTAGCGCGGCGGATAAAAAGCTAGCCGAGCAGGCGCTGGAAAAGATGGGCATCGCGCATCTAAAAAACGCGCCCTATACGAGGGTTAGCGGCGGCGAGCGGCAGCTGGCGTACATCGCGCGCACGCTGGTTCAGGGCGCGAAAGTGATCTTTATGGATGAGCCGACAAACGGGCTGGACTTTGGCAATCAGATCAAGCTGCTCGAGATGATAAAGGCGCTAGGCGACGAGGGCTATACCTTCGTGCAAACGACGCATTACCCGCGCCACGCGAAGTTCGTTTCAAATTTGACGCTATTTATAAAAGACGGCGAAATTTTAGCCTTCGGGCGCAGCGAGCAGCTCATAAATGCCCAAAATATCGATAAAATTTACGGCATAAACTACGAAAGATACGAGGATAGATTATGATTTTACCTTCAAACTACGATGAGATCGACTTTGACGCGCTTTATAAGGCGCAAAAGGTAAGAAGTTCATTCGGCAAAAATTTGCCGCGGACTGGGACAAAAAGGCGCCTAGCTTCAACGAGGGCGTGATGAAAAGTGTCTACGCGCGAGATTTTATAGATAAGGTCGATTTTACAGGCGTTTCTACGCTGCTTGATTTTGCGTGCGGAGCGGGCGCGTTAAGCGTGCTGGCAGCGGAAAAGGTGGATCAAATTTACGGCTATGACTTTTCGCCAAAAATGCTGGAATTCGCCCGCGAGAATGCTCAAACTTACGGCGCAAAAAACGCAAAATTTGCGCAAAAAGCCTTTGAGGACGACTGGTCGGACGTGCCTGAGTGCGACGTGGTTTTGGCCTCGCGCTGCCTTGAGGTGGACGATCTAAAAACCGCGCTTAATAAGCTTCTTTCAAAGAGCAAAAAATCGCTTTACATCACGTTTAAGGTCGGCGGTAGCTTCGTGGACGATGAGATTTTGGATGCGATAGGGCGCAAGGTGGAGCAAAAGCCCGACTCCGTCTATCTTCTAAACATCTTGTTTCAAATGGGCTATTTGCCAAGCCTAAGCTACATAAAGGCTAAGTGTCATGCGGGTCCGGAAGCAAGTGCGCAGGAGCTCATCCAAAAGACGCGCTGGGGGCTTGGCGGCAAGCTAAGCGAAACTGAGGAGGCGCGGCTGGCGGAGTATTTTAACAGCGGCAAATACAAACCAAGGCAAGAATTTATGCACTGGGCGTTCGTGCAGGTAGATAAAAACGATTAAATTTGGTTTTTAGTCAAAGCAAGATAAATTTGGATCAAATTTAAATCAGCAAAGCCGCTCCGCCTTGCTATTTAAGTTAGTAAATTTGATTTGAGTTATTGGGTTTAATTTAGCGAGCATTAATTAAAACGCTCGCTACTGAAAGAATTAAGCGCCTATGATGATATGGCTAGCTTTAATGATAGCCGTTACCTCATCGCCTGCTTTTAGAGATAGGTTTTTAGCAGATTCGTTAGTGATGATAGCGCTTAGCTTATCTCCGCCCGCTATCTCGATATCTACTTCGGCATTTACCGCACCCTCTACTACTTTTACTACCTTACCTTTTAGTTGGTTAGTAGCGCTTAGCTTTAGACCGTTATCGCCTTTAGCTACTATGATAGAAGAAGCTTTAAATAGATAAACTACCTTTTTACCAGCCACTAGATCTAGAGCCTTTTGGCTATCTACGGTTACGGTTGCTTTTACGGTCTCTCCGCCTTGCAATTTTGCTACGATTAGAGAGTTTACCGCTCCCTCTCTTACCTCTGTTATTTGTGCAGCTAGTTGATTTCTTGCGCTAAACATGATTTGTCCTTTGTGAATAAATTTGATTTCGTATTAAAATCTGAGCGAATATTAACAACTTAAACTTTTATAAAACTTAAAAACCGAATATGCAAAAATTTAACTTTGTCACTAAAAACGCATACATTAACGATTATCGGAATTTTAGGTATTTTGATAAATGAAGTAGAAAAATTTAATTTCGTAAATTGGAATTTGGGGTAGATGGGTTTTGGTGATGATAGAGTTAAAATTTAGGCTAAAATAACAAAAAAGGAGGCAAAAATGCAAACGCAAAAAGATAAGATCGCCGAAGCGCTGGAATACGGCAAAGCCTTAGCACAAATCCCTAAAAATTTAAAGCGCAGATATCAGATACATCGCTTGGTTAGATTTAATTTTCCGACTCTTACGGCATTGGCTTATTGCTTAACCCTGAACTATCTAGGTATGGATAATTTGTATCTAGTCGCGCTATCTGCCATTGTTTGTACGCTATTATTTTTAATTTTAAAACGCAAATACAGCAATCTTTTTATTAAAAATCCCGAAAAAAGTGACACGATTTTTGCGGTAGAGCATTTTGCTACTTTTGCATTGATTTTTTATCTTCCTATCACTTTATCCGGTAAAAGCCAGCATAGCGATGGAGCATTAGGCGCTTTTGGCGCATTTTTGTTACTAGCTCCGATGCTAGTTATAGTGATTGCGGCCTGCATTTATCGCAATCAGAGCGTTTACGAGGAGCTAAAAGAATAAAATTTAGTAGTCAAATTTTGCACTCAAATTTACGCAAAGTTAGGGCAGCTAAATTTGTTTGTTTCATAAGGCGGATTTTACGATTCTGTAGCGCCAAAAACCATATTATAAGTCGTATCAAATTTACAAAAATAGAGTAGAGCGGCTAAACTAACCGTCCGAATTTAACGTAAATTTTAGAGCATAAGCCAAGCTGCGCTAAGTAAAAGCGGCAAAGGACCAAAATGCTAGAAGCGCAAATTTCTAAAAATTTAAAAAACGCCGACTTCATCGCTTGATTGGATTTACATTTGGTAGTTTTGGAACAACGGCTTTTACGCGAGCTTATTGCTACGATAGCTTTTTACTCGCATCTGCCGCTAAACCAACGCTACCCGTAACGGCCGTTGTTTGCTTAGCAAGAAATTTGAGCATTTGCAAGTAAATTTAGACTAAAATCTGCGGCAAAATCGCTACCGCAAGGCAAATTCAGTATCCAAATTCGGCGCTAAATTTAGCTAAATTTTAAAGCTAAAAATTGTATAATCTGCGAAAATTCTTAACAAAGGAGCTAAAATGGCAACAGATCGAGAGTTGGTTAACTTTTCCGAAGAACACGAGCTAAACACCGTACTAGCAAGACACGGCAAGGCTCAAAGTATAGCAAACCGAGAGGTTTTGTGCGAGCTTGGCAAAGAGTGCAAAGAAAAACTAGGCAAAAGAGTGCTAACACAGGACGAATTTGACGAGTTTTTAAAGCCCGTTTTAAACCGCCTAGAAAATAAAAGAGCTTAATTTCGGGATAATTCCCGAAATTAATACTCGCGGCTAGATTCTCGCCCCAAAAAACAATCCATCTTTTATAATAGCTAGCTTAATTTGCGACTAGCTTCTCGGACGGCTAAATTAACCGCCCTGAATTTAATCAAATTTGAGCCCTAAGCTGCGTCAAATTTGCCGTCCAAAACAGATCAGATAGGCAGGACGCGGATATTTGGGCTGAGGTTTTCTTGCAATACGTTTTCGATCGCGTATAGCGTGCCCGTCGCGCCGCTTGCGCAGCCGCTGCAAGCGCCCATATACCTGATATAGACGTCAAATTTACCCTCGGCGTCTTTTTGCAGATCGAGGATTTCCATATTGCCGCCGTCCATCATCAGCATCGGGCGGATATCCCTATCTATGACGCTCTCGATGGCTTTTAGCTGGCCCACGACGGTCATATTTTCAAAGCTCACGTCGTCAAATTTGCCCGCAGCCTGCGCGTCGATGAGGGCTTGCTTTTTCTCCTGCTCCATCTCGGCTCTGGTGTCTGCGAGGATGTCCACGAGATAATACTCGCGCTTTTCGTGTCCGCCCGGGCGCACGCAGGATTTGCAAAAGGCGCCTGCTTTGGTGTATTGCGTGATCTCCTCGACCGTGTGTAGGTCGTTTAGGCGGATGACCTCTTTGATCGTGCCTAGGCTAACGCGCGCGCACTCGCACACGATGATCTCGTCCTCAAAATGCTCCGGATCCACGCCCTTATACTGCGCCGCGGCGGCCTTGATAACGTCGTAGGCCATGACCGAACAGTGCATCTTTTGCGGCGGGACGGCCGGGACGTCTGGGGTGTCGCGCATGGCTTTTTCCACGTCGATGTTGGTGATTTTGACCGCTTCGTCCACGGTCTTGCCGACGCAAAGCTCGGCCATCGTATCTGAGCTAGCCACCGCCGTGCCGCAGCCAAAGCTTTTAAATTTAGCGTCCATGATGCGGTCGGTTTTCTCATCTACGAGCCAATACAGCCTCACCGCGTCGCCGCAGCTTTCGGCGCCAAAGTCCGCTACGATGAGCTTACCGCCTCTTGCTTTGGCCTCGTCTTGCGTTATCTCGCCCATAAATTTAGGATTGTTCATGCGGTCTTGGACGTTTTGGGAGTATTCGTCCCAAATCGAACCGCCTATTAGATTATTTTTTGCCATTTTATTTCCTTTTTAGAGGCGTTGTCTCGCGAGCGTCTTTGAATGAGCTTGCAAAAATATCGCTGCGGCAACCTATTTGGTTAGCCTTGCTCATTTTTGCTTCACAACATTCAAATCCATTTCGCGATACTGCCGCCCGCTTCCTTTTAAATTTAACTCAAATTTGGGCTTTTAAAAACCCAAATTTGAACCAAATTTATGAAATTTAAATTGTTAAGGCAAAGTATTTTGAGATGATTTTTGGGGTTGCGCAGGTAAAATTTAGCGTAGGCTGGACAAGTAGTCCGCCGAGCTAAATTTTAGCAAGCTCCGCAAAAAGCACTCAAAAGACAAGCCGTTACTTGCCGTTAGGGTTATAGGCGTACGTGCTTGAAATAGCTCGCAACCTCACCACTGCCTTTTTGATATGCTCTATCGCATAGTCGATCTCTTCTTCGGTATTAAACCTCGATAGCGACAGCCTTAGTGCCGTATGTGCCAGATCGCTGCTAGCACCGATGGCTTCCATTATCGGGTTGCTCTCTAGCGTCTCAGATGCACACGCCGAGCCCGTAGACGCGGCGATACCGGCCTGATTTAGATCCCACAGCATCGCCTCGCCTTCGACGCCTTTTACGGCGGCTAGTATGGTGTTTGGCAGCCTGTGAGCGCGGTCTCCCACGACCGATATATCAGGGATTTGCAGCAGCGCATCTTCGAGCTTATCGCGCAGGCGCCTTACGTGCAAATTTTCAAACTCGATTAGCTTGTTGCTGTTTTCCAGAGCTTGCGCCATGCCCACGATACCAGCGACGTCAAGCGTCCCGCTGCGTCTACCGCCCATGTGTTCGCCGCCGTGAAGCAAGCTCGTTAGCTTTTGCGAGTCCTTGATATACAGACCGCCTACGCCTTTTGGTCCGTGAAATTTATGCGCAGAAAAGCTCATAAAGTCCATGCCCATCTCGCGCACGTTTATCTTGATCTTGCCGACGGTTTGCGTCGCGTCGGTGTGAAATAGCGCGCCGTGCTCGTGAGCGATCTGTGCGCACTCTTTGATCGGGAAAATCGTGCCAGTTTCGTTATTTGCCCACATGATGCTAACTAGCGCGGTTTTATCGTCGATGAGCTTTCTTAGATCGTTTGGATCGAGCAGACCGTTTTCGTTTACGGGTACGTAACTCACGCGCACGCCGTATTTCTTGAGCGACTCAAACGTCGCCGCGATCGCCGGATGCTCGACGGCGCTGATTACGACGTGATCCTTTTCTTTATTTAATATATGATCGAAAAAAACGCCCTTAGCCACCCAGTTGTTGCTCTCGGTGGCGCAGCTTGTTACCACGATATCGTCGTTATCGCTTGCGTTTATGCCTGCGTATAGCTGATCCATCGCGCGGCGAAGCGCGGGGTGCGTCTCGGAGCCAAATCTATGAAGCGAGTTTGGGTTGCCGTATTTTTCGCAGAAAAACGGCCTCATAAGCTCGAAAGCTTCGGGATCGACCATTGTCGTGGCATTGTTGTCTAGATATACTCTCACGCTTGACCTTTATCAATTAGGATATATTTTATCCCTTTTATTTTCGCGAGGATAATATAACAAATTTTATAAATTTTTGATTAAAATTTTAGCTTAGTTTTTTCAAATTTAGCCGGTTTTTGATAGAGTTTATATATTGAAATTCCTTATCAAATGAGCAAAACGTCGGTCTTTCAGTCAAATTTGATATAAAAAGATAAAATATATCCTAAACTTAGTTTGATTTCTTAAGGTTTTAGAAAATTTAAAAATTAAAATTTTTGCATTTTGGATGAAAATCGGCAAAATAAATCCAAATTTGACGCGGCGCAAAGGCAAATTTGAAGTTAAAATTTGTGGTTTTTCAGGCGAAATGGTATAAAATTTAGATATGAAAGCTTTTAAAAGAATTTTAAAAATTATTGCTTGGGTTATAGGCGGCGCTTGCGTGGTTTTTGTGCTACTTGTATATTTAATCCTAACCTCGCTTTTTTCGGTCGATACGCCCGAGGGTTGCGATCCTAGTATGCCCACTAGCGCATGCGATTATATCAATGAAAAATTTGAAAAAGAGCTGCAAGGCTTACCTCCCGTCGCCGCTTTGTCGCCCTTAGACAAAAAGCCCGTGTTTTGGCTAGGCAAAGGCGATTTTGCGAAGGGCGCGGAGTTTGATTACCTATATATCAAGGACGAATTCGGAGTTTGGCTTAGATACAAAGATGACGATCGCGACGACTTTTTGCTGCAGAAAGACATGCCTGGGCTCTACTACGGATACGACGAGATTGATCGCTCGCCGGATGAGATGTGGGTAAGAAGAGAACTTAAATATTATGAATATGGCATCTACGATATTTCGCTTTTTGAAAACGAAGCCAAGATATTTTCTCAAACTGCATATAAAGTTGTCAGAAAATTTATCGGTTTCTTTAATCTACACTCTATGAGAGGCACCTCTTTTGCAGTTCCGCAAGGTACAAAGGAAAATTTAAATGCCATAAGCGAGCTTCAAACTCCGCTTGCAGATTTTCCGCAAAAACCGAACTACTCTGCGCTTGGTTGGGCTGATAAACCAGAAGCCAAAGGCTATGTCGGAGATGAAATAGCTAAAAAGCTCGCTCGCAATGTCTTTGAGATAGAGGGCGAAGGCTGGCGACAGACCATCCGTATAAACAGTCGCGCCAAAGATATAAAGGTAATCTGCGGAGATGAAATTTGCCTCGCGCTTGCCTTTGATGAGAGCGAATTTAACCGCTGCGATAACGATACGCCTCATACGGCAATTTATACGCTAAATTTAAAGCAAAAATTTAGCGATTTTTCGACGCTTACTAGTAGGAATTTTAACTACGTCAAGCTTGGCGATAAATACGCTTTAGACGACGTAAAATCTTTTAAAATAGTTTTATCTAGATTCAGATATATCGAGGGGTATAACAAAGGTCGCGAAATTACGGACTACGAGGTTATCTTACGAAATAGCGAGGGTGAGCAGGTCAATGAAATTTGCAGAAATGAAACCCAGAAACTTGACAACCGCACGCAGTAAATCAAAACTCGCGCCGCAGACTTGAGACAAAGGCAGTGAAATCTCGGCGCACAAAACCCGCGCCTTTAAGATGTAAATTTAGCGGCGATCCGGGATAAATCGTATCCTTGCTCGGTAAATTTAATGCAAGACAAACACGAAAGCCGCCGCCAAATTTAAACCGGTTGAAGGTTTCTGGCGTCGTAAAATTTAACCGTCCAAGGTGCATTCGCGATATCGGTGCCTAGTTTCGCCCTATAAAATACTCACGCATCGCGGCGTAGTCTGATTTTGAGATGAAATAAATATTTATAACGCCAGTCTCGCTAAACAGGGCAAGGTTGCAAAAGTAGCTTAAATTTACGTCTTTGTCAAAGGCCCTGAGCACGCATCTAGTGATAAAAATCAGCGTATAAAAAGCAAATGCGACCAAGACGAACATAAATGGAATCGCTACCGCGGAAAGCGGATTTTTCGGTATCGCTCCTAAAATTTGATAGGGCGATTTTCGCATTTGGGCGATATCTGCCAAATTTATCGTTACTCCTCTTTTGGTTTGGAAAATTTTATCCTCGTAAAGGTAAACGAGCGAGGGATTTTTGAGTTTTTTGATTAGGTCGGCGGCGGCTAAAATATTCATAAAAATACCGGCTATAAACATCGAAGCAAACTTAGGGTCTCTCATCGCCTCTGCCCTAAAAACCTCCCAAAATGAGCCGCTTTGCCAGTCCACTATGCCGCTAAAAAATATCAGAAATATCATAGAAAGGTTAATACCGAGCAAGAAGGCGCAGCCAAGCGCGATGCGGTAAAAATCATCCTGTAAAACCAGCGGATTTTCGTCATAATTTCTGCTCAAATTTTCTCCACCACCCCGCTTGCTTGCGCAAAAATAGCTAATTTACCGGCAAGCCTCACGCCCTAAATTTAGCCTTTAAAACCAGAGCGCGCATCTTAAAATGGTTGCGATTTCGTCCGCTTTTTGCAAAACAAGCTAAACTCTTGCGCCGATTTTTTTGCGGGCGCTTGCCTAGTTTTAGCAAGGCTTTGCCGCTAAATTTAACCTCAAATCAAAGCCGCCCTCACCGCAGCAAAACGCCACAAAGGGCTATTTAAAAACAAAGTCCGCAATGCCGGCAAAACCGCTTAAAACCTTGCGCGCATCCTCGCTGCCTAGACCGGCGGCTCGTTCTACGAGTTCGTCGCTTTTTTGCTCGTCCGCGCTCACGCCTACGCCAAGGCCGTAGCAAACGCCCAGCATAAACGTCCCGTCCGCTCCGCCTAGACGCGCGGCGTTAGCAAAGTCCGCAGCAGCAGCCTTTGGGTCATAAAGCTTGCCTCTGCGCGGATCTAGCCTAACCATGCCGCGGCGATAATACCCATCCGCCGCACGCTCGCTGCCAAGCGCCTCCTGCCGCTCCAAAGCCTCGCCGATATAGCCTAGCGCGCGCGAATAATCGCTCATCCGCAAAAACAAATAGCCCAAATTTAGCGCTGCTTGGGGTTCGCCGCCGCTTGCGGAGAGCTTGTAATAGCGCACCGCTCGAACGTAGTCCCCGTAAATCGTCTCGTAAACGTAGCCCGCCTCTAGCTGCGCCTGCGCGTCCGCGCCTTCTGCGGCTTGCAGAGCAATTTCTAGCGCGGCGCCGTAGTTTTGTTCGTTAAAAAGCCTTAGATACTCGCTTTTAACGGCGTCAAAAAGCTCGCCCGAGGCGAGATTTACCGCAAGTATCGTTAGCCAAAGCGCAAGCCTCACCTCTCGTCCTTTAGCGGGCTAAACAGATCCGCAAACATCGGCTCGTAGTTAGCTACGGGCGCGCCCCCTATCTCGTCGTAGCCGGTTATGACGCCGTCCTCGTCGGTGACGAAAAACGCCGCGTTTAGTTTGCTAGGCGCCACCTCATCGCAAGTCCTCCCCGGCTCGCCGCTTTTTGCGCTATTTTGCAAATAATAAACCTTAGATCCGTCCTCTCGCATGCAAACGTCGGCAAAATCCGCGCGGTCTACGAGGGTTAGGATATGTTGCCCTTTTAGTTGCGCTAGATGCGGATTTGCGTAGTTTTTACCGCTCGCGCAGCCGCTAAGTATTAGCGCGCTTGCAAGCGCGGCTTTCATTAAATTTCGCATTCTCTTTCCGTTTTATTTGTTTTTTGTTAAATTCGTGAACTCTCGTGCAAATCCGCCCTAAATTTACTTAAAATAGCCGTTTCGCCTATCGTTTAGGCATTTAGTCGCTGCGCGGATTTAAATTTACCGCCCCGCAAAATCTCGCCGCGCGGCAATTTCATCCTTTGCGCTATTTGGCTCAATCTTCTATCTCAAAGTAGTAAGAAATGGGCAAAATTCGGCCCTTTTTGTCGATAAACACGTGTTTGTAGTCTACGCTAGCGGCCGTCGCGTCGCCCTCAAAAACGTATATGTCGTCAAATTTCGGTTCTATGGCGACCTTGCCGTCTACGTCTAGGCAACCGCTTTTTCTATTTATGCTGAAATTTAACATTCCGCCGTAAAACTCGTCAAATATATAGTCGAATTTTTGCGGCTCAAGGATAAATTTACCGCTTTTATCTATAACGCCCCACAGCTCGCCGACCCTCACTACGGCGCGGTCTTCTTTAAAGTGATTTACTTCGTTAAAACGCGGCTCTATCGCGAAATTTCCGCTTTTGTCTATGAAACCCCATTTGCCGCCTGATTTTACGGCCGCCAGCCCTTCGCTAAAGAGCGACGCTGATTCAAATTTAGGCTCTATAACGATGTTTGCGCCCTTGTTCACAAAGCCGTAGAGTCCGTTAAATTTTACGGGCGCCAAGCCTTCCGTAAAAGTTACCGGGCGGCCCAAATTTAGCTTTGAAACGGTAGCGCCGCTTTTGTCTATCACGCTCCATTTGTCGGCAATACGCACCGAGGCTAGCCCCTCGGAAAAATACGTTGCCTCGTCGTAGCGCGGAGGAATGATAGTTTTGCCGTTTTTATCCACGTAGCCGTATTTCATCCTGCCGTATTTCATCTCGCCTACAATCATCGCGCCGTCTCCAAAAGCTATACCCGTATAGTCAAATTTGGGTTCTACTATGATCCTGCACGTTTTGTCTATGAAGCCGAATTTACCGTTTTTGACGATGGCTGCCAGCCCCTCGGTAAAGCTGGTTGTAAAGCCAAACGCACGGCGAATCTGCCGTTTTCGTCCATAAAAAAGGTCTGTTCGCCTATAAAAACCACACAAAGACCGTCGGAAAAGCTTCCCGTGACCATAAAATTTTTACCTACGGCTTTTATGTTGCCGTCTTTATCCACGGCATTGCCGTCCGCAAAAACCAGCCCGTAGTCCGCTAGCTCGCCCTGCCCGATTATCTTAGCTTCAAGGCCGAGCAAGCCTAGAAGCAGCACAGCTAAAATTTTTTTCATTTTTGCCTTTTTTGCAAATTTGGGGCTAATTTATCCCGCCCAGCAGCTCTTGCGTCTGCTCGAAGCTAAAGCCCTCTTCGGCGTCTTGTTTTAGGAAGTTATCTATAAATTCTTTTTTCGAGATGGCAAGATCTAGCTCTTTGTCGCTGCCTTTTTGATACGCGCCGATACGTAGCAGGACTTCGTTTTCTTTGAGGAGCGAGTAGAGGCGCTTTAGCTTGGCGGCGTTTGCTCTGTGCTCTTTGCTCGCGATGTCGCTCATCACGCGCGAGGCGGAGTTTAATATGTTTATGGGCGGGTAGATGCCAAAGTCCGTCATCTCGCGGCTAAGCACGATGTGGCCGTCTAGGATCGAGCGGCTCTGGTCGGCTATCGGATCGCTCATGTCGTCGCCGTCTACAAGCACCGTGAAAAAGGCCGTTATGCTGCCCTTGCCCTCCTCTTTGCCCGCGCGCTCCATCAGCTGAGGCAGTAGGGTGAGCACGGAGGGCGGATAGCCCTTGGACGTCGGCGGTTCGCCTAACGCCAGCCCGATCTCTCGCTGCGCCATCGCAAACCTCGTCACGCTATCCATGATGAAAAGTACGTCTTTGCCTTGGTTTTTAAAGTATTCAGCCACGCTCATCGCGCAAAACGCGCCGTATTTTCGCATCAGCGGGCTATCGTCGCTAGTGGCTACGATGACGACGGTTCCGCTTAGATCGCCGCGTAAATTTTTCTCTATAAATTCCGGCACCTCGCGGCCGCGCTCGCCGATGAGCGCGACTACTTTGATCGGTGCTTGCGAGTTTTTTACTATCATGCCCATGAGTGTACTTTTACCTACGCCAGAGCCCGCGAAAATGCCAAGTTTTTGGCCTTTGCCGCAGGTTAGCAGTCCGTCTATGCTTTTAACCCCGACGCTAAAAATTTCATCTATCAGCCCGCGTTTCATCGCATCGATCGGAGCGCGCATTATCGGAGCGTACTCGGTGGCGGCGATCGCGCCTTTGCCGTCTTTTGGATTCATAAACGGATCCACCACGCGCCCTAAAAGAGCGTCGCCGACGGGGATTTTCATGCCTTGGTCGCTTTGATAGACGAAGTCGCCGATTTTGTAGCCTTCTACAAAGCCAAAAGGCGAGATGAGCGCGGTATTTTGCCGCACCTCGGTCACCATCGCTAGTCCGCTTTTGCTTCTATCTTTAGCGCAAATTTGCACGATGTCGCCGATGCTAGGGCGAAGGCCCGAGATCTCTATCGTCGTAGCAGAAATTCGCTCGATCACGCCAAAGACGCTAGAGAGAGATAAATTTGCGCCCAGTTTTGATTTTAAGCTATCTAAACCCACTAAAATCTCACTTCTTTGTGCGAATTTATAAGGGAGAAAAACTCGCGCCTAGTCTCGCTACTATTTAAAAAACATCCTCGCAGCGCCGATGTTGTCGTGGTCGAGTTGATCTTACCCACGCCTCGCATCTCCACGCACATGTGGCGCGCCTCGATGACGACGCCCACGCCTTTTGGCTTGATGACCTCTTGCACGGCCTGCGCGATCTGCTCTGTAAGCTGCTCTTGGATCTGCAGACGGCGGGCGAAGATATTTACCATGCGCGGGATTTTGCTAAGGCCCACGACCTTATGGTTTGGGATATAGGCTACGTGCACGCGCCCGAAAAACGGCAGCAAATGATGCTCGCAAAGGCTATAAAATTCGATATCGCGCACGAGCACCATTTCGTTATTTGAGCTATCAAACAGCGCGTCGTTTAGCACGACTTTGGGGTCTTGCCAGTAGCCGCTCGTTAAAAACTCGTAAGCTTTAAAAACGCGCTCGGGAGTTTTAGCTAGCCCCTCTCTGTGCGGGTCTTCGCCGACTAGATTTAGCATCTGCTCGACGCAGCTTTCAAACTTTTCTTTTTTTAAATCCTCATTTTCTAAATTTTTTTGCATTTGCGTTCCTGATTCATTTCGCCTGTGTAAATTTGATAAACGATTTTACTTAAATTCGCCTTTCGCGCGCTTAAATTTATACTATGAATAAGGAAAATTTTGCTACACTCTAGGAAATTTTTATTTTTTAAAGGAATTTAATGCAAATCAAAACCAAGGCGATCGACGCCGTAAATGCTTCGCTAAGTGCGAAAATACCGAGTGCGGACGTAAAAGCCAAACTCGAAAACGCCGCTAAAAAAGCTGCGAAAAATATGAAAATAGACGGATTTAGAGCGGGCAAAGTGCCTGTGAACGTAGTACTAAAACGTTACGAAAAAGAGCTAACCGCCGATGCCGAGCAAGACGCGCTAAAAGACGCGATCGACGCAGGTCTAAAAGAGCTAAATAGAAAATTTGAAGAGGTTATCGGCGAGCCGATCGTCACGAAATTCGACAGGGGCGAGAACGAGATCGACGCAGAGATCGAAATCTCGTTTAAACCCGTCATAAACATCGACGGCTACGAGGAGCTGATAGAGAGCGTCAGCGCGCCGCGCGTAACGAAAAAAGAGATCGACGAGAGAAAAAACGAAATTTTAAAAATGATGGCTCCGCTAGAAAAAGTGGAAAAAGCCGCGCTTGAAAAGGGCGATTTTGCCAAATTTGACTTTGAGGGCTTTGTAGACGGCGCTGCGTTTGAGGGCGGCAAAGCCGAAAACTACCTGCTAGAAATCGGCTCGGGACAGTTTATACCGGGCTTTGAGGACGGCATGATCGGGCTAAAAGTCGGTGAAGAGCGCGACGTGAAGGTTAAATTTCCGGCCGAGTACGGCGCTGCGCACCTTGCGGGCAAAGACGCGACGTTTAAAGTAAAGCTACACGAAATCCAAGGTAAAAAAGTGCCTGAAGAGATCGACGAAGAGATGCTAAAACGCATCATGCCGGGCGAGGAAAAAGTAAGCGTCGAGCTGTTTGAAGAGAGACTAAAAGAGCAGATCAAGGCCGACAAGCACGCTAAAAACGTAAACGAGGAGCTAAAGCCTAAATTTGCCGACGCGATCGTGGCTAAATTTAACTTCGACGTGCCAAAAAACATCGTAGAGCGAGAGATGGATATGCAGTTCCGCGGCGCTTGGAGTAGCTTTACGCCTGAGCAGATGGCTAAATTTAGAGAGGATAAAGACGCTCTAACTAAACAGCGCGAGACATACCGCGACGACGCCGTAAAAAGCGTGAAGCTAACGTTTATAATAGACGAGCTAGCACGCCGCAGAGATATCAAAGTAAGCGATCAAGAGCTGATCCAAGCGGTGTATTTTGAGGCGTACCGCTCGGGTGTAGATCCGAAACAGCACCTTGAAAACTACAAAAATCAAGGAATCTTACCTGCGATCAAAATGTCGATGATCGAGGAGAAGCTATTTAACGAGATGTTCGCGCTAAAGAGCGAGAAAAACGATAAAAAAGAGAAAAAGGCGGAGTAATGAGCTACTACATCCCCTACGTCATCGAGCGCACGAGCAAGGGCGAGAGAAGCTACGACATCTACTCGCGCCTGCTAAAAGACCGCATAATAATGCTTAGTGGCGAGATCGAGGACGGCATGGCGTCTGCGATCGTGGCTCAGATGCTGTTTTTAGAGGCCGAAGATCCAGACAAAGACATATATCTATATATAAATAGCCCCGGCGGCGTGATAACGAGCGGATTTAGCATTTACGATACGATGAACTACATCAAGCCCGACGTCTGCACGATCTGCATAGGTCAGGCGGCGTCTATGGGCGCGTTTTTGCTTAGTTGCGGCGCGCAGGGTAAGCGTTATGCGTTGCCAAATTCGCGCATCATGATCCACCAGCCTTTAGGCGGCGCGCGCGGACAGGCGACGGATATAGAGATCCAGGCGAAGGAAATCTTGCGTATGAAAGAAATTTTAAACGCGATCCTAGCTAAAAATACGGGTCAAAAACTAGCTAAAATCCAAAAAGACACCGACAGAGACTTTTTCATGAGTTCTGCGGAGGCTAAAGAATACGGACTGATAGATAAGGTTTTAGAAAAAAGCTTTAAATAAAGAGTAAATTTTGCTAAAGATAGACGACAAAAAAAGCGAAAAACAGCTCCCGCAAAGCGCACAAAATCCTGGACGCGTCGGCGCGGGAAAGGACGAGGATAACGGCGGCGATATGGGTATTTACGGATTTTCCGAGGCTATCATAAAAGAGCTAGCTGAGGAAAATATCCCCTCGATACCCAAAAATTATTCAATATTTTTTGAAAAAATACTCGAAAAGCAACCGGACGACTTCAAAAAAAAAGTCGGAGAAATCATCAAAATAGAAGATGAAATCGGCAGGCTAGAAGACGATAGACAAATCAGCATCGAACGCGAGGTAAAAAATAGCTTTATACAGATAAAAAGCATGTTGCAAGCCGTCGCACTCATTTATAAAAATCTATCCGTACTAAAAGCCGTCGTTAAAAAACGCCTAGACAGCCTCGATCCAAACGGAAATTTACTGGCTAATCAAAGCGTCTTTAACGCATTTAGCGATGATCTAGCCAAGCTAAATACGCTGATGGATAAGCATATCGAGGTCATAAAAACCAGCTACGATGAGGTCGGCAAAGTTTTTAAGATAGTAGAAGAACAGTCCGTCTATGATCCTAAATTTGATATCTATAACCGAAAATTTTTCCTAAAGACGCTGGATATGGAGGTCGGTAATATCCAAAAATACGGCTATAAATCCTCGCTAATGCTAATCAAGCCAAAAGAAACTTCACTGCAAGACATCGGCTCAAAAGGCAAACATGCAGTGCTAAAAAACATCTCGCGTATGCTACTTCGCACCTCAAGGCGCAGCGATATTTTGGCGCATTACGGCGACGGGTGCTTTGCGATGCTGATGCGCCATACCGATATCGTCGGCGCGCAAAAGGCGTGCGAACGTATAACGGAGATGTTTTACGGCACTTCTTTTATGCTAAACGACGAAAAGATCGATTTTGATATGGAGGTGGTAGCCTGCGCTCTAGGGGGGCAAAAGACCGTCGAGGAGCTGCTTTCTAGCGCGCTTGATGCGCTAAAAGACACCGGTAAAGACGGTAAACGCTACCTTATCCTACCCGGCGAGGGCGGCAAATGATACTAGAAATCCTAACCTATCCGAACAAAAAACTCTTCGTCAAATCGCTTGAAGTTAAAGTTTTTGACGACGAGTTGCATAAATTTTTAGACGACATGTATGAGACCATGATCGCTAAAAACGGCATCGGACTAGCCGCCATCCAGACGGGCGAGGCTAAGCGGGTTTTGATCGTAAATTTAGTAGACGAAGAGAGTAAAGAACAGCGCAAAGAGGATCTGCTAGAAATCATAAATCCCAAAATTTTACGCAAAGAAGGCGAGATAATCTACCAAGAAGGCTGCCTTAGCGTGCCTGGATACTACGAGGACGTAAAAAGAGCCGAGTTTATAACGCTAGAGTATCAAGACCGCTTCGGACAGCGCCGAGAGCTCGAGACTGAAGGGCTTTTGTCGGTCGCGATCCAGCACGAGATGGATCATCTAGACGGACACCTTTTTATCGAGCGCATCGGCTACAACAAACGCAAAAAATTCGACAAAGAGTATAAAAAGCAAAAAAACGCATGAAAGCCCTAAAATGCGCCACTTATAACGACGAATTGCAGCTTGTGGAAGTCGAGTCCAGTTTTAACCGCGGTTTGCCCGCGCTAAATATCGTAGGGCTTGCTGGTGCTTCGATCAAAGAGAGCGCCGAACGCGTAAAATCAGCGCTTTTATCGTTAAATTTTTCTTTCCCCGCGCAAAAAATCATCATAAATTTATCTCCGTCCGATATGCCAAAATCAGGCAGCCACTTCGATCTACCCATCGCGCTTTTAATCGCCTTGCAAAAAGAGCGCGACTTCGAGCCTGTTTTTGTATTCGGCGAGTTGGGGCTTGACGGCGGCGTCAAAAGCACGGCGAGCCTTTTTTCTATCTTGCTTTTTTTGAGCGCCAAAGCACCCGGTTCTCGCGTACTGATACCGCAAGAGATAGCGCAAAAAGCGGGCGCGATACCGAATTTAGAAATTTACGCCGTTTCAAATTTAGCCGAGGCGATCAAATTTTTCCTCGAGCCAGAGTTTGCCGCCTCGCGCAGGGTAGGCAGCGTTCATCCGCTTTTTTCAAATTTGATCAAAATCGGCGAAAAGAGCTTCGTAAAAAATCAAAATTTCGAGCTAAATTTTAGCGACGTAAAAGGCCAAAGCAGAGCAAAAAGAGCCTGTCTGGTGGCTGCTTGCGGTATGCACAACGTTATCTTTGAGGGCAGCCCCGGATGCGGCAAGAGCATGAGCGCCAAGCGCCTGCGCTACATTTTGCCGCCGCAAAGCTTGGATGAGATCTTGCTTAGCTGCGCTTATAATTCGTTAAATCAGCAGGAGAGCGAATTTTCTGCCCTGCGCGCCTTTCGTTCGCCTCATCACACGAGCACGCGCAGCTCTATTTTCGGCGGCGGATCGAGCTCGGCTAGGATCGGCGAGGTCGGGCTAGCTAACGGCGGGATTTTATTTTTCGACGAGCTTCCGCACTTTGCGCCGCAAATTTTAGAGAGTCTGCGCGAGCCGCTGGAGGACTACAAAATCAACATCTCGCGCGTAAATTCAAAAATCACGTATGAGACTAAATTTATGTTTGTAGCCGCGATGAACCCTTGCCCTTGCGGCAATTTACTTTCCAAAAATCTAGAGTGTAAATGCTCGGAGCTCGAGATCAAGCGCTATAAATCGCGTATCTCTGCACCCGTTCTTGACCGCATCGACCTTCATGTACAGATGGATGAAGTGAGCGCCAATGATAGAAGCGACGTCACGAGTGAATCGATGCAAGATACAGTGCTGCGCGTGTTTGAGACGCAAATCTCGCGCGCTCAAAGCGAGTTAAACGGCAAGCTTAGCGACGAAGAGATTGCTAAATTTTGCGTTTGCGACGACGAGGCGAGCGGCGTGCTAGATCATGCGACGCAGAGATTTTTACTCAGTCGCCGCGCCATAAACAAAACCCTAAAAGTCGCCCGCACTATCGCCGACATCGAGGGCTCGCGTATCATCAAAAAGCCGCACATTTTAGAGGCTTTGAGCTACCGAGTGAAGCAGGAGGGCGCATGAAAAAGCTATTTTGGGATACGGCGGAGCTTGACGCTAGAGCCGTGAGCGAGTTTGGGCTGAGTACTGAAGTGCTGATGCAAAATGCCGCTAGCGCGTTAGCTCGCGCCGTGCGAAGTAAGTTTAAAAAATCATCGACCAAACGCCGTAAAATTTTAGGCGTTATCGGCAGCGGAAACAACGGAGCAGACGTGCTCGCAGCGCTTCGGCTTTTGGGCGATAAATTTGATTGTTTCGCATTTTTAGCCGGCGACAAACAAAACGAAATCTCAAAAACCGAGCTAACTAGAGCGCTAAAATGCGGCGTAAATTTGATCTCAAATTTGACGCAAAGCGACGAATTTGACTGCATCATCGACGGGATTTTCGGAACCGGACTTAGCCGCGAGCTAGACGAGCGGATGATAAATTTGATAAATCTGCTAAACGCAAAACCCGCCTATAAGCTCGCCTGCGACATCCCGAGCGGACTCGATAAAAACGGAGTTTCGCAAGGCGCGGTCTTTAAGGCCGATACGACCGTGACGATGGGTGCGTTAAAGCTAGCGCTTTATAGCGACTTCGCAAAGGATTTCGTAGGGCACGTAAAGGTCGCAAATTTGGGTCTTTCGCGCGAGCTTTATGAGGCGGGGACGAGCTTTTATAAGCTTGGAAAAGGCGATTTAAATTTGCCGTTTCGCGCAAAGCAAAACGCTAACAAAGGCGACTTTGGACACGTGTTTGTCGTGAGCGGCCAAAAGGGCGGAGCGGCGCGCATAGCGGGACTTGCCGCGCTAACTATCGGCGCGGGACTTGTTAGCGTCGTGGGCGAAAATTTAAACATTGAACCCGTTTTAATGCAAAGCGCGCGCATAACGCCCAAAATGCGAGTCGGAGCCGTCGGTATGGGGCTTGGCGAGCTTGATGAGACGCAAAAAGACGAGCTTTTTAGCGAGCTAAAAACAAAAGACGCGCTCGTTGTCGACGCCGATCTTTGCTACGAGCCGCGTACGCTTGAGCTTTTAAATAGCATAAATGTCGTGATAACGCCGCATCCAAAGGAGTTTGCGAGCTTACTAGAGCTTGCGAATCTAGGCAAATTTGACGCCGGCGCAGTGCAAAGAAATCGCTTCAAACTCGCTCAAGTTTTTAGCCGAAATTTTAAATGCGTGCTTGTGTTAAAGGGCGCAAATACGCTAATCGCGCAAGGCGGCGAGGTCTACGTCATGACGCACGGCAGCGCCGCGCTAGCAAAAGGCGGCAGCGGAGACGCGCTAAGCGGTATCGTCGCGGGACTGCTCGCACAGGGCTACGATCCGCTAAACGCCGCGATCTCGGGCACGTTAGCTCACGCGTTAGCCGCTCGCAAAACCAAAATCAACGACTACGCGCTCACGGCCGCGGACGTCATCAAAGGACTCAAATGCTTACAAAAAAAATAGCCGTTTTATTTAGCGGCGGCGGCTCGAATTTGGAGGCGATTTTGCAGAGGCTGCACGGCAAAGTTTTTGGCGAAACCAGGATCGAAGTCGCGCTAACGCTAACGAATAAAGCTAACGCAGGCGGCATAGCAAAAGCCGCAAAATACGGCCTGCAAAGCGTCGTAATCGAGCATGTTAATTTTACCTCTAGAGAGGAATTCGACGCCGCAGTCGTAGCGCAAATAAAGCGCGCTAACGTCGATCTAACGGTGCTTGCAGGCTTTATGCGCATCCTTACGCCCGTTTTTACGAGGCAGATTCGTGCGATAAATTTGCACCCGTCGCTGCTGCCGCTTTTTAAGGGCGCGCACGCGATAAAGGAGAGCTTTGATAGCGATATGAAGGTGGGCGGAGTGAGCGTGCACTGGGTCAGCGAGGAGCTAGACGGCGGCAAGATCATCGCTCAGCACGCGTTTGAAAAGAGCGCGGGAATGAGCTTTGAAGCTTACGAGGCTAAAATCCACGAGATAGAGCATGAAATTTTGCCCGAAACTATCGTACGAATTTTAACCGGTAAAATTTAGCCCGCGTTTTGCCGTAGCAAAGGTGACTGCGTTACCAATTTAGTAGGACTACAAAGGTCGGCACTTTACCCGCAAGCTGGTGCTGCGCCGCAAAGCTTTGAGCTAGCGTAAGCGGTCTCGGAAATTGCAACTGAGCTGCAAATGCGCGTTTTATGCGCCAAAGCCTGTAAGGCCTTAGGAGATTTTGTAAGCAGTTCAGCAAATGCCGCTTAAACAGGCAAATACAAAGCACTCGTTTGTTCGCAAAGCTTAATTAATGTAAGCCAAAGAAGCAAAATCGCATTAAATTTATAACAAAAAAAGACTTAAAAGATAAAACGCCTCAGCCTAAACCTTTGCAAAAATAGACCCGCGTAAGCGCCAAATTTGTCCCTTGAGCGCCGCCAATAAAGCAAGGCAAGCATGTAAGACGTTATTTCGCGTAAGCGTAGAGATGAAAGTTTTCAAACATCCGCGCCCCGTGCGAGTCGGCAAAGGCAAAAGCCATCAAGCGCCTATAAAGCTAATAAAAAATCGCGCAAAGATAGATAAAATCGGCAAATTTAACGCCTAGGCGCTAAAGTAGGACGAGACGGTCCTAGCGCAAGAAACTACGCCTAAAGCGGAAGCTAATCTAACTAATC
This sequence comes from uncultured Campylobacter sp., assembly GCF_938039245.1. Taxonomy (GTDB): domain Bacteria; phylum Campylobacterota; class Campylobacteria; order Campylobacterales; family Campylobacteraceae; genus Campylobacter_A. The sequence goes on along the minus strand of NZ_CALHVN010000058.1, from coordinate 4,672 downwards.
GCAAGCGATAAATTCGGTGGGCGATGTTAAATTTAATGCGGTACCGACGTAAGCTATAAGCTTGCAAAGTCTGCGGCTCTTATGCGTGAGCGCAGAGTCTTAAACGAAGTTACGACAAAAGGATGGCTTCGTAGCTAAATAATTTTATAAATTTGCTTTTATCTCGGTACTTTTTATATATCTTGATTTGAGCTGCCAAGCCGAAAAATCTTAATGTAATAATGTAAATTTGCACTGGGTTTAAATTTGTCTAAAAGAGCAAGAAAATATTTCTGAATTTAGCAAACGAAAACTGGCGCGAACTCTTTATACTAAATTAATCCGCAAAACAAACGCCACGGCCGCCTAAAAGATCGCGATTTATTTGTCAAAACGGTTTACGGTTTTATAAAATTTAACGGCAGTAGCGCAAAGTAAAAATCAAAACACGAATTTAATGAAAACGTTCTAGAACACAACCGCTCGCAGAGTAAAATTTAAAATTACGTAAAATTTATAGCAGCTTAAATTTCGGCGTCCGAGATCGCTTCGGCTTGATAATGCGCAATCAGCGGCTCGATGATTTCGTCGAAAAGCCCTGCCGCCATTATCGCGTCGAGGCGATAAAGCGTCAAATTTATGCGATGGTCGCTGATGCGGTTTTGCGGGAAGTTGTAGGTACGGATACGTCCCGAGCGGTCGCCAGTGCCGACTTGGCTTTTGCGCTCGCTGGTCTCTTTAGCCAGGCGCTCTTCTTCTTGTATCTCGTAAAGGCGCGCTTTTAGTACCTTCATCGCGGCTTCTTTGTTTTTGTGCTGGCTTTTGCCGTCCTGGTTCGTGACGACGATGCCTGTGGGGATGTGAGTGATTCGCACCGCAGAGTCGGTCGTATTTACCGACTGTCCGCCGTGGCCCGAGCTGCGCATAACGTCGATGCGAAGGTCGTTTGGATTTATCTCGATCTCGCTATCTTCGACCTCGGGCATGATAGCGACGGTGACGGCCGAGGTATGCACGCGGCCTTGGCTTTCGGTCTCGGGCACGCGCTGGACACGGTGGGTGCCGCCCTCAAATTTGAGCCTCGAGTATGCCCCCTTGCCCTTTATCAGCAAGATAATCTCTTTAAAGCCGCCCGTGTTGCCCTCGCTTTGGCTCACGATCTCAAATTTATACCCGCGAAGTTCGGCGTATCTCGCGTAGGCGTTAAACAAATCGCCCGCAAAAAGCGCCGCTTCGTCTCCGCCGGTACCCGCGCGGATCTCTAAAAATACGTTTTTATCGTCATTTGGATCTTTTGGAAGGAGTAAAATTTTAATCTCTTCTTCGAGATTTTCTTTTTGGGATTCGAGATTTTTGAGTTCGTCTTTGGCTAGTTCGCCAAGCTCGGCGTCATCGAGCAGAGCCTTGTTCTCCTCGATGTTTGAGAGAGTTTGCAGATATGACTTTGCAGCCGAGGCGATATCTTCTAAATTTGATTGCTCTTTTGAGAGCTTGGTCATATTTGCGATATCGTTTGTGATAGACGGATCGCTAAGCAGACGAGAGAGCTCGTCGTAGCGATCCAAAAAAGGCTGCAGTTTGTCGGCTAACATTAAAATTTAGATTAAGCAGATAGTTTGTTTACGAGTTTTGCGAGACGTCCTACGCGGCGAGAAGCTGTTTGTTTTTTCAAAAAGCCCTTGCTAACGAAGCTGTGGAAATCTTTGTTTGCCACTTTAAACGCGTTTAGCGCGGCTTCTTTATCGCCTGCCTCAACGGCTACGCGCACGGCTTTAGTGATATTTTTAAGCCTAGTGCGGTAAAATCTGTTTCTTTCAGTCCTTTTGATAGTCTGTCTAGCTCTTTTTTCAGAAGATTTATGGTTTGCCATAATGTCCCTTTTTTCATAATTTTAGTCCGTGATTATATAAAAACCAGTTTTAAAATTCGCTTAATTTAAGTAAAATTTAAAGCGAGGAAATTTACAACTTAAATTTGGATATTTTTTGATAAAATAGGTCGAAAATTTAATGAATTTATGGAATTTGGCGGGCAAATTTTATCTTACCATAAATTTAAAGGCGCAGTGTTTGGCGCCCAAAAAGTTGATAAGGCTTTATATCTTGAGATAGATTTAAAAGTTGCGACGCAAAAATAAAGCGGAGCGGACTGGTCGTCCGTGAGCATTTATTTTTGCTAGCCCTTTTAAATATACTCAAGAGATAAGGCCGTAGAAATTTTAAAAAAGGAAAGATAATGAAACTATTCGGTACCGACGGCGTCCGCGGCAAAGCCGGCGAAAAACTATCCGCCGCAACATCCATGCGCCTTGCTATGGCTGCAGGGATATATTTTAGACAGTTTGCGTCGCATACAAATACTATTTTACTAGGCAAAGACACGCGCAAAAGCGGCTACATGATCGAGACCGCCATCGTCGCGGGGCTCACGGCCGTAGGCTACAACGTCCGTCAGATCGGCCCGATGCCTACTCCTGCGATCGCGTTTCTCACTGAAGATATGCGCTGCGACGCGGGCATCATGATCAGCGCCTCGCACAACCCGTACTACGATAACGGCATCAAATTTTTTGATAGCGAAGGCAATAAACTGGGCGAAGAGGCCGAAGCGCAGATGGAAAAGATTTATTTTGACGACGCGCTCATAGAAAGATCGCAAAAACAGATGCTAGAAATCGGCGCCGCAAAGCGCATTGACGACGTCATCGGCCGCTATATCGTGCAGATCAAAAACTCATTTCCTAAAAACCTAAGCCTACACGGACTGCGCGTGGTTTTAGACGTCGCAAACGGCGCGGCGTATAAGGTAGCTCCGACTATCTTTAGCGAGCTTGGCGCCGAAACCATCGTCATCAACGACGAGCCAAACGGCAGCAACATAAACCTAAACTGCGGCGCGCTCTATCCGCAAAATTTAGCCTCCGAGGTCGTGCGATTAAGAGCGGATTTAGGCTTTGCGTTTGACGGCGACGCCGATAGACTCGTAGTCGTCGACGAGTGCGGCGAGGTGGCAAACGGCGATAGTTTGCTAGGCGTCATGGCGGCATTTTTGCAAGAAAACAAAGCCCTAAAAGGCGGCGCGGTCGTGGCTACCGTGATGAGCAATGCAGCGCTTGAAGACTATCTAAAATCCCACAAAATCAAGCTTCTACGCGCAAATGTCGGCGACAAATACGTGCTTGAAAAGATGAAAGAAAACGGCACGAATTTCGGCGGCGAACAAAGCGGTCACATCATCTTTAGCGACTACGCAAAGACGGGCGACGGACTCGTGGCGGCGCTGCAGTTTGCGGCGCTAGTGCTAAAAAAAGGCAAAAAAGCGAGCGAAATTTTAAGCGAGATAAAACCGTATCCGCAAATTTTGCTAAATTTAAAGATAACCGAGAAAAAGCCGCTTGAAAGCATCGCCGGACTAAAAGAGCTTGAAGCAAGCCTCGCAAAAGAGGGCATCCGCTCGCTATTTCGCTACTCGGGCACCGAAAACCTCATCAGGCTTTTGATCGAAGGCAAGTGTGCCGACGCGCTAAAAACCCGCATGGACGAGGTCGAAAAATTTTTCCTAAAAGCTCTAAATGGCTAAAATTTTAGGCGTTTTTTTCGCGGCGTTTTTTGTCGTTTTCGCACTCGATCAGGCGGTCAAGCAGATATTTTTGGGCGGTTTTTCGTGGCAGGGCGAGTACTTTTCGCTAGTGCTTGCATACAACCGAGGCGTGGCATTTTCGATGTTCGCGTTTCTGGGAGAATGGCTCAAATTTATCCAGCTGGCGTTGATTGCGGTCGTTTGCGGCTATCTGCTTTGGCGGCTAAAGCGCAAATTTGATGCGCGGGCCGCGACGAAAACGGAGCTAAATTTGAGCGCAAACGGCAAAAAAAAGGAAATCTTAGAGGAGCACGCACTAGGAGCGGGTATAATCCTGGGCGCTGGCAGCTCAAATTTGCTCGACCGCTTCGTTCACGGCGGCGTCGTGGACTACGTCTACTGGCACAAGTGGTTTGAGTTTGCGATCTTTAACCTCGCAGACGTTATGATCGACGTCGGAGTCGTGCTCATACTCTGGCAGAGCTTCGCCGCAGGGCGAAAAGGGGCTAAAAATGGGCGATAACGTTTATATAGCCTACGCGCTTTGGCTGCTTACGGGCTGGTTTGGCGGGCATAGATTTTATCTGGGCAAATTCGTGAGCGGCTTTGCGATGATGGCGCTGTTTTTCATCGGATATAGCCTAGCTTGGGCGATCGTGGGCTACGTATTTTGGGCGCTTTGGGGCGTATGGTGGCTCTTTGACCTGCGCTTAACCGGCGCGACGGTCGAGAAAAATCAGAAAAAAGAAGCGCTAAAAGACAAGTTGCGTGCGCAAGACCTCGAGGAGCGGCTTAGACGCCTCTACGAGCTGTACGAGAGCGGCGCGATAAGCAAAGAGGAATTTGGGGCGAGGAAGGAAATTTTGCTAGGATAAAGGTCGGTTAAATTTGTTGAAATTTTTAAAATTGCTTCAAATTTAGCTTTTTTGGAGTTTTGACAAAATTTAAATCTACTGCCTAAAATAGAACCCTGAGCCCAAATTTTTAAAACCCAAACGCTCAAAACAGTTACCTACCGAATTTCGGCTTTGCTATCGCTTAGCACGAAATTTGGAGGCAGTCTGCCGGTAGTTGTAAGCGTAGCGGAGCAAAAAGCCTTTCGCTTGCTGCGTTT
>NZ_CALHVN010000057.1 GCF_938039245.1 uncultured Campylobacter sp. | reverse complement strand
TTTGACCTTTGAATAACTTTGGGCGTTTCTTGATTGTTCTTGGCCGTCAATAGTGTTGGGCTCACTCCGTCTGTATCATAAATTTGCCTTGCTCTTTTAAACGTAGGTATGTCGAGCTCGCCAGCGACTTTGATAAAAGTATCCGTCCTGCGGTGTCCCTGGTTTGTAGTGAGAGTGTTGGCGATATTCTCGTTTGCGTCTTTGGGGCGAAATGCGCCGTTAAATTTGGGATTTTTGCTGCGAAAAAGTGCCAAAAACCTATCGCTCAAAAAGTATTTTTCCTCTACCTCGCGATCGAGCATATCACCCAAATTTAGCCCTAGCGCCTGCTTTGGAGCATAAGAAAAGGCGTGATATTCGTCTGCGTTCAAAAACCCCACGATATACAACCGCTCTCTATTTTGAGGAATACCGTAGTCTTTCGTGTTGAGAATTTCGGCGTGGCAATGATAGCCTAGCCCGCGCAAAGCGCCCAAAAATCTTTGATAGCTTTTGCCGCCGTCAATGCTTAAAAAGCCTTTGACGTTTTCATAGACAAAAACGCTAGGGCGAGCTTCGCTAACCACGCGGTAAAATTGCCATATCAGGTTGCCCCTTTCACCGTTCTCGCCCGCGCGTTGCCCTGCGATTGAAAAGTCTTGGCAAGGACTGCCGCCTACCAAAATATCTATTTGCCCGGCGTAAGGCCTTGCGTCAAGGCCGCAAACATCCTCGTAAAAAACTATCGGGGCGTCGTGATTGGCCAGGTAGCTTTGACGGGCGAATTTGTCTATCTCGCAGGCAAATACCGTCTCTACTTCGTCAAATACTTCGCGAGCGGCAAACTCGGGCGCGCCGATACCTGAAAAGAGAGTGGCGAGGGTCATATCGCGTCTCCCGCATATACGCTTTTGCCGCTTTCTAGATCGGCGATGATACGCTTTCTTATGCGTTCAAACCCTAGCCTTATAGCCGGATCTTTAGCGCGGTTCTCAAAGCTGCCGTTTGATGGCTCCTCATAGGGCTTCTTTTCTTCTTGCATGGCTTGCGTATCGCGCGGCAAGCGGTAGATCGCCTCGCAGTCTATCTCGCGAAAGATTATGCCCGCTTCTTTGATCGCGGCAAGGTTGTCCGCCCAAAACTCGCGCAGTTTAGCTTTGATATTTTCCTTGTTCAGCTCGAAAGTCTGCTTTGCCGCCGGGTGAGAAAAGACGAAATGCAAATTTATACCGCGGATCGCGGCATACTTAAATATCTTCTCGTTTATTAGTCCGAGCAGGGCAAATTTAGCCATATCGTTTATTAACTTTCGTTTGTTTAGCTCTGTTATAGTTTCGTGCATTTTTAAACCTTTTAAAGAACGTTTAAAGCCGTTTAAAACGCTCTTTAAAGGGCTTAAAGCCCTTTAAATTTAATTATTCCGGTAGCCTAAAGCCCAACGCATAAATCGGATGCAGATTATCTACGTTTTCAAAATTCGCAGCATCTCTAATTTTTATTGCCTCGCTTCTATTCGTTCTAATCGGCACACCGTCCACGCAAAGCATAATGTAGTCTCCTTGCGAGTCCTTGTATTCCCAATACCAAAGCGCGTCATCTATCTTCACGTATTCTTCGCATACTTGATGTTCGGGTATTATCGCGCCGCCCTTAAACTCTATCCCCCCGTCTTCTGTATATCCTTTCACCGTCCATATATAGCCGTTATTTTCATCTAGCATCAACATTTGCGCATCTTTTTCTATCACTTTATCGCCTTCCTCAAATTTGCGATTTTTTGGCTTTACGCGGTAGTCAAAGCATACCCAATCCCACAACGGTTCCTCTACTTTATCCCAACTGTCTTTGCCTGCATAGCTTATTTCTATCGCCTTGCCCATAACATAGGCTTGCATTACCTCGACCATGTATGTTGTTGTTTTCGATTCTTCCATCTTCACCCATCCCTAATCTCTTTCTATCCCCGCAAAATCAAGCACTATCAAATTCACCTCGCCGTCTATCTTGTCTCCCGCGCGCTGCCTAAAGCGTATATAGCTCTTTGAGCCTACGATCTCGGTGGCTTCGTCTATCATAGCCATAGCCTCTTTCCATTTGGCGGCCTCGATTGGGTATTGCTTGAGGCTTAGTATCTGTTTTGCGTCCACTTTGCCATTTTTTACGTCAAAGGCGCGGGTTATGAGAGTGCGTATCTCGGCGTCCGCGCCCTCTACCTTTTCGTCTAGATATTCATCTATCTTTTCTTTAGCTAGCACCAGCCTTTGATCGAAGCTGATTTGCTTTTGCACGCAAATTTGAACCTCTTTGGTGCCGTTAAAACTCTTTAGAGTTACCGCTCCGCTCTTGCTTGAAGATAACCTATCAAGGCCGTATTTTTGACGAAGCAGATCCACGAAGCTTTCGCACTCTTCGTAGGCCTCTTTTTTGATTTTCTTCATCGTCTCATGTAGCTCGTTAGCCTTATTTATGAGTTTTTCTACCAGCTCGTCTTCTAGCTTTTTATCTACGCTCACCATATCGGGGTGAACGTATTCGCCGCTTTTGTTTTCCCAAAAGCCTTTTTCGTCTAGTCTAGGCATCTTTTGCTCCTTGTTTTTGCTTTTCTTCTGTTCGCTCTTACTGTTTGGCTTTTATGTTTTGCACCGGGGGTTATCGCGCTTTTTACAAAGGCTTCTTTACTTCTTCTTGCTTTTGTCGGCGTTAGCGTCGGCGAGCCGCCTAGCGGGCTCGTATCGCCCAGTGCTAGGCTTAGGCCCGCTAACATAGATGCGGTTTTCATCATTTGTTATTCTCCTTTCTAAGATTTTAAATTTCATCGCAAATTTGAGCTTGCAAACGTATCCGTAGACCGTGCAAACGGGCAAATTCGCCTTGGCTTTTTTATGGTTTTTGAATGCTAGAGGCATTCTTCAAACAGTCCACTGTCTTGATTTTGGCTAAAATCGAGCTCGGTAAGCCCTAGCTCGTTAGCGTATTCGCGCTCTTTTTTCATGCCTTGCGATCTAGCAGCATCGGCATGATCTGAAAAATAGATATAAGAGCAGTGGCTAAGCAGTTCAAGTCCTGCGTTTATAGCCTTGTCTCTATCCGTACTTTCATCGAATATCTCGCCAAAAGCTAGCACCGGGCTTATGGGTATATAGCCCGCTTTTATAACCTTTTGACACTCGGCTATAGCAAGCTTTTTAGCGGCAAAAGGCCTATTTATATCGCTTACGTTTAATCCCGCGTAAGGCGTAGCGACGTAGACTAATCTCATCGTTTGTTTCACTCGTTCTCCTTTCTTCAAATTTAAGTCTAAATGCTTATTTATGCCGTCCTTAGACGGCACGATAAACACTTAAATTTTGATCGTATCGACGGCGATTTTGGTCCCCTTTATGCAGATGTATTCGCCGTCTACTTCGTAAAATTTCCTTGAGTAATTTGCTTTTAGTCCTCGTATCATCTTTTAATCCTCTCCCAGATAACTTCTTGCTTCGCCCGCGCCCCTTCTTGCCTCGTCCCGCTGTATCATCGCCATCGTCTCTTTGATCTCTTCCCATTTTTTGCAGTTTCTAGGGTGAGATAGCTTTGCTAGGGCGCTGCGCTCTATCTGGCGCACGCGCTCGGTGCTAAGGCCTAGGATTTGGGCGATCTGGTTTAGCGTCATTTTTTAGCCCAGGATTACCATTTGCGTGGCTTGCTCGATGATCTGCTCGTCTATCTCGCACTCGTTTAGGCTAGCTAGCCTCAATGCCTTTTTATATAGCTTACTAGAACTCCTAAAATTGCCCTTTGAGTACTCGAATATGTTTTTGGCGTAAAATTTCTCGCACTCCTCTTCGCTTAGCCCTCTCATCGTCCATTTGCCGCAGATTCTGCTATATAGCTGCCTTAGTTCGCCGCTTTTGCCCATTAGATTTTTTAGTAGTATCTGCGTGCCGCAAAGGATTAGCGGCATTTTGGCAAAATCGTATATGCGGCGAAGATCCTCGAGCGCTCTTAGCGGTAGATGCTCAGCCTCGTCTATCATTACGATCTTGTCGTTTGATTTTAAAAACCTAGCCGCGGCCTTTAGCTTTGCGTTTAGCCCGTTTGGAGTCTCTATCTTTAGCGCTTCGCATAGATCTTCTAGTAGCACCCTAGCGCTAGTGTGGCAGGTTGCCTCGATTAGCACTACGTTTGGGTTGTTTTTGGCAAATTCTTGTAGTATCGTAGTCTTTCCGCTTCCTGCCGCGCCGTAGATTAGAGCGATCTCGCGCTCGAGTATGGCTTCGTTTATGACGAAATTCGCCATCTTTACGTCCGTACTTACGAAAAACTCGCCCTTTTTTGGCTCGGGTTGCGAAATTTTGCTTTTTTTGTTATGATTGTCGATGTATGAGTTTATTTTTGCGGCGATGGCCTGGCTGTCGCCCTTATAGCTTCCGCTCCTAAATTGGCTTATCAGGCTCGGACTTACGCCAAGAGCTCTAGCCAAAGCCGACATACTTACCGAATTATCTTGCAAAAACGCATCGAGTTTTTTTACGGTTTCTTGCATTGCTTCTCCTTTATTTTTTACTTCGCAGACGAGCCAAGCCCGCCTTTGCGACAAGGAGCTACGCTCCCTTGACCCACCTAAAGCACACCGCGTCTTTCGGACGCGTCGCAATAGGAACCTTGATTTTAAAAACCTTTTAAAAACTTTCAAATACCGTTTAAACGGGCTTTAAAAGCTTTTAAAGGGTTTTAGGCTCTAGCGCAGCCTATCTCCATCCATCCCTTTATCTTTTTGGCTCTTTTAGGGCTTACGTCGCTACCGGCCGCGCTTAAAATTTCATCATTTATCGCGGCGTTAGAGTTTAGATTTTTTGCCTCTTTTAGCGCCGCGTCTATTATCGCCGCCTCATTATTAGCAGGTTGGGGTTTAGGTAGCGCGGCGGGTTTGGCCTCTACTAGGCGCACTGTCTGTTCAAAGCCTGCTTGATGCGCGGTCAATGCCTCGTCCATCTGTTTTTTAGTCTCTTTTAGGCGCTTATTAAATAGTTTTTGCGTCGTTCTAGCCTCTTCGGCGCTCACGCCAAGCTCTAGATCAAGCGTAGAAGCTACGCCGATAAACTCGTTATTCTCGCTCCACACGAAGCACTCGTTTATGTTATTTACGTTTTGATTAACGAATACGCGCTCATGAGCAAACATATCAAGGTTGTAGTACCAGACGTTATCTACGCTGACGCCTTTTTTATGCACGTGTTTAAGCTCTCTTTTGCCTAGCCTTGCGCTGATGCTTAGAGCGTTCATATACACGGCGTCGTCTACTTTTTGGCTATATGCGGCGGCGCAGGTCGTACCTAGTCGCTCGAGGTAGCGAGTGTTTAGGAATTTTTCCGCATACATATCCATGAGCTCTTGCACCTCGTTTAGATTTTTTAGCATCGTTAGGTTTGTTTTGTAACCTCTTTTTAAGCGGCGCTCTTTTTTAGAGCGGAAAAACTCTATGGCTTGGCGCTGCGTGATGTTATGACCGATAAAACCGGCCAAATTTGCGCTAAAGCTATGCTGTAAGGCTCTAAAATTTCGCTCTACGTAGGGCTTTAGCCAGCCGCTATATGCCTTCACGGCCTTATACTCGATCTCAAGCGCGCCCAAGACTTCGCGCATATACTCGCTCTTAAACGCCTTGCCGTTATCGCCTTTGATTACCTTTGGCTTGCCGTAGCGCACGATATATTTAGCCACGGCTCTAGCGATAGCTAGCGAGTTTTCGGTTTCGCTGATGTGAAACGTCGCCACTCCGCTATACGTATCGATTAGGGCTATGATGGTGTAGCGCTTTTGCCACTCTTTTACGTAGCTCTCAAATTCGTTCTTGTCTCTAAAAATAGCGCTGACGTTTTGCCAGCCGATGAGATCGCAAAGATCGCTGGCGTTGCAGATTAGATCTAGCGGGCTGCCGTCTATCTCCACGACTTCGTTTATCGTATTTACGGCGTAGTTGCTGATACCAAGAGCAGGCAAGCCGCGGCCAACCGCTCCGTCTTCGCCGTAAAGGATGATGTTTTTTACCAGCTTGTTTTTGTTTAGGTAGTTGTTTACGAAGCGATTTACGACCTCATAGCTTACGACCTCGTCTTTTTTGCCCTGAAAATCCTCAAAATTTATGAGAGAATTTTTGATCGCGTGATAGTTTAGGCTCCTATAGATGTTTGTTATATCGACTTTGCCCATACCTTTGCACGCTAGTATCAGCTCCACGCAAAGCTGTGCTAGGCCTAGTTCTTCGAGCTTTAGCGTTTTATTATTATCCCGCTCGTCTACCAGCGCGTCCAGGCCGCCTCTTTTATATTTACGTTGCCAGTCGTATAGCTTATTTGCGGTCACCTTTACGCAGCATATCTTTCTTGCGTTGATATACTCCAGAAAAGCGGCCTCGCCGATCTTGCCTTTTGCGTCTTCCCATGCTTTGATTACGTCGTATTTTTCAAATGCAGCCTTGCGTTTTTTGTCCGAACAAGTAGCGATAGCGGGCAAATTTGCAGCGCTCGAAGCGCTTAAATTTAGCCCGCCTTGCTCGATCACCTCGCACTCTGCCGCCTCGTCTTTGAGGGCTATGCCGTTTGCGACTCCTTGGTTCTCGCCCCCAGCCTGAAGCCGTAGACCCCGTTGCCAGTTATCCTGACATTCGTAAACCCCATCTCCCGCATACGCATCGCTATATGCTTTTGCTTCTCCTCGCTCATCGTCTTTTGCGTATGAGCTATCGCTCGCGTCGCTTCTTTGGTTACGTCCATCGCTTCTATTTGCATCGTTTACCCTTTCGTTTTGATTTATCTGCGTCTGCTCTTGATCTCGTCTAGCACCTGTATTAGCGAGGCTGCCGCCAAAAACGCCACTGTTGCGGCCCCGAATATCGACACTATCCCTAGCGTCCAACTTAGTATCTGCATAGATGTCTCCATCGCTCTCTCCGTTAGTGAAATTTAGCGGACGGACGGCAGTATTAACCAAATTTACCGCGGAGGCTTTGTCCGCCCGTGAAATTTCGCTGTTTTTGTTATTGATCAGATCGTCGTCGATCCAAATTTGGAGGGTTTTACCGCCGCGGCCGATACCGTCAGTGTAAGTAAAGTGGCATAAATGACACTTAATAGTGCAAAATTTTTTACAGCTTTTTGTGGCTCGAAAAGCGGCTTTTTCCACGCTTTTGTTATTTACACCCAAAATTTCAGCGGCCTGCTTGGAATTTACCCACATATTACGCTACTTTTACGCCCAGTTTTTTAAAAGCGTTTTGAGCTTTTTTTGAGTAGTATCCGTTTAGGATGCTACCATAGCTAAGCTTATTGTCTCGGCAAAATCTTTTTAGCGTCTTGCCCGTTTTTACCTGAACCTGTTCCGCTACTCCGCCTTTTTTGACGTTGCCGATTAAATCTATCATCGTTTAAGTTTCCTTTGATATAATTTTGGTATAAATGTCGAAATTATAGCACATATTTGACACCTTGTCAAGGATAAAGGAATTCTTATGACACTTTTTGAGAATATTAAGGCATTAAGAGTTGAAAAAGATTGGACACAAGGAGATTTAGCAAAATTTGCTGGCGTATCTATAGAGACGATAAAAAGGTATGAAAACGGCAAAACAAATCCAACAAATGATAACTTATCCAAAATAGCCAATGCACTAGGTGTAGAAATAAAAAATTTATACGACGGTGCGTCTCCTAGTGTGTCTCTTAGCCAAAAAAATAATATGTCTCTTAGTGCCAAAAAAGTGTCTCCTAGTCTCTCCAACCTTAAAAAAACAGAAGAAGCGGATCAAGTGTCTTACGATCAAATTCTCATCCGCAAGCTTAGTTCGGCTGTAGGCGCAGGCGAGAGCGTCGATATAAACGGCGTAGAGGTCTATGATACCGATATTTTGGTGCCCTTTTCCCAGATGCTTTTTAAAGTACGCCCCAAAAAAGCCGATAGGATCCGCTGCATGCAGGTAGACGGCTACTCGATGGTGCCTATGCTTTTCCCAGATAGCTGGGTGATCGCGGACGTTACGGCGAAATTTGAAGGCGACGGGCTATATATCATCAACTACTGCGATAACTTTATGGTTAAGCTCTTGCAAAAGAGCCCCGACGGCACGCTACACATAAAAAGCGTCAATAAAGACTACGAAAGCTACGATATAGGACCCGATGACGATGCGCAAGTATATATCGTGGGTAAAGTCTTGCGCTGCGTTATATAAAAAATAATCAAAAAGGAGAATTTTATGGACTTATACGAGGATCTACAGCGCTTAAGCGCCAGAATAGCGAGTATCAAGGACTCCGTTCAAACCGAAGAAGCCACGAAGCACTCGTTTGTGATGCCGTTTTTTCAAATTTTGGGTTACGATATATTTGACCCGACGGTCATAGTGCCCGAATTTACTGCCGACGTGGGAATCAAAAAGGGCGAAAAGGTCGACTACGCCATCATGCATGAGGGCAAGCCGCTCATCATCGTAGAGGTCAAGAAGCACACCGAAGTACTAGACAAGCATTCAAGCCAACTATATCGATATTTCGGTGTTACCGACGCTAAATTTGCGCTGTTAACCAATGGTGTAGAGTATCGTTTTTACTCCGACATCAACAAAGAAAACAAGCTTGACGAAAGCCCGTTTCTCATCGTAAACCTCGATGAGCTCAATAAACGCGACGTAAAAGCGCTTGAGCGCTTCACAAAAAGCAGCCTAAATATCGACTCGATACTGGAAATGGCTAACAAGCAGCGCTATATACTGGAGATTAAAAAGATATTTGAGGAAGAGACCGCTAGACCTAGCGACGATCTAGCCAGGATGTTTGCCGTCAGGATACTCCCGCAAGGAACGCGCATAACCGGCAATGTACTAGATGAGTTTAGAGCTTACACTAAGTCCGCCCTGGGCGAGATAGTGGCCGATCTTGCATCGAAGAAGATAAACTCTATACGCGCCGGTTTAACGGCAAATATCGCTGACGAGAACGAAGAAAACAGCGAAGATGAGGCTAAAATCGTAACTACGCAAGAGGAACTGCAAGGCTTTTTTATCATCAAATCGATACTTGGCGAGAACGTGGAGCTTGAAAAAATTTACGCAAGAGATACAAAAAGCTATTTTGGAGTATTGTTTGACGACAATAACCGTAAATGGATAGCCAGACTGCACTTTAATACGGCAAATAAGTACATCGGCATCCACGAGATAGAAAAACAAGAAACCAAGTATCCGGTCGAAAAGCTCGAAGATATTTATAAATTTAGAGATAAACTCATCGCTACGCTCAAAAGAGTACAAGGCGCAGAAAGCGCAGAATAACAAAAAACGCTTTTAATGCCCATTTAAACGGGTGTTAAAAGCGGTGTAAAATAATGTAAAGTTTTTGTAAAAAGATGTAAAGTAAAATTTCGCCACTTTGATTTTGAATAAATTCGCTCCCAATACCTATTTTTAGGCACTCAGCTCAAATTTTCCCTCACTTTGATTTCTGACAAAACTTTACATAATCCGCCTTCTTTATCGCCAGGCCTTACTGCTTCGCCGTCGTTAGTATTTGCTCGGTGCATTATTTGACGAAGTTCGTAAATCGCTTGCTAAGGTACCGCCCGCTTTTATCGCCTTAGTCGTTTCTCTTAGATGATATTTTAGCGCAGTGCCTTTGTCTATTATCTGTACGTATTTTAAAGCAGTTTGACGCACGGCATTTATAAAAGCGGCTCTGCTAGCTTCGCAAAATAGCGAGCTTGCTTTTTTAGATAAATTTGATATTTGGCGCGGATAAATCGAGGCTAAATTTATCTTTGAAATGGCTTTGATTATGCGTGCGAACCGATGCCGCGTATCTTTTTGGCTTGGTCGCTCTAATTTAAATTTTACGCTACGAATCTACAACGGATTGGGGCTTGGGCGTTTTTCGTTTATAGCCTAACGGAGGTTTATCTCAATTTGATCGTGCAGTAGATATTTTTAGCCTAAATTTGCGCTTTGATCTTTTCGTAAAGCGATAAAATTTCGTCTTTTTTGATAATAAAGCTATTTTTGTTTGCGATGAGGTACGCCGAGCTTTGCATGATGGTCTGGGCGACTTTTAGCCCGTTTTGTTTCATCGTCGTGCCCGTTTCTACGACGTCTACGATAGCATCGGCAAGGCCGACTAGCGGCGCTAGCTCGATCGAGCCGTATAGCTTGATGATTTTTAGCGCGGTGGCCTTTGCGGCGAAATAGTTGCGCGAGATGTGCGGCATTTTGGTGGCGATTTTTAGCTCGGGCGCGTTTAAATTTAGCTCCTCGCCCTCTTTGACGCCAACACAGACGCGGCATTTGCCGATCTTTAGATCAAGTAGGCGCAAGACGTCCGGGCGATGCTCCTCAAGTACGTCAAGACCTACCACGCCGATATCCGCAGCGCCGTTTACGACGTAGGTCGGGATGTCTTGGTTACGAACCATTAGAAATTTAAAATCGCCTTCGCTCATCAGCAGTTTTCTGTCCTCAAATTCAAACGAGCTATTAAAAATTTTCCTAAAAATCTCAAGCGTTTCGTCGGCGATGCGGCCTTTGGGTAGAGCAACCGTCAGCATAAGATGTCCTTTTTTTGTTCGATTAATTTTTGCATCCCGCGAAAAACGAGCATACGGTCGTAGATGCTGTCGGTAAAAAAACGCGACAAAAACTCGCCGTCGCCGCCCGTAAAGTATATTTTTGAGCCGTTTGCCATGTTTTCTATGAGAAGTAAAATCGGTTTTATGATGCCGTAGCTTACCGCGTCGGCCGTTTTTTGCGGGAGCGCGTCGAGATCAATTTGCGAATTTAGCGAGATTTTAAGCCTGGGCGAGATCGCTTCGCAAGCTTTTAAAAGGTGCGAGATACCAGGCATTATCGTGCCGCCAAGATGCATCGAGTTCATCATCACGTCCATGGTTATGGCGCTGCCGGCATCGATGATGAGGCCGTTTTTTACGGCGTAGCAGCTAGCGACTCGGTCGATACCTAGGCCGCTATAGATAGTGTCTAGCTCAAAATACGGCTCTAAATTTACGAATTTAGGTAAACTGCGAAGTCTTTGAGTCATCTCGTCGTTTACGCTGATGAAATAAATCCTCTCGTCGCTTTTAAAATCTTTAAAATTTTCGAGCTTGATTTTGGTGATTTTGCCGTCTTCAAAAAAGGTGGCGTTAGTGTTGCCTACGTCACATAGAGTCATATTTGTAGCCGTTTTCTTTCATCAAATTTACGGTTTTTGAGCAGATATCCGAGCTATAAAAAATAGCCTTTTTCTTAAAATTTATACCAGTTTGCTCGGCGATTTTGCTAGCTATTTCATCAATCGCTTCAAATTCTTTGCTCAAAAATCTAGCCTTTGCGCTGCGAAAAAATAAAAGCGTATAAAAGCCCTTCATATCGACGCCCGTAAGCGCGACAAGGGTCTTTTTTTTGGTAAATTTATCAAGCTGTGTCCAGTTTAAATTTTTTAAAACAATCTTTTTAGCTTCCAGAACTTGATAAATTTCTTGCTTCGTCATTTAAGCTCTAAGCTATAATCGTCGTAATAAAATTCTTTCGCGCCGGCAAAAATTTGGCTCTCGACCTCGTCTGAAAGCTCGTAAATTTTGGCATTATCAAGCGCTAAATCGGTCTTGATTAGATAACCCGTTTTTTCCATTATATAAAGCGAGCCGTTATAAACGGTGGCGCTTGAAAAGATGGCAAATTTAAAATACGCGTCTTTAATTTTTTTCAAATTTAGGTCGCTAAGTACGATTTTGCCGTCTTTTAGTAGGATGTATACGTGTTCGCCGTTTATGACTACGTCTTTGATCTCGCCGTTAAAATAAACCGTTTTTTCCGGATTTATCGAGACGATACGCTTGCCGGTGGCGGCTATCATCGTGTCGTTTACGACGTTTAGAGATATTACGTTGTTAAAAAACTGTTCGCTGCTAACGATTACGTCGCGTAAAATTCGGCCTTGGCTTTTATCTACGATCATGATCTTGCCGTCAAGCGTAGGGAAAATGACGAGCGAGCTCATAAATAACGGCGCCGCGACGCGGGAGTCTTGCGCATAGACGTTTGAGCTCTCAAACTCGAGCAAAACCTCGTTTGTCGCGATATCGATGAGATATATGACGTTACTCGCGGTTAAAGCAGCAAGCTTGTCGCCCTCAAGAGCGGCCGATACGACGGCTTGATCAAAGCTTCTTTGAAATAAAATTTCGTTGGAGCTATTTTCGACGACCAAGTTTCCGTTTAAATCCGAGCTGATAAATTTACCGTCGCCGTAGTTTAATAAGGTTGAGCCCTTTGGCAGCTTTATCTCAGGCGCAAGTAAGCCGCTTTTGGTTATAACCATGCCGTTTTTTAGCACCGCTCCGTTTAGGCTCGCCGTCGCGATGCTAGAAGGCAACCTGGTTTCTGAGGTTTTTTTGTTTTGCACGTCGGTCGGTTCGAAATATTGCCTTTTCGTGCTGCATCCGCCGAGTACGGCCGCGCACAAAACGGCGGCTAAAATAGTCTGAAATTTTTTCATTTTGCTTTTCCTTGGTAATGTTCTAAATTTTTGACGAGATCTTGGAGCTGCGAATTTAACGGAATTTTCTTAAATTCGTTTTTGGCTTCGTCGATTTTATCTTCTTTTAATAGCTCATAGCCGTTAATCGCGGCTCTATACGAACTTAAAATTTGACCGCTAGGCTCGTTTAATTGGGATTTTACGATATCTTTTAAAAGCGGATCGATCTGCTCGTTTGCTAGCGATTTTAACGCGTTCGTGTCGTTGTTATCAACGGCGATTTTAAATTCGTAAAGCGCGTAAAGAGAGGCGTCTTTTTGCTTTAGCTCGGCTTTTGCTTGCTCGTCTTTTGGGTTAAGTATTAGCTTAGCATAGGCGGCGTTTGCGGCTTTGAAATCTTTTTCTTTTAAAGCGTCGTTTATGTAGTATCCGATGGCGCCTATCGCGCATAAAACGACAGCGGTTATGATAAATTTGCTATATTTTTTAAAAAATCTTTCGCTTTTTATCATATTTTCTAAAAATTGTTCTTGAGTATTTAGCTCTTCTTTTATGGAGTTGATATCGTCTTTGATAGCCAAGCTTTTTCCTTAAAATTTTAGATATTGAAAGTTCGTAATTGTAGCATAATAATTATAAAACACCATAAAAATCAAGACAAAATGTGCTATAATGCGAGAAAATTTAAAAATTTAAACGAGGTTTTATGCAAATAGACGATACTCTGCTGGCTAAGCTTGAAAAGCTAAGCTCGCTTAAAATAGGCGAAGAGAAGCGAAAAGAGATTGAAAATCAACTTAGCGAAATTTTAAATTTCGTAGATATACTAGACGAGCTAGACTTAAGCGACGTGGGGGCGGTCGTAAGCTCCATAGACGGCGGAACTCCGCTAAGAGAAGACGTAAGCGTAAGCTCGGACGTGATAGAAACGATACTAAAAAATGCTCCTATGAGTAGTGAGCATTTTTTCGTCGTACCGAAAATAATCGAATAAGGAAAATATAAATGGAAGAAATAAAACAGGAGGGCGTAGGCGACGCGCTCGAACCTAAAAAAATAGACGTAAGCCTAGAAACGCTTCTAAAAACCGTCGTGCATAATAAGGCGAGTGACTTGCACTTGGTTTCAAAAAGCGAACCGCAAATTCGCATAGACGGAACGTTAAGACCGCTTGAGCTGGGAGTTTTGAGCGGACACGATATACAAGATATATGCTACGCTTTGATAACCGATACTCAAAAAAGCGAGCTTGAGGAGGATAAGGAGCTTGACTTTGCGATAGAGCTTCCGGGCGTAGGCCGCTTCAGAGGCAACTACTACTACACCTCAAACGGAGACCTGGCTGCGGCGTTTCGTATAATCCCTACCGACATACCGTCTCTTGACGATTTGAGAGCTCCGGGCGTTTTTAAAGAGGTCGTAAAGCGCGAAAAGGGCATGATACTGGTTACCGGACCGACCGGTAGCGGTAAATCCACCACCCTTGCCGCGATGCTAAACGAGATAAATTTAAGTCACAGAAAACATATCCTAACCATCGAAGATCCCGTAGAGTTCGTGCATACGAATAAAAAAGCGCTTTTTTCTCAAAGAAACGTCGGTACGGATACCCACTCATACGCTAAGGCTCTAAAAAGCGCGCTTCGCGAAGACCCCGATATCATCTTGGTGGGCGAGCTGCGCGATAGAGAGACGATATCTACGGCTATTACGGCGGCTGAGACCGGACACTTGGTTTTTGGAACCTTGCACACGAACTCTGCCATCCAGACTATCAACCGTATCATAGATAGCTTTGAAGGCGGCGAGCAGCTTCAAGTGCGAAATATGCTCTCAGTTTCTCTAACGGCGGTTATATCGCAAAGCTTGCTTCCTAAAACTAGCGGCGGACGAATCGCGATCCATGAAATTTTGATAAACAACAACGCTATCGCAAACCTCATACGCGAAAATAAAGTGCATCAAATTTACTCTCAAATGCAGCTAAATCAGCAAGTAACCGGCATGATAACTCAAACTCAGTCCCTAATGAAAGCACTCAGAGCAAATCAAATAAGCAAAGAGATGGCAATGAGATACTCCACCAACCAGCAAGAGTTGGGACCGCTACTGGGGATGTGATGGAGTTTGTTACGCTATTTGACGTGGTCGTAGTCTCGCTTGTGCTGATACTAGGCATAAAGGGCGTGATAAGCGGTCTTATTAAGGAGATATTCGGGCTTGTGGGGCTTATCGGCGGTATCGTGGTAGCTAGTAGATTTGCGGCAAAAGCCGGGCAAATCATCAGCGACAAAGTCTATAAGCTAGACGGGGATACGGTCTTGTTTTTCGCCGGATTTTTATCGACGCTCATCGTATTTTGGGTCGTTTGCTTGGGTATCGGCGCATTTTTATCAAAATTAGTCGGTCTAAGCGGACTCGGATTTTTAGATAAACTAGGCGGCTTTGTCGTGGGTAGCGCTAAAATTTTCCTAGTTTTTGCGGTGCTAATAGTAACGGTATCTAATATTCAGGTGCTAAACAATAAGATTGAGCCGTATTTTACCGGAAGCAAACTATACCCCGTGCTATTGGAGACCGGTAAATGGATAATGAACGTAGACGTAAAGGCGATAGCCGGCGGAGTAGGCAATATCGAGACGCCTTTTAATGCCGCCAAACAAGAGCATAAAACGAATTTAGAGCTAAATTCGACGATTTAAGGAGCAAAGATGACTATCGAAAATTTAGAATACGACGCCCTTCTTGAAAAATTCAAAAAAATTTTAAGAGATAACGGGTTAAAATACACGCAGCAGCGCGAAGTTTTGTTAAAAACGCTTTACAATAACGACGAGCATTTTACTCCGGAGAGACTATATTTTTTCATTAAAGAGACCTATCCCGACTTAAACGTCGGCATCGCGACCGTTTATAGAACGCTAAATTTACTCGAGGAA
The DNA here is from genome assembly GCF_938039245.1 of uncultured Campylobacter sp. Lineage (GTDB taxonomy): Bacteria > Campylobacterota > Campylobacteria > Campylobacterales > Campylobacteraceae > Campylobacter_A. The sequence goes on along the minus strand of NZ_CALHVN010000057.1, from coordinate 15,476 downwards.
GCCGAGATGGTAACCTCTATCAGCTTCGGTTCGCAAGGGAAAAAATTCGAGCTTGCAACCAAGCCTCACCACGACCACATGATATGCCGCAGATGCGGAACAATCATAGAATTTGAAGATCAAACGATCGAAAAAAGACAATCCAGTATAGCAAAAGAACACGGCTTTAAGCTAACCGGACACATGATGCAGCTTTACGGAGTATGCAAGGAGTGTACCGCCAAAGAGACAAAGGGCGGCAAGTGATATTTGAAAATCAACTGGAAATCCAAAGGCTAGAGACTGCAAACGAGCTACGAAACGCGGGCGTAAATCCCTATCCGCATTTTTTGCGTCGCGATATGGATATAGCTAAATTTAGGCTCAAATTTAAACATATTATAGACGCCGAAGAAAAGAGCGCCGAAGGCCAGCTAGTAAGCCTAGCCGGACGCGTTAAGCTCATCAGGGATGCGGGCAAGGCGATATTTGCCAACATCGAGGATGAGGACGGCAATCTCCAAATTTATTTTAGCAACAAGACGCTTGATCCGGATTGGTTTAAGGTCGTAAAGAAAAATATCGAAGTAGGCGACATTATCTACGTGCGCGGGTATGCTTTCGTCACGCGAACGGGCGAATTTTCTATGCACGTTAGCGAGCTAACTTTGGCGTCAAAGGCCATTTCGCCGCTTCCCGAGAAATTTCACGGACTAACGGATATCGAGACCAGATACCGCCAGAGATACCTCGATATGATAATGAATCCCGAGGTTAGGGCCGATTTTAAGCGTCGCTCGGTTATCGTTAGCACGATTCGCAGATTTTTCGAGGACAAGGGCTTTTTAGAGGTTGAGACTCCTATGATGCACCCGATCCCCGGCGGAGCTAACGCTAAGCCTTTCGTTACGTTTCACAATGCGCTTGGCGTGGAGAGATTTTTACGCATCGCACCCGAGCTTTATCTAAAGCGTCTCATCGTGGGCGGCTTTGACGCCGTTTACGAGATGAATAGAAATTTCCGCAACGAGGGCATGGACCTAACGCATAATCCCGAATTTACGAGCATCGAGTTTTACTGGGCGTGGCACACTTATCACGATTTGATGGGGCTAACAGAGGAGCTATTTAACGTGCTTCTTGATAAACTAGATATGCCTAAAATTATCGAATTTGACGGTATGCAGATCGATTTTAGCAAGCCGTTTAAACGCATAAGCTACAAAAAAGCACTCGTAGAAATCGGCGGGCTAGACGAAACTATCATTGACGATAAAGATAAAATTTTAGCCAAGCTCAAAGCGGACGGCTTTGAGGCAAACGCTAAGCTTGATTTGGGGCATTTGCAGGCCGAGCTTTTCGATAACTACGTAGAGAGCAAGCTGACCGATCCGACCTTTATCATCGACTATCCGATCTCTATCAGCCCGCTTTCTCGCAGAAGCGACGCAAATCCGGATATCGCCGAGAGATTTGAGCTATTTATCGCAGGACGCGAGCTAGCTAACGGCTTTAACGAGCTAAACGACCCGATCGATCAATACGGCCGTTTTGCTTCGCAGATCGAAGCCAAAAACGCCGGCGACGACGAAGCTCACGAGATGGACGAGGACTATGTGAGGGCTCTTGGCTACGCGATGCCTCCGACTGCCGGGCAGGGTATCGGCATAGATAGGCTCGTGATGCTACTAACCAATAAAAAATCCATCCGCGACGTGGTGCTTTTCCCTGCTATGAGACCTCAAAAAAACGAAACCAAGGAGAATTAATGAGTTTGCAAAGTTACGATAAAGAAATTTTTGATTTAGTAAATTTAGAACTAAAACGCCAATGCGACCATCTCGAAATGATCGCGAGCGAAAATTTTACCTATCCTGAAGTAATGGAAGTAATGGGCTCGGTTCTAACTAATAAATACGCAGAAGGCTATCCAGGCAAACGCTACTATGGCGGCTGCGAATACGTCGACCAGATTGAGCAGCTAGCGATCGATCGTTGCAAAGAGCTTTTTGGCTGCGAATTTGCAAACGTACAGCCAAACTCGGGCTCGCAGGCAAACCAGGGCGTTTACGGCGCGCTTTTAAATCCGGGCGATAAAATTTTAGGCATGGATCTAAGCCACGGCGGACACCTAACTCACGGCGCAAAGGTAAGCAGTTCGGGTAAAATTTATCAGAGCTTTTTCTACGGCGTGGAGCTTGACGGACGCATAAACTACGACAAGGTGATGGAAATCGCGCAAATCGTAAAACCTAAAATGATCGTGTGCGGCGCGAGCGCATATACGCGCGAGATCGAATTTAAGAAATTCCGCGAGATCGCCGACGCTGTAGGCGCTATACTCTTTGCCGACGTAGCGCACATCGCGGGCCTAGTAGTCGCAGGCGAGCATCAGAGTCCGTTTCCGCACTGCGACGTGGTGAGCTCGACTACGCACAAGACGCTTCGCGGACCTCGCGGCGGTATCATCATGACAAATAACGAAGAGTACGCCAAAAAGATAAATTCGTCCATCTTCCCGGGCATCCAAGGCGGCCCGCTCGTTCACGTTATCGCGGCAAAGGCGGTAGGCTTTAAACACAACCTAAGCCCTGAGTGGAAAATTTACGCCAAGCAAGTTAAGGCAAACATCAAAAAACTAGCCGAAGTTTTGGTAAAACGCGGCTTTGATCTAGTTAGCGGCGGCACCGATAACCATCTAGTTTTAATGAGCTTTTTAAACCGCGAATTTAGCGGTAAAGACGCTGACATCGCGCTAGGAAACGCAGGTATAACGGTAAATAAAAATACGGTCCCGGGCGAAACAAGAAGCCCGTTTATCACGAGCGGTATCCGCATCGGAAGTCCGGCGCTTACGGCTCGCGGTATGAAAGAAGCGGAATTTGAGATTATTGCAAATAAAATCGCCGACGTGCTAAGCGATATCGATAACGCCGACCTTCAAAGCAAGGTAAAAGCCGAGCTAAAAGAACTTGCGAGCAAATTTATCATCTACGATAAGGCGACTTATTGATGCAAAGCATAGACACCGCGCTAATCAAAATGAACACGAGCCACTACTGGATCAAACGCGATAATATCGTAAGCAAGATCGAGTACAAGGGGCGTACATTTTTTAATAAATTTGAGCTCATAAACGAGCCTCTAAGCTATCAGGTGATAAAAGATCACGACGAGGGCAAGATTACCGTCGCGCACTCGCTGATACTGCCGGGCGACAAGGTCGAAAATATCGTATTTGACTACAACGGCAGGATGCCCGAGCGCTTTTGGCACCGAGCTCAGCTTTTGCTCCGCGAGGAGGGGTTTATAAATTTTACCGCTTACGAGAGCAAGACACCGGGGCACTTGCACCTCTACGTGCATAAAGGCCACACGACGCTAAACGAGGGCTACCAGATCGCAAATAAGCTATCTATGCTGCTTAGTTCGCGTTTGGTTAAAGAGTGGAGAGTGTTTCCGACGATGGAGCTACCGAAAGAATTTAACATCTTGACGTTGCCGTATAAAGTTTATCAAAAAGAGCGCGGCGCAAGCTGGTCAAAACATATGTAAGGAGAAAAAATGGAGTATAACGAGCTAAGAGACATCATGCTTGATAACAACGAAGACAAAAAAAGCAAAAGCGTCAAAAGGATACTCGTCCTAGTCGCCGTCTTCGTTATTATATTTTTGGCGGTTTTGATCGCGATGAAATTTTTAAATTCATCAGAAACCAATGCCCAGATAGCCCAGCCCGACTCTAGGATGACTCTACCGCCAGAACCCGATAATACTAGGAGCATCCCGCAACAAGTAAACGTGCCTACGCCGGAGCAAGTAGCTCAAGCTCAGCCGCAACCGCAGCCCGAGCCGACCCAGCCTTTAGTCCAGGAGCCGCAGCAAAATAACTTTGAGCAAGTGCCTATCGTGCCTGAAAATAAAGGTCAAGACAGCTTTGAAGATATGGTAAAGTCGCTCAAGGAAAAAGAGGATAAAAAGCAGCAAGAGGCACAAGCCGGCGATCCCGCTACGCCTCCGACGGAGCCTGCGACCATACAAGGCGCGCTAAAGCAAAACGATGCTCCTAGTCCTCAGCCTAGCGAACCTAAAGCCGAGTCTAAGCAACACGTAAATGTCGTAAAAACAAAAGAGCAGAAGCAAAAAGAGGCGAAGAACGAAAAAGTAGCCAAACAACCAAAAGCAACCGATGCGCATAAAGAAAAAGTCGCGAAGCAAAAGCAGACTAGGCAAACTCCGGCCTCAGGTGGCGACGAGGCCCACAGCGGTAGCTATATACAGGTTTTTGCGGTAAAGCACTTTAACGAAAAAGCGCCCGAGCTTGGCAAGCTAAAAGCCGCAGGCTACGCATACAAGCTATATAGAACGAACGTAAACGGCGATGAGATCATTAAAGTACTCGTCGGCCCTTATAGCGGAGCCCATCTAAAAAGCGAGTTAGCCAAGATCAAGCAAAACGCCGCTCCAAACGCATTTATCGTAAATATAAAATGAAAATTTTCGCCGTTTTCGGCAACCCCGTCTCTCACTCCATCTCGCCCAGACTGCATAACGCGGCTCTGGGCGAGCTTGGTTTATCTAGCGAAGCCCTCTATACTCGCTACGAGCTAATGGACGGCTCGAAACTCATCTATAAATTTAAAGAACTAAAACTAAGCGGCGCCAACGTGACCGTCCCGCATAAAGAGGCTGCGCTTGCGCAGTGCGACGTAGCGGACGAAACGGCTATAAAAATCGGCTCCGTAAACACTCTCGTCTCTCGTAGCGGCAAAATTTACGGCCACAATACCGACGCACCCGGATTTTTGCGGGCGATAGAGAGTTTTGGTGAGATAAAATCAGCTCTCGTTTTGGGCGCGGGCGGGACGGCTAAAGCAGTCGCCTATGCGCTAAAGAGCTGCTGCGTGCGAGTTTGCGTGCTAAATAGAAGCGAGGGGAGACTAGCAAATTTCGCCGAATACGAAAATTTTAGCTGGGCGAATTTCGCCGAATTTAAAGGCGGCAAATTTGACCTCGTCGTAAATACGACTTCAGCGGGGCTAAAAGATGAAATTTTACCCGCGCCCACCGAGCTTTTGCGTCCTATTTTTGACGAGGCTAAATTTGCCTTTGACGTGATTTACGGTAAAAAAACGCCTTTTTTAAATTTAGCCGCCGCTAGCAGACTCGCGCATAAAGACGGCTTAGATATGCTACTTTTTCAGGCTGCTTTGGCGCTAAACTTATTTTTTGACGGCTCGCTTGACGAGGCCAAAATCCAAGCCGCTATGCAAAAGGCGTTGAGGCTAGGGTAAATTTTGCTTTAAATTTTATAAATTTTTTGTTTTCTTGTGCATTTTGGCAGTCAAATTTGCTCAAATTTAAAACTGCTTTGCGATAAATTTGTGTAAAGTTGCGTCCAGCGTGCAAATACGCCGCTGCGTGGATAAGCCAAAGTAGCCGTTTTTTACAGCAAAATTTAAAACATCGTAAAATATAGCATCAAATTCGGCGATAAATTTAGTATTTTGCGATGCGAGTCTAGGAGATAAATTTGAAAACAGAAGACAATCAGATGCAAAATTTAAACAACAATCCTCAAAGCTCAAATTTGACGAATCCAGGCTCAAATAAATTTACAAGAGACTACGACAAAGAGCCGATAATAGTAAAAAACTACGAGGATTTCTTTGTTGAAACGCTATTTTTTATGCCGCTGGCATTTAGCATTATCGTAACTATTTTTATTATGGGGTGGGTTGAAGATAAAAGCATAGACAACATCTTGTCGTTTGTCATAGCGTTGGCCTGCATAGCATGCTGGATGATTATCAACTACTTCTTTTATGTGATAAAGAAAAAAGATACCGTTCATTTTATGAACGACTCGGTTAAATTTTATGAAAGCGGCATTTTAAGGCATACTTCATCGCTTAAGAATTTAGACGAGTTGATTTGCAAGCCGCTAGACACCAGTATGCCAAACAAGGGAGTACGCGATATCGTATTGTATATAATAGTATTATGTGGCTTTTTTGGTATGTCCGGTAGCTTGCTGTTTGTTGTTTTATTTGTGATTTTTGTTTATCTTGGAAATATAATCATAAAAATATTTTTCCAGCTGGCAACGCAAGGAAATTTAAGCGGTTTTACGCTTTTTCCAGCTATTATCATAGACGAGCCGCATTATCCAAACGTCAAATTCGTTACGTATTATCACGCACTTTGTAAAAAATATTTTATAATTTTTATTTTCGATAAAGACAAATATGCAGAGATCAAAACCTACTTTTTGGATAGAAAAAATATAAATATCGACGAGGTTAAAAAATATTATTTGCCTTAAATTCGTATCGTCAATAATGAGAAGTCTGCAAAATTTAGCTTAAACAAGCGTTGGCTACTTATCTTGAAAAATTAAATTTTATGAACAACTTTAACTCGCCGCGGTGCAAATTTTGCTAGGTTTCGCTCGGTAAATTTGAGTCAAATTTACTCGTATCAAATAAATTTAGTCTTTTGCTCCGCTTACTCTTAAAATCGCACAGGTTAAATTTAAAGCAAAAGCCTGTCAGGCCTAGCTACATACGCTCAAATTCGTTTAAATTTATTCGCCTCTTGGCTTAGGTAGGTCAAATTTGAAACCAAATTCGGCTCGGGTTGCTTTGGGTGGATTAAAATCGGAGCCCAGGCCGAGCATGCCTCGCTCAAATTTAGCTCAAATTTACCTGCCGCCTAAGCTTTTGCGGGCTAAATTTAGCTCAAATTTAACCCGCATAGATTTGCTATTTTGCGTCTTTTTGCTTTTGCGCCAGCTCGGTATAGTAGTCGATTTGCTCGCGTTTTAGGATACGGATGAAGTTCGTGCTGCCCGCGACACCCGCAGGATAACCGGCCGTCATGATGTAGGACTTGTCGCGGCTAACAAATCCCAGCTCGGAGGCTTTTTTGATGGTGTTTGCCACGAGTAGATTAAGGTCGTCTCTACCCAACACGAAAGCAGGCGTCACGCCCCATGCCAGCGTGAGCTGATGGGCGGTCTCCTCGTCGTGCGTGATAGCGATGATGTCTTTGTTTGCGCGGTATCTGGCCATCTTTAGAGCCGATTTGCCGGAGCTTGTTATCGAGATGATGCTTTCTACGTCCAGCTGTACGGCCAGCCTAGCCGAGCTAGCCGCGACTACGTCTATGTCGTCGTAGCGCTCGAATTTATCGAATTTATTAAACGGATAAATCTGCTGCGTTTGGACGATGGTGTTTCGCATCGCCTGCACGACGGCGACCGGGTTTTTGCCGATGGCGCTCTCTTCGCTTAGCATCACGGCGTCCGTGCCGTCTAGCACGGCGTTAGCTACGTCGCTGATTTCTGCTCTAGTCGCCGTTTCGTGTTCGGCCATGCTTAGCATCATTTGCGTGGCGGTGATGACCGGTTTTGAGGCTTCGTTGGCCTTTTTGATGATGAGTTTTTGGATAGTCGGCACCTTGTAATAAGGAACCTCGATACCCAGATCTCCGCGCGCGACCATCACGCCGTCGCTAGCTTCTATGATCTCGTCTATGTTTTCTACGGCGTCGAATTTTTCTATTTTTGCGTAAATTTTAGCCCGTGAACCGAAATTTTCTAAAATCTCGCGCGCTTTTACGATATCGTTTGCGTTTTGCACAAAAGAAATAGCGACGAAATCTACGCCGTTAGCCGCGCCAAATCTCATATCCTCGCGGTCTTTTGGCGTGATGACGTCGATGTTGATTTTGGTGTTGGGGAAATTTACGCCTTTATTGGAGTTTAGCGTCCCGTCGTTTTCGATGCGCGCTAGCACCGCTTCGTCTTTTTTGCCGCTGCCCGCGCGCTCTACTTTGGCCCTGATGGAGCCGTCGTAGAGGTAGATGTATTCGCCCTCTTTTAAAAGCGGTAAAATTTGAGGCTGATTTATGCTTAGCTTGTAGCTGTTTTCGCCCGTTTTTTCGCCTAGGATTTCGTCTTTATACACTTCAAGCGCATCGCCGGCTTTTAGCCCAAAGGGCTCTTTTAGCTTGCCGACCCTTATTTTTGGGCCGCAGATATCTTGAAATATACCGATCGGGCGCCCGATTTTGGCTTCGACGCGTCTGATTTTTTCGATCGTTTCTTTATGGTACTCGTGCGAACCGTGGCTGAAATTTAGCCTAAACGCGTTTACGCCGGCAAGCGCTAACTGCTCGATGATCTCTTCGCTTTGGCTTGATGGGCCGATAGTGGCTAGGATTTTAGTTTTTTTCGTCAAATTCGATCCTTTTGTTAAAGTGCTTCATTTTACATCAAATTTGAAAATAAATTTACGTTTTTTTGAGCAAAGAAGAAAATTTAATATTTTTAAAGCGGCTTTAAATTTGCTTAAGTATAATCGCTAAAACTATTTTTAAGGAGCAAAAATGAAAAAGTTTTTAGCACTCTTAGCCGTTTTTGGCTTAGCGCTTGGCGCAAATGCCGCGGACAAGACCTACAAGCTAAAGCTAGCTAGCACTTGGGAGGGCACTACGCCTGTTTTGGGAGATGCGGCAAAAGAATTTAAGCGCGTCGTCGAGACGCTAAGCGACGGTAGGCTAGAGGTTAGGATAGACTATCCCTCTAAGCACAAATCTCCGTTTGGTATCCTAGATTTTGTAAAAGGCGGCCAGTACGACATCGGCTACACGGCGTCTTACTACTACAAGGGCAAAGATGCAAACACTATGTTTTTTACCGCTGTGCCTTTTGGTATGACCGCGACTGAGCTACGCGCATGGTATGAGTTTGGCGGCGGCAAGCAGCTAGAGGAAAAGGTATTCGACAAATACAACATCAAAGTTTTCCTTGCGGGAGACACCGGCACGCAAATGGGCGGTTGGTTTAAAAAAGAGATCAAAAGCGTAGATGATCTAAAAGGCCTAAAGATCAGGATCCCGGGCTTTGGCGGCGAGGTTATGGCGCGCGTGGGAGCGACGATAAACACGATCCCGACCGGCGAGCTATACATGGCGCTAGAGATGGGTACGATAGATTCGGTCGAGTGGGTGAGCCCTGCGTTTGATATGGGCCTTGGCTTTCACAAGATCGCTAAATACTATTACACCGGCTGGCAAGAGCCGAGCGGCCAGACTCAGTTTTTCGTAAATAAAAAGACCTACGAGAAGCTACCTGCCGACCTTCAGGCTGTGATCGAGGCTGCGGCTAACGAGGTAGCTAGCATGTTAAATAGCCGCTCGTTCTTTGATAACGCCGAATACTGGGCGAAGATGAAAGCCGAGTATCCCGATATCGAGGTTCGCTCGTTCCCTCAGGACGTCATGGACGCGCTTAGAAAAGCAAGCGACGAGATCCTAGACGAAGAAGCGGCGAAAGATCCGCTATTTAAGGAGATTTTGGACTCTCAAAGAGCGTTTTTGGCTAAGGCTCGCGAGTGGACGAAAATTTCCGAGTTCTCGTATATCCAAAAAACTACAAAATAACCTCTCGTCGCCTCGTTTTAACGGGGCGGCTATCCTTTTTAAATTTTGCGTCATTTTATTTTTTAATCTTTTGCTATTTCGTATGCGCGCTTTTGCGCCGCCTAGTAGCGGGCATTTTGACGCGGCATTTGGGATTAGATTTTAGCTTGCGGTTTTGCGGACGTTTGATTTGCTTTGAGTTTTTATGCTAAATCGCGATAAATTTATGGTTTTGCCGCGTATTTGGTTAAACCTTGCGCCGCGTAAACGACTCGGTTTAGGGTGGGCATTAAATTTGATTTGCTATGATTTGGATTATTTTTGCGGCGCTCTGGTTGGGATTTTTAGGTGAGGAAAGATTAAATTTGATTGCCGAGTGGGTTTGGTTTTAGCCTCGCCAGGGCAAAGCAGCCGCCTAGTAAATTTAAGCTAAAGCCCTGCTTGGTGCTTACTGATTTAAACGACTCGCATTTCTTTTCGTTAGCGTAGCCGCAGATGAGTAAATTTACGCTCGTTAAGCTGAAATTTAACGCCGCCGCTAAGTAAGGTCAAAATTTAAACAAGGCAAACCGCAGATGTCTTTTTGGATTTGCTAGTGTTTTTGCAGGTCGTTTGTCTGAAAAAATCCAAACTTGCAAGTTAAATTTACTTGCCGTCCGCGACGACACTTTTTACCCAAAAATCGGCTAAAGATTAAATTTAAACGGCAAACTCGGCGGGGTGAAAATCGAATTTAGAAATCTTACGACCGCGCGGCGATAAATTTAAGCTTTGGCGAGGTAGGCGGCCGAAAATAAACCGGCAAGTACGGGTTGCGTGCTTAAATCACGCGGGGCTTAGATATAAATTTATTGCCGAACGTAGCATGCCGCGGCTAAAATTTGCGCTTAAACGGCACGCGGCAAACCTAGGCGACCGCGCGGACGACTTGCTTAGAGCCGCTTAAATTTAAATGAGGAGGAGACGTAAAACGTCGCTCGCAAATTTACGGCTGCTAGCGGCTTGGCCAAGTTTGCTTATTTTAGGAAAGCCAAGCGCAAATTTAGCGGCACGAATAAAATCGCGAGATTAAAGACTAAATTTTTAAGAGTTTGAGACGGAAATTTACGAGGCGGCGCCGGTAAATTTATAGCTCGGTTCTACTATCAAGCGCTTTCATAAGCGACAGAAGGTCGATATTTTCGAGATTTACGCCTGTTGGTACGCCTTGGGCTATCTTGCTAAATTTAACGCCCAAATCGCTTAGCTTGTCTTCTATAAAGACCATCACCGCATCGCTACTAAGCCCCGGCGTTAGTGCGAAAATAATTTCGGTTACGCCGTTTTGGCGGATGATTTCGCGTAGTTTTTCGGTTTGCGTCTGTGTTATCTCTTCTAGCACGAAGTAGCGGCCGCGGTAGATCGCGCTTTGCTCAAAAACCAGGATATCTTTTGGGCTTTCGACGACGGCTAGTAGCTCACTGTCGCGAGTTTCGTCGCTGCAAACGTCGCAAATCTCGTCCTCGCTAAGCCCGCCGCAAATTTGACATTTGCCAGTAAATCTTACGGCGTCCTCGATACTTTGGGCTAGTTTTAGTCCGCCTAAGTTATCTTTTAAGCATACGTGATAGGCGTAGCGCTGGGCCGATTTTTTACCCACGCCCGGCAACCGCTCAAAGGCCGCGACTAATTCATTAAATTTCTCAAGCCCCTTTTTCAACGCTTTCCTTCTTCAACGTTTTCTTTCGGCTTGGTGCAGATTTTAAACGCGTGGTAGCCGTCTTCGTAGGAGTATTTTAGGCTAAATTTATGCATCTGACAGATGTGGTCGATGATATAAAGACCAAGCCCCATGCCGCCGCTTTTGTTGTCTTTTTCGCGGATAAAGGCTTGCAAATAATACTCAATGGGCTTTTGTAGCGGCTCGCCGAGGTTTTTTACGACGATGCCGTCTTTGTCGCAGATAACCTGCGCCTTTTTGTCGTCGGCGTATTTTAGCGCGTTATCGATGAGGTTTTTAATCGCTAGCGAAAACAGCGCGAAATCTACGCGCAGTAAGACGTCTTGCCTGATATCGACGCTTACTTTTTCTTCGAATTTTTCCATCATCAGCATATCGCGCGCCTGATCCAAGATATTTGAAAAGTAGGACTCCTGATAGTTTAGTGCGTAGCTTTTAGATAGAAGCTGCTCGATCTTGCCAAACTCGTTTATGAGCATATCAAGCCGTTCAAATATCGCTATCAGGCGGCTTTTTTGCGTTTGACTCTGTACCATTTCCGATACTATGCGGCCTTTGCCGATGGGCGTTTTTAGCTCGTGCATTATCGTGCGCAAAAAAAGCTGGCGCGAGCGAATCAGCTCTTTTATCTTGCTAGCTGCGGCGTCAAATTCTATCGCGACTTTGGCTATTTCGTCGTTGGAGTCGGGTTTGGCTATATTTACGTCCATATTTCCGGCGCCGAATTTCCTGATGTCGGAGCTTAATTTTTTTAGCGGCATCAGCGAGTTCATCACCGAAACGTAAAGCGATACTAAAAGCGCCGTCGTGAGGATAAAGCCCACCCATATCGGGTCGTTTATGTTTTTAGCGTCGTCGCTTTCGAGTAAAATTTGAAACGACGTATTTTTGATATGCAGATAAAGTCCGTCCTGAAAAAGCAGCGACTGAAAAAGCCCCAGCGGGGTTTGCTTGGCGAAGACTACTTTGCCGCCGTTTGTGATATCGGCGGCAAATTTATCGTTTTTAACGTAGGTAAGCCCGAAATTTTTAAAATAAACCGTCAAATCGCTAGGAGGATTTGATTTTTCAAACGATGCGACGAGATAGTTTATCGCGCTTAGCTGCTTTTGCTTTATCTTGTCTAGAGTATTATCTAGCTGTATGCTGGCAAAAGTATAAAACAAAACGCAAACTAGCGTCAGCGCGATGGCGAAAACTACCGAAATTTTCGTCGTTAAGGAGTATCTCATCCTATGAGTTTATAGCCTATGCCGCGTACCGAAAATATATGCTTAGGCGCTTTTGAGCTGTCGCCGATCTTTGTTCTTAGTCTGCCGATGATGACGTCTAAGCTTTTTGAGTCCTTGTCTTTTAAGCTTTTGCAGTTATAAACAAGTTGCTCTCTGGATACCGAAAAGCTGTGTTGCTTTATGAGATAGCTTAAAATTTCATATTCTGCCGGCGTTAGCGTGAGGCTTTCGTTGTTGTAGTAGATCTCATGCCTGCGCTCGTCTATCCTAAATAGCGTCTCGACCGCTTCTTCTTGTACTTCGTTGCTCTTTTTGTAGCGGCGGATTAGGCTCATGATGCGCGCGTACATCTCTTTTGGATCGTACGGTTTTGGCAGATAATCGTCCGCGCCTAGCTGTAAACCCACTACCTTATCGCTGATATCGCTTCGAGCCGAGGAGATGATGATAGGGATGTTGTATTTGCTACGAATTTCCTTGCAAACCTCAAGCCCGTCCATACCGGGTAGCGTAAGGTCTAGGATAAGTAAATCGAAATTTTTAATCCCGGCGCTTAGTCCTAGATACGGGTCTTCGAAATTTGTTACTTTGATATTAAAATCGCTCAAATACTCGGATAGAATTTGCGCGAATTCCGGATCGTCTTCAATCATTAAAACATTAATCATTTTAGGCCTTTCAATATAGATTTAACGAAAATGATTATAACCAAAAAATGTTAAATTTTCGTCTAAATTTACTAATCTCGTTTAAAATTCTCCCTTGCTTTGAAATTTTAGAAATAATAAGCTAAAATCGCCCCTTTAAATATATAAATTTTAGGAGATTTTGTGGAAATAGACTACTACGAAATTTTAGAAATCAGCAAAAATAGCGACTCCGAAACCATAAAAAAAGCATTTAGAAAGCTTGCCCTAAAGTACCATCCGGACCGCAATCAAGGCGATAAAGACGCCGAAGAAAAATTTAAAAAAGTAAACGAAGCCTATCAGGTGCTAGGCGACGAGCAAAAGCGCGCGATATACGATAGATACGGCAAGGCGGGGCTTGAGGGCAGGGGCGGATTTAGTTCCGCCGGATTTGGCGCGGATATCGATCTGGGCGATATATTTAACTCGTTTTTCGGCGGCGGATTTAGATCAAGCTCGCAAAGCCGTAAAAGAAGCATCGACAAATATCCGCTTGATTTGGAAATAGCCTTAAAAATAAAATTTAACGAAGCGGTTTTCGGTGCGGAAAAAGAGGTAGAATTTACGATAAAAAAACCGTGCAAAACCTGCAAAGGCACTGGTTCTAAAGACGGCAAAACGCACATTTGCCCGCACTGCGAGGGCAGAGGGCGTATAGTGCAGCAAAGAGGATTTATGAGCTTTGCGCAGGAGTGTCCGTATTGCGGCGGTAGCGGCGAGACCGTTAGCGACAAGTGCGGCGAATGCGACGGTAGCGGATACAAAGAGGAGCGCCAAAACGTCAAGATAAACGTCCCTGAAGGCATCGACGACGGCATGCGTATGCGCGTAAGCGGTAAGGGTAACGTCTCCGTAGACGAGAGTAGGGGCGATTTATACGTATATATCGAGGTTGAGCCCGACGAGCGCTTCGTGCGTCACGAAAACGACGTTTATATCGAGATTCCGGTATTTTTCACGCAAGCTATCCTGGGCGAAACGGTCACGATACCGACGCTAAAGGGTACGACCGAGCTAAAGCTGCCCGTGGGCGCAAAAGATAAGCAGCAGTTCGTATTTGACGGGCTCGGGGTAAAAAACGTAAATACCAAGCGCTACGGCAGGCTTGTAGCGCAAATCGCGATAAAAACGCCAAAAGAGCTAAACGAAGAGCAAATTTCGCTACTACGCAAGCTACAAGAAAGCTTCGGCGTGCAAAGCGGCGAAGCGATGCATGAAGAGGAAGAAGGCATTTTCGACAAGATAAAAGGCTGGTTTAAGGGCGAAGAAGAGAGCGATAAAAAGAGCAAAAAAAAGGGCAAAAAAGCATAAATTTAGCCTGAATTACCCGCCTATTTATTTGGATTTTGCTTTGATTTTTTAACGGCTAGGGTGATAAAAGCTTTACCGTGCAAGCTCGTTTGGGATTAAAATCCAGAGCAAATTTATGGGTCTAATTTTTTTCGGCCGTTTGCGCACATTTGGGATTTTGACGTTTAGCGGCTTGGTTTGCGTAGCGCTTGGACTGATTTGGAGTTAGCCGACTGAGATTTACCGGCTTGCTTAAATTTAGTTTTTGATCGCGCTTTTAGCGCCGTCTTTGCTAGCTAGGGCACGGCAAAAACCGCCCTGTTTAAGCGCGTAAATTTACCGGTTCGTATCAAAACTAATGATCTTGCGGAGCTAAATTTAACGAACGCACGGAGGTAACGATGAGAAAAATTGTATTTTTAGTCTTTATTACGGTTTTTGTTTCTTGCGCGAGCGAGCGCGATTTGGCAGAGGACAAAGCGCCTTGCGACGTAAACGGACTGCAAAAAAGCTGCGACGCGGGCGATTTTGAGAGCTGCGACAACTTAGGCCTTGCCTACATCGGCATCAAGCTTGAGGAGTGCGACCTGGACAAAAACTACGAAAAGGCGTTCGCGCTGTTTAAAAAGGCGTGCGACGGGGAGTACGTGCGCGCCTGCGTAAATTTGGGCGTAGCGTACCGTAAAGGCGAAGGGGTTAAAAAGGACGAACCAAAGGCTGTCTTGCTCTATAAAAAAGCCTGCGATAGCGGCTATCTACTAGGTTGCGCAAATTTAGGCTCGCTTTACGAGCAGGGGCTCGGCGTCAAAAAAGACACGCAAAAAGCAGGCGAAATCTGGCGCAAAGCCTGCGAGGCAAAAGACGGGATGTCGTGCTTTAATCTCGGCGTGCTTTACTACAACGCAATTCTTGGCGAAAAAGACGTAACTAGCGCAAAAAACTATCTACAAAAGGCGTGCATCTACGGCTGGAATGATGGCTGCGAAGCCGCAAAACGCTAAAATTTAACCAATAAATTGGACTTGGTTTTTAAAATTTATACAATTAGCAAAACGCAGTTTGGCCGCGGTGCGAGCGGGATTTTAGGGCTAGAGACAAACATGCTGCACGTCATCGCGCTAAACGGTATTATTTTTAGCA
>NZ_CALHVN010000056.1 GCF_938039245.1 uncultured Campylobacter sp. | reverse complement strand
GGAAATACGCGCGGTAGATTTTCCACGATGCCGCCGCCCGTGATGTGCGCGAGCGCGTGGATCTTGTCTTTTAAATTTAAAAAGTCGCCGACGTAGATCCTGGTCGGCTCCAAAAGCACGTCGATAAGCGCGCGACCGTCCACTTTATCGTCAAATTTTAGCCCCAGCTCGGCAACTACTTTGCGCGCGAGCGAGAAGCCGTTTGAGTGTAGGCCGCTGCTAGGAAGCGCGATGAGCGCGTCGCCCTCGCGGACAAATTTAGAGCGGTCGATCTCTTCCTCTTCGGCGATACCCACGGCAAAGCCCGCAAGGTCGAAGTCGCCTTTCTCATACATCGAGGGCATCTCCGCCGTTTCGCCGCCGATCAGCGCGCAACGCGCGAATTTGCAGCCCTCGGCGATACTTTTTACGACCTCTTTGGCATCCGCGATCTCGAGCTTTGCAGTCGCATAGTAGTCGAGGAAAAATAGCGGCTCGGCGAAGTTGCAGATGAGGTCGTTCACGCACATCGCGACGAGATCTTGGCCTACGCCCTCAAATTTACGCGCGTCGATCGCGAGTCGTAGCTTTGTGCCCACGCCGTCGGTGGCGCCTAGGATAGCGGGTTTCTTGTAGCCTGCGGGCAGCCTCACTGCGCCGCTAAACGAGCCGATACCGCCCAAAACGTGCGGAGTTTGCGTCGCCTTGACGAACGGTTTTATCGCGTTTACGAAGTCATTTCCCGCGTCTATATCGACGCCAGCGTCTTTGTAGCTTATCATTTTTGACCTTTATTGAAATTTGGTTAATTTTAGCCAAAAATTGCTAAAATCGGAGTAAAAAATCGGAGGTAAAATGCCGCAATTTAAACATGCAATCGTCATCACAGGCAGCATCGGTAGCGGCAAAAGCACGGTTTGCGAGATACTGCGCGAGCGGGGATTTGAGATCATCGACGCGGACTCTATCGCTCACGAACAGTTAAATTTATGCGCGAGCGAGGTTGCGGCGGAGTTTGGAGACGAGGTTTTAAATGGCGGCAAAATCGATAGAAAAAAGCTCGGCGCGCTAGTTTTTAACGACGCGGAAAAGCTAAAAATTTTAGAGCGAATTTTGCATCCAAAGATTAGGCTTGAAATTTTATCTCGCGCCGTAAAGCTAGAAAGCGCGGGTAGGACGTATTTTGTGGATATTCCGCTATTTTTTGAAAGGAGGGACGCTTACAAAGAGTTTTCGCGCGTAGCGGTCGTTTATGCGCCAAAAGACACGCTGATCTCGCGCGTGATGAAGCGAAACGAGCTTAGCTACGACGCTGCAAAGCGCCGCGTAGAACTACAAATAGATATCGAGCAAAAGCGCGCTGCGGCAAATTTTACGATAAAAAATACCGGAGATTTTGAAAATTTAAAAAGCGAGACGTTAAAGTTTTTAAGCGAAATTTCATCTAAACCCCGCACGTAAAATTTAAATATAAGTTTGCGCTTATTAAATTTTAGCTATAATCGAGGCTTCATAGATGGGTGTCCGAGCGGTTGAAGGAGCACGCCTGGAACGCGTGTAAAGTGCAAGCTTTCGAGGGTTCGAATCCCTTCCCATCTGCCATAATCTTATAAAACTTAACCCAAAATTTTTCCGCAAATTTAAAAATCAAGAACAAAAAATGATAAAGATAAAACACATAAACGAAGATGATTACGCGCGGATTTTCATATTCGGCGATCTGCACGGCAGTCTGGGGCTTTTTAACCTGATGCTTAAAAAGATAAATTTGAGCAAAAAAGATCTGATAATCATCCTAGGCGACAGCTGCGACCGTGGCGAGGATACGATAGGGCTTTACAAAAGATACGCCGAGCTAGTTAGAAACAGATACGCGCTGATCCACGTGCTAGGAAATCACGAAAAAATGATGATGGACGGGTATTTCGGCGGCGACGCGCTAGATCATCAAATTTGGCTTAGAAACGGCGGCGACAAAACAAAAAGATCGATTTACAAGCGAAATTTAAACAGTTTCGCGCTCTCGTGGCTCAAGGATTTTATCAGCGATATGCCCCACGTCGTAAGCCCTGAAAAAAGCATATTCGTCCATGCAGCCTTTGACGGCGAAAAAAGCGAAGAGGAGCAGGACGAGGACTACGTACTGTGGAGTATAGAGCCCTTTTGGGAGGGCAATAATACGGGCAAGAGGATATTTC
Organism: uncultured Campylobacter sp.; assembly: GCF_938039245.1. Classification (GTDB taxonomy): domain Bacteria; phylum Campylobacterota; class Campylobacteria; order Campylobacterales; family Campylobacteraceae; genus Campylobacter_A. The sequence goes on along the minus strand of NZ_CALHVN010000056.1, from coordinate 86,370 downwards.
ACGGGCACGTCGCAAGCGAAGAAAATAGGATAACCAGGCGCGAAAATAACGTCTTTTCGATGGACGTAGGAGCCGTGTTTTTTAAGCGCCTAGAGATAATGGAAACAAAAAGCGGCGAGAAATTTGAAGCGGATTTAAGGGAGCAAAAATGATTTATTTTACCTCCGATTTGTATTTCGGACATAGCAATATCATGAAATTTCATCCATGCTTTAGGCCTTTTTCTAGCGTAGAGGCGATGGACAAGGCGCTCATTCGCCTCTGGAACGATAGAGTAAATCCCTGCGACACGGTCTATAACATAGGTGATCTAAGCTTTCACAAGGATATGCAGACCAGTATATCCATCTTTAGCAAGCTAAACGGCAAGCACGTCCTAGTGCTAGGCAATAAGGGCGAAGCGATAAAAAAGCGCAAAGACGAGCTACTAGCCATGAAAAAAGAGGACGGCAACGCGCTGTTTGAGGAAATTTGCGAATACAAAGAGATCACCGTGCAGCACATTTTGACCCGTCTTAGTCAAATTTGCGCTTTAAATTTACAAAGCAAATTCGGACGGCAAATTTAAATTCGCGCCCGAATTTGCCGATTTATAAAAACGTTAGGAGCAAAAATACGCCCAAAATCAAGCGATAAATCACAAACGGCATCATCGAAATGCGCTGCAACATCGCCATAAATAGCCGCACGCAAAGATACGCGCTAACGCCGCTAATCGCCGCGCCGATAGCAAGGTCGCTCCAAGGTAGCGAATCGGGCATCTTAAAGACTTTAATAGCCTCCAAACCGCCTGCTAGCACGATAACCGGGATCGAGAGCAAAAACGAAAAATTTGCGCTCGCCGTTCGAGAAAAACCGAGCATCAGCGCCGCAGTCATCGTCACGCCCGAGCGCGAAACTCCCGGTATGAGCGCGATTGCTTGCGCTAGGCCGATGATTAGGGCGATTTTTATCGTGATGGCGGCTTCGTCCTTTGGGCCGCTTTTTTTGTCGGCAAAGCCTAAAATTAATCCAAAAACTATGGTCATAATAGCGATCAAAGCGCCGTTTCTAGCGTATTGCTCGATGAAGTCGCCAAAGGCTAGGCCAAACAGCCCCACGGGGATCGTGCCAAAACCCGTCGCCCACACGAGCGTACTTTGTCCGACCGTCTTTTTTTGAGCGATAGAGGCGAAAAAATCTCTCAAAAGCGCGGCGATGCGGTCTTTAAAGTAAATCAAAATCGCAACCAGCGTGCCTACGTGAACGGCGACGTCAAAGGCAAGCCCTTGATCCGCCCAACCAAGCAGCTTTGGCACCAGCACTAGATGCGCCGAGCTAGATACGGGCAAAAACTCGCTAATGCCCTGAACTAGGGCTAAAACGATGATATGCGAGAGTTCCATTTTATACCTTGATTAAAAATTTAGTCGTTTTACGCAAATTTAGCGGCGGATTTGAGATTTTTACCGCGGGTTTAAAAGTCGTAAAGACGCGATTTTAGCAGAAAAATCATAAATTCTCGCAACTAAAATTTCGCGCCGGGTTTTCACGTTCGCAATTTCATCTCTTAGCGCCATCGCTTTTTTGCGCTATTTCGTGATTATCATCGGCTTTTATTTTTGCATTTAAATTTCTTCGGTAGCAAAACGCCGCCTATCTCGTGTTTTTGCTCCAGCCTATCCAGCGCCGAAATATCTTGTAAATTTTTGGCCCAAGCAATCTCTAAATGCTCTAGTTTGGTCATATTTTCTATGCCGTCCAATGATTTTATTTCGCTGTAAAATAGCCTCAAATCGCGCAAATTTAATAAATCTGCAAATTCGTTCAAATCGCTATTTTTGTAGCCGTATAGGACGAGGACTTCTAGCTGCTTGGCTTTGCCGATATTATAAACGCAGGGTTTATAGCCGTCTAAAACCAGCTCTTTTAGCGCCGTTATTTTGGAGATGTCTATCTCAAATTTATGCATTTTTTCCGTGCTTATAGATAGCGTTTCTAAATTTTTAAGTCGGTAAAGAACGTCAAGGTTGCGCACCTGAATTAAATTAAAATTAGTCGTGATGGATAACCCGCGCAAATCAGGATAAAGCGATAAATCTCGTAAATCCAAGATCACTTCGTCGCTAGTACGCGGGGTTTTGCCCTTCACGCGTTTTGGTATCATGAAATCAAAAGCCGACCAATCGCGTATTCGTAAGGAGCATTGATTTTCCTTGGCGCAAAGAACGCCGTCTCTGACGTACTCCGGTAGCGTCTCGACCCAGTTATCTTTTAGCGGCGAAGATAAATCCCGTTTAAAAAAGTGCGTGAACATAATATTTCCTATTTTGGCGAGCATAGATTTTTGCGATTTTTATAGTTCGACCCAAGTCAAAGAGACCGAAATCTCGGACATCTTCGCACGGGATTTGTGCCGCTTAATCTTGAGCACCCCTCTAAAACCGCAGGATCAAAGACTACCCATGCCGTCTGCGGTAAAGCAAACGCGGCTTGATAAATCGTAATCATAACTTAGATCGCGCCCGCTTGAGCCTGGCTGTGAGTTTAAGCTTTTTAGGGGCGCTTTCGTACCGTAATTAGTCGCTGTAGTTTGCGGGAAATCGCTAAACCTATCTTTTAGTATCTTCGCGCGTTTAAATTTGTAGATAGTTTAGATAAATTCGCATTTCAACTACCACTGCAAATTTAGGCAAATTCGGCTATATTTGCCGACTTATAAAAACTTGCGTACGGCCTTACCCTTCGGCCGAATTTCCCTAGCTTTTGAGTCGTTAAATTTATGAAATTAAAAAACAGCGAGCGCGTAAAAATCGCTTAATAATTCCCCGGCAAACTTAAGCCAAAATCCTTTTTGTAAGCACGGCAAATTTGGCATCCCGCAAACCGCGCAAAAGCGCAATTTGCAGGCTAAATTTATAAAATTTATTCTTTTGTTTTTGCCATTCTGCGGCGCATGGTCGGGTCTAGATAGCGTTTGCGCACGCGTATGTTCGTCGGAGTGACCTCGACTAGCTCGTCCTCCTCGATCCACTCCAGAGCGCGCTCTAGGCTGAGCTTTCTAGGCGGTACGAGCTTGATAGCATCGTCAGAGCCGCTGGCGCGTACGTTGGTTAGGTTTTTGCCTTTGATCGGGTTTACGTCAAGGTCGTTTGGACGGCTGTGCTCGCCGATGATCATGCCCACGTAGGTCTTGGTCTGCGGATCGACGAAAAGGACGCCGCGATCTTGCAAGTTCCAGAGGCTATACGCTAGCGTCACGCCGTTTTCCATCGACACTAGAGCGCCGTTGCTGCGGTGCTCGACGCTGCCTATTAGCGGACGAAACTCGAGGAAGCTGTGGTTCATGATGCCCTCGCCCTTCGTGTCGGTCAAAAACTGGCTTCTAAAGCCGATTAGACCGCGTGCGGGGATCTCAAACTCGATCCTCGTCTGTCCGTCGCCGGTCGGATTCATCGAGACCATCTCGGCCTTTCTGCGTCCGAGTTTTTCGATCACGGTGCCGCTAAACTCATCCGGCACGTCGCACACCAGCAGCTCAAACGGCTCGCAGCGCACGCCCTCGATCTCTTTGATGATAACCTCCGGACGTCCGAGGCAAAACTCAAAGCCCTCTCGGCGCATATTTTCGGCCAAAATCGTGATTTGCAGCTCGCCGCGCCCGCTAACCTTAAATTTACCCTCGCCGATGTTTTCGTAGCGCATCGCGATGTTTGTTTTCATCTCGCTAGCTAGGCGTTCGTCGAGTTTGTTTGATGTCACGTGCTTGCCCTCGGTGCCCGCTAACGGACTATCGTTTACGCTAAATACGACGCTAAGCGTAGGCTCCTCGATTTTTAGCGGATCAAGCGGCATAGGAGAGTTTGGATCTACGACGCTATCGCCCACGTCCAGCGCCTCAAAACCCGCTATCGCCACGATATCGCCTACTTGCGCCTCGTCTATATCGCGGCGCTCAAGACCCAAAAAGCCGATGAGTTTTGAAATCCTACCCGTCGTTTTCGTGCCGTCGGCTTTAGCGAGCATCACGTTTTGGTTTTTAGAAATTTTACCGTTAAAGATGCGCGCAATGCCGATTTTACCGACGTAGTTGTCGTAATCAAGCGTGAAAACCTGAAGCTGCAAAGGGTTGTTTACGTCGCCGCTAGGAGCCGGAACGTGAGACAAAATCGTCTCGAAAAGCGGCTGCATATTTACGTTTTCGTCGCTCAAATTTAGCTTCGCGTAGCCGTTTCTAGCCGCTGCGTAAACGACAGGAAACTCTAGCTGCTCGTCGTTTGCCTCAAGCGCCACGAAAAGGTCGAAAATCTCGTTTATCACGCGATCAGGATCGGCTGCTGGTTTGTCGATTTTATTTACGACGACGATTGGGCGAAGGCCAAGCGAGAGTGCCTTCTTCACGACGAATTTAGTCTGCGGCATTACTCCTTCTTGCGCGTCTACGAGTAGCAAAACGCCGTCGACCATCTTTAGCACGCGCTCTACCTCGCCGCCAAAATCGGCGTGGCCCGGGGTGTCGATGATGTTGATCTTGGTGTCTTTGTAGCGGATCGCGGTGTTTTTCGAGAGGATCGTGATGCCGCGCTCGCGCTCGATGTCGTTGCTGTCCATCACGCGTTCGCCGACGGCTTGGTGCTCGTTAAAAGTACCCGATTGTTTCAAGAGCTCGTCAACCATCGTAGTTTTGCCGTGATCGACGTGAGCGATGACGGCGATGTTTCGTATCTTTTCCAAATTTTTCTCCGTTTTAAACTTTTAAAGCGCGGATATACGCGTTTTGATAAGAGACCGATTATACCCAAAACTTGCTAAAAAAAAATTTATAACCGAAATTTAATCTAACATTTAGCTTTATACGGTTATAATATTTAATATCAGTTAAACGCCCTAAGGTAAATTTATGTTGAAAACCCGAAACGTCGGCTTTAAAATCTCAAACAAAACGATACTAAATCAAATAAATTTAGAATTCAAAAGCGGTAAAATTTACGGACTCATCGGACATAACGGCTCGGGAAAATCTTCTCTTATTAAAATTTTAGCCAATCAGCAAAAAAAATATTCCGGGCAAGTGCTTTTGCTGGATAAAAATATCAAAGAATATCGCGCCAAAGATTTTGCCAAAAAGCTCGCGTATTTACCGCAAAATTTACCCGATGCGGCCGACGTTAGTGGATTTGAGCTCGTATCAATGGGCAGATATGCTCATCAAAGCGGCTTTTTGCGCGACGAAAAAAACGACGAACGCATAGTTTTGGAGGCTTTGGAGACGACCGGAACGCTTAAATTTAAAGACCAAGAGGTGCGCACCTTATCCGGCGGCGAGCGTTCTAGGTTGTTTTTGGCGATGCTACTGGCTCAACAAAGCGATTTTTTGCTTTTAGACGAGCCTTTGGCTCCGCTTGATATCTCTTTTCAGATCGAGGTTATGCAACTTATTTCCAGGCTGGGCAAAGAGCTCAAAAAAGGCGTTATTATCGTTATTCACGATATAAATTTAGCCGCTACGTATTGCGATTATCTCATAGCCTTGAAAAAGGGCGAGGTGATCTTTAACGCCGATGCAAAAGAGATAATGAACAGCGAGCGCCTGGCGCAAATTTACGGCGTAAAGGCGAGCATCGTTCCTCATCCTACCCAAAACCGACTAGCGGCGGTTTTTTGATGCGCGCTTTTTTCGTATTTATTTTTACTTTAACCGCCTTAATCGCTCGAAATTTACCCCAAGAAACGGAAAATTTAAGCCCTAAAATCGTAGCGGTAGATTGGACGGCGGCGGAGATATTGAGGTCTATCGGATACGACGTAGCGGCTATCGGAGATAAAAGAAACTATGAAATTTGGGTCAAAGAACCAAGCGTAGAAAACGCGGTCGATCTAGGGCTTAGAATGCAGCCCAATCTAGAAGCGATAATCAAGTTAAAGCCCGATTTTATCATCATTCCGTCCTTTTTTGAATTTAACAAAAACGCCCTAGCCCAATACGCGCGAGTAGAGGTCATAGACGCGTATAAAGAAGGGGATTTATACGAAAATATTTTGGACGCGACGCATCGTATCGCCAAAATCGCAAAAAGAGAAAAAGAAGCACAAAATCTCATACGAGAAAACGAAGAATTTTTTAAAAATTTACGCGCCGAGCTCACGCGTTTTTCAAACGAACCTATCGCGACGATCCAGTTTATAGACAGCAAGCGTTTGAGAATTTACGGAGAAAACAGCATATACGGAGTAAGCCTGAAAAAAATGGGGCTAAAAAACGCCGCGCCTAAAGAATTTACGTTTAATTTGTGGGGTATAGCCACGGTGCCGATCACTTCGCTTTTTAAGCTTCCTAAAAACTCGCGACTCGTTATCGTCGAACCAAATCCGCTCGATGTTAAGCGCGAGCTTAAATTTAACGGGCTGTTTCGAGCTCTAGGGTTTTTTGAAAATAGTATTCAGATGAGTCCGATTTGGAGCGCGGGCTCGATTTTAAGCATGCGGCGCTTTGCTACGCAGCTGGCTCAAAACCTAAACCAAGATCCCCGAAAATGAAAAAATTACTTACGATTTTTTCGATCGGTTTCGTCGTTTTGGGTATCGCCGCAGCCGCCTCGCAGGCGATTTTACTGGAAGATTTCGACCAAAACGTCAAAAATTTAGTCGTTTTAAATTATATTTTGCCTCGAATAGGCGTCGCGTTTTTAAGCGGACTGTTTTTATCTACGGCTACGGCTTTGATGGCGCAAATAACGCATAACCCGCTAGCAAGCGATAGTACGCTCGGAGTGGGTAGCGGCGCGGGATTTTTTATGCTAGCGGGCGCTCTTTTCTTTCCGCATCTGGGACTTAGCACCGTCGCGAGCTCTTTCGTTGGCGCGGTCGCGGCGCTAGCGATACTTTTCGCATTATCTTCGGGGCGCGGATTTTCGGTATTTACCACGACGCTATCGGGACTTATAATCGGTTTATTTTTCGGATCTTTGACCTCGCTTTTAATGCTCTTTTTTCAAGAAGAGAGCTTTTTCGTCGCGGTTTGGATGAGCGGGGATTTGGCGCAAGACGGCGCGTTTAATTTTTACTCCATGCTAGTTTATTTTTTGCCGGCTTTAGCGGCTATTTTATATTTTTCTCGCTCGTTTCACCTTTTTGTTTTGGGCGATAGCGCTTGCAAGGCTCTTGGCGTAAACGTAAATTTAATACGCGCGACGGGGCTTTTGATAGCCGCTTATCTCACCGCTTTGACGGTAGCTTTCGTCGGCATCATCGCATTCGTAGGGCTTGGGGCTTATACGCTAGCAGATAGATTTAAATTCGATAATTTCGCAAAAAAGCTAATTTGCTGCGGCTTGTGTGGCGGGTTACTTTTGGGCATTACGGACGAAATTTTGATCGTGATTTTAAATTTAACGGGCGTAAATTTACCCGCTGGAGGCATAAGCGCGTTTTTAGGCGCGCCTTTGCTTTTATGGCTGATAATACGTGGCGTCCATAAAAACGAAGTATCCACAAAAGACGGCGACGCGGGCTCGGCAGTAAAAGCAAACGCCGCTTTCGTATTGCCAGTTATTTTAGCCGTTTTGGTCGTGGCTTGCTTGTTTTCGCTATTTTTCGGGATCGGAAATTTTAGCCAAGAGATACTAAGCGTGCGTATAAACCGAGTAGCGGCCGCGCTTTTTAGTGGCGTGATACTGGGCGTCGCGGGAACGGTTTTACAGCGTCTAAGCAAAAATCAAATGGCTTCTCCTGAGCTTTTGGGGATAAATTCCGGCGTGAGCCTTGGCGTATTGGCGGCTATGCTTTTAGCGCCGTTTTTGACCGTGCCGCTAGGTATCGCCGGCGCTTGCGCCATGCTTTGCTTTACCGTAGCCGTAAACTACAAAAACGAAATGTCGCCGCACAAGGTGATTTTAACGGGCATAGCTATAATGGCGTTTGTTAGCTCAGTAGAGAAAATTTTGCTCGCGACGGGAGATAGCAGGATTTATAACTTTATGAGCTACGCGTCGGGGAGTACCTATTCGGTTACGACAGCGTGGGCTGCTGCTCTATTTATCGCGGCGGTAGCTAGCGTTTTATTCGCGCTTTATTATTCCAGGCAAATCGAGCTTTTAAATTTAGGCGACGCGACCGCTTCGAGCTTGGGAGTAAACGTCCCGGGATACCGAACGATACTGTTTTTATTTTGCGCGGGCATAAGCGCGTTAGCGGCTCTTAACATAGGCCCGGTTAGTTTCGTTGGCTTGCTAGCGCCGCATATAGCGTCGTTTTTGGGCTTTCGCAAGCCGCGCTTGCAAATCGCAACCGCGTCTGTTATCGGCGGGATATTGATGGTAACGGCCGACTTTTTAGGCAGGACGCTTATTTTTCCTTACGAGATACCTTCGGGGCTCGTCGCTACCATTATCGGAAGCGCCTATTTCGTATCGGTGGCCAGAAAATTAAAATAAACTTTAAAAGGAGACAAAATGAAAAATAGTTTTAGGCTGGGTTTAGCCTTAAGTTTAAGCGCGGTCGCCGCTTTGGGCGCCGATAGCGTAGCTCTCGAAGAAGTAAGCGTCGTGGGCTCTGTAGCCAAAGGCAGCGGAAAAATCGACTTTATGCAGCCCGGAACCACTACTGCGATAACGCAAGATAAAATTTCCGAACAAGGCGCAAGCCAACTCGATAATGCCGTTAAATACGAAGCGGGCTTCATAAATCCCTACGGAACGGATCTGGATACGACCGATTGGCTAAAGCTAAGGGGCTTTAACGCGACGGTTACGCTTGACGGTTCTACGCCTTACAAAGGCGGATATTTAGGCGCTCAGCACGATATCTACGGGCTTGAAAGTATCGAGGTCGTAAAGGGCGCGAATTCGCTTTTATACGGCGCCTCAAGCGCGGGCGGAGTTATAAATTTAGTCAGCAAGCGTCCGACGGCTAAGCCTTTTGCCGAGGTCGGATTTAAGATCGGCAACAAAAATCAACGCGGAATTTTCTTTGACGCGAGCGACGAGCTTTTTACCGATAGGGTCAAATTTCGCTTAGTCGGAAATTACGAGAAAAAACACGGCGACGTCGATTTTACGCACAACGAACACTATTATATCGCTCCGTCTTTGCTGTTTTTGCTCGGCGACGAAACGACGCTGACGCTACTTTCAAGCTATACCAAAGATAACGGCACGGGCGTGACGGCGTTTTATCCCTATCCGAACGTAACGAAAGTATCTCGCGGCGTAAATCCGAGCTCAAGCAGCGACTTTTTAAAAAGAGAGCAGTATACGGCCGGCTACGAGCTAACGCATAATTTTACGGACAATTTAAAATTCGCGTCGAGCTATAAATTTAACAAAGAAGACAAAGAGCAGCTCGCTACGCTATACGTGGGCAGTTTCGGCGTTACGTTAGTCGATGCGGACGTGAAGTCTCATACGTTCGACAACCGCTTGAGCTATGAATTTCAAGGCGAAAACATCAAAAATTTAGCCACGTTCGGCTTTGATTACCGAAAAATAAAAGCGGACGGAATTTACGGCTTTTCTAGCACGACGCCTTGGACTATCGGCGATAGAGTAAGCGTAGCTAGACCTAGTAGCGCCCCAAGATACGACGTAGATCAGTCGCAACTGGGCTTTTATTTTAGCAACCAAGCGACGCTTTTTGACAACCTCATCCTAAACGCCGCCGTTAGACGCGACAAGCTAAAAGAGGACTCCGATACGCTAGGCACGAAAAATAACTACGAAATATCCAAAACCACTTATCAAGCGGGCGTAATGTATAACTTCGACGCGATCGGATTGATGCCGTTTTTTAACTACTCTCAAAGCTTTACTCCCGTCGTAGGAAGCAACAGCGCGGTCGGATACAAACCTATCGAAGGCAGACAATACGAAACGGGCGTAAAATACTTGCCAGAATTTATAGACGGAGAATTTAGCCTTGCATACTTTGATATAGAAGAGAAAAACGCTCTGGTGGGCAGTATGGTCGGGGGCCTATATATCCAAAGCCAAGCCGGTAAAAAACGAACCAAAGGCTTAGAAATAAGCTCGAACGTAAATTTAACCGACGATATAAACTGGATCGCGGCCTATACGCATTATTTTAGCGCAAAAACTCACGATGGAGTAAACGGCGATATCGTAACTCAAACGGCTCTAATACCTAAAAACACGCTCTATTCATTTATAACGTATAAATTTAGCCTAACCGCCGACCAAAGCCTAAAAATGGGCGCGGGCGTTAGATACGTAAGCTCTATCCCGGACGGCTCGGCAAGCGGCTACAAAAGCCATTCTTATACCCTGCTAGACGCTATGGCGGAATACGAGTATAAAAAATTAAGCGTAGGTCTAAACGTCAATAACTTAACCGACAAAGAGTATTTTTCCGGTTGCGACGGATATTATTGCTACTACGGCGAAGGCATCAGAGCTACGCTAACGGCTAAATATAAATTTTAATCTCCGATTTTAATCTCCCAAACTCGCCTCAAACGAGGCGAGTTTTTCTACGAAACGATTAGGAACGATTTTTGCATACCCTTTGAAAGTTAAATTTAAAGGGTTTTTATGCAGACTACTCAAAACGATATTTTGTCCTTTGACGCGAGCATCAAAGGCGGCGTGAAAAAGCAGAGCAAAAGCTCGCAAAAAGGCGGTAAAGAAGACGGTGCATTTCTCTCTATGGTGCTAGACGCGGCCGCTAAAAAGGGTGAAAATTTAAGCGAAAAAGATCTAAAAGAGATGGCAAAAGCCGTAAATTTATCCGCTCAAACGGCTCAAAATCAGCAAATCAAAGCGCCCATCCAAAGCACGGACGTAAAAGAAATTTTAGGCGAGGAAGCGGCGGAAAATTTGTTTGAAAATGCGACTTTTATGCAGCTTTTGCAAATTTTGGAGATGCTTAGCGGCGGCGAGAAAATCAGCAAATTTCCAAATTTTGAAAACCGCTTAGCCAAAGCGCTCTCAAGCGAAACGACGCTAAACGAGCTAAGGGGAGCCAAAAATCTAAACGAGCTAATAGAGATCGCAAATAAGCTAAATTTAGGCCTAGAAAATATCGAAGTGACGCAAGAGCAGGCCGACGAGCTGGGCGAGAAATTTCCAAGTTTGGCGAAAAAAGATTTCTTTGAACCGGTGGCGCCTAAGAAAAATTTTGCATTTAGCGAGCTAAAAAACAAGGTCGAAGAGACGATAAACGCAAACGAGCCGGAGCCAAAAGATACGCTAAATAAGCTACTAGCCGCCGTGCAAGAAGAGCAAAAAAAGACCCAGCCAAAAGACGCCAATGCAAAAGCGCAAGATGCCCAAAATTTGGCTCAAAACTCCAAAATCATAAAAGAAGCGGTAAAAAACGAGGACGAGAAAGAGGCGAATTTAAAAGAAGAAAAGCCAAACCTCAAAGCCGAAAGCGAGCTAAATTTGTCCGCCGCAAAAAGCGAAAAATCGGGGCTCGGTCAAGACTCTAAAAAGATAAATTTGCAAAATTTGCTATTTCCGGAGCGCGAAAACGCTGAGGAGCAAATTTTAACCGAGACCCAAAGCGATAACGGCGAAAATAACGAACTAAACGCTATGGTAAAAGACGTAATCTCAAACGCCAAAGCGCAAACTAGAAATTTCCAAGCCGTGCGCGAGACGTTTGATAACTTTAGCTCAAATTTAAAAGAGCAGGTCGCGGCCTACAAATCGCCTTTCATGCGCTTTAACATCACGCTAAATCCGCTAAATTTGGGCGAAGTCGAGATCACGATGGTAAATCGCGGCAACAATCTGCACATAAATTTTAGCTCCAACACGCAGACGATGAACCTATTTTTACAAAATCAGGCCGAGTTTAAAAATAGCCTCGTAAATATGGGTTTTACCGAGCTTGAGATGAACTTTAGCGATCAAAATCAGCAAAAAAAAGAGCAAGGGCAAAAGAACTACAAAGGCTCTAAATTTAATGCTGGCGGCACAGAGCAAGTCGAAGCGGCAGCACCTCGTTTAGAGCTCGTCGTTCCGCGATACGTATAAATTTGGAATCAAATTTGCTTGAGATATAAAAATTTAAAGGATAAAAGATGGCAAACGGACTAGAAACCAATAACTTCACGGTAAACAACCAAGCTGCTAAAAAATCGGCGGACGCCCTACAAAAGGCCGCAGGCACCAACCCAAACGCCCAGCTAGATAAGGACGCTTTTATGAAACTTCTTTTAACCGAGCTTCAGTATCAAGACCCGACAAGTCCGATGGATACGGAGAAAATGCTAACTCAAACCAGCCAGCTAGCTTCGCTTGAAATGCAAGAAAATACGAACAAAATGATGCAAAAGCTAGCCGATCAGCTAAAAAATAGCACCAATATGTACGCCGTCGGAGTGCTAGGCAAGATGGCTAAAATCGGCGACAGCGGCGTTGTAAAAGAAGAAGGCTCGGGCGTCAAATTTGCGGGATTTTTAGAAAGCGCGGCAAAAGGCGGTACGATAAATATCAAAGACGGCACCGGCAAACTCGTAAGAAAGCTAGAATTCGGCCAAGCTAGCGCCGGAGCCAATACCTTCGAGTGGGACGGCAAGGATAGCGCGGGCAACGATGCTAGAGCCGGCTCATACACAGTCGAGATCAGCTACACCGATGCAGCGAGCAACGTCAAAAACGGCGGCGTAGGCAACTATCTCGTAGAGGGCGTCAAATTTATCGACGGTATCGCGCAGGTAAAGGTCGGCGGGCAATACGTCAGCATCGACAAAGTAAAAGAATTTACCGAGCCGAAAAAAGGATAGGACGATGGTAAGAAGCCTGTATAACGGCGTTAGCGGCGTCAGAACCCAGGGGTTTAGTATGGACGTGTGGGCGAACAATATCGCCAACATAAATAACGTCGGCTTTACCGCTTCGATACCTGAATTTAAGAGTATTTTTTACCAAACCTCCTTTGCTGCGGGCAACAACCCGACCCAAGACCAAATTGGCCTCGGCGCTACTGGCATGACGACGGCGCTTAGCTTTTACAAGCAAGGCCCGTTTATGAAAACCGACAACGTCCTAGATATGGCGATCGGAGGCAAGGGGTTTTTTGGCGTAACGAACGGCTCGGGCACCTACTATACGCGCGCCGGTAGCTTTGGCGTCGATAAAGAAAGATATCTCGTAACAAATCAAGGGAACTACGTCCTAGGTACGCAAAATACGCTAACGCAGGTCACTCCTAGTCAGGGCGCGATAGAGGCTTTCGGTAGAGTAAACGGACGAGCCGCCGTCACGCAGGCCTATACGCTAGGCGCGGATACGACCGACCTTGACGTCGGCGACATCGGCTCTCAGGGCAAGATTCGCTTGCCAGAGTTTTTGTATCTGCCGACTAAACCGACGTCAAAGGTGACTTTTAAGGGCAATCTCGACTCGTCTTTTAAAACCGAGCCCGCTACTTTGCCAGTAGATGCCGCAACCTATACGAGCAACATAGATAATGTTTCTAGAACTATAAATTTACGCGGACGAGTTACACCTGGCGCTGCGATAACTCGCCCTAGAAAAGGCGATATGGTTACAGTAACGGCAACCGACGCAAACGGCAAAACGGCTGAATTTAGCGCTCCGATCGATGAAAACGGCAACTGGAGCATAAGCAGGAGTTTTGAGAGGGATTTTGATCTAACGACGGCGCCGAATTTGACCGCTAAGATAAATACGACCAAAGAAGCGGCAAATCGGGAAAAATTCGTGACCGAGCTTTTAAATGCGGACGGTACGAAAAATACTCTAGAGCTAACGCTAACAAAACGCGTCCCCCAGGGCGCTAACGGTACGGTTTGGGAAGCGGCGGCAACCGTAAAAGACGCGAGCGGCGCAACGATCTCAAACGCTAACGGAGAGTTAAATTTCGACCACGAAGGTAGGCTTGTTAGCTCTACTTTGGGTGCTTTAGATAATAACGGCTCGCAAGTCGAGCTAGACTTCGGCACTCCTGCGGCCGCGGGTCAAATTTACTCGGGCATTACCAGTACGTCGCAAGCAAAAAGTATCACGATCGCTCAAGACGGCGTGCGTGAAGGAATTTTAAAAGATTATTACACCAACGACTCGGGAAACATCCTGGCTAAATTTACTAACGGAGAGGTTCGCTCCGTCGGCAAAGTCGCGCTCTACCACTTCCAAAACGAGCAAGGCCTTGCAAAAATGGGCGACAATATCTATTCGCAAAGCGCGAATTCCGGCGCTGCCTTTTTCTACAAAGACGCGGGCGGCAAAAGTATCTACGGCGCCAAACTGGCTAGTAGCACGCTAGAGCAGTCAAACGTCGATCTAGCCCAGGCGCTAACGGAGGTCATCGTCACGCAAAAGGCTTATGACGCTAACGCTAAGAGCATCACGACCAGCAACGAAATGCTCCAGCGCGCAATCGAACTAAAGCGCTAAACAGGGTTAAATTTTGCTATACTCATATGCGAACTATTTGTTTCTTAAAGCCAACATCCTAGTTATCTATTTTTTAAACTACGGTACAAATTATAGATTATGGCTTAAGCGTATCTTAAGTAACATTATAATACAGTAACGATACTGATTATTTATTAAGGATATAATTATGAAGAAAAGTACATATGCACTTATGTTTTTATTTTTTGTTATAACTACGGGATTGACTGAGGATACCAAAACTACATCATCTAAAGATGATGAAAAGATTATATATGAGAGATGCATGAGTAGATGCATGAGGTTTCTCGGTAACGATCCGTTTAATCAGGGCTTTCCTTTCTTTAATTGTATGCGAACATGCCATCTGGAATATGGAGTAATTTGGTAATGGTAGGATTTTATTTATGGCATCGTTAGAACATTTCGATCTATGCATAGGCGAGAGTTTGGAGCGACTACAAAGTGCGGTCGCAGAAGTGCAAGAGCTAAAAAGTGAGGTAAAGGATAGTAAAGCTATCGTCGCGAAAATTGCCTCTGCGATACTGGAAATTTGGAAAGCTAGAGAGATATTTTATGAAAGTATGCCGCAGGTAAAGCGTGATTTTAAAAGAGAAAATGAAGAGGATGAAAGGCGATATGAGGAGCTAAACGCAATACTAAATAAGGCCTACGAGTTTGAGAAAAACGGTGATTTCGGCAAAGCTACGCAGGTTTACGACAAGCTTTTACAAGTTTCGAAATACGGTTTTTTTAAGCTCACGGCGCAGGCGGGACTATATCGTTGCGGCGTTGTAGCGATACAAACCAAAGGCTAAATTTAGCGGCGCGAAAAGCAAAACGGCACCGTGCTATGCTAAATACTATGAGCTTAGTACAAAATTTAATCGGTAAATTTGATGCCGTTAAATTTCACAAACCTGCAAAGCATCTTTATGAAGCTCGAATTTAGCCTATTTTAGCTCCGTGTGCGTGCGTGATTCTATCGCTATGGCTACAAATTTGAGGGTTAAATTTAAAAGCCATTAAATTTAAATAAACTTAAATTTAATGGCTTGTTTCAAGATATCTAAATAAATTTTTAGCTAAAATCAGCCCCAAAAATTTATCAATAAAGAAAAAAATCATGAACCGAAAACGCATCTACAACCCAAGCTCCAACGAAAATTTGACCGATCGCCGCGTATTTAACGGCAATCCACACGGCATCTTAAATTTCACCAAAGCCAAATACCAATGGGCACTCAAACTCTGGGATCTGATGGAGGCTAACACGTGGTTTCCAAAAGAGGTCGATACCACCGACGACGTACGCGACTACGCCTACAACCTAACTCAGGCCGAAAAGCGCATGTACGACCTCGTCTGGAGTCAGCTGATCTCGATGGATAGCTTCCAGACCAACAACCTAGCCGACAACATCAACCCGTACATCACCGCGCCCGAGATCAACGCCTGCCTAGCGCGCCAAGCCTACGAGGAGGCCAACCACTCCAAGTCCTACGCCGTCATGGTCGAGGCCATCTGCGACAACACCGACCTGATCTACGAGATGGAAAAGCATGACGAGGTTTTGCGCGAGAAAAACGACTACATATCAAGCGTTTACGAGGAGCTAGCGGGCGAAGTAACGGACGAAAAGCTACTTCTTGCGATGGTAGCAAATCAAATTTTAGAGGGTATTTATTTTTACAGCGGTTTTACGGCGATTTATGCTCTGGCGCGTGCGGGCAAGATGCTAGGCAGCGCGCAGATGATCCGCTTTATCCAGCGCGACGAGATCACGCATCTGCTGCTATTTCAAAACATGATAAACAGCGTCCGCACCGAGCGTCCCGATCTTTTCACGCCTGAGACGGAAGCTAAAATTTACGACATGTTCGAGCGCGCGGGCGAACTTGAGATCAAATGGGGCAAATACATCACGCAAAACCAGATCATGGGCTTTACCGACGACATCATCGAGCAATACATCCGCTACCTCATCGATCAGCGCCTAGTCGCCATCGGGCTAAAACGCCGCTACAACGTCGCTCACCCGATAAAATGGGTCGATGATTTTGCTAAATTTAACGACCAAAAGAGTAACTTTTTCGAGGCGAAGGTAACAAACTACAGCAAAGGAAGCATCAGTTTTGACGACTTTTAGTCCGAATTTATACCCCATCGTCCTAACGGCGCCCTCTTGCTCCCAGCGTCAAGACGAGTTGCTCGAAAAAATCGCCGCCGCGCCCGAAAATTCGATCATCCTAGCTAGCGAGCTGTGCGTTAGCGGATATGATTTCGACGGATTTTTTAGCGGGGCGAACCGAGCAATGCTCGGCGGCTCGATCGGCAGCTTTGATGCTATACTTTTTGAAGCGATCCAAGAAGCGCTAAGTCCCGATAAATTCCTCGGACTCACGCATCTAACGAGCCTAAACCGCGCCAAAGGACTCGCGCAAATTTCAATCACGCAGACGCAAAAAAACGAAATTTACAACGAATTTATCCTGCTAAACAGCCAAAACGTCTTTTATACGCAAAATAAATCAAAGCTTTTTCAGCCAAATTTAGAGCATGAAATTTTTGTCGCCGGAGACGACGGGACGATAAAGCCGTTTGATTTTAAAGGGCTAAAAATCGGCGTTTTAATTTGCTTTGAGCTTAGATTTTCCAAGCTTTGGGCACAGCTAAAGGGCTGCGATATCATTTTGGCGCCCGCGATGTGGGGCAAGGCGCGCGATGATGCGTATTTTACTCTTTGCAAGGCTCTAGCGCTTGCTAATAGCTGCTACGTCGTAGCCGCAAGCTCGCTTGATTTGGAGTTTTCATGCGTGTTTTTGCCAAACGGCGAATTTGCAAAAGAGGCTAAATTCGACCCAAGCCTAATCCTTGAAACCAAACGAAATTTGGGGCTTTTATGACCGCTCTTGAAAAATCAAAATGCGTTGCTATGGCCGATGAGATTAGCGATATACTCATTCTGACGCCCCCGCTTTATAAGGCTCTTTGCAACACTCCGCGCGAGATATTCGCTCCAGTCGCGCACCGCGCATACAGCCTAGACGCTCAGCCCATCGGCGGCAATCAATGGATCAGCTCACCTCTAACGGTAGCTAAGATGACGCTAGCGCTTGAGGCCGAAGGCATCGATAACGCCCTAGAGATCGGCTGCGGCAGCGGTTATCAGGCGGCGATTTTGTCACGTTTGGCGCACAGGGTTTTTAGCGTCGAGCGTATCGAAAAGCTAGCAACCGAGGCTAAAAAACGCTTCGAAGCGCTTGAAATACGCAACGTCCACGTGAGATTCGACGACGGAAACGTCGGCTGGAAAAGCTACGCGCCATACGACCGCATTTTGCTTTCAGCAGCGGCGCAGCATGTGCCGCAGACGCTTTTTAACCAGCTAAAAAACGGCGGCATTTTAGTAGCTCCTATCGAAAAAAACGGCAAGCAGTTTATCGTCAAATTTACAAAAGACTCTAGCGGCGAGATAACGCAAAAAGCCCTTGACGAGTGCCTTTTCGTGCCGCTTTTGGGCGGGATAGAGTAGGGCGGAGCGTCAAATTTGACGCCTTTTTCGCATTTAAAGTCTGCGGCGCAAATTTCGCTAGTCTGTAAAGCTTTAAACCATAATAGCGAAACAAACATAATCTAACCGAGGTAACTCGCAAAAGGCATCTTGGCTAGACTGCTTGGTACTTAAAAAACAAGAATGTAAGAAAATCGCTTTTATATGAGGCCTTTGAGGTATTATGCGAATTTATCCGAAAGCAAACCGTATCTTGCTCGTAAATTTATATTTTAGCGCCTAAATCGCTCGCCCTCGTCGCTAAATTTTGCGCTATTTTTGGTCGCGGCGCCGTTAGCGTTCCTTGCCCCGTCTACGTTTTTTGATTTGATTTTTAGGGCGCATTATTTTAGAATACGTGCTATTTACAAAAAGCAAATTTAGCAGTCTTTTCTCACGTAAGCTTGGTTTAAAGGCTAAACGGGCTAAAATAAATCAGCGTGCCGCCGTCTGCTAAATTTAACGAAACCGCCTAAATTTGGCTGCGCTTAGAAAGTGCGCAGTTGCTGCTTGCCCGCGATTTGGAGTATCCACTCGGCAGATTTTACGAAGCGTTTCACGACGTCGTCACTCCAGCTAGATATAGCAAAATCATGATACGTAAGCGACTCCAGCCGTAAAATCTCGGCTGCGACCGCGGCCAACGCCTCTTTGCCCAGCTCGCCTTTTAACTCGTTAAATTTATTTTGCCAGCCGCTTGGCGCAGCCGCGCCCCGCGCGCTATCTAGCCATTTTAGAGCCTTGACGCTTAGGCCAAATTTACCCTTAAAACACGCGGCGTTTAGGACTTTATTTACGACTAGATAGCAGCCTTGGCGATTTTTGGGGATAAAGTTTTTAAACAGCCGCACACCCCTTTCGTCGCCGTCTTTTACCTCGCAGGCTAGCTTTTTAAATACGGCTATATCGTGGTGAAACTCCTTGTCGTCGATGATGCAAAGCAAATTTTGTATGATTTCTAGCTTTGCGTCCCCGTCCGCGCGCGCGAAAATTTTATTTTGTTTTTCGATTTTTAGGGCGTTTTCCAGCAAATAGCCGTTTGGAGAGACATAAAAATTGTGCTTTAAGTACCGCGTAAGCGCCGTAAATTCGGCAAGGCAAAAGTTAGCTTCCGATATGCGCCGCTCTATCTCGTCGTATAAAAATTTACTCATGATTCCGCAAACCGCAGAATCCAAATACCCGCTTTGAATAATGTTGTTGTAGTAAATAAGCTTGGCTAAAACGAAATTTTGCGTGCTTTGGCTAAGGCTTGCGGCGAGAGTTTCTAGCCGCGAGGCCAGATCATTGATGACGTCGTCGCCAAAAACATCTAGCTTGCTTTGACTTTGTAAAAGCAGCAAAAACCAGCTCCAAACCGTGCCAAATTCGGCTTGAGGGACGTTTAGCGCGCTTGCTAGGATTTTTGACTTTTCCTCATCGTCGCTCAAAAATTTAATGTATTTTTCGTTTAGATTTTGTTGCATTCACTTTCCTTCGTATCTATTTTTTAGTCGTTTTTTCGGCTTTTAAATGGATTTAAACAAGCCTTATACTTAAAAATCGCTTAATTTTGAGCATCTTGCGTTAAAAGGGCAAAATTTGCCGTAAAGATATTTTTAACTTGCCCGCTAAACGATAATGCTCGCAACCGGCGTAAATTTAGCGTTTTTAGGCTGAAAATCGCATTTGAGCGGCTTATTTTATATGCGAGTAAATAATATGGATTCGGCGATACGCGGCTTAGGCAAAGACCAAAACCGGTTTTTGCCGTCGTCGGTAGCTTGGTGTTTCGGTAAGGTACGCTAGTTTTTTACTTGCCCGCCGCTATGCTTTGCTGGTTTTTGACGAGTTTTTGTTGCGTTAGACTAGAGCTAGACAAATCAACCGCATGCGGCCAAAGACGCTAAATTTGGCGGTAGAGCTGCTTTAATAAGGCTAAGGGCGGCCGAGTTTTAAATTTACGGGTTTTGATCTGACAAAATATTTATGCGGCTAAATCGTAGGCGCCGCAAGGCTGCTCGCGTGCCGTGCTAGGCGGTAGGGTTTTGCCGCATTTATCCGTTTGCGCGTAGTAGAGGGCGGAAATCTTTTTCGTAGATTATTTGGCGGCAAATTTTGTAAAGCGGCTGCGGTTTGTTTAAAATCACCCCGCTTGTTTAAAAACCATTCTGCGACGGCGTCTTGTTAAAAAGCTTATTAAATTTAAAAATCGTACTTGTGTCTTGCTGCCAAATCGCGGCGATGCCTGAGCTTGCAAACGGCAAGCGCGGGGCGAATTTAAAAACGATGTTTTGCCTGCGACGCCCGAAAATTTAAAAACGCCGTGCGCGGCAAACGGAGGAAAAGCGTAGCGTAAATTTGCGCGAGTGTCCAACAAAGCTACGTATAAACGCAAAAAATTGACCCGCAAGCCTAGGCGGAAGTAGCTAAAATCTTACGAAAATTTGCGCCTAAGCGTTAAATTTTAATCAAAAAGCGAATTTTGCCTTGCTTTTATCGCGAAGCTTTTGCGGTGGATATCGCAGTATCCGCGCGTGGCGATCGCGCTCAGGTGGGCTTTCGTGCCGTAGCCTTTGTGCGCGGCAAAGCCATATCCCTCGTAAACGCCGTCCCACGCCCGCATCAGCGCGTCGCGGCTTACCTTGGCTAGGATGCTGGCTGCGCTTACCTGCGCGACTTTACCGTCGGCTCCGACCATGGTTTTTACGCCCGTGCCGTAGTTTACGTTGCCGTCGTAGAGCAACTCGCAGTCCGCAAAATGCGCCTTAAATAGCCGCAGCGCGCGCCTAAGACACTCACTAAGGCCTAGCCGGTCGATTTGCTCGTTTGAAAAATACGCGATGAGAAATTCCGAGCTTCCCGCGATCTCTTTAAACAGCTCCTCGCGCCGCTTCGCCGTTAGTTTTTTTGAGTCATTTAGTCCCGATATCTCGCGCTTTAGAACGCATGCGGCTACCGCCAAAGGCCCAGCCAGCGCGCCGCGTCCCGCCTCGTCGATACCGCAGAGTTGGGGGTTTAACTTGCCTTTTAACATTTTGTTTAATGTAGTCTATAAAAATACCTAAAAGTACGGTAATATTTTGCCGTATAATCGTATATATTAGCCATAATAAACCGTTAATTAAAGGTCTATTTCGTTAATTGATTTACAATATTGTCAAAAATATATTTTACTAGTTCAATCATTTTGTCTTGTTTTTTATATATAAGATCTGTTAAAAGGCTATCTGAAATGTCTGTTTTAATATTTTTGGTTACTATACAATTTTGTTGTACCCAAAAAATTTCGTAATCGAGATCCGCAACTAGCCTACAAGTCTCTCCTTTGCTTCTAGTGGCGCAAATGATTATATCGCACCCTATTTCTTTAAAAAACGGTAAACTTTCAAATAATCTAGAATTAGGATCGCCCTGGCTTTCTATTCCTATTTTTAGTTTCTTTTTATTATGAGTCAATTCATAGATTTTAAAAATATCTCTAGTCTCATTTGAATCTCGAAATTTTTGTCTTGTACGCTCATTTACTGCTATTCTATATGTTTGTTGTATTATCTTATCAATCTCCTTGATAACGCTAGATTTTCCGCAATTAGCTATCCCGTGGAGAGCTATAATAACTTTTGCGCCCATAAATTACTCCTTGATAATGATTGAGATATTTCCATAAAATTATACTAAGACAATAGATAAATTTGCCTAAAACAGCCCGAAATTTTGCTTTAAATGCTCTTTTATGAGCTCAAGCGACAGCGAGATTTTGCCACTTTTGCCACCGGTCGTACCGTCAAAAAACGTAATCCCGCTTGGCGAGAGCGTAAAATTTTCGCTCGGAGTTATCTTTTCTTTTGCGAAGATCGCAGTCAAATTTGCGTCGTTTAAATCCTTAAAAACGTCGCTCAAATTTATCTTTTTTAGGTTTTTTAGCCAGACGGTTTTGCAGATTTTCCCGCCGCCGCCGAGTTCGCAGACGCTTCTTATTTTGCTGTTTTGATACTCGAGGTTATTTAGCGCGTTTGCGGCGTTTTTTGAGGGGTCTTTGAGCCATATTGTTTTAAAATTTGCAAGTTTTTCGGCGAGAGATTTTTTGTTATTTTGCGCTAATTTAGGCGCGTAAAAGTCGCTTACGACAGCCTCAAATCGCGCCCCGTCTTGCCCGATCTCTTGCAGTCCGAGCGCGGCAAAATCATAGCTCGCGACCAGTTTTAGCACGGCTTTTCGCGCCTTGCCTCTGATCGCTAGCTTGCCCGTTAGTTTGCCGTTATCCGCTTTCACGCTTAGATTTAGCCACTCGGCGACCGCGCTTACGGCCGTTATAGCGGCACCCGATTTTTCGATGTTGCCTTTACTGAAGTCGTATCTAGCGCCCTCAAAAAAGGCGTGACCCTGAAATTTAGGCGGTAAAATGGCGCCTTTGTCGCTAAAATTTTCAAACTCGGCCTCAAGTTCGCTGATGTAGAGCTCAAATTTGCTCCCGTCCGCCTCGCCTGCAAATTTATAAATTTTGCCCTCATTTTCGTGTCTGATCTCATATCCTAGCGCCAAAACGCAGGCTAAAAATATCGCCGCAACCGCTCTCATAACCTCTCCTTATATGCCCAGCGCCCAGCGCGAAAACGGCGCCACCTCGCATTTTATGCCCTCTATGCTCGTCTCGCCGGAGTTCGCCACGCTGATTGCTTGTAGCCTATTTATACCTAAATTTTTTAAATTTGCGTGCAGTTTTTTAAATTTTAAAAAGACCAAATCCGCATCGCTAAACGGCGAGCAAATGATAGCAAGTTTCCTTTTTGGCAGGAAAAAATCAAGCTCTTTAGTGTAAAAAATCTGCTCGTTAAATTTGGCCAGCTCGCAAAAAACCGTATTATTAAAATTTTTAGCGAAGTCCTTTTTTAGGTTTAGCGCACTTTTAAACGCAAAGTCATTAAAATAAAGCCTCTTCGCGGCGTTTGGCTCGTTAAATTTTTCCACTAGGCTAACCGCGCTCATGTTTTCCAGATCGCTAAGCGCGCCGTAAACGCTATCTTTTGAGATTTTGCGGATGGATTTTAGCGTGCTAAAAATCTCAAAAACGCTCACGTTTTGTGACTGAGCTTTCGCACACTCTTTTAGTACGGCCAGCTGCGTGGCGGAGAGTGAGGATTTTAGCACGGTTTGTAGATTTGCCGCAACGGTTTCGGCGTCGCAAAAGGCCGACGCGGGGCTCCTACCGTGAAGTAAAAAGTGGCTAAAAAGCGTCTCGGGATCGATCTTTTTAGAAAAAAAAGCGATAAACTCCTCGTAGTCTAAAAAATCCAAATTTAGCTCGCTAAAGCCGTTTAAATTTGCGTCTTTAAACCCAGAAGCAACGATAAAATTTTGCAAATTTAGCTCTAAAATCGGCTCAAATTTATCCCAAAATCTCTGCTCGAAATCATCGATCGCTAGAGCTTTTATCTGCGGATTTTGGCGTAAAAACTCGGGCAAATTTGACAAAATTTCATCCGCGTCTATGCGAAGGTCGCCTAAATTTACGTACAAAAACTCTTTGCTCTCAGATGCCGACAAAAATCCCGCGATCAGCGAGGTTTTACCGCTTCCTATTCCGCCTTTTATCAGCGTTTTGGGTGCGGTGATCTCAAATTTTCTATTTATAAATTTGAGGTTTTTCGGCGGGCTTTGATAAAGCGCGTTTAGAGTTTGCATTTTTAGCCTTTAAATTTGGAAAATTATAGCGAAGTTTCCTTATAAAGAGGAAGATAATTAAAATTTAATGCCGAAAAACGATCAAAGATTACTCAAATTTAAAAGAAAATGCGTTAAATTTGAATGATAAAAATGCGGGCAAATTTTATCCGAACCAAATTTGTACCCAGATAAACCTGCTCAAATTTATCCCAAATCAAATTTAAATATTTCGCTTCAAATTTTCAGCCAAATTTACAAAAGCTTCCTTATAAAAAGGAAATAAATCTATTAAATTTTACTAAATTCGCTCAAAATATTGACTTTAAAAAGCCATTTGGATAAAATCCGAGTCTCTTACATAAGTAAGAAGTGTCGTATGTTTGCGACAAGTTCTATTCAAAGGAAAGAAAATGGAAAGAATCAGGCTTAAGCTTAAAGCTTATGACCATAGAGTTCTCGACCGCACAGTTGCAGCCATAGTAGAAGCTGTCAAACGAACGGGCGCCGACGTCAGAGGTCCGGTGCCGATGCCTACGAAGATCAAACGCTACACGGTCTTAAAATCACCACACATCAACAAAGACTCACGCGAGCAGTTTGAAATGAGAATTCACGCTAGAATGCTAGATATCGTAGCGGCTACGCCCGATACCGTCGACTCGCTAACAAAGCTTGACTTAGCCCCTGAGGTTAACGTCGAAGTCCGCGCGATGGGCAAATAAAGGCGAGGTGAAAGATGGAATATATCGTAGAAAAAATAGGCATGAGCAGAACGGTAAACAACCCAAGCATCCCCGTTACGCTTCTAAAGGTCGTAAACGCTAAAGTTTGCGAAGTGAGCGAATGCGGCTGCGCTATAGTAGCTTATGCTAAAGGTAAAGCAAAAAATAAAGCCATAGAGGGTCAGCAAAAAAAATATGGACTAACGGCTGAATTTAATAAATTCGCAACCCTACAAGTCGCCAATAAAGAAGCCGGCGATCTTGATATTAGTCCGCTTAGCTCGGCTAAAATTTTAAAAGTTAGCTTCAGCTCAAAAGGTAAAGGCTATCAAGGCGTCGTAAAAAGACACGGCTTTGCGGGCGGTCCGAAAAGTCACGGTTCTCGCTTCCACAAAAGACACGGCTCTATCGGTAACCGCGAGTGGCCGGGACGCGTTCAGCCTGGTATGAAAATGGCCGGACACGCCGGAAACGAAAAAGTTACCGTTAAAAACGAGATCGTAAGCTTTGACGCCGAAAACGGAATTTTGGTTTTAAAAGGCAGCGTCGCTGGCTATAACGGCGCAATGGGCAGAATAAGGATAGTAAAATGAGTAAAGTTTGCGTATTAAACGAAAAATTACAAAAAGCTAGCGAGCTTGATCTACCAGCTAATTACGCCCAGATCAACCCGCACAACCTATATCTTTACGTTAAGTCTTATTTGTCCGGTATGCGTTCAAATTCGGCTCATACAAAGGGTCGATCTGAAGTGAGCGGTGGCGGTAAAAAACCGTGGAGACAAAAAGGTCGCGGCGGCGCTAGAGCAGGCTCAACCAGAACTAACGTCTGGGTAGGCGGCGCAGTGGCGTTTGGTCCGAGTAACGAGCGAAACTATTTCCAAAAGGTCAATAAAAAGCAAAAAAGATTGGCGCTTGAGTTCGCGCTAAACGAAAAAGCTAACGCGGGTAAAATTTTCGCGGTAGATAGCATAGAGATCGCAAGCGGTAAGACTAAAGACGCTGCTAAAGTAATCAGCGCGTTAAATTTGAGAGACGCTTTGGTCGTAAAAGATCTGCTTGACGACAACACGCTATTGGCGTTTAGAAATTTATCAAACTGCTATCTAATCGATGCGAGCGAGATAAACGCTTACTTAGTGGCGACTTACGGTGCCGTCGTTATCGAGAAGGCCGCACTTGAATCTATAATAAAAGAGGGCTGAAATGGCAGATATAACTGATATCAAAACGATTTTATATACGGAAAAAACTCTCGGTCTTCAAGAGCAAGGCGTGGTCGTCATACAAACTTCGCCTAAGATGACTAAAAACAGGCTGAAAGAAATTTTGAAAGAGTATTTTGGAGTAACGCCGCTTCGCGTAAATTCGCTTAGAATCGACGGAAAAGTTAAGCGTTTCAAAGGAAGAGAAGGACAACGAAGCGAGATAAAGAAATTTTACGTTAAGTTGCCTGAAGGCTCAAGCCTAGAAAACACGGAGGCGTAAGATGGCGATAAAAACCTATAAACCTTATACACCTAGCCGCAGATTTATGACGGGCTTATCAAGCGAAGATATCACCGCTAAACCTAGCGTGAGAAGCTTGCTTGTAAAGATCCCCGTAAGCGGCGGTAGAAATAATAACGGAAGAATAACTTCTAGACATAAAGAAGGCGGAGCGAAGAAACTTTATAGAATCATCGACTTTAAACGCCGCAAATTCGGTATCGAAGGCAAGGTCGAAGCTATTGAGTACGATCCGAACAGAAACTGCCGCATCGCACTTATCGCTTATAAAGACGGCGAGAAACGCTATATCATCAGACCAAACGGACTCAACGTCGGCGATGTCGTAGCAGCAGCCGAGGCGGGCCTGGATATAAAACCCGGCAACGCGATGAAACTAAGAAATATCCCGGTTGGTACTATCGTACACAACGTGGAGCTAAAACCAGGTAAGGGCGCTCAGATGGCTCGTTCAGCCGGCGGTTATGCTCAGCTAATGGGTAAAGAGGAAAAATACGTAATGCTTCGCTTGCCAAGTGGCGAAATGAGACAAGTGCTCGCAGAGTGCATGGCTAGCATCGGCGTAGTAGGTAACGAAGATTGGGCGAACGTAACTATCGGTAAAGCCGGACGTAATCGCCACAGAGGTATCCGTCCTCAAACTCGCGGTTCTGCGATGAACCCGGTAGATCACCCGCACGGCGGTGGTGAGGGCAAGAAAAACTCAGGCCGTCATCCTGTTACTCCATGGGGCAAACCGACTAAAGGTGCTAAGACTCGCCGCAAGAAGGCTAGCGATAAGCTTATAATTTCAAGAAGGAAAGGTAAATAGAGATGGCAAGATCACTCAAAAAAGGACCTTTTGTCGATGAGCATGTAATGAAAAAAGTCGTTGCCGCTAAAAAAGCCAACGACAACAAGCCGATAAAAACATGGTCTAGACGCAGCACGATAGTGCCTGAAATGATAGGCCTAACGTTTAACGTTCACAACGGCAAGAGCTTCATTCCAGTATACGTTACGGAAAACCACATCGGATATAAACTAGGCGAATTTGCTCCTACGCGCACATTTAAGGGTCACAAAGGCTCAGTGCAAAAGAAAATCGGTAAGTAAGGGGATAAGATGAGCAAATCAATTATTAAATTCGTAAGATTATCTCCGACTAAAGCTAGACTAATCGCAAGAGAAGTACAGGGCATGAACGCAGAATTTGCGCTAGCTAGCCTTAGCTTTATGCCAAACCGCGGCGCCAAATTTATCGCTACGGCTATCAGCTCTGCTGTAGCTAACGGCGGATTCGAGCCTGAAGAGGTTATCGTAACAAGCTGCCGCGTGGATGCGGGCCCAGTATTAAAAAGATTTAGACCGCGAGCGAGAGGAAGCGCAAGCAGAATCCGCAAACCGACTTCTCATATCTTAGTAGAAGTATCTAAACCTGAAAAGAAGGAAGCGTAATATGGGTCAGAAAGTAAATCCGATAGGTCTAAGACTAGGAATAAACCGCAACTGGGAGTCAAGATGGTTTCCTGCTAAAGGAACTTTGGCTGAAAATATCGGCGAAGACTACAAAATTCGCACTTTCTTGAAAAAGAAACTTTACTACGCGGGCGTTTCTCAAATTTTGATCGAGAGAACCGCTAAGAAAATTCGCGTAACCGTCGTAGCAGCTCGCCCTGGTATTATCATCGGCAAAAAGGGCTCTGACGTAGAGAAGCTTAAAGAGGATATCCAAAAGCTGATCAACAAAGAAGTAAACGTAAATATCAAAGAAGAAAGAAAAGCTCAAGCTTCGGCTCAGCTAGCTGCGGAAAACGTAGCAATGCAACTTGAAAAACGCGTTGCGTTTAGACGCGCGATGAAAAAAGTTATCCAAGGCGCTCAAAAATCAGGCGCTAAAGGTATCAAAATTTCAGTTGCAGGACGTCTTGGCGGCGCTGAGATCGCTAGAACCGAGTGGTACTTAGAGGGTCGCGTTCCGCTTCACACTCTAAGAGCTAAGATCGATTACGGCGTTGCCGAAGCGCATACGACTTATGGAAACATAGGTATAAAAGTGTGGATATTTAAAGGCGAGGTTCTTCAAAAAGGCGTTCAACCTGAAAAGAACGAAGAAGAAAAAGCCGATAGAAAACCGCGCAGAGCAAGAAGAGGTAAATAATCATGTTGATGCCAAAACGAACTAAATTTCGCAAACAGATGAAAGGCAGAAACCGCGGTAAAGCTACTCGCGGCGCTGATCTTGCTATGGGCGAGATCGGAATAAAAGCCGTAGAAGCGGGCCGCGTAAATTCGCGCCAGATCGAAGCGGCTCGTGTGGCTCTAACCCGCCACGTAAAACGCCAGGCTAAAACTTGGATCAGAGTTTTCCCGGATAAGCCGCTAACCAAAAAACCTCTACAAACTCGTATGGGTAAAGGTAAAGCCGGAGTCGAAGAGTGGGTTATGAATATAAAACCGGGTCGTATAATAGTCGAAATGGCGGGCGTAGATGAGGAATTAGCGCGCGAAGCTCTAACTCTAGCCATCCACAAACTTCCGTTTAAGACTAAAATCGTAACGCGAGAGAGTGAAAATGAAATATACTGATATTAAAGACAAGAGCGTTGCAGAACTTAACGCGTTATTGAAAGAGAAAAAGGTGCTTTTATTTACTTTAAGACAAAAGCTAAAAACCATGCAGCTAAGCAACCCTAACGAGATTCGCGCCGTCCGCAAGGAAATAGCGCAAATCAACACTGCAATTAGCGCTTCAAAGTAAGGGGTGAGAAATGGCATTAAAAAGAGAAATTCAAGGTGTCGTTTTACAAAAGGCCGGCGATAAGACGGCTACGATTTTGGTTGAGAGACGCGTTATGCACCCAAGATACCACAAATTCGTAAAACGCTTTAAAAAATATATGATTCACGACGAAAAGAACGAAACTAAAGCGGGCGATACGGTCGTAGCTGTCGAATGCAGACCGCTAAGCGCGAGAAAATCTTTCCGCTTAAAGACTATTTTAGCGACGGGGGTTGAGTAATGATACAATCTTTTACGAGGCTTACGGTCGCCGACAATAGCGGTGCGAAAGAGCTAATGTGTATTAAAGTTTTGGGCGGTAGCAAGAGAAGATACGCGACGCTTGGCGACGTTATCATCTGCTCGGTTAAAAAGGCGCTTCCAAACGGTAAGATCAAAAAAGGTCAAGTGGTAAAAGCAGTCGTCGTTAGAACTAAAAAAGAGGTTCAAAGAGATAACGGCTCGCTAATCCGCTTCGACGAAAACGCAGCCGTCATCCTAGATAACAAACGCGAGCCTATCGGTACTCGTATCTTTGGACCGGTCGGCCGTGAGGTTAGATACGCTAACTTTATGAAAATCGTTTCGCTTGCTCCGGAGGTGTTATAATGGCTAACGTTAAATTTAAAGTAAAAAAAGGCGATACCGTTAAGATCATCGCAGGCGACGACAAAGGTAAAACAGGTAAAATTTTATCCGTCCTAGCCAAAAAAGGACAAGTCATCGTCGAGGGCTGCAAGGTAGCTAAAAAAGCTATAAAACCTAGCGAAAAGACCCCAAACGGCGGCTTTATCAATAAAGAGATGCCTATTGATATCTCAAACGTTGCAAAAGTTGAGGGCTGAAAATGAATAGATTAAAAGCTAAATATAACGAGGTCGTAAAGCCTGCTTTGGCTAAAGAATTCGACATCAAAAATCCTATGCTAATCCCTGCGATCGAAAAGATCGTGATAAGCGTAGGTGCTGGCGAATCGGCTAAAGATCAAAAGCAACTTCAAAACATCGCCGATACTATTTCGCTAATCGCCGGACAAAAAGCTGTTGTTACCGATGCTAAAAAATCGGTTGCGGGCTTTAAAGTGCGCGAGGGGTTCCCTGTCGGCGTAAAAGTAACGCTTAGAAAAGAGAATATGTTTGCGTTTTTAGACAAGCTAATCTCTATCGCGCTACCGAGAGTTAAGGACTTTAGAGGTCTTCCAAAAGACGGTTTTGACGGACGCGGAAACTACAACTTCGGCCTTGACGAACAGCTAATGTTCCCAGAGGTTGAGTACGATAAGATTTTACGCACTCACGGTATGAATATAGTTATAGTCACGACGACAAACAGCGACAAAGAGGCATTCAAATTGCTTGAGCTATTTGGTTTGCCGTTTGCGAAAGGAAAGTAATATGGCGAAAAAATCAATGATAGCAAAGGCTGCCAGAAAGCCTAAATTTGCGGTTCGCGGCTATACGAGATGCCAAATTTGCGGACGTCCGCATTCGGTTTATAAAGATTTTGGAATTTGCCGCGTATGCCTAAGAAAAATGGCTAATGAGGGACTAATCCCGGGTCTAAAAAAAGCAAGCTGGTAAGGAAGAGAAATGTTAAACGACTTAATTTCAGACGGACTAACTCGCATTAGAAACGCCGCAATGAGAAGACTCGAGACTACGAAGCTTCTTCATTCAAACGTCGTCGAGGCTACTTTATCTATCCTTGCGGCTAAAGGCTATATCGAGAGCTACAACGTCGTAGAAGAAGATAAAAAGAAATTTATAAACGTAGTTTTAAAATACGACGAGCACGGCAGAAGCGTGATTAACGAGCTTAAGCGCGTATCAAGCCCGGGTCGCCGCGTTTATAAGGGAAAAGACGAGATCAAGAGATTTAAAAACGGCTACGGAACGATCATTGTTAGCACCAGCAAAGGCGTTTTGAGTAACGAAGACGCTCACAAAGCTGGCGTAGGCGGAGAGATCCTCTGCTCTGTGTGGTAATGAACGAAAACGATGTGGGACATCGTTTTCGCATCATTGAAGTGAAGCTTAAACGATAGGCTTCCCGGATTTCCGGCGGGGCATCGTTGTTGCATCCTTGAAATGAAGTTTGAATTGATAGGCTTGTTTTTGTAGCAAGACGTCAATTCGACATCATTAGAATGAGGTTTGAAGCGATAGGCTTGTTGTATTTGCAACCGCGACATCGTTTTCGAATCTTTGAAACAAAATTTGACACAGCAGGTTTTCTTAATTTATAAAATTTAGGAAAGACTTCTGCCGTCAAATTTATAAAATTTAAAAACGGAAGCTTAAATTTAAAAAGCTTTCCAAATTTAGCTCGACTTGTAAATTTACCCGAATTTGGCAAAGCTAAATTTAAAAACGACGATGTCAAATTTTGACGTTAAATTTTGGAAAAAAACTCCAAAAAACAAGTCAAATTTGACGAGAAAATTAAAGTGTTTGAAGCGGTTTTTTATCGCTTCGATTCATTTCTATTTTTATGGTATTGCGGTATCCATTCGTAAAAGTAGACATACCCTAGACAAGTAAAAAAGGAAAAAAATGTCACGTATAGGAAAACAGCCGATAGCTATTCCAAGCGGAGTAGAGGTCAGCGTAGAAGGCAACGTCCTTAAATTTAAAAAAGGCGCTCATTTAAAAGAGCTTGACACAAAAGGGCACGTAGACGTTAAAGTCGAAGATGCTCACATAGTATTTTCTCCAAAGAGCGACGAGAGACAAGATAGAGCCTACTGGGGCACCTATAGAGCGCTTGCAAACAATATCGTCATCGGCATCACAAAAGGCTTTACTCGCCAGCTTGAGATCAACGGTGTCGGTTACAAAGCCGCAGCTAAAGGCCAGGTACTTGAGCTTACTTTAGGATTTTCTCACCCGATAAATCACGAAGTGCCAAAAGGCGTTGAAATCAGCGTAGAGAAAAACATCATAACTATCAAAGGCGACGATAAGCAAGTGGTAGGCCAGATCGCAGCTCAAGTCAGGGCTTATAGACCGCCTGAACCGTATAAGGGCAAAGGCGTTAAATACGTAGAAGAGCGCATCATCCGCAAAGCCGGTAAGACATCTAAGAAGTAAGGGATAGATAATGACAGCAAATGTATTAAAAAGAAAACTCGCTCTTAGAATCAAGAGAAAAAGAAGAATCAGAGCCAAAATTTCCGGCACTGCGGTATTGCCTAGAATTTCTATCTTCAAGTCAAACAGAACTCTTTACGTCCAAGCTATCGATGACGTAGCAGCCGTAACTCTAGCGGCGGCAGACGGCAGAAAACTAGGCGTAAAAGCAAACAAAGAAGGCGCCGTAACTTTGGCTAAAGAATTTGCAAAAACTCTAAAAGCTAAAAAAATTGAAACGGCATTATTCGACAGAAACGGCTATTTGTATCACGGCGTTATAGCGGCTTTTGCAGACGCATTACGTGAAAACGGTATCAAACTATAAGGAAAATCGCTATGGAAAAATATAACAGAGAAGAATTCGAAGAAGTAATGGTTGATATCGGCCGCGTTACAAAGGTCGTAAAAGGCGGTCGTAGATTTAGATTTACGGCTCTTGTCGTAGTAGGAAACAGAAATGGCCTAGTGGGCTTTGGCTTCGGTAAAGCAAAAGAGGTGCCGGACGCTATGAGAAAAGCCGTAGACGACGCGTTTAAAAATATCATCGAGGTAAAAAGAAAAGGCTCGACTATACCTCACGACGTAGAGGTTAAATTTAACGCTAGCCGCGTTTTGCTTCGCCCTGCTAGCGAAGGTACGGGCGTGATCGCGGGCGGTAGCGCTCGTCCTATTTTAGAGCTTGCGGGCATCAAGGATATCCTAACGAAATCGCTTGGCTCAAACAACTCGGCAAACGTCGTTCGCGCTACTTTAAAAGCGCTAAGCATGCTTAAAGGCTAAGGAGAAGATATGGGACTAGAAAATTTAAAACCTGCCGAGGGCTCGACTAGACAAACCAAAAGACTAGGTCGCGGCCAAGGTAGCGGTCAAGGTAAAACCGCAGGCAAAGGACACAAGGGTCAAAGAGCTAGAAAAGGCTACAACGAGAAAAGAGGCTTTGAGGGCGGTCAGCAACCGCTTCAAAGACGCCTTCCAAAAGTAGGCTTCACTTCTAAATTTGAAAAACCTTACGTAATCAACGTAGAAAAAATCGTTGCGATAAAAGAGCTAAGCGAGATCACTATCGCTACTATCGCCACCGTACACAAAATTTCAAGCAGCGTCAAGAAAATCAAATTGATCGGAGTGAGCGCGAAAGATTTGGCTTCGAAAATCAAAGACGAGAACGTAACCGTTAGCGGACGTGCGTAATGAATAAGACATTGACCAACAAGATTTTAATCACGTTGGCATTTTTATTTGCTTACAGGATACTGGCATACGTGCCGGTTCCTGGCGTAAACGCTAGCGTTATTAAAGATTTTTTTGATGCGAATTCAAACAACGCTTTGGGTATGTTTAATATGTTTAGCGGTAATGCCGCCGAACGTCTTAGCATCATCTCTCTAGGCATTATGCCATACATTACGGCATCTATCATTATGGAGCTTTTAGCGGCTACCTTCCCAAATTTGGGTAAGATGAAAAAAGATCGCGACGGCATGCAAAAATATATGCAGATCATCCGCTACGCTACTATCATTATCACGATTGTTCAAGCCATCGGTGTAAGTATGGGGCTTCAAAGCGATCACATGATTGGTAAAAACGGCGATGCTGCAGTTATTATCGATAAAAATCTCTTTATTGCCATAGCCGCCGCATCAATGCTAACCGGAACCATGCTTTTGATGTGGATAGGCGAGCAAATTACCCAGCGCGGTATCGGTAACGGTATCAGTCTTATAATTTTTGCAGGCATTGTAAGTTCAATTCCAAGGGCGATAGGTAACACAGTAACATCATTTAATACAAACGAAATTAATTTTTTTGTAGTTATAGGTTTGGTGCTTATTGTTCTAGTAACAGTTGGAGTAGTAATATACGTTGAAATGGGTGAGAGGCGCGTGCCGGTGAGCTATTCGCGTAAGGTCGTGATGGAAAATCAAAATAAACGCATCATGAACTATATCCCTATCAAGGTAAATTTAAGCGGCGTTATTCCTCCGATTTTCGCCAGCGCGATTTTGATGTTTCCAAGCACTATTTTACAAGCCAGCACCAATCCGACTATTCAAAAAATAACCGATTTTTTAAATCCTAGCGGCTACTTTTTCAACTTTTTGACGTTTTTACTGGTCGTATTTTTTGCTTATTTTTACGCTTCGATCGCGTTTAACGCAAAAGATATCAGCGAAAATTTAAAAAGACAGGGCGGCTTTATCCCGGGTATTAGACCTGGCGAAGGTACGGCCGGCTTTTTAAATGAAGTCGCATCAAGGCTAACGTTTGGCGGCGCGATCTATCTCGGACTTATCTCGACTCTGCCTTGGGTGCTCGTTAAATTTATGGGCGTTCCGTTTTATTTCGGCGGCACATCGGTACTGATCGTAGTCTCTGTCGCGCTTGATACGATGCGAAGGATAGAAGCTCAAATTTATATGAATAAATATCAAACTCTAAGTGCGGTAGGCTTGTAATGGCTATAACCATCATGCAGCCAAACGACATAGAGAAGATGCGAGCGGCGAATAAAATCGTCGCTCAAACCCTCGACTACGTAGAAAGTGTGATCAAGCCCGGCATCTCACTGCTCGAAATAGATAAAATTTGCGAGGATATGATAAGGTCCGCAGGTGCAAAGCCGGCATTTAAGGGGCTTTACGGCTTTCCAAACGCCGCTTGTATCAGCGTAAACGAAGTAGTCATCCACGGCATCCCGAACGAATACAAACTGCAAGAAGGCGACATCGTAAGCGTTGATATCGGCTCAAATTTGAACGGATATTTCGGCGACTCGGCTAGGACCTGGGGCGTAGGTCAAATTTCGCGCGAGGACGAAAAACTAATCGCTTGCGCTAAAGATGCGTTATATTTTGCGATAGATACTGTAAAAGCGGGAATGCACTTTAAAGAGCTTAGTTTTGAAATCGAGAAATTTATAAGAGCTCGCGGATTCGTTCCGCTAACGGGATTTTGCGGTCACGGCATCGGCAGGCGCCCGCACGAAGATCCGCAAATTTTAAATTATTTAGAGGGCGGCAGCCCAAAATCGGGACCGAAAATCAAAAATGGAATGGTATTTTGCGTGGAGCCGATGATCTGCCAAAAAGACGGCACTCCCGTGATCGGTCACGACAAATGGAAAGTAACTAGCAAAGACGGGCTAAGAACCAGCCACTACGAGCATTGTATGGCGGTCGTAGGCGGACGTGCGGAGATTTTAAGTCTAGCGTAAAATTTTAAAATTTACAAATCGTTCGCGCGACTTGTAAATTTTAAAATTTTAATTTGTGGTGAGTTGAAATTTTAATTTCAAACTTCCGCCGAGCGGCGAAAGTAAATTTAACAAAAAGGAGTTAAGTGGCAAAAGACGACGTCATAGAGATCGACGGCAACGTCATCGAGGCGCTGCCAAACGCGACGTTTAAGGTCGAGCTCGACAACAAACACGTGATTTTGTGTCATATTGCGGGCAAGATGAGGATGCATTATATAAAAATAATGCCTGGAGACCGCGTAAAGGTGGAACTAACGCCTTACAGTCTGGATAAGGGTAGGATAATTTACCGACATAAGTAAATTAAAAGCTAAATTTGGCTATACTCAGCCCTTTGCGACAAATTGCTGTATGAAGAATTGTTTTCAAAGCCCACCACTTGTTTTGAAAATAGTTGGTTTAAAATTTCGTTAAACCTGATGCAGCCTAAAAGTGGAATAAATTTTTAGGAGACTAGAATGAAAGTTCGTCCTTCTGTAAAGAAGATGTGTGACAAGTGCAAAATTGTCAAGCGCCAAGGCGTAGTTCGCATAATCTGCGAAAATCCAAAACATAAACAAAGACAAGGATAAAGCATGGCACGTATCGCAGGTGTGGATTTACCAAAGAAAAAGAGAATCGAATACGGCTTGACCTATATTTACGGTATCGGTCTTCATAAATCTCGTCAAATTTTGGATGCTACCAAAATTTCTTACGATAAAAGAGTAAACGATCTAACCGAAGACGAAGCTGCGGCTATCCGCAAAGAGATCCAAGAGAACCACGTGGTGGAAGGCGACCTTAGAAAAAGCGTCGCTATGGACATCAAGGCTCTTATGGACTTAGGAAGCTACCGCGGTCTAAGACACAGAAAAGGTCTTCCGGTGCGCGGTCAAAAGACTAAAACAAACGCTAGAACTAGAAAAGGCAAGCGCAAAACAGTCGGCGCTGCGACTAAATAAGGATAAGCGATGGCAAAAAGAAAAGTAGTTAAAAAGAAAATTGTAAGAAAAAGTATCGCTAAAGGTATCGTTTATATAAGCGCGACTTTTAACAACACTATGGTAACGGTTACCGATGAGATGGGAAATGCTATCGCTTGGAGCAGTGCCGGCGGACTAGGCTTTAAAGGAAGTAAAAAATCAACTCCTTACGCAGCTCAACAAGCAGTAGAAGACGCTCTAGCTAAAGCAAAAGAGCACGGCATAAAAGAAGTAGGCATAAAAGTGCAAGGTCCTGGCAGCGGTAGAGAGACCGCAGTCAAGAGCGTAGGTGCGGTAGAGGGTATAAAAGTAACGTTTTTAAAAGATATAACCCCGCTTCCGCATAACGGTTGCAGACCGCCGAAACGCCGCCGCGTATAATTAGAAATTTAGGAGAATTATTATGGCTAGATATAGAGGACCCGTTGAAAAATTAGAAAGAAGACTCGGCGTTAGTTTGGCGCTAAAGGGCGAGCGTCGCTTGGCAGGTAAAAGCGCGCTAGATAAAAGACCTTATGCTCCGGGACAACACGGACAAAGAAGAAGCAAGATAAGCGAATACGGCTTGCAGCTTCGCGAAAAACAAAAAGCCAAATTTATGTACGGCATTAGCGAGAAGCAATTCCGCCGCTTATTCCAAGAGGCCGCTCGCCGCGAGGGAAATACCGGTGCGCTTTTGGTACAGCTTTTAGAACAAAGATTAGATAACGTAGTTTACAGAATGGGCTTTGCGACGACTCGCCGCTTCGCTCGTCAGCTAGTTACTCACGGACATATTTTAGTAAACGGCAAGAGAGTAGATATTCCTTCTTATAGAGTTCAAGCGGGCGCTAAAGTAGAAGTTATCGAGAAGTCTAAAAACAATCCGCAAATCGTTCGCGCGATCGATCTTACGGCGCAAACCGGCATCGTAGCTTGGGTCGACGTCGAAAAAGATAAAAAATTCGGAATTTTCACAAGAACTCCGGAAAGGGAAGAAGTCGTCATTCCTGTCGAGGAAAGATTCATAGTAGAGCTTTATTCGAAATAATAAGGGGTATAACGATGAGAAAAATTACCACATCAGCTTATATGCCTACCGAAATTTCAGTAGAGAGTATAAGCGAGAATGTCGCCAGAATAACCGCGTATCCGTTTGAAACGGGTTATGCGGTCACTTTGGCTCATCCGCTAAGACGACTTTTATATAGCAGTACGGTTGGATTTGCGGCTACGAGCGTCAAGATAGAGGGCGTATCTCACGAATTTGATTCGATGAGAGGCATGCTAGAGGACGTAGCGCAGTTTATTATAAATTTAAAAAACATCCGCTTTAAGCTAAAAAACGAGTCTGAGCGCGAGGTGGTTGAGTATTCGTTTAAAGGTCCAAAGGAGATAAAAGCCGGCGATCTAAAAAGCGATGTCGTAGATATCGTAAATCCGGACGCCTATCTTGCAACCATAAACGAGGACGCGGAGCTTAAATTTTCCGTAATCATCCAAAAAGGTATCGGATACGTCCCGAGTGAAGAGATAAGAGACAATACCGAAGAGGGTTATATAGCCCTTGACGCGTTCTTTACGCCTGTTAAAAAAGCAGTTTACGAGCTAGAAAACGTCCTAGTAGAGGACAATCCCGACTATGAAAAGATTATTTTTACGGTTACGACGGACGGGCAAGTGGGTGCGATCGAGGCGTTCAAACACGCGATCGAGGCGATGTATCAGCAGATGTCAGTGTTTAAAGGTGTTTTAAACATCGATGTTTCGGCAGGTCTAAATGCTCAAACTTCTGGCAGCGAGCACGCAAAGTTACTTCAAAGCATAGAAGAGCTCAATTTGAGCGCTAGAAGTTCTAATTGCCTTGATAAAGCTGAAATTAGATTTATCGGCGAGCTTGCTTTGATGGACGAAAACGAGCTAAAAGAGCTTAAAAATTTAGGTAAAAAATCTCTCGAAGAGATTAAAGCCGTTATGCAAGAGATCGGATATCCGGTCGGCGGCGACCTAGGCGGCGGCAAAGAGCAACTCAAGAAAAAGATCGCCGACCTAAAATCACAAATGAGTGCAAAAGAGTAAAAGGAACATAAATGAGACACGGTCACGGATACAGAAAACTAGGTAGGACGTCGGCTCACCGCTCGGCTCTACTTAAAAACTTAGCTATCGCTATCATCAAAAGCGAAAAGATAGAGACGACCTTGCCTAAGGCAAAAGAGTTAAGAAGCTATATCGAAAAGCTAATCACAAGGGCAAGAAAAGGCGACAGCAATGCTCACAGAGCGGTTTTCGCTAGCTTGCAGGATAAAGAAACTACGAACAAGCTAGTAACTGAACTTGCTCCGAAATTCGTAGGCAAAAACGGCGGATATACGCGCATCGTTAAGACTCGCGTTCGCCGAGGCGATGCTGCCGAGATGGCTTATATCGAGCTAATCAAAGAATAACTTTTAGAGGGCTTCGGCTCTCTTTTTCTGCCTTATTCAAGATATAATTATACATGAACTACTTTTCAAAGAGATTAAATCTTTAGGTTTATTCTTTACTTCTTTGAAATCTTTTATTAATTTTTTGAAGCATTTGCCTTTATTTTTAAGCATGTGATAGTACCGTCTTATTATCGCATTAAGGTTAACTACGAATTTAATCCAAATAAAGGAAGCTCAAGCTACAATGACAACTATTGTTCCTGCAGGATGACAAAGACTATAATAAATTTAGAAATAGGCATATAAGCCCTTTCAAATTTTTGTTGAAAAATTTTAGGGAAAATTGTAAAAAATTATCCCTACAAACAAGGCAGTATTTATCTTTCGTTGTAGCCGTATCCTATGGACTCATATTTTGACAAGTTGAGATAAAATCGTATTATAGCGAGCCATTTGGCCATTTTTTAATTAAATTCAGGCTAATTAATCTTAAGTAGATTTTTAACTACAAATTTCATCTTACTACTTATAAGACCTTTTATCAATTGTAGTAGCTTTAAATATAAGTTTTCCTATGTAGTTTTAGTATTATATCTAAACTTTACTTCGCTTCGCTCGTAGCTGCAAGCAGAGCGCATTCCATTAAATGAAGCAATAAATTTTCTTTTTTTGGCTTTCCTGCGGTCGTTACGCTTTAGAAGATATATTTAAATAGATAATCTATTTTTAGACCGAATGCTGGTGCTTTATTTGCCGCTCCTCTATCTTTTTTCAAAAAGAGCGCGAGCGCAAGACTCTTGCTTGCCTAGATCCATTCTGCTCTCTTCGCTACGCTTGTGGCTTTTTAAGACGCAGCTACGAGTGAAGCGAAGTAAAAGTAGCTTTCGTTAGTCTCAAAGTAAAGCACCTAGGCGGAACCGGAAATCTCGCCGCTAAATTTACTTTTTTCACGTACTTTTTAGGATTTGAATTTTATCGGCGGGGATTTTTAAAATTTTGATTAAAAGAATAGTTTGTAGCAGGGCGTCAAAATAAGCTGCAAACAAAGTAAATTTTAAGCCGCTAAAGATAAAATTTACGCATGAGATCGTACGAAAATAAATCAAAAGCGAGCGGATGCATAAAGCGCATAAAGATCGCCGCAATCGAGGGAAAATGAAAATAGACTGGGAAAAAACGGGCGGACTTTTGCCCGTCGTCGTTCAAGAGGTCGCAAGCGGCGAGGTTTTGATGCTTGCTTATATGGACGAAGAGGCGCTAAATTTGAGCCTAGAAACGGGCTTTGCGCACTATTTTTCGCGCACGAAAAACCGCATCTGGAAAAAGGGCGAACAAAGCGGCAACATCCAAAAGATCGAGGACGCCTATCTTGACTGCGACAACGATACGCTGCTAATCAAAGTCGAGCAAAAAGGCGGCGCGGCATGCCACACAGGGGCGAAATCTTGCTTTTTTAGGAAAATCGCGGACGCGAATTTAGGCGGCGAGAGCGAGCAAAATTTGACGGGCACAGGCAGACGGATTTTGACTGGCGAGTTAAATTTAGTGAACGAAAGCGGGCCAAATTTAGAGCACGGGCAAAATTTAGCCGCCTTTACGGCGCAAGCTAAAAAGCCCGCCTACGGCATCATAGACGAGATCTATCACGTGATCTTGGAGCGCAAACTAAACGCCGATCCGCAGACTTCATATGTGGCGAGCCTGTTTAAAAAGGGCGAAAATGCCGTCTTAAAAAAAGTCGGCGAGGAGGCCGGCGAGCTAATCATGGCGTGCAAAGACGCGAGCGCGGCGAGAAGATTTGAAAATTTAACCGAAAAACATGCGAGCGAAAGCTCAAGTCTCAAAAAAGCGCAGCAAATTTTAAGCCGCGACGAGCAAGATTTAAATTCGCAAATTTTAACGCAGAGCGCAAAAGAGCAAGGCGAAAAAGACGAGCTTAAAAAAGCCCTGGACGGAGTAGTTTACGAGGCGGCGGATTTGTGCTTTCACTCACTCATAGCTCTTGCCGCGTACGGCATACACCCAGAGCGCGTTAAAGCCGAGCTTGCGCGCAGGTTTGGGCTTAGCGGTATCGAGGAGAAAAACTCGCGCAAAGATTAGCGCGGCTAAATTTGGCACGCTTTATGCAGGCGGATTTTAAATTTAGCTCGCAGTAAAGCAACGAGATGAAGAGGCAAGATGATAAACGAACTAAAACAAGGCTTAAATTTCTACATAACGCACCTTAGTTGGGCGGATTTTGCGGGCTATATCTGGATGTTTTTGACCTTTTTGGCGGTTCTTGCGCTTTGCATTTATATCGCCTCAAAGTCTTATTTCGCCGGTTTTGCGCTCACGGTCGTTAGTATCGCGGCGCTTGGGTACGGGGCGCATTTTATGCCTAAATTTTTAGATCAAAATTTGAGGGCGCGAGAGCTGGAGATAGTCTCTACCAAGCAGCTTGAGTACTCAAATACGCTTCTTGTGGATATGCGCCTTAAAAATCTTTCAAAAAAGCCCTTTAACTACTGCGAGATCGGACTTGTTTTTTATAAAAACTCGGACAATATCTTGCGCCGCTATGCCAATGAACTAAAGCCGTTTTTAAAGGAAAGTATCGTGCTAAAGGACGTGCTGGACGTAAATGCCACGCGCGAGATCACGCACGTCGTAAACGATTTTCGCGTAAATGACTACAACGTCACGGCAAGTTCGGAGTGTTTTTGATGCAAGGATATTTTAACGTCTTTCATTTTATCGCGCTAGCGGCTTTGGCGCTGCTATCGGTACTTTTTATGCTCCTTTCGCGCGGAGAAAAAGACCCAAAACTGTTTAAAATTTATCTTTTGATAAATATCGCCGCGACATTGGTAATGGGGTATTTTTTTATGTTGGTCGTGGATAAATACACAAAAAAAGCCGCTCTAACCGAGTTTGCCGCTCATAGGGTGCTTAGAAACGAGACCGTCGTGTTTAAGGGGGCGCTGAAAAATACGGGCGAATTTAGCATCGCAAACTGCGACCTCACCGTTAAGGTTGTCAATAATCCGGTCAGCAAAGATACGATCGCCGGCGCGGTTTTTAAGCCTAGCGGATGGTCGCTGTTTTCGCATGATGAGCGCACGAACGTCGCTGAGATCACGGCTAGCGTCGCTAAAAACATCGCGCCTGGACAAATGCGAAATTTTAGCCTTTCTATGCCCTATCCGCCACATTTTACAAATACCCAAACGATAACGAATTTAGAGTGTAGGTAAGCGCGAGCTGCGAGCAAGATAAATTTGCGGCTTGCCGGGTAGTCGGCGTAACCATTTGTTTTTTGCGGCTTATCTTTGTGCGTCTATACCTTGTCTAGCTTTATCCCGCTTTGTACGCTCATTTCTAATTTAACATCTTTTTCAAATTATCCTTAAAACATAGCTTAGTAGCGCTCCCTTAAAAAACAAAGACCTTTGCGCGCCGTTATCGTCGTAGTTTTCGTTTTGCTTTCTATAAGTTGCGGCATTACGATCTTTATCGCGGTGGATATAGCGCCGCTTTTTGGATTTATTTGTGCCGTTAAATTTAGGGTTGCCGTGATTAGAGAACTCGCTTTGGCTTATTAGTTTAAAGCTGCCTATGTCCGCTAGCACGCTTGACATTTTTTTGATTGAACACCACAGAGCCTATGGGCGCATTAGCCGGGGCGGGGATACGTCCTCGTATAGCTTTGTCCATGCCGCCATTTCATCAGCGCTGTCTAGCTTGTGGGAAAAGATTAGAAAGCTCTTGCCGGGCGACTTCGGGCGCGTTGCTTCCGAATGAAAGTTAAGGCCAAGGCCTTGAACTTTAGCGACCGCATTAATTTACTCATTTTCTCTTTTTATGAGTTAAATTTTGGTCTTATATTTTTTATTGCCTTGGGGTTATGCTTGGTTAAAATTTCCTTTTACGAAACTCTAAAAGGCGAATACTTAGAAAAACAGTCGAATTTAAGCCCGAGCGGGCTTAAATTTATAGGTCTTCTTTGACCTCGTCGTTGCTGCGAACGACTAGGCCTGAGCCGTGGATGACGCTAGGGATGCATGCTGTGCAGATATCGACCTCTTCGCCGTTTTTATGGGCGCGGATAAATACGGCGTTTTCGTTTTCCGTACTTTTTTGTCCGCAGACGTTGCAAACTACGATATTTTCAGTTCTCATTTGTTTTCCTTTTTTAAAAATTTGGGCTTATTTTATTTAGTTTTTCGCTGATTTGAAATGATTTACGTCAAGCGCGAAGTCTCGCGTAAAAAGAAAAAATGCGAAAAGTAAATAATGAAAAAAACCTGCAAGAAAAGCCCGAAAATAGGCACCAAACAAAGCAGATAAAAGCACAATGCGGCGGCTTTAAATTTGTATCCGCCGTAATCAAGCAAATAAAGCTCAAATTTGTACCGCGAGAGTGCGTTTGGCGCGACGTCGATGAAAAGCAGCGAATAATAAAGATAAAAAAACGCTGGGTGCAGGGCGAGGAAATTTAGTGCGGGTACGGCTAAAATCGGCACGCAAATAAGCGCGATCAGAAAAAATTTGAGCAAAACTTGACCCATAAGAGCCGCTTGGCTAGCTAGGCTGACGTTTGCTAGCTGCGCCTCGTCCACGCGGTAGTGTCTGCGGTTTATCTCGCGGGCGATCGTAGGAGTTAGAAAGCCCGCAACCGCGAGCGCACAAAAAATTGAGAGCATCACGACCAGATATGCGCCGACCGCGTAAAATATCGCGCCGATAAGCCATTTTGCGATGCCTAGGCTAAGGATTTTAGCCGCCATCGGATACTCGGCCAGAGCGCCTGACTCGCCGAGTATGGCCGCGTTTAGCGCCTCGTACAGCTCGCGGCCGCCCAGCATCGCAATCGCCGCGATAACAAGCGCGGAAAAAACGAGCGGCAGGATAGAGAGCGCGATAAATTTGGGCGTGAAAAGGTCCTTTATCGAAAGGCGTAAAATATCAGCGAACAATGAATCTCCATTTGTTTAAAATTATAGCCGTCATGCGGCGAAAGGGCGTTTGGGCGCGACGTTTTTTCTAAATTTGACGCGCATTTTTTGCCAGCAAAAGCGGCACGGCAAATGCTTTTAGCAGCGCGCAAATTTAACGCAAGCATAGATTTTGCGGCTAAATTTGACCTATTTAAATCCAGCTTCAAATTTAGCTAAATTTACTCAAATTTGACCCGCTTTTTACTCGTTTGGGCTATCGGCGCGAGAGTTTGCTAGCGGCGTAAATTTTGCCGACTAAACGGCGGCATTTTAGCTAGCACGGCTAAACCACGCTCAAATTTAACCGCCCGCCCGCAATTGCCGCTTAAACTGCTAAATTTAGCCTCGCCGAGTGACAAGCTAAATTGCAAAAACTTCGCGGCTAAGCTTTTGGCTAAATTTGCCAAATTTAGCGAGCCGTGCCGCAAATTTTATTTAACCGCCTTGTACTCAGCCTCTAGCGCGGCGTAGATCTCGTCCACGCTTTTTAGCCCGCGGGCTAAAATCTCGTTCATCACGGCGTTATCTTCCTTGCCGTTCCATACCTTTTTATACGCGCCCTCTTTGTAGCCGTGGTCTTGGCGGAAGCGATTTAGGACGTTTTTGCCGACGTAGCACTCGTAAAGCGAGCCGAGATTTACGCCGCATTTTAGGCTCATCGAGAAGTAAATTTTAAGCAGGTCAAAGAGCGAATACTCAAAGCCCGAGCACTTATTTATGAGCATTTCGACGTCGTTTATGATCTCGTAGATGTTTTCGTCAGCGACGTTAAACGGCTCGCGGCAAAACGCCTCAAAGCCGCTACTAGCGCAGATGTCGCTTGAGAGCTTTGCGATATCGCCGAGGTTATTTAGCTTATACTGCTCGAGCATCAAACTCATCAAAAAGTGCCAGATATCCACGACCTCGACGCGCAGATTGTCTTCATTCGTCGGCGCGTTTATGCTTTTCCAGTGTTTCCAGGCAAAGCTATCTATGAGCTCGGCGCACTCCATATATATGCAGCGTTTCCAGCTGATGAGTTTGCCGTTTTTGTTGACGCCGTTTTCCCAGCCGATGCCGTTAGTATCGTCGTTTAGGCTCTGCTGGAGATTTAGCATTTGGGTGATTTTTTCATTCGCATTCATAAATTTTCCTATTTTTAAAATTTATGAATTATAGCGAAAATTTTAAACCGCGAACTAAACGTAAAATTTAAAGCTATCCAGCTGAGAAATGAGCTCGTCAAAGAGTTTTTTGGAGTTTTGCAGTAGCCTATTATCGGCCTTGTTTTGCTCCATCAGTCTATCAAAAAGCTTTAGCGTGCCGTCCGCGATAAAATTTTTATGATTTGCATCTTTTACCTCGGGAAGCTC
Source organism: uncultured Campylobacter sp. (assembly GCF_938039245.1). Lineage (GTDB taxonomy): Bacteria > Campylobacterota > Campylobacteria > Campylobacterales > Campylobacteraceae > Campylobacter_A. Next base: position 41,723 of record NZ_CALHVN010000056.1, on the reverse strand, counting down.
TTTGCGAAGGGAGTTTGCGAGATTCGTCACACGCGAAAATATAGGATCCTCGCCATCTTTGACGTTTTTCATAAATTTATCGATGCTAGGCGCTATCTTTTCTAGAGCGGCTGCCAGCTCCTCTTTATCGCGAGCGTCCAGACCGTCGCCTTTATACGAAAAGCTATAGCCGTACTCGTGCGTGAGAGTGAGCGCAGATGCTGATGTACCGGCTGTTTTGGCGCTAGCGTAGTCTACGGTTTTATTGTCGTACATTTTTAGATTTATCTCGTCGCCGCTGCTGGTTTTAAAGCTAAAATCAAAGCTGTTTAGGCTCGCGCTTTGGTAGTTTTGTAGTTTCATGATTTGCCGTCCTTTTGGCTTTATATCGGCTAAATTTCTTTTTTCTTAATACCCCTTGCGCTAAAATCACGCAAAAAAAGGATGAAAATGTGCTGTTTTGCCGCGCGCGTATTTTTGCTCATTAGCGCGACCGTTTTGAGCTTTGTTTTGCACGGATTTTTCCCGCAAATTCCCGTCGTCGCGTTTTACTTTTTACTGGCAAATTTGATCTCACTTACCATATTTTCGCTATTTTTTGCAGGCAAACTGCCAAGCTTCGTTAAGCCTGCGGCGGTGCACTATTTTAGCTTTATCGGCGGCTTTGCGGCGGGGCTTGGGGTGGCTTTGTTTAAACGCGAAAAAGCGGGAGCTAAATTTGTTAGAACCGAGCTTTTTATCTTTGTTTTCTGGCTGATTTTAGCTTGCTTTTTGGCGCTAAATTTTAGCCGGCTGTCGGCAAATTTGGCTCAAATTTTTAGCGCTTAAGGCGGATAAAATGGATGAGAAAATTTTAAAATTTATCCGCAAGATGCACCTGCTTAGCCTTGCGGTTTTAGACGAGGGCAAGCCATACTGCGCAAGTTGCTTTTACGCCTTTGACGAGGGAAATTTGGCTTTTATCGTAGCTGGCAGCGAGGAGAGCGCTCACGTGAAGGCGTTTTTAGCAGAGCCCTGCGTAGCCGGCACGGTAGCGCTTGATACGAAGGTGGTGGGCAAGATAGAAGGCGTGCAGTTTCGCGCTCTAGCTGCCCCCGCGACCGCACAGCAGAGGAAAATCTACTTCGCGCGCTTTCCTTACGCTTTGGCGATGAACCCGAGCCTTTATGCTTTGAGCCTAGGCTGGGTTAAATTTACGCATAATGCGCTGGGGTTTGGGAGGAAAATAGTCTGGCAAAGAGATTGATTTTATTTTAGCGGCTCGTCTTTTGAGTGCTTTTTGCGGAGCTTGATAAAATTTAGCTCGGCAGACTACATGTCTAGCCTACGCTAAATTTTATCTGCACAACCCCAAAAATCATCTCAAATACGTGACTGCAGCCCGCAGCGAGATCCAACGAAGTATATGGCAAAAAGACAAGCCGCCAAAATTGCTTAATTAAAGATGTCTAGTTTTTTATCATATTCTCTTGTCTCTACCCCAAAAAACCCCAGCAACGAGCTAAAAACATTATCGTGCGAGACGGCTTCGTCTTTTTGCGCGCGCAGACGAGCTAGCGTCGCTTCATCGTTCGTATACGCCATCATAGGGATGTGTTTTTGCGTCTCGGGAGCGATGGCGTAGGGCATGCCGTGCAGGTAGATGCCGTTTTCGCCCAGGCTCTCGCCGTGATCTGAGAAGTACCAAACCGCGCTTTTATCGCCGCCTGCGGCCTTGACCGCCTTTATCACCTCGTCAATAAAAAAATCCGTAAAAAGCAGCGTGTTGTCGTAGGTGTTTACGATGCTATCGCTATCGCAGGAGCTAAGCTCGCTCGTGTCGCAAGTCGGGGTAAATTTGCGAAATTCGCTCGGATAGCGCGCGTAGTAGGCCGGGCCGTGCGAGCCTTGCAGGTGTAGGACGATGATCTCGTTTTGCGCGAGATTTTCGAGACGTTTTTTTAGGGAGGGCAGCATATTCGTATCATATCCCGCGTCAAAATACTCGACGTCGCCGGCGTCCAAGCGGTCGCAAACGCCCTTGCACTTGCCCGAGTTGTTGCCTAGCCACACGACCTTGACGCCCACGCGTCTTAGGATATCAAGCGCGTTTTCGCTAAATTCTTTGCTACTGTATTCTTTTCTCGTGGACTTTGAGAACAGGCACGGCAGCGAGACCGCCGTAGCTGTTCCGCACGAGCGAGCGTCGCTAAAATAGACTAAATTCGGCTCATTTTTCGTGTAAAAATTCGTGTCGTTTTTGGCATATCCGCCGAGCGAGTAGTTTTTCGCGCGAGCCGTTTCGCCGACGATTAGCACCATTAGCCGTCGTTCGTCGCTTGGTTTCATCGTAGCGTCTAGACCGATTTGCTTAAATTCGGGCTTAAAAAACTCGAGTTTTATATATTTTTGCGTCGCGTAAATCGGATAAAACGGCAGGTTGTAGGCTCTGATGAAGCTATTTTCGCGAAAAAACGGGATTATGGACTTAGTTTGCGAAAAAAATAGCCCCGCCGCGAGCGCAAAAAAGCCTGCAAATGTTAAAAATTTGATCTTTATATGCCGCCTTGCACCGCCGTACTCTATCCTCGTAAACGCAACCAAAAGGCAGGGCAAAACGCCCAAAAATAGCATATAGCAAACGAGTTTTGGATTTAAAAAGCTTAATACCTCTCCCGCGTCCGTTTGCGCGACGTTTCTTATCATTTCGCTATCGATTATGATACCGTAGCTTTGCATGAAGTAGCTACTAGCGCACGTAATGGCAATCGCAGCGATGCTAACCGGCTTAGCTAGATAGGGTAAAAAAACGAGCGAAAACAGCGCGCAAAGCAGCGAAAAATATATAACCGGCAGGCTTGCGGCCGTCAGCGGATGAGCTTCAAAGCTAAGCCTTGAATAAATAAAATTAAACAGCCCGAAATTTAGCGCGGCGATAAAAACGGCGTTTAAAAGCGTAAATTTAAACCAAGAAATATGTAGCTTCATAGTTTTCCTAAACTGATAATAAGAGTGAAACTTTATCCAAAAAAAGCTTAAAGCTTTAGTCATTCAGCGCGATTTTGGCGCCAGACGGGTTAAATTTTCGCAGCTTGCTTTCTTGCTGGTTTTACAAACGGCGGCGCGTTTGTGCGGTTTTGCGGTTAAATTTAGCCGTATTTTTATAAATTTTACGCGTCCAGCTAGCCAAATGACGGATTTTTGAGATTTGGCGGCGTAGCTTGCTTTTTAGCTGCCAGTTAAATTCGGCGCAAATTTAAGACCCGACTAGCGTAAAGTCGCTACCGCTTTTGCCGTCAAATTTCGCCCAGCTCTTAAAAAAATAGCGAAAAAATAGCCCACGTCCAAGTTATCGCAGCCGTGCCGATAGAAAGACAAACGGCGGCGGAGGCGCAGTCTTTGGCGATTTTAGCTAGCGGATGAAAATCGGGCGAAACAAGATCGACTACCGCTTCGATCGCGGTATTTAGGCACTCGCAGATCAAAACAAGGCCGAAAACGGCGATCAGTAGGGCGTGCTGCGCGGCGGAAACGGGTAAAAATAGCGAAACTAGCGCGAGCGGAATGATTATGCAAAGCTCAAAGCGAAACGCCGCCTCGTTTTTTAGCATCGCGGCAAGCCCCTCGAATGCAAATTTGGAGTTTTTGAAAAAGTCGTATTTTGGTTTCATATCTTGCCTTTAAATTTGCGAAATAATAGCGCAAATTTGCTTTATAAGCCGCTTTTGCGGAAGGCTAGGTTATCTAAAATAAACAAAAAGGCGGCCGAATTTACCGCTCAAATTTGATCAAATCCGGCCTGCGTAAATTTACTCTTCAGAAATCTTTGAAGTCCTATAAAGCAGCGCAAACGCCGCCGCACCGATAACCGCAAAGCTCGCAACCATCGGTAGCAGCGTACCGTCAAACAGCTGCCCGGTCGCGACGCCGATAGGAAGCGAGATAAAGGTCGAAACCGAGCCGATTAGCGCGGCCGCCATGCCCGCGATCTTGCCCATTGGCTCCATCGCCATCGCGTTTAGGTTGCCAAAAAGTATGCTCACGCAAAAAAAGCTACTCATGCAAAATGCCATAAAAGCCCACAGCGGCGGCACTCCGTCATACGCGACGACGATCGGCAAAAACGCGACCGCTATAACGCAAAAGGTCCCCATAGCGCGCATGCTGAGGTAGCGCATGCCGTAGATCATCACGAGCTTTGCGTTTATCATCGACGCGGCACCCAGAGCTAGGGCATTTATCGCAAAATAGATAGGAAACTCGTCGCCCAGCTTGTAACTCACCTCGAAAATCTGCTGAGCGGTGCTGATATAGCTCAAAAACATCCCAAAAATCAGCCCTAAAACTATCGTATAGCCTGCTGTTCGCCTGTTTTTCACGACGTGCGCAGCTTCGGTTTTTATCAAATTTAGGCTAAATTTATTGCGATTTTGCGCGGGCAGGGTCTCGCTCTGACGCAGTCCAAACCACGCTAAGCACGCAAACCCCATAAAAGTAAGCATCAAAAATATGCTGCGCCAACTATAAATTTTAAAAATAAAGCCGCCGATGATGGGAGCTAGTGCGGGCACGATGATGAAGACGGCCGCGATAAAGCTCATCACGCGAGCCATCGCGCGTCCCTCGTAAAGATCGCGGATAAGCGCCATCGCGATGATCCTAGGGCCCGCAGCGCCTAGTCCCTGAAAAAATCTGCTCGTTAAAAGCGCGGTAAAATCGCTCGTGACGACTGAGATAAAGGAGCTCGCCGTAAATATCGCAAGCGCTATTAGCACGGCGTTTCGTCGCCCGATAAAGTCGCTAAGCGGCCCGTAAAATATCTGCCCGGCAGCAAAGCCCGCAAACATCGAGGAGATGACGAGCTGGGTTTGGTTTATCTGCGTCACGCCAAGATCCAGGCCCATTTGCATGAGTGCAGGCAGCATCGCGTCGGTGCTCATCGCTCCAAGCGAGGTTAGAAGCGCCATAAGCGCGATAAATTCTACGAAAGGTAATGTTTTGGGGATAAATTTCATATTATTTTCCGCGGTTTTAAATTTAAATGATTGTATAAAAAAACTGCTTAAATTTAAAAAACGTGGATTTTGTGATATTTACGTGATATTTTCTTTTATTTGCTTAAATGAAAGCGCGCAAAATACGAAAAGCAAATTTATCAAATGCTTTAAATTTGACTTTTTAGTCTATTTATGCCGCTAATAAGAGCAAATTTATCTGATTTAATATCGGTAAAATCGCATTTATGTAAATTTACGAATTTTAGCCGAAATTATCAAAATCGCGGCATAATCCACGATTGGGCATTTGGTATGCGATTGAAATTTGATTTCAAAATTTATACCTAGATGATAAAATATTTTTAAATTTTTAGTTTATAAACGGTGTAATATTAATATTTTTTTAAAAAAAAAGTATTATAATTCCGTCTCAGAAAGGCACAAGATTAAGGCGTCTTTATCCGCGCGATAAAGGCTTGTAATAATAAACTAGAATTTCGGCGAAATTTGAGTTTAAACAAAGGATACCAAATGAACGAAAATTTATCCAGAAGAAGGTTTTTGCAAGGAGCCTGTATCGGCGTCGGAGCTTTGACGCTTAGCGGCTGCGACGACAAAAAGCCAAGCAAAAAAGCTTCTAAAAAAGAGGCTTTTAGCGGTAAGGCTAACGGGCTTCCTTCTTGCGATATTCTCATCATCGGCTCGGGCGGCGCCGGACTGCGCGCAGCGGTTGCCGCTAGAAAAGCCGCCCCGGAACTTAGCGTCATCGTAGCTACTAAAATGATGCCCTCAAGAAACGCCACCTGTATGGCCGAGGGCGGTATAAACGGCGTGACGAATTTTTCTGACGGCGACTCGTATAAGCTGCATGCCTACGACACGGTTAAAGGCGGCGCATATCTAGTAGATCAGGATGCAGCGATCAAATTTTGCGAGCTAGCCGGCAAAGCGATAGCCGAGATGGACTATATCGGCACGCTATTTTCCAGAAATCCAAGCGGCGGCGTAGATGCTAAAAAAGGCGACGTACCGGGCGGCGTAGCGCAAAGGATGATGGGCGGCGCCTCAAAGCGCAGATGTAATTACTCGGCGGATAAAACCGGCCACATAGTTATGCATGCCTGTTTTGACGAGGCGGTTAGCAACGACGTTAAATTTCTAATGGACTACGAGCTGCTAGATATCGGCGTAGAGGACGGCAAATGCGAAGGTGTAGTGCTGCGCAATCTCCAAACCGGAGATATCACTCCCGTGCTTTGCAAGGCTCTCGTGGTGGCTACGGGCGGGTATACGAGGATATTTTACAACAGAACCTCGGTGCCCTATATCGCCACTGGCGACGGCGTAGCGGCTGCGGTGCGAGCGGGTCTTGGGTTTGAAGACCCCGAGATGATACAGTTTCACCCGACCGGCGTGGCAAACGGCGGTACTCTCATCACGGAGGCGGCTCGCGGCGAGGGCGGATATCTGCTAAACAACAAAGGCGAGAGATTTATGAAAAACTACCACGAGAAGATGGAGTTAGCTCCTCGCGACGTCGTGGCTCGCGCTATCGAGACCGAGATCCGCGAGGGGCGCGGCTACGGCGAGGGGCTGGGCTCATACGTACTCATCGACGTTAGGCATCTAGGCAAAGAAACCATAATGAAAAAACTGCCTAAAATCAGACACACCGCACTGCTTTTTGAAAATTTAGACCTAGTAGAGCAGCCGGTGCCGATCAGGCCTACCGCGCACTACTCGATGGGCGGCATAGAGGTGGATAAATTTGACGATATGAGCACGAAGATGCCAGGTCTTTACGTGGGCGGCGAGGCATCGTGCGTCTCTATCCACGGAGCTAATCGTCTCGGAGGAAATTCGCTCTCGGATGCGGTAGTAACGGGTCAGCTAGCCGGCAAGGGAGCTAGCGCGTATGCCAAAACGGCTAGTTTTGGTAGTGGCAAAAACACCGAAGAGCTAGCTAAAAAATGGCGAGAGAAATTTAAAAAAGTCGCAAACGGCAAAGGCGAAGCAAACGAAATGTATCTCCTGCGCGAGGAGCTAGGCAAACAAAACTGGGATAATATGGGTATCTTTAGAACCCAGGACAAGCTAGATGTCCTAGAAAAAGCGCTAGAGGATATACAAGCTCGCTACGATAAGCTAAGCGTACCAAACGCAAATCCGGTTATGAATACGGCCTTTACCGACTACGTGGAGCTGGGAAATTTGATCCTACTATCTCGCTGCGCCTGTTTGGCCGCGCGTAAAAGGCTGGAGAGCAGAGGCGCTCACACTAGGGAGGACTACCCTAAACGAGACGACGTAAATTTCTTAAAACATAGCATCGTGACGCTAAACGACGGCAAGCTAGAGCTTGGTTATAAAAACGTCGTAGTCACGGAATTCTCGCTTGACGGAAGGAAACCGCAATGAAAATAATCATAGACAGATACGACGGTACGCAACACTACAAACAAGCCTACGTCGTGGATAAAAAAGATATAGAGGGCAAGACTTTGCTATCGCTTTTGCTATTTATCAAGCAAAATTTGGACGCAACGTTAAATTTTACCGCATCTTGCCGATCGGCTATCTGTGGAGCTTGCGGCGTGAGGGTAAACGGACACTCGGTGCTAGCTTGCGACGAAAAGATGGAAGAGCTACTAGCGACATACGACAATCCAGAGGTCATAACGATCTCCCCGCTAGCAAATTTTAGAGTGATCTCCGATCTGGTCGTAGACTGGGAGCCCTCTATCGAAAATTTAAGAAAGATCCGCCCGACCTTTATCCCTAAGGATGAGTTTTCTGCCGAAAAAGGCTGTAAACAAACGCAGGCCGAGTACGACAGAATCCAAAAGCAGTGGGACTGCATCCTATGCGGATGCTGCGCATCTGAGTGTAGCAAACTAACGGCTGATAGCAGCGACTATATGGAGCCTTTTGTTTTCACTCACGCGCACAGAGCGACGTTTGACTCTAGGGGTAAAGACCCGATGCTGCACGCCAAGGCTGCGGTTTTAGGCGGTCTGTGGAACTGCGTACACTGCCAAGAGTGCGCCGACCGCTGCCCTAAAGGCATAAGCGCAGCCGACGATATAGCAGCGCTTAGAGTCTTTACGCAAAAACAAGGCATAAATACCGGCGAAGGCCCGGATCACGCTAACGCCTTCCTTACCGACCTGGTCGAGGGCTCGGGCAGGCTAAATGAAATTTTACTCGCCCTTAGAAGCGAAGGCGCCATGGCCGTAAGTAAAACCGATATCGCGCTAAAACTAATGGGTGCGGGCAAGATGAATCCTTTGCACGTATTCGGCGAAGAGGACATCGAGGGTCATAAAGAGTTGGTAGAAATGATAAAAGCCGCGCGCGCCGCCGCGGATAAGGAGTAAAAGATGAGCGCACAAAATGAATTTGCTTTTTTTCCGGGATGCGTCCTAAGTCAAGCGGCAAAAGAGTCTAAAATATCGCTGGAAGCTATCGCGCCGATACTGGGCATCAAACTACACGAGATCAAAGGCTGGAGCTGCTGCGGCGCCACGCAAGCTCAAGACGTCGATCCTATCGCTACGCTGGTAGCTAACGCTAGAAATTTAGCTCTGGCTGAAGGCATGAATATGCCCGTGCTAACTACGTGCAGCACTTGCTTCCTTACGCTAACGAGAGCCAAAACGGCGCTTGACCGCGGTCAAAAAGATAGGATAAATACCTTCCTAGCCAAGGGCAACATGCAGTATCAAGGCACTACGGACGTAACCAGCCTGCTTTGGGTGCTTTATCAAAACGTAGAAACGCTAAGGGCTAAAGTCGTTAAGCCGCTTTCAAATTTAAAGGTCGCGCTATTTTACGGTTGTCATAGCCTGCGTCCCGAAAAAGCCACCCAAAACCGCGAAAGCTCGGTAAATCCAAAAAGCTTTGAAACCGTCGTAGAGGCTCTTGGCGCTAAAATAGTACCGTTTGAAAAAAGACTTGACTGCTGCGGTTTTCACGCGAGCTATCCGGCCGTAAAATCGGTGCAAAAAATGTCCAGTCAAATAGTAAATAATGCCGACGAAAACGGCGCGGACTGCATCGTTACGCCGTGCCCGCTCTGCCAAATGCAGCTTGATATCTATCAGGAGCGTTATCAAGACGTACAAAACTCTGATGCCAGAGTGCCTATCATCCACCTCTCGCAGCTAGTGGGCCTTGCGCTAGGACTTAGCAAAGAACAGCTTGGCTTTGAGCATAATATCGTAAACACCAATAGCGTCAAAGTAGGCTAAATTTGATGATTTTTGCGGACGAAGCGGGCTATGTTTAGCCTTTACTTCGTCCGTTTTTAGGCTTTTTGAGTAAGTAGCGGCGAGAGATATGCAAATTTAAGACGTATCTACTAGCGTAGCTAACTGGGGTTTGGATAAAATAACAATGAAGAAACGAACAGTACAATTTAGAATATTTTGTCATAGTTTCTATTAGAATGTTTGAGAGATCGTGGTATGCCAAAAAACATATCATGCTTTTACGGTAACTGTAAACGCCTCAAACAATCTTAGTTTAAGTTTATTTGGTTATAATCCCAACTTACGTTTTGTATCCTTTGTTGGCCCATTCGTCTAGCGGTTAGGACACCAGCCTCTCACGTTGGTAACACGAGTTCGAGTCTCGTATGGGTCACCATTTACCTACTATATATAACATAAGACTCATGTAAGCTAAAAACTTCTAAATGATCTTTCCTCAAAGAGAGTACGTCCTATTAGTATCAAACAAAGTGAAGCTAAGCATAAGAAGTTGTGGTTTGCTTTATTATTATAAACAGATGGCGTTATACTAAATATAGATCAAAGTATAGCGTAATGATGACCGTGTAAAATCCTCATTTAAAGAGTGCGTTTTTGCTATGATTTAGTTGTATTCGTAGTTTTTAATGCATAGCTACGGACGTAGAGAGGTAGAGTTTAGCTATATAATAGCAGCAGAGATACGAAATAATCAAAGCACTTACGAAGCGATGTTTTTATCAAAGAGCTGTATCCCATCCTTTTGAAATTCATATAATACGTTACGTGTATAGAAAGGCAAAACAGCGGCTAAGAATTAGCTTGGGTTTAATTGAGACTAAGATATTCTAGGCTTATCATCTATTTTTATAATATAGTTCTAGCTCTAAAAATAGAAGTATTGCCAATACATAACGCTCAACAAAACCTTAAAGCTTCAAAATATCGATAAAATTGGGATCTAAAAAGAAATGGTGGTTAGAGGCAGAATCGAACTACTAAGCATTTTTTAAGATTTATTTTGATTTACAAAGCCCTAAAATACGCTTTTTTAAGTTTTATATAAGTTTATTATAATTGCTAAAAATATCTAAATAGATGGCACCCAATATGGTACCCATTTAAAAATTAAAGATCTGCGTATTTTATTTCGACATGCAGATTTTAAATCTGTATGTTTATGTTTTTAGATTAATATATTTTAAATTTATGTATTGTTTAGTTAAACGGAAGAGCTGTCGAGTCAGATGATTGACGAGATATTGCGACAGTTAAAAAAAGAGACAACATAATTAGATATCTACAATGTAGTACTAACATGAAATTTGACAATAAGTTATCAAATATGATAATATAGCCAACACAAGGGAGCAATTATGGAAAATTACACTTTATGGCAAGAGTGTTGAGGAAAAGACAATGTCTTTACCAAATACCGTTTTGGCTATTTTACTTCGTATATTTGAAGTGGCAAAAGAGGTTGGACCAAATTTGGGCAGACCACATAGTGCTCCTCTTGGAAATGGGCTATTTGAGTTTAGGACAAAAGGCAAAGGAAGTATTGCAAGAAGTGTCTTTGTAAACGTCATAAATAGAGAAATAGTGATTTTGCATACGTTGATTAAAAAATCAGACGCTATCCCTAAAAAAGATATGAAGATCATTATGCAAAGAGCAAAGGAGATAAAATGAAACCAACATTTGAGGACTTTAAAGAAAAAGCTCTAAAAAGAAGTGAGGTAAAAAAAGAATACGATAGGCTGGAGATTGAGTTTGAGTTAAAACTAAAGCTTATAAAGATTAGAAAAGCCGCAAATTTGACGCAAGAGGAGATGGCTAGTAGAATGAATACTAATAAAAGCAACATCTCAAGATTAGAGAGCCTAAACTCTAAAATTTCACCAACAATCTCTACTTTAAATGCCTATGCAAATGCTGCAGGATATAGGCTCGATGTAAATTTTGTTCGTTAGGGAAAGCTGCCATGAAAATATTAACATTAGATGGTGGTGGAGTTAGGGGTTTTCTAACGGCTTGCATATTAGAAAATATAGAAAAAATTTTAAATACCAAAGATGAATCAAAAAAATCACTAAGTGAATACTTTGACTTAATTGCCGGAACGTCAACCGGTGCAATAATTGCTGGCTTATTGGCAATCGGCAAAAGAGCAGACGACATAAAAGCTTTATACCAAAAGGATATTCCTGAAATTTTTTCAAAAAAAACAAAAAGATTTTTCTTCACACCTGGAACTAAATATAAAAAAGATATCCTTAAGCAAAAAGCCAAGGAATACTTCGGTGAACTTACATTTGAAGATGTAAAAACGCATTTACTTGTAACTGCTGTAGATATTGTAAGAATGGAACCGAGACTATATAAATCAAAATATAATGATTCAAATATTTCTAGATCAGACGAGAAGCTATATAGTGCGATTTTGGCTTCAGTCTCTGCTCCAACCTATTTTGAGGTAGAGATGGATTTAAAGCACTCTACAAATTTAATAGATGGTGGCATAGTTGCCAATAATCCATCCTTGATAGCACTCTCTGATGCACTTTCGTTTTGTGAGAATGATATAGGCACTAGCGGAATAACATTGCTTTCGGTAGGAACCGGTAAGTTTTCAATGCTTCCATATAACCCTAATAGTTTAAAAAATACTAGAATAAAATGGCTACTACCAAATGCTCCACTGATAGAAATTTTACTCAATACTCAATCTGAGTTAGCAGAATTTCAAACCAAAACTTTTATGAAGCGGCTAGGTTATGAAAACGGCTATAAAAGGATTAATCCTCAACTAAAAATGAAGATGGGGTTGGATGACGCTAAAGATATAAATAACTTATTAAATTTTTCTAGTTTAGATGGTAGTGATACTAATTGGATAATTAAAAAATTATTGTAAAAGGATGTAAAATGGTCGATTGCAACAGCGAGTTAAATAAATTCTACAACGAAAAAGTAAGACTTGGTAACTTGTGGAATACTCTTGGAAAGTATAGAGATATAAATTTAGATAGGCTAAAGAATGGTTTGCGGAACAATAATAGTCCTGCTTATAGCGATACGATAAGTCAGGGGTCGTATTCCATGAAGACAATAGTTCAACATATTAATAATGATTACGACATAGATGTAGGCGTTGTCTTTGATAACTCAAAAATAGGAAATATGACTTCGAAAGATATCAAAGATATGGTTTATAGGGCGATACAAGATGATAGATTTCAAAAAGCACCAGAGGTACTAAAAAATTGTGTTCGTGTATATTATAGCGAAGGACATCATGTTGATATGGCTATATATAGAAAAAAGGATGATAGGCAAGAATTGGCAAGTTCTGATTGGGAAGAATCAAATCCTGAAGAAATTGTTGAGTGGTTTAATAATGCCGTCATAAGCAAAAGCCCAGACGATAGCAATGGAAGACAACTTAGAAGAATAGTTAGGTTTTTAAAATTTTGGTCTATTAGTAGGAATGCCTGGGATATGCCTAGTGGGCTAATTTTGACAATATTGGCAGTAGAATGTTATGTGCCCATAAAAGCTCGTGACGATCAATCACTTTATGAGACTCTTAAAAAAATAAAAAATAGGCTGCAATATAATAAATCTATTTTAAATCCTCTAAATTTAAAAGAAATAGCAAATAGCGATAAGCATAAAAGAAGAGTAGAAAATTTATACGATAAGTTGCAAGCTTTGTTTGATGAGTATTTATCGGAATTGGAATTAACAAAGGATAAAAAGAGGGCATTGATGATATGGGGAAAATTTTTTAATAGTGATTTTTTTGATGAATGTATTAAGAATTTATCTTGCTCAACAATTATATCAACTCCAAGTAAGCCATGGCGGATATAGTTTTACAATCTTGTGGCCTAGAAAAAGAATTGGTGCTTTGCGATACCGAAAAAGAGTGGTTGTATAAAAATTATCCTGACCTTGAAATTTTAAAAGATAGGATAGCTGGTAAAATTTGTTTTTATAGATCATATAATGACATAAAAATAGTTGATAATTTTTCTATTACCATTTTTTTAAAAATATACAGCCCATCAATACTTCCAAAAGTGATTAATTCAGATAATAAGATAATAAATATTGCAAAAGTCATAAGCAAAAACCTAGATGAACTTCATATAAATAGCGACGGTTCATTTTGTTTAACAGTATATCCAAAAGAAAAATCGTTTTTTACAAATGGTGTTTTTAATATACAAGAATTTTTTACAAATTTACTGGAACCATATTTGTATTGGGTTAGTTTCTATAATAAATACGGTAGGGCACCTTGGGGAGAGTATTCTCATGGTGTGCTTGGATTGTTGGAATTTATAGCTGAGGAAAATTTAGACTTTAGGAGCATGTACAAAATAATAAAATATAATAGAGAAGTAAATTTTAGAGATATTATTGCCATATGTAGACAGAGTGGTTGCTTTTGTTGCAAAAATGAATTTAAAAAGAATAAAATGAGAAAGTGCCATTATCAAGCATGGCGTGGTGTTAAAAAGATCAAACAATCTCTATTGAATGATTTTAGGTTAATGTTTGCTTGTAATCATTAGTTTTTTATAAAAATAAAAAATACCATTTTAGTATGTAGTGCAGTGTAAATGCATATAGCTATTTACAATAAAGAAATAGTTCATGTTTTTAAACCAATCATGCTCGTGTTTTATTCCGTATCTTTTTATAATATAACTGTATTGCATTACATGATTATATGGATAAGCTTATACTCTAGACCAACTGTTTTTAAGAAGCAATGATCTTTTATGGTTAAATAACCATAAATTTAAAATATATTTTTATAGATTCTAAAGGTTTATCTCATAGACTTATCGTAATCTTAGGATGAAGAGGCCCACTGCATTGGCTCAACTTACCAGAAAAATAAAAGTGGCCTTATTGCAGAAGATAAAGATCAAATAAGATTCTACTTTTTATTAGGACTAATCAACATAGTAATTAAACTCACAAGTATAATATTATTGTATTGTAATCCTAAATATTTCAGGATTACAATACAAGTAAATATATGATACTGTAGATAATGATAGGCAAAGGAGTATGTTCAATGCTTTATAGCTACTTTTCTGCCAAGAATTACTCACGAAATTTTATAGAATATAAAAGCCTGGTTTTACAGAAGAAATATATATTTTAAGGTAACTTGGCTGACTGCAAAGACCATTGAAATAAGCACGAGATATACCACAGGCGACTTTGATAAAATGAAAATTACGAGGATAAAATTTAAATAAAATACTATATGATAGTATAATCGTTCATAGACATTGACAATTTAAAAATTTCATGCTAATATGTCTCAATATTGTCTATGCTTACAGACAATTACACAAAGGGATAAAAATGTTAAATTTAATAGAGCAGTATCAAGAAAGATTTCTTAAAAATTTTAATACGACATACAAGCGTTATTTATACAATGAAATAAATTTTAACGAGAAGCTTATCGGCATAGTAGGAGCCCGCGGCACAGGTAAGACTACAATGCTATTTCAAAAGCTGATTGAATTAAAAGCTCGAAATAAAAAGGCTCTATACATAAGTCTTGATTACCCGTTTTTAGGCTCTGCTAGCCTTAGCGAGCTCGCCTTTGAATTTGTAGATAACGGCGGCGAATATCTGTTGCTAGACGAAGTGCATAAATACGAAGATTTTGCCGCACACTTAAAAACTATATACGATATGAGTCCTTTAAATGTAATTTTTACCGGTTCGTCGGCGGTAAGTATACTAAATGCAAAGAGCGATTTATCTCGTAGAGTTAGCGTATTTAGCCTAGAGGGGCTTAGTTTTAGAGAGTTTTTAGAGCTTGAAAACGGTATGACGATAGATAAATTTAGCCTAGAGGCGATACTAAAAGACCATCAGGCAATAGCAAACGACTTAAAAATAAAGCAAAATCAATTTAAAAAATATCTCAAATTTGGCTACTATCCATTTTACTTTAATAAGCAAAACTCATACTACGAAAGCTTACTAAATACGATTAATCTAAGCATAGACGTAGATCTAACGTCTCTGGGGCTAGTTGAGCAAAAATACACATATAAGCTCAAAAAACTGCTTGAAGTGGTTTGCCAAAGCGAGCCGTTTGAGGTGAATTATACTAAAATCGCAGCTCTTGCCGAGATAAGCAGAGCCAAACTATATGATTATATTGCCTATTTAAACGATGCAAGGCTAGTAAATATGATAGATGAGCAAAGTAGGGGACTTAGTAAGCTAGTAAAGCCGGCAAAAATATATATGAATAATACAAATTTAATTTACGCTTACGGCGATGATTGTAAGGCGGGCACCATAAGAGAGACTTTTTTTGCTAATCAACTAAGGGTAAAATATAGGCTAAATATCCCAAAGCAAGGCGACTTTATTGTAGATGATAAATTTATATTTGAAGTGGGCGGTAAAAATAAGGGCTTTGAGCAGATAAAGGATATCTCAAGCTCATATATAGCTGCCGATGAGATAGAGGTAGGAAGTGGCAATAAGATACCGCTTTGGCTATTTGGATTGTTGTATTAGGCGCTAAAATGGCTATTAATAAACTTGATTATAGAAAGGTTGAAACTTGCTTGTTCATGCATAAAGAAAAACCAAACGTTTTTTTACTAAGAAAGGTTATAGGAAGCAAGTACTTTACAAAAGTACTTACGCTTGAAATTCGTAGTGGTTGGAGCAAGAGAGAATACAAAAATGAAGCTAAAAAAGAGCTTGTAAGGTGGCTAGAGGGCGTAAGCAAGCAGGTAAAGGGGCTCAAATTTAAAGATACTACTAAGGTTAATGATCTGTTTGAGCTGTGGAAATGCAAAAAAGATACCAGCAAAAAGTCGGTAGCTAGCGATATAGCATTCTATGAGACCTATTTGCAAGATAGTATCGGCAAAGAGATCGTAGTAGACGTTATAGCTGCCCAAATAGACGATATTATCCATAATCTAATGCACGATGGAAAATTTAATAAAACAATAGGAAAAGTGCAGGTATTGTCAAAGCGTACGGCATATGATAATACAAGACGAATTTTAGGCGAGATGTTTGACATAGCGCTTCGCAATCAGCTGATAGCGGTAAATCCTTGCACTCTGCTAACTAAAATAGCTAAAACGACTAGAAAAACGATAGTAAAAGATGCAATCGGTAAATTTTATAAGTTAAAAACGGGTATCTTGGAGCTTTATAAAAATGATCCGTTTTGGAGGGGATTTTTCTTGTTTTGTTTGTATGGTAGACGAAAAGGAGAAGTTGTCGGCTTAAAATGGGAAAATGTCGATTTGGAAAACAACGTATATTACCTAATAGATACAAAAAACGGAAACGACTATAAAAAGCCACTTCCTTTGCTCGTAAAAGAAGCCATAACGCAAATACCGGCCGATAGATACGGCCTAGTATTTGCAAGTCCAAAAACGGGCGAAACTATTAAAAATACTGATAGGCAAAAGATGAGACTAGATAAATTTGTAGGTTTTGATGATTTTAAGTTACATGGTACTAGACATATAAGCGGTTCGGCGCTTGAAGAGCTTGGTGCAAATAGCGATATTATTAAAGATCATTTAACTCACAAAAGAGATGGTGTTACATATAAAAATTACGTAACTTACGATACCTATATAAATAGCTGTAAGGCTCTTGAGATGTTGGAGGGTATAGATGAATAAAAAGATTATAATAGATGGAGCTGTTTTTACCAGCGATTCGGATAGGGCTATTGACCTTATAAGAATTAACATGACCATGGAAATTTGTGAAGCAAGTTTTGATGGGATCAAATTCTTAAATGCTGCTTTTTATACAAGAGAGGTAATAGAATGTTCTAGGCCTATGCTTATTGATTTCTTTGAAAATTATTACTTTATAGACGACAGTAGCTATGTTGAAAATAAAGCATTGGTTGGGATGATGGAGTTTTTTAAAGATTTTGATGGCGATATAATAGAATATAGTAAGGAACTAAAAAGAGAAAAGGAGCTTATGGGCAAAAAGGGATTCTTTGCCGACACGGTACGCAATACTATTGCAATGAAAAATTATTATGAAGATGATTTGGAAGAACTATCTAAAAATCTATTCTTTTATATTTTAACAAAAACCAATGATATTTTATATGATACCAATAAAGACTACAAAAAATTTGTAGATTCTATATTAAATTTGCAAGAATACGGAATTTGTACAGAAATAGACAAAATGTATTTGAGTAGGACATATAATAAATACAAGAAACTCGTAAATAAAAATTTATCACAAATAAATAGCTTTCGAAACATGAAGCTGGACACAAAAATTTCTAGAAATACTTTTCTCGTAAGCATAGATGAGAGCATAAAGCATACATTGGATAATTATGAAAATTTTAATCCTATAATAGCTTTTTAAAAAATTACAAATTTTCTATTTTTATTAATCGTTTTTGTAACTTTTCTGCCGATATTTTTTATATTATCATCCCAAAAATATAAGGAGTATTTTATGAATGATAATATTATAAAACGTTGGTTAAGCCCAAAAGATGTTGCGGAAGAATATGGAATAGCTGTAAATACCCAGGCGCAATATCGCATGAGAGGGATAATCCCGCATGTGAAGATAAATAGAATAATAAGATATGATAGATACAAGCTGGATCAGTGGTTTGAAAAACATACCGTTGAAAGCAAGGAGGTGCTATCGTGAATCATAAAAAGTTTCCCCATAAAGTATCCGTTCGCCTTAGTGACAGCGAAAAAGAAAAGCTCGAGCTTAATGCTTCAATGTCTGGGTTAAATAAATCATCTTATATAAGATACGTTTTAATAAATGCTAAGCCCCCTATCCATAAATTTGATAAAACAATGATAATTCAAGTAGCAAAAATAGGCAATAACCTAAATCAAATCGCAAAGCACGCCAATACGCATAAAACTATAGACGGTATCGTTTTAAAACAGATGCTTGACGTTAATAAAAAATTAGACGACCTAATATCGCAAAAGCTAACCCGAGAAGATAAATATGTTAGTAAAATTCTTTAAAAATAAAAACGGCGGTAGTGTTGCGGGTATCAACTATCTTTTGAATCATAGAGTGAAAGACAAAACAGCATTCGTTTTAAAAGGTAGCGAAGCGGTTACCAGGCAGATAGTATCCAATATGACTAAAAAACAAAAACTTTGTATGGGATGCTTGAGCTTTGAAGAAACTGACATTGATTTAGATACCAAACGAAAGATTATAGACGAATTTGAAACGCTATTGCTTGGAGGATACAAAGAGAGATTCAATGTCCTTTGGGTGCAGCATGTCGACAAGGGTCGGCTTGAGTTAAATTTCGCTATCCCTAAAATCGATATAGAAAGTAGCATGGCCTTCAATCCATATTACGACAAGGTAGATAGGCCGCTAATCGATACCTGGCAAAACTACGTAAATTTAAAATTCGGCTTTACCGATCCAAAAGACCCAGCTAAAGCTCATATGCTTCAAGGATCTAAAAAAGAATTAAAGCTAATTAAAGACTACATCGAGCTGGAAAAAATACTTACCGAGAAATTTATAAATCAAGAATTTACTTGCAGAGACGACATCTTGAATGCTTTAAAAAGTAGCGACATAGATATAACTAGAATCGGCAAAGACTATATATCGGTCAAATTACCAAATACCAAAAAAGCAAAAAGATTCAAGGGGGATATGTTTAGTGAGGAATTTGGAAATATTAAAAGCATGGAGCAACTCCGAGGTAAAACTGAAACAAGAGCAACGGAATTTAGAAATAGAGCAGACGAACAAACGAATATCGACGCTTCAGAACGAAGTTTTATATTTGCAGACTATCTTAAATCAAAAGAATCAAGAGATTTTAGAATTATCAAATTCAAACAAAATCTCTCAAAACGAGATCAAGAGCTTGCAAGACTCAAAAGAGAGCTTGATAAACAAATACAAAAACGCACTAAATGGCTTGAAACACAGGTTGGCAGAGTTCCGAAGCGAAGCAGATACATTCAAAATACTATCGGTGATCTTGACGATAGCAGCGATCTTGGTATCGATATATGCATGGATGCTATATCTACAAAAGAACGATTTAATCCAAGAAAATCAGACTATGAAGATGTATATAAAGCAGAATATGGATGGCGAGCAATAAACCATAAATATACTATTTTTAACGAAAGGATATTTGACAATGACTTTACTAGAGCAAACATTATTGGTTCAATTAGAAGAAAAAGAGAAGCAAGAGCAAGATCGGATGGCATTATTAAAGCAGCTATCGACGGAATACGACTCGTTAAACAACGAATTAGTCAAGTTGCAAATGCAATTAACAAACAATACAAACTCTTTATCTCAAGAATTAGAGAATGTACAAATACAATTAACAAGCTTACAGAAGGAATCCGAAAATCGGACATTTTTGCAAGAGAAATACCTGACGCAGCTAGAGAATTTGAAGAAGTCGCTAGAAGATATGTACTAAGCCGTATTCCTGAAGATACGAAGATAGACGTAAGTAAGATAAAAAGGAAGGAGATTAGAGGCGTCGGAGTTGGTGGAGATATGGAAATAGGTTAATTGCCTCAATACTGCCTGTACGACACAACCTGTCACTCCTCTATGCTAAATTTTCATCATAATTTAAATCAAAGGAGCAAAAATGCTAAAGTACATCATAGGAGGAGTGGCGTTGGCGGCTACTGGATACGGACTCAAAAAATATCTTGACAAATTTGAAATGCGCACATCGCCAAGTAGCAAAACGCAAAACAATATCAAAATGGATAACCTTGATACAAATGAAACAGACATAGCCAACTCAGTGTGCCTTGAGAGCGATGATTTTTTAGAAGCTAGTGTAATGGAAAAAAGTCGTAAATTTAACGAAATAATTCACCGTCTTTTTGCGTCATTGAAAAGTTTGCAAGTAAAACTATCAAACTTAGAAAATTTGCCGGAACTAAAATCAGCTTACTCGTCTATCAGTGGCGAAAAGATCTTGAGATTTAAAGACTCCGATGCCAAAAATTTTAGCAAATTTTTCTATATATTTATAGAGTCCAAAGAGGATCTGCAGATTTTGTGCGATCTAAATTTGATGATGGATTATGCATTGGAGCGCATGATAGAAAATAACATTTCTAAGATTGATGATGCAGAACAAAAGGCAAGAGATTACTGTAAATTTGATACGGAACAACAAGAGATAATCATCAAGCTAGTTGAACTAAACAATGTTTTGGTTAAGGCGTTAAGAGAGCTAAGGTCTGCCACGCGAATGAAAGAAATAGCAACGATTTTTAAAGACGCGGCGGGAGTATATAAAAGATATTACGATAAAAAATTTTTTAAGGAGAAAATTTATGAATAAAATTATATTTGTAGCTGCTCTAGGGGCAGGAGTTTATGGAGTTAAAAAGTATTTGCAAAGCTATACGAATAGGCAAAGATTTTTTAATATATTAGACGATACGGTAAGTTTTGTCAAAAAAAGCGTAAAAAGAGGCTTTGAGCAAGATATCGGGGCTGATTTTTCGTGTGAGATTAGAGAGGTATTTTATGCGTTTGAATCCATGAAAAGCAAAAGTTTTGAGATATTTTTTGAGCTTCAAACAGCGCTTGCCGAGATAAGAAACATAAAGCCAAATATATTTCTGCTTAGAATGATGCCAATAAAGGATGATTACTTAAATTTTAATACAACCGATGAAAATTTGCAGCTTTTGAGAGAGTTTACTTATCTTTTATCACAAGCAAACAAGCTTGTAAATTTTACCGTTATTAACGAGATAGCGACGTTAAACGACGATTTTAGCTCGTTAAACGATACTCAAATGCAGTTTTTATCGGAGCTTATAAATTTAAATAATCTAGTAGTAAACGCTATTTCTTGTACAACTTTAACAAGTAACGGTGAAGAGATAAACGAACAAGCCAAAAGAGCCTTTCAAAGGCTAAAAATTAAACTAGGATAAGGAGCTAAAATGTGGAGAACGGTTTTAGATTTATCGTTTGGTTACGCTATGTATAAAGTTATTAATTTTTTAGCGTTAAATCTTTATTTGCCGGCTATAAAAGAGGGCTTGAAGCAAATAAAAGCTAAGATAAGATATAATTCTTAAAAGACACGCCAATCATAAAGGGGAAAATAAATATGGCAAATATTTACTTGGAGCACAATCCGTTCCTGGAAACTACTAATTGCATGATAAACGGTGAAGATGTAACGCAAAAGGATTCGCTTAAAAAATGCTGGGGAGATCCAAACAAGTCGCTATTGCAAGACTGGGTAGATAAATTTTTTGATGCTCTGAGTAATTTTATAAATGAACGTTCTTATGATATTGATTTTTTTGGTTTACCGTCTGACTACGAAGATTTGGAAGATGCAAAAAATGAATTTTGTAAAAATAATCCAGAGTACAGTATAAAAATAAAGTCAGTAGATAATGACATAAAATCATACAAGCGTAGAATAAAAGAGCTAAGAGAACTTTTTGAGCATGCACAGCAAAATTCCCTTTATAATGAGTTTAAAATGGATGAAACAAAAGATGTTTTTGATATTGCCTTAAGTAATGAGGAGGAAATTGGAGTGGTAGCTACTGTAAGCTCTGGAAAATCAACTCTTGCAAATGCTATACTCCATAAGCGTATATTGCCGGCAAAAAATAAAGCCACTACGGCAGTAGTAACTAAAATTTTTGATGAAAAAAGCAAAAAAGAATTTACGGTAAGTGCAAATGATAAAGACGGTATATGTATCTGCGATAATGAGATAGCCACTTATGATATTATAGATAAACTCAATAATGCAGAGAACATAAAAGATTTAAAGCTTTATGGAAGCATACCAAACATTAAAGGATATGGGCTAAAAGTGGTTTTAAACGATACTCCAGGACCAAATAATAGTGAGAACGAAAAGCATAGGGCTCTTACATATGAATTAATAAATAAGACTTATAAACCCATGATACTATATATTTTAGATGCCACAAATCCTAAAGTTGATGATGATAAGAAATTATTACAGTATATATCCGAAAAAATGAAAGATTCTGGCGTACAATCAAAAGATAGGTT
Organism: uncultured Campylobacter sp.; assembly: GCF_938039245.1. Taxonomy (GTDB): domain Bacteria; phylum Campylobacterota; class Campylobacteria; order Campylobacterales; family Campylobacteraceae; genus Campylobacter_A. The sequence continues at coordinate 19,399 of NZ_CALHVN010000056.1, read as the reverse complement.
TATTTTTGTTTTAAATAAAGCTGACGCTCTAGATCCAGAGTCTCAGGATAGCGAAAGTGCTGAAGAAGCAATAAAAGATTTGCGGAAGTATTTAAAAGATTTCAAAATTCATAATCCTAAAATTTTTCCCGTTTCGGCTAAGCTCTCAAGTTTTATTAGATCCAAGGAAAACCTTTCCAAAAAAGAGGAGGGTTTTTTAAATACCAACATAGACGATTTTATTAGCTCAGAAAAAAGGCATCTTCATAAATTTGCATCATTATCGAATGAAGGCAAAAGAAAAGTAGAAGAGCTTATACAAAAAGCAAAAGATAGTGACGATAGATTTGCACTTGCCGATATATACAGCGGTGTTCCGGCTTTAGAAATAGCTATAAACGAGTATTTAGAAAAATATGCCATAAGACAAAAAATAAAAGAACTAGTAAGATTATTAAAGAAAACTATAGATTTTCAAAAAATCAAAACAGGTAGTTTGGAAAGCATAAATAAACATGAAGAGCATATTAAAGATATAGAGAAAGCATTGGAGAATATAAGAGAAACCATAGAAAAAGGCGATAAGGCCAAAGAGCTAAAAAATAAGATAAATGAGTATAATTTCAATGACGATATAGAGAAATTTTTTACAGAACAAAAAAGTAATCTTGCTAAAAAAATTTTGGAAATCGATTTGCCAAAAAAAAAAGTAAGCGTAGATGAAAGTAAGCCTTATTTAAAAAAAGTAAGAAAAGTACTAAAAGACTATAGAGATCAATATTTGGGCTGCATAGAAAATGAAATAAATAAGAGTTTTTTAGAGAGTATAAAAAATATATTTAGTAAATATAGAGATTACGTAAAAGATCTTATGCTAGACGAATATGACTTTAATAAAAAATTTGGAGAAAATTTCTCCATTAACTCTGTTATAAATATTAATTTTGACGAAGAAAGCATTATTTCAAATTTTAAGACTGTAGTTGAAAAAAAAATGCAATATTCAACTGGTAACAAAGATAAGGCTTGGTATAAACCTTGGACGTGGGGTGATGACGAGTATAAAACTTTTATTAAAATCGAAAAGGAGGAAAAATTCGATTTTGAGAAATTTAAAGTAGACTATCTTTTAAAATTATATAGGAATATAGATGAAGAATGCGGTGGAGTAAAAAAGGAAATAAGTGATAAATTGGAATACTTTAAGGAATTTTTTAATGAAAAAATTGATGAGTTAAATAAAATAATTTCGGAAAGAGCTAATGAACAATTAAAGGTACTTAAGGATAAAAAGCAGTTAAATAAAATGATAGAAATTGAACGAGAGAAGATTGTATGGCTAGATGATTTTAATGAGAAACTGGATAGCATATTGGCTATACAAGGAGCTAAAAGTGATTTCAGATAGTCTAAAGGAATATGTCAAAAAGCAAGATTTGAAAGCATTAAGAAGTGTTTTTTTTATTATTTTATCGACTCGTCCTACTCTAGAAATAATAAACGAAAATTTAAGCTACTGCCTTGAAAACGGTATAGATGAAAACTTACTTTTTATGGAACATGATGGAGAAAAATTTTTAGAAGATGTTAAAGATTGGAGCATTGACTATTATAGTAGACAGGTCGGAAAAATAGAAAATAATTTTTCTAAAGAACGTATAGGCCATATCATGAAAATGTCAGATTACTTATTTTCAAAAAATAGTCAAACGAAAATAGAAAATAATGTCTATTATAGACAAAATAATACAGTACTTTATATTGTTATTAGCGCAATAACCACGCTAATAATATTTTTTATTATTAGAGGGAATATCTAATGCTAAACTTAACCGTATATCAGCCAGACGATTTATTGCATTCTCTTAATGTCGCAGATGAGATAGTGAATAAAAAATATCTTGCAAACTTGAGTAATTACAAAATAATTCCACAAGCCAAGTATATTATGGAGGCAAAGCTAAATAAAATTTCTCGCCTTTATAAGTTAAAGCAGTTTGTATTTGACAAAAGCGAAGATACAAGAGATAAATTAGTTAGCGTATTTCAAGCCGTTGCTTCCACCGAAGCGTCTTTGGTTGTTATCATAGATAGTAATAAAAATAACATAAACTACTATATTGGCGTAAAGGATTTTAAAAAAGAAGATCCAGGCGTATCGATGGATTTGCTTTATAAAAGTTTAGTTGGAAACTTTCCTGGTGTAGTGTTTGATGAATATAAAAAAATGAAAGAGGTAGCTATACCTTTAGATAATACAGCTTTAGAAGAGCTTCAAAAAGACATATTTGATAGAGGTGATTACAGCAATCAAGATAAAGCCATATCTGTTGTGACTGGAGTGGCTGGCCTTAGAGCCGAGAAATCGTCCGAGCAAAAATTTATACAGGGACTTGAGCGAGTGGTAGACGCCATGCAAGGCGAAAGATATACTTTAATGATAATAGCCGATCCTCTCTCAAGCGGTAGGCTTTTAAATTTACAGAGAAATTATGAGAATTTATATTCAGCTATAAAGCCTTTTGAGACTACGGATTTAACTTTTGGAGAAAATGAGAGTAGAAGCGTAACACAAAGCTACTCCCAAAGTATATCAGAAGCTATAAGCACTAGCATAACGAATACCTTAGGCACTACAGATACCACATCAATGAGTAGCTCGGAAACTTCCGGCTATAATATAGGCGTCACAAGATCCGCTTTTAAACTAAACTTTAGTTTTGGCATAAACAAATCAACTACCGCGAATACCAGCGAGAGTCATAGCCTAACTCAAAGCGAAGCCGAAACCAAAAGCGAAACGCATACTATTTCGGATACTAGAGGCGTTTCATTGACTAATTCCGAAGGTACTTCGGCTTCATTTCAACTTAAATTTGAAGATAAAGCCATAAGTGAAATCCTAAAAAAGATAGACTTGCAGTTAGAACGCCTGCAATCCGCAAACGACATAGGCATGTGGAACGTAGCTGCATACGCTATAGCCGATAACGAGATAGGCTCAAAGACCTTAGCGGCTTCTTATCAGTCGATAATAAGAGGCGAAAACTCCGGCATCGAGAGCTCATCCATAACGACATGGAAAGATGAAAATTTGGCGAATGCCAAAGAATACTTGAGAAAATTTTGTCATCCTTTAATAAACTTTGAAGGTAAAGAAGTACAAAGCTCGTCTTTGGTGACTAGCAAAGAATTGGCCATACATGCTGGTTTTCCTGAAAGAAGCATAGCTGGATTTGGTGTGAAAAATTTAGCAAGCTTCGGTAGAGAAGTCATAAGTGAAGCCAAGGGCGGCAAGAGCATAAAGCTTGGTCAAATTTATCATATGGGCAAAAGCTATGAAAGTCCAGTAAATTTGGATTTAAATAGCCTTAGTGGGCATGCTTTTATAACTGGATCAACAGGAAGTGGCAAATCAAACACAATATATAAAATACTAAATGAAGCAAGAGAAAAAAACGTTAAATTTTTAGTTATAGAGCCTGCAAAAGGTGAGTATAAACATGTATTTGGAAATGATAAAAGCGTAAGCGTATATGGGACAAATCCAAATTTAACTCCGCTCTTGCGCATAAATCCTTTTAAATTTACTTCAGAAATACATATATTAGAGCATCTTGATAGGCTTGTGGAGATATTTAACGTATGCTGGCCTATGTATGCGGCAATGCCTGCCGTGCTTAAAAAAGCAGTTGAAAAGTCATATGAAGATGCTGGCTGGGATTTATCACTATCCGAAAATAAGATAGACAAAAAGCTTTTTCCAAATTTTATGGATGTGATGCAAAATGTCATTGAAATTATCAATAGCTCAGAATACTCGGATGAAAATAAAGGTAATTATAAGGGTGCACTGGTAACCAGACTCGAAAGCCTCACAAATGGGCTTAATGGGCTCATTTTTTCAAGTGATGATATAAGCGACGATAAGCTTTTTGACGAAAATGTCATAGTTGATCTAAGCAGAGTTGGCTCAATGGAAACTAAAGCTCTGATAATGGGTATCTTGGTAATGAAGCTAAGCGAATATAGAATAGCCAAGGGGGATATAAACTCTGAATTAAAACATATCTGCGTTTTAGAAGAGGCACATAACTTACTCAAACGAACGTCTACAGAGCAATCGTCCGAGAGTTCTAATCTACTTGGTAAATCGGTTGAAATGCTTGCAAACTCAATAGCTGAAATGAGAACATACGGTGAGGGATTTATCATAGCCGATCAATCGCCAGGACTACTTGATATGTCAGTAATTCGCAATACAAACACCAAAATCATTATGCGAACACCTGATTTTAACGATAGAGAACTAATAGGCAAAGCAGCCGGCTTAACCGATGAGCAAATAGCCGATATAGTAAAATTTCCAAAAGGCGTAGCTGCCGTATATCAAAACGACTGGATAGAAGCTGTACTATGCAAGGTAGATAAATTTGAAGCCAATGAAACAAAATTTCAACAATCAGAAAGCTTAAAATGCTCAAGCGCAATTGACAACGAGTTAAAAAACGAACTCATTAAGGCTCTTTTGTCTAATTTTATAGATAATAATGCCAAATTTGATTTAACTTATCTATGGAATGAGGTGCTTACTTCTCCTCTTAGATCAAATATTAAAGCTAAGATTTTAACTTTGGCAAAAGAGAACAAGCCGCCAAAAGATCTTAAAGGAATAAGTGTTATAATAGCTGAACTTTTTATAGATTTGGAGAAATATATAAAAATGCTGGTATATAAAGCAAAAGATATTAATGAATTACTTTATACGATTGAATCAAATTTGCAACTTGATGAGCAACTTAAAGAGTATCATAGGTTGATAATTAATTGCGTAATAGTGGAAGTAAGTTTAAAAAATAAGAATTTGGATAGCTTGGCTTATGCTTGCAATGAAACCATAAAAGAAAGGAGAATATAAATGTCTATAGAGTATTCTTTAGCAAAAGAGATGAGTGGAGAGACGGTCAAACCAGATATTTTAAAAAATACCAATGTAGATCAGAATTTTGATATCTATAAGCCGTTTAACTGGTCGCATGCTGATACAAATCATCCAAATGATATGATGATTGAATACGCTTTTCCAAATAAAAACGGAACATGGGTCGGCGAGAAAGGTAATAGCACTTGGATACCCGATGGTGACTTTGTGCCTAAAAAACCCAGCAATAATGAAAAAACTTGGAAAGAAATTTTAGCAACGTACGGGGAAGGCGGCGTTGAATTTAAAGATGGCGAGCCTGATTTCACTCCTTTTTCTGAAGCAAGCGTGGAAATAGAAGATTTTGGGCTAGAGAGAGATGACAATTTTGCTCAAGCAGATGAGGCATTGGCTAAAAAATGGAGCGAAGAGCAAAAAGATGGTAAAAATTGGACCGCAGAAGATATCGAAAAATACAGAAAGGAAAATAAGCTTAGTTGGCACGAAAGAAGCGATCAAAAAACGATGGATTTGGTTCCTCAAGAAATTCACGGTAATATACCGCATTCGGGCGGTATATCTGAAGCAAAAAAATCAAAAGGAGTAGACAATGCTTAAAACCAAAAATGATAGCGTATTTGGATGGATTACCTATAAGCACTCTTGGTTTAAAGAAGATGAAGTCATATTTTTTGGAAAGCTTCAAAAAGTAAAAATCAAAATAAAAGCCTTTAAAGATGAAGAAATTTTACAAAGCCAAAGAGATAACTATAAAATTTTTAAATGGTTTATTGAACAGAATTTGAGTGAAATATATAAAAATTTACAAGAATATTGTGAAAAATTTTACGAAACAAATAAAAAAATAGAGCAAATTTTGGAGTTAACGTCAATATATTTCGCCAGAGATGGCTCATGGGGAATGCTTTTTGAATCAAAATACGATGTTGAAAATGGACTTGCGATATTCTTTAATAGTGATAGTATGATCGTAAATTCTCAGGATATGTTATTATAAATATGCACAATATCCTCATCCTCTACAACCCCTACTACCAAAATGACGTCATAGAGCAACACCTTAAGGTTTTGATATCTAAAGGCAAGGTGGCCTTCGGCAAGATAAAAAGCAAGCGGCGAGATATGATAAACTCCCACGAAGCCGAACTTGAGCAAATTTACGAAAGCATAAATTCGAGCGACAGCGACGGCAAGTATCTGCAGCTATTTTTAACCGATTATTCAAATTTGTTCGTAGCAAAGGTCGTCGCCGTAACTAGCGACGATATGGGCGAGATAGCGCCTGAGTATTATAAAGAAAAAAGGCTCGATGTAGAAAAGTGGTTTATCATAAGCGATATCAGAGAGCTAGTTAGAAATGATTTTGAGTGCGTTAGAGACGATTACCTGGCAAATTTTACCGTAAGCGGCCATACCTACGCAGTATACGGCAACGCTTATGTTTATCCTCTCATCATAAAGACAAAGCAAGAGACGCGCTATTTTGAGGATGAAGGCAAATTTTATCCCGACGTCTATAAAAGCGCCGAGTTTTTAGAGATAAAGCGAAATTTGATCCGTTACTGCTTCGGACGAAGCTTAATAAATCTAATGCACCCAGATAGCATAGAAAATATCATCTCCGCCGAGATAGAATACCTTGATAATATAGCTAACCCGCTCTATGACTTTAGCTCCGTCGTGGTCAAATACTCAAAAACAATGGAGCAAGAGATTTACGCCTTCGTTAAAGTTCTCATGGAACAACTCGCAAAGACAAAGCCGTCTATATTAAAAATCCCATACGAAGTGCAGGGCACGAGCTTTACCGTAAGCGATATATTTGAAAACAAGCCAAATTTAGGTACTTATAAATTTCTTTTCAAAAACCGAATTATCCAAGATGCACTTGAGGGAAATTTACTGCAAAACTACGTAACTAGGACTCTACCCAAGGTCATAACCGAGCTTCAAGATTTGCGAAACGAAACCGTGCATGCTAAAGCTCCTAGCCATGCCGACGTAACAAAGCTAAGGGCAAAGATAATAGGCGTGGCTTGTGAGAGCGTGCTGGCTAAGGTGATCAAGGCTAGGGCAGAGGCAGAGAAGGGATAACTACACATCTTGAGATGTCGCTATGATAACGACCTTGGCTCCGCCCATAGTTTCATCGTATACGTATTCTATGCTTACGGCTGTTTCGTAGCCAAAAGCCCTTGTTGTAACGCCTAAGATTTCTTGCATATCTTCTAAAGATATGCCTGGCGCAGCATCTGTTTTAACATACACCGACGCCTCTTGGGCGTTAAAATAGCCGTAAAGCTCTGTCGATTTTACGGCTTTTTTGGCAGCATTTAGCGCGGCTTTTTTACCTTTTGCTTGTGCTTGCGCTACTGCTATGGTACCTCGGCAGGCAATAAACTGCTGGATCTCGCGCGTCAAATTTTCGCTTTGATTATTTCCTTTGAGCGACGCCGCTACCAACTCGCAAACTATCTTGCCTAGAGCGCGATCGAGCGTTTTTAAAACACGACGCAAGGAACTAAAATCAAATGATTTTTTGGATTTTAGCCCTTCTATTCTTTTTTGCCTTTTTGCCAGCCATTCGTTTATTTTGCCGTATTTGTTAAATTTAATATCATCATCCGCGCCTAGCTCGGGATTATTTATCACGTTTTCAAAAACTCTCAAACCTGTCTTTATAGTACCGCAGTACTTCATTGGTGTCCTTGCATGAAGCTGTATTATCGGCGATTTGTTTTAGAGTATCGCTTATTTTCGCAAAAGACCTACTCGTGTTCATTTTTCCTCCTTGACTTTATCGCAAAATTCCACTCCGCCTACCTCCCAATCATACTCCGCGGCAATAGTTGTCAGGTTTTGCGCCATAGCCTGTAGTTGCCTTAGTGCATCTTTCATCTTGCTTACCTTACTGCTTCCATTCATGCCGGCTTCTAGGTTTTGAATACTTACTGACAATTGCAGCTGAGTTAGCGTCCAGTAAAATTTGATCAAAGCCATATCTAGCCCTATCTGAGCTAACGGGTTTGTGGCCGATTTTATAGCTTCATTTTCCTGCTCGCCGTAGTCTTTGCCGATTTCTAAAAGTAGCTCAGGCAAATAGTTTTCGTGAAATTTACTCTCCATCTTAGATAGCTTTTTTAGGATATTCTCGTCTATTTCATTATACTCATCTAAACCCATATCCGTTTTAGCAGCATATCCGATAGTTTTTGCTACGCCCCCAAAGGGACCAAAGGTATCTTTATAGTACATATTGTCTATTTCTTGCTCATCTTTGTCGATCGGTTTTTTAGTTAGCTTTATGCTTTGGGTTAAATTTAGCATTTGACCCGCTAGTTCGCTCATCTTAAAGCTCTTTGCTTTAGCTACCGCCTCGTTAGCCTTTTGGATAAAATCTATGTTTAAACTCATTTGATCTCCTTTGATTTAAATTACAACGTAAATTTAGCATTGCATAGCGATAGGTTGCGTCGCAAGGAAAAAATTAGCTAAAATACGTCAAATTTAAATAGGAAGGTTAAAATGCGTTCTCACGATAAAATCGCCGTCAGGCTTGCCCAAATCATAGTAAAACTAAACAGCGGTGAAAGGCTAAGTATAGACGAGCTTGTAGAGGAGTTTAGCGTAAATAAAAGAACTATTTTAAGAGACTTTGAGCGGCTTAGTATCCTACCTATCCAAAAAGAAAACGGTAAATATTTTTTAGAGGAGTACGCTCTTGGCAAACTAGGCTTTAAAGACATAAAAGCTTTTGCCGCGCTAATCGGTGCAAGGTCGCTATTTCCAGAGCTAGACGATAGATTTATCAGCGACGTTTTAAACGAGAAGCTAAACAAAGCCTATCTAATCAAAAACCAAGGGTTTGAAAGTATACAAATTTCAAGAGACGACTTTGAAGCCGTAAGCGCCGCAGTCATCAAAAACCGTATCGTAGACTGCGAATATAACGACAAAGAACGCAAACTAAAGCCGTATAAACTAATAAATAATAGCGGCATATGGTATTTACTAGCAGACGACGAAGGCAAACTAAAAAATTTCGCTCTCTCTAAAATAAAACATATAAAGATAAAGGGCGATACGTTTACTGCAAACGCCGAGTTTTTAAAACGTATCGAGAAAAACGACACAAACTGGTTTTCGGACGCCAAATTTAAGGTTACGCTTGAAATCAAAAACGAAGCTATGGAGTATTTTAAGAGAAAAGAGTTTTTACCAAACTACGAAGTAGTGCAAGAAGAAGAGGATAAAATCATCATAAGTACAGAAGTAGCCTACGATGACGAGATACTACGGGTTGTAAAATATTGGCTACCTTTTATAAAGATAGTAGAGCCTCTAAATTTAAGGGATAAATTTGAAAATTTGCTTAGGGATTATTTGAAATGACATAAACTGTCGCAGATATTTTATAAAATCTCCTAAAATAGTCTTAATTTAGGGGATGAGCTATGAAAGAAAATCTGACGAGTAAAAATTCGAAAAACGCTAGCGAACTCAAAAGTACCAACGAAGATCTAAATTTAAATCTATCTATCACTAAATACGAGATGGCTAGAAGCGATCTTTTTAATTTAGTTTATTCCTTGGGACGTAAATTGAACGAAGCCGACGTTTCGGTAGTATCTCTGGATGCAAACGCCAAACAATACATGCAAGATGTTTTTCTTTTGTTGGATAAGCAAGCGGAGGATTGGAGAAAGGTTTATTATGCCCAATGGATAGAAGACTTTACGGGCGTAATCAAAGACGTCAATAAAATTTTACGTATATACGTTAAATATTTTAACGAACGCGACCTTAAAGAGGTTGCTGCGGCGCACGACGTATGCAAAAGATTAGTATCGATAAATATGTTAAGCGATAATAAATTTGATAGAAATGCTAAACTAGATTTGATGATCTTTTTTAGGCGACTAAGCCATATTTTAAATTTGGATATCGTTTAGCGACTATATTTATAAGATTTTCACATTCTGCAATGGGCTTTAAAAGGGTTTTAGGGATAATCCCTAACGAGGTCTTTTGTCTGACTTGTCGGACAAAAAGTATCCTCGCCCAGATAAGAAAATTTGTAATTGCTACCATTTTACTAGCCATATCCCTGGAATAAAAACTTAAGATTTATATAAGAATTATCCATTTGTCTAATTTGGATTAAGTGGCTGCCGTTAAAAATATTAAGGGTTTCAGGTTGTTCGATTTTTGTAAAAATATTTTTTATATATTCTAGACCATATCATTTACTTTGACTGTATGCCCATGGTTTTAAAAAAAGAAAAATTACTAACACATGGCACCCAAGATGGTACCTAGATAAACCTTAAAGCTTTAGAGCATCGATAAAATCGGGGATTATAAAGAAATGGTGGTTAGAGGCAGAATCGAACTGCCGACACGCAGATTTTCAGTCTGCTGCTCTACCGACTGAGCTATCCAACCACGCCGTAAATAAAGAAATGTGATTTTAGCTATTTGATACTTAAATTTCGGTTAAAGACGCAAAATTCGGCGCATTTTTAAAATACAAAATCTATTTTTAAAGGCAGTCGCTCAAATTTGGCGGCTCTGCGGCGCAAATATTGCGTCAAATTTGCAAATTTAAGATCGCTTTTTTAAATTCATCCCCGCGCTCCGCGTAGCTGCTAAACTGATCGAGGCTAGCCGCCGCAGGACTTAAAAGCGCTATCTCGTCCAAATTTTCGCTATTTGCGCCAGTTTTAGCGGCTCCGTCAAATTTAAAACGTTTATCTATCTCGCCGACTGCGACGTTTAAAAATTCGCATTTTACGGCCGGGATTTTAAACTCGCCCGCAAGCGTCATCAGTTTGTCCGTATTTGAGCCGATAGCGTAAATTTGCGCTTTAGCACCGAGCAAGACTTCAAAAAGCGGCCGCATATCTACGCCCTTATCATCGCCGCCTAAAATCAAATGCAAAAATTTGCCCTCGTATCGCTTTACGGCTTGTATGCTCGCGTCGATATTAGTCGCCTTCGTGTCGTTGACCCACGTGCGTCCGCGCGCGTCGCGAAACTCCTCTAGCTTGTTGCCTTCGATAACAAAGCCGTTTAAAAGCTCTACATCGCACCTATCAAGCAAAATTTTCTGGATAGCAAGCGCCAAAAGAGCGTCCGTTAAAAACGGCGTTTTAAAGGCGATATCGCTTAAATTTACGCCGCAAAACCGGGCCAAATCCGCCTCGTTTTCGTAGCTTATCACCTTTGCCTTAGTCGGCGCCTCAGCGTAAATTTTAGGCAGGATCGCGACTGCGTTTTCGCCCATCGTCGCTAGCGGTTTTAGCTTGGCGCGCTCATACTCGGCAAAGTCGCCGTGCCAGCTGAGGTGATCGGGCGTGATAGGCAAAAGCGCGTAGATGCCGGGTGCCGCGGCGTTTGTGTAGTGCATCGTAAAGGAGCTGGTCTCTAGCACCCAAATTTTGGCGTTTACGTCAAGGTCTGCGAGCGGAACTCCGACGTTGCCGCCCATTACCGAGCCGTAGCGCGCCAGCAGGTGCTGCGTCATCTTCGTCGTCGTGGTTTTGCCGTTCGTGCCGCTGATCCAGACGGTAAACGGCATCTTGCCGCCGTAAATTTTATAAAAATAGTCGTATTCGCTGATTAGATTTTGCGCTTTTTTAACTAGTTCGTGGCCGGGCGGGAAGCCGGGGCTAGGTATCTCTAAGCCGCTTTTTTCGGGTACGAAAAGGTTTGGCGGTAGTAGGGCGTTGCCCCATTCGTCGCTTGAGATCTCGCTAAATTTATCGTCGTAGACGTCCCAGCCACCCTCTTTGCTGAAGTTTTTCGCGATCGCGCGCGTCGTACCGCCATAGCCAAATAGCGATTTTCTCATTTTTGCTCCTTTTTACGCCCTTTTGCCCCATAAAAATTGCGTTATTTCCTCCGCGTCAAGCTCGGTTATTACGCCGTTTCGTTTGTGTCTGGTAAAAAGTTTAAAATCATAAGTATCTTTAAAATTTAGCTTTAAAAACTCGGTAAAATATCCGCCCTCACAAGCGAAATTCGGACGATCGTAAAACTCGTCCAAAAACTCGTCTTCGCTCTCTTGCGGCTCAAAACTCGTCATGCGCTCTATGATCTCGCGCAGTTCGTCCTTTGTGATGTCAGGCACGAGGCGAGGCTCTGGAAGCGCGATATCAAAGGCTAAATTTTCAGCCCCGTCGGCCTCCCACCACTCCCACAGGTCAAATTTACTCATATCTTTGCCCGTGATCGCGTGCAGCTCGTTTTCCAGCTCGCGGTATTTCTCGCCGCTCTCGTCGCCGTGTTCGTCGCAGTAGTCCGTATAGGCTAAAATTTTCTCCAAAATCCCGTTGTATCTTTTTCTAGCCGTCTCGTAATCTGGCTCTATCTGTGCTCTCATTAAATTATCCTTATTAAATTTACCTGATTTTTAGCGCAGTCAGCGCGATTAAATTCGCCAAAACGGCGATGAGCCAAAATCTCACGATGATCTTGTTTTCCACCCAGCCTTTTATCTCGAAATGATGGTGTATCGGCGCCATGAGAAAAATTCTCTTTTTAAAAATTTTAAAGCTTCCCACCTGCAAAATCACGCTCAAAGTCTCCATAACAAAGACGAAGCCGATGATGATGAGCAAGATCTCGTTTTTCGTCATCACGCCCATGAGGCCGATATACGCGCCTACGCTTAGGCTCCCGCTGTCGCCCATGAAAACCTCGGCCGGATGGCAGTTAAACCACAAAAATCCCATCAACGAGCCGATCAGAGCGGCGGCCACTACGACAGTCTCGCCCACGCCCGCGATCTTGGGCAAAAGTAAATACGAGCTAAAGATCGCGTGTCCACAGATGTAGGCAAATACGCCCAAAGTCAGCAGCGAGAATACCGCAGGCACCGTAGCTAGCCCGTCTAGGCCGTCGGTTAAATTTACCGCGTTTGATGCCGCGACGATGACGAGCGTCCAAAACGCGACCGCAAAAATGCCCAGATCAAGCACCGCAAATTTGTAAAACGGTAGGTAAAATTTGCTCCCCAGCTCGCCGTTAAAATACAGCATCGTCGAAACGGCCAGAGCGATTAAAATTTGCGCGGCAAGCTTGGCTCTAGGGCTTAGTCCGTCGTGGTTTTTGCCGCCTGAGATTTTGCGAAAATCGTCTTTAAACCCAAGCGCCGTAAAGCCCGCTAGACAGATCAGCGAAGCAAGGACGAAGACGTTATCAAGGCGCGCGCAGATCACGCTCGCCCCAAGCGCCGCTCCGATAAAGACAAGCCCGCCCATCGTCGGAGTTTTGGCTTTTTTTTGGTGCGTTTGCGGAGCTAGCTCGTAGATGGGCTGGGCGGCGTTTTTGGCCTTCGCCCACGCGATAAATTTAGGCAGCGCCCAAACGGTCAAACAAAATGCGATGAAAAACGAAAAGCCCGCGCGAACGGTGATGTATTGAAAGATATTAAAATTTAACAATTCATAAATATAGTAAAACATAAAAGCCTTTATTTTAAAAAAGGCTAATTTTAGTATAATGCCGTTAAAAAATATCTAAATTTAAGGCAAAAATTTAAAAATGGCGCAAAAAACGATTTTGGTGATAACCGACGGCATCGGATATAACGAAAGTAGCGAATTTAACGCATTTGCAGCGGCAAAAAAGCCAACATACGACTGGCTATTTAAAAACGTCCCAAACGCGCTCATAAAAACCTCGGGCCTAGCAGTGGGCCTACCCGACGGACAGATGGGAAACAGCGAGGTCGGGCACATGTGTATCGGCAGCGGGCGGGTTTTGTATCAAAATTTGGTAAAAATTTCGCTCGGTTTTGAAAACGGCTCGCTGGCTAAAAGCGAAAAGCTTTTAAATTTGTTCAAAACCTGCAAGCGCGTCCACGTCGTCGGGCTTTATAGCGACGGCGGCGTACACTCGCACATTAGCCACTTTGACGCGATGTGCTCTCTTGCGGTCGCAAACGGCTGCGAGGTGTGTGCTCACGCGATAACCGACGGTCGCGACGTAGGTCCAAAAAGCGGGCTAGCGTTCATAAAATCGCTGCAAGAAAAGGCGCAAAGCGGAGGCTTTAGGCTAGCTAGCGTTAGCGGTAGATTTTACGCGATGGACCGCGACAAGCGCTGGGAGCGCGTAAAAACGGCCTACGACGCGATGACGCGCGGAGAAAACGCGCAAACCGTATCGCCGCTAGAATACGTCATGCAAAGCTATGAGGCGGGCGTGACGGACGAGTTTATCGTGCCGGCTAGTTTTGGCGGGTTTGAGGGGATAGGCGAAAACGACGGCGTGATATTTATAAATTTTAGAAACGACCGCGTGCGCGAGATCGCGGCGGCTTTGGGCGATGAAAATTTTAGCGAATTCGCGCGCCCGTTCATCGTCAAAAATCTACTCACGATGACCGAATACGACGCAAATTTCGCCTTTCCCGTATTATTTGAAAACGAAAAGCTAAAAAATACCCTTGCCGAAGTCGTCGCAAACGCGGGCTTAACGCAGCTGCATACCGCCGAGACCGAGAAATACGCTCACGTGACGTTTTTCTTTAACGGCGGCGTCGAGGAGCTCGCTCAAAACGAAACGAGGGTGCTCGTGCCAAGCCCTAAGGTCAAAACCTACGACGAAAAACCAGAAATGAGCGCGCAGGCCGTGTGCGAGGCGGTGCTAAAAGGCATGGAAGACGGGCAAGACTTTATCGTGGTAAATTTCGCAAACGGCGATATGGTCGGACACACTGGCGAATTTGACGCGGCGGTAAAGGCGGTCGAGGCCGTGGATGCGGCGCTGGGACGCATCGTGACAAAAGCAAAAGAGAAAAACTACGCGCTAATCATCACGAGCGACCACGGCAACTGCGAGCAGATGAAGGACGCGCAGGGCAATCTGCTAACCAACCACACGACTTTTGACGTATTTTGCTTCGTGATAGGCGAGGGCGTAAAGGTGGTAAAAGCGGGTGGTCTAAACAATATCGCCGCGAGCGTTTTAGCGCTGATGGGTATCGAAAAACCCGCCGAAATGGACGAGGCGCTGTTTTAAAACTATATAAATTTTCAGTAAAAGGCTTTTTAGCTTTCGTCTGATAAAATGCGGGCCAAATTTAAAATTAAGGAGAAAAAATGAAATTTAGCGGAAAAAACGTGCTAATCACGGGAGCTAGTCGCGGTATCGGCGCGCAGATAGCCAAAACCCTGGCGCAAATGGGACTAAAAGTCTGGATAAACTACCGCTCAAAGCCAGAAATCGCCGATGCATTGCAAGCTGAAATCGTAGCAAACGGCGGGCAGGCTGCGGTGGTTAAATTTGATGCGACGGACGAGGACGAGTTTGTAAAAGCGATAAATTTGATCGCGGACGCCGACGGCGAGCTAAGCTACCTCGTAAATAACGCCGGTATCACAAACGACAAGCTCGCGCTTCGCATGAAGACGGAGGATTTTACCGGCGTGATAAACGCAAATTTAACCTCGGCCTTTATCGGATGCCGCGAGGCGCTAAAAGTAATGAGCAAAAAACGCTTCGGTGCTGTCGTAAACGTAGCCTCGATCGTGGGCGAGATGGGCAACGCAGGGCAAGCAAACTACGCTGCTAGCAAGGGCGGAATGATCGCGATGAACAAAAGTTTCGCCAAAGAGGGTGCGGCGAGAAATATCCGCTTTAACTGCGTAACTCCGGGCTTTATCGAGACGGATATGACGAGCGAGCTGGGCGACGAGATCAAAAAAACTTACAGCGACAACATCCCGCTAAAAAGATTTGGAAGCGCCAGCGAAGTGGCCGAAGCTGTGGCGTTTTTGCTAAGCGATCACGCTAGCTACGTGACCGGCGAGACGCTAAAAATCAACGGCGGACTATATATGTAAACGCGTAAATTTTGCGTTTTTGCGAAATTTTAAGCTAAAATATACTAAAATCACGAAATTTTTAATTTTTAGGAGAAGAAAATGGCAGTATTTGATGACGTAAGAGACGTAGTGGTTGAGCAATTAAGTGTGGCTCCGGATGCGGTAAAGCTTGAGTCTAAGATTATCGAAGATTTAGGCGCGGACTCGCTTGACGTGGTTGAGCTCGTTATGGCGCTTGAGGAGAAATTTGAAGTAGAGATACCTGATAGCGACGCCGAGAAACTAATCACTATAAACGACGTCGTAACCTACATCGAGAACCTAAATAAATAAGTTTTTGCAAGGAGTAGCCTTGAAAAGAGTCGTAGTAACCGGCATTGGGATGATTAACGCTTTGGGACTTGATAAAGATAGCTCGTTTAAGGCTATCTGCGAAGGTAAAACCGGCGTAAAAAAGATAACCTCTTTTGACGCGAGCGATTTTCCCGTTCAGATCGCTGCCGAGATTACGGACTTTGACCCGCTTACGGTACTGGATGCAAAGGAAGTCAAAAAGGTCGATAGATTTATCCAGCTTGGACTAAAGGCAGCTAAAGAAGCCATGGCTGATGCTAATTTCGGCGAATTTGACGCTGAGAATTTCGGCGTTAGTTCGGCTGCGGGCATAGGCGGTTTGCCTAATATCGAAAAAAATTCCAACACCTTGCTCGAAAAAGGTTCAAGACGAATTTCTCCGTTTTTTATACCTTCTGCTCTAGTAAATATGCTAGGCGGTATAGTTTCGATAGAACACGGCTTAAAAGGACCCAATATCTCTAGCGTAACGGCATGTGCGGCGTCTACTCACGCCATAATCGAAGCGGCTAAGACTATAATGATCGGCGAGGCGCAAAAAATGCTAGTCGTAGGCTCCGAGTCTACGGTTTGCGGAGTAGGAATAGGCGGATTTGCCGCTATGAAAGCGCTCTCTACTAGAAACGATGATCCTCAGCATGCCTCTCGTCCGTTCGATAAGGACAGGGACGGCTTTGTCATGGGAGAAGGAGCCGGCGCGCTCGTGCTTGAAGAATATGATAGCGCAAAGGCAAGAGGGGCTAAAATTTACGCCGAGATAGTAGGATTTGGCGAGAGCGGTGATGCGTATCATATTACCTCGCCTTCGCTTGAAGGGCCGTTATCCGCTATGAAAAAAGCTCTTAAAATGGCCGGAAATTTAAAAATCGACTATATAAATGCGCACGGCACATCGACTCCGACGAACGACAGAAATGAAACGGCCGCCCTTAAGACCCTTTTCGGAGATGGCGTACCGCCGGTTAGTTCGACCAAGGGTCAAACCGGGCACTGTTTAGGCGCGGCCGGCGCGATAGAAGCGGTTATCTCTATAATGGCTATGCAAGAAGGCCTTATACCTCCTACTATAAACTACGAGATCAGAGATGAAGAATGCGACTTGGACTACGTGCCAAATCTAGCTAGAAAAGCCGAGCTAAACGCCGTTATGAGTAACTCTTTCGGTTTTGGCGGCACAAACGGCTCTATCGTATTTAAGAAGATATAATGGCAAGTTATCTAGACTTTGAGCAAAGTATCAAACAAATAGACGACGACATCGCAAACGCGAGGATTCGCGGCGATGAGCATGCGGTAGAAATTCTAAATAAAAATTTAGAAAAAGAGACTGCTAAAATTTACAAAAACCTTAACGAGTTTCAGCGCCTTGCTTTGGCAAGACACCCCGATCGTCCTTACGCTATTGATTACATAAAAGGCATGATGAGGGATTACTACGAGTTGCACGGTGATAGGGCATATCGCGACGATGCGGCGATAGTTTGTTTTATCGGCTATATAGGCTCTAGAAAAGTCGTCGTAATAGGCGAGCAAAAGGGGCGAGGAACCAAAAATAAACTAAAAAGAAATTTCGGTATGCCTCATCCCGAGGGTTACCGCAAAGCTTTACGAATAGCTAAAATGGCTGAGAAATTCGGACTCCCGATACTGTTTTTGATAGATACTCCGGGCGCATATCCGGGCGTTGCAGCTGAAGAGCGCGGTCAAAGCGAGGCGATAGCTAGAAATTTATTTGAATTTGCAAATTTAAAAACGCCGATGATAGCCGTCGTTATAGGCGAAGGCGGAAGCGGCGGTGCTCTAGCCATAGGCGTTGCCGACAAACTTGCTATGATGAGAAATTCGGTTTTTTCGGTCATCTCTCCAGAGGGCTGTGCAGCGATACTTTGGAATGATCCTTTAAAACAAGAACAGGCTACAAAAGCCTTAAAAATAACCGCCGACGACTTAAAAAATTTAAATTTGATAGACGATGTTATAGAAGAACCGGTGAACGGCGCACATCGAGATAAAGAAGCCGCCGTTAAAGCTCTCGCAAGCTATTTTATAACCGAGCTTGAAAAGCTCGAAAAGCTAAAAGTAGATCAGCTTTTAAATGCTAGAATTGGTAAAATTTTAGCCGTCGGTGCGTTTGAAGAAGGAAAATAATTAACTATTCCAAGGGATTTTGGAATATGGGGATGTTGTTTAAAATCCTAGCTGGAATAGCTCTTACCGATGTCTATTGTTTTATGGAAGGACTATCTTAATTCCATATTGATTTGGTAGTTGCCGCTAGTGAGCCATTGCGTCGATAATACCGTCTTAGTTAAATCATTTTTTCGCTATAATAAAAAACGATATCAAAATAACTAAACAAGAAAATCAATGAACGAATTCGTATTATTCATGCTTGTATGCGCATCTATGCTGTTTGCTGCTATAAATTTAAATACCGCTATTAAAGAGAGCTTATGAGCCTAAAAGACATCGGCTCAACGAAAGTATACGCCATTATTGAATTCGAACCAACGAAGGTAGACGCCGTCATAGAGTATAGAAAAACGAATAAATTTAAAAGTACCAAAGATTCCAAGAATATAAACGGTACCTACTATAAGACCTACGAAAGTCTAAAAGGTATATAGGCTACGGAGAAAACGACCCTGTCGTAAAGCAAAAGGCGTCTAAAAAAATTAACGAGGCTAAAGACAAAATAAACAATAAAACCTCTAAAGCCAAAAATTTACCTAAAAAAACCGAGCAAATCAAAGATGAGACTGCTTGCTTCTGCGGTAAGCCAAACAACTCAAGATAACGCAAAGCAAAAACTAAAAAGCTAAAGTACGGTAAAATCAACCAAAGAAAAACCAAAGAAGGCACGCGATATAAAACCAACCCTAAATCCTCAAAAACAAGGACTATAAATAGGCTGCATTTAAAAATCCGTAAATAAAGGCCTGATATACTCTAATCCTAGCGACCTTAGTTAGCTAGGCCATCTTATCAAATCTCTTTTACTGTAGTCTTACGTCTGCTTAAAATATTAGATTTATCTTTCAGCTGGCAAGGTTTGGATACTCTTTTGGCTAGAGCGTGGGCCTAGATACGTAGGTGCGGAAGGTACAAGCCGCCGATTTAAATTTGCTTTTGCAAGATTATTGTCGTTGCCGTCGCAAGACGTTTGGCTAAATACGTTAAATACGTTTAACGGCTTTTGGAGGGATTGGGGCATTTACGCGCTTTAAGTTCTAAGCTGCCTATTAAAAATACGCGGTATTTGGCAAATTTGCTTTAAGACCAAACGGCGCAA
>NZ_CALHVN010000055.1 GCF_938039245.1 uncultured Campylobacter sp. | reverse complement strand
GACAGGCTAATTGCCTAGTCTTGGGACGAAATTTTCGTCGCAACATTCAAATCCATCTTAAAATACTTCCGCTTGTCTTTTTACGTTCAAATTTTGTAATCCGTCAAATCGCGCTGCTTTTGTAAAGCAAGCATAGCGGAGTTTTTAAAATTTCGCTAAAATTGGCTCAAATTTAACCCAAAGGCCGCGCCGTGCAAATCCCAAATTTGATCCAAAATTTTATCCGCAAACGCATCGTTTCAGAGTGCATTTTACTGCCTTTTTTCTATCCTGAGGAGGGCGAATTTGAGAGTTTTCAGGAGGGATATAGGCTAGTTAGCCGCAAAACGGGCGAGGAGCTAGCAGACGATACGCCAGGACAGTGGCGCAAGAGCTGGCGGGTTATCGCGCGTAGTGGCATGGACGATCCGTTTTTCGTGGATTTTGCTCTTGGGGACGCCTCGCCCGTATATTTTGCCTATCACGGCGCGGGCTTTTGGGAGGCGATAAAGGTCGCGGACGACATCGTTAAATTTGAAGAAATTTTAACCGCTCTTGCCGCGCTTGAGGCGCCTTGCTCTATTGAGGCGATCGCGCCGCTTGCCGATTTAAACAACGAATTTTACCGCGAGCTGGCGGACGACTACGCGCGGGAAGATGAAGCGCGCGAGGAGCTGGGATATAAATATTTCAGCGTTTTCATCGAGGACTTGGGTACGGACAAAGTAAAAACGCTCGTATTTTTAAAGAAATTTTTTGAAGACGGAAGCTTTGCGGCGACTAAAGAGAGGGCGCAAAATTTGCCGCTTTGTCTTTTTAGCGGCATAGAGGAGTCGGCGCTAGCGCTGCAAGACAAGCTCGCCTCGCTCGGAGTTAAATTTTATGCGCGCGAGATAACTTTTAGCGAAATGATCGCGCTGCGAGGTAAAATTTAGCTAAATTTCGCTACCATACGCTGCATCTTTAAAAAAGGAAAGACATGAAAAAATCGTTATTTTTAGTCGCGCTTTGCGTATTTGCCGGCCATTTGGCGGCTGAGGAAACTCCTGCTGCTTGCAAAGAGTACGAAAAGGTTTCTTATGAGTTCATCGACGCGATGGAAAAACAAGCCAAAGCTCAGGGCAATAAGGAATTTAGCGCGGAGGCGACGAAAAAAGAGTTTGAGGCCGACTACGCTAGCATAAAAAAGCTAAGCAAGGAGGAGCAAGAAGTCGCTTGCCATAAGGGCACGGCCGAGGTTAAGGAGATTACGAATATGCTAAAATCAAGCGGATTGCTAAAATAATTCGCTCTTTTGATTAAGATAGGCTAGGCGACGCAAATCTCGCAAAATGGCGAGGTTAAGCGTCGCTACGGCTCATCTAAATTTGCGCTTAAGAAAGCTAAATTTGACGCTTGGTTTAAATTAAACGCGGCGACAAACGTCTAAAACCCGCGTTAAAGCAAATAGCGCGATATTTTAGCTCTTAAATTTAGCGTCTTTTGCGCCGAATACGCTAAAAATCTCACTTCTGCGCCGTAAAAATCTCTCCGCTAAATATCGCTTTTATCGTATAGAAGCAAGCTATACCCACCAAAACGCACAAAGCCGTAAAGTCCGCCGCTCCCGCAAATAAGAAAAATTTAATCCCGCAAAGTTCGAACGCTCGCAAAAACGCGACGCTTGCCGCAGCCGTAGGAAAGGTAAACGCCCACCAAGAAAGCGAAAATTTAATCCCAAGAAAGCTTTTAAACATATAAATGATAAAAAGCACGAAAAATAGCGTAACGTAAAGCATGATTTTAGCCGCCGCGTCAAAGCCGCCCGTTAGCTTCGTATAGCCCAAAAACGCCATCGCGGGCGGAGCTACCGTGATAAAAAGCGTCGGGATAAATTTAGGCGGCATCAAAGCGCAAAAAACGAGACGATAGAGCAAAATAGCTAAAATCACCGGCCAAAAAAATATCCCGACCGAAAAATAATACCACGCAAACTCGCTCGTAGCAGGCGCGGCTAACGGAACGAAAAGGTTGCCCACGATAGGCAAAAACCACGCCGGGCTAGCGTGCTGCGGCTCTACGTCGCTACGTATCCAAAAAGACATAGCGTGCAGCGTGATAAAGGTCTGAAATGCTACGCCCACGCAAAAAAGCGCGTCGTAAACAGGCGCAAAATCCCTCCAAAGCGTCGCCACCAGTAGCGTGCCGATCGAAAATGCGGCGAAAAAATTTACCTGCACGGGATGAAATAGCTCTGCTTTGCAAGCTTGCGGGTATTTTATTAGCTTAGCCGCGTAAAAAACACAGATGAGCGCGTAGACTAGACTCGCCGCAGCGCGTAAAATCTCAAAAACTGCGCCTGAGATATCAAAGAGTAAATTTAGCCGCTCGTAAGCAAGAGCCAGCCCGCAAAGCCCCATAACTACGGCGTAAAACATAATCGGAAAGTATTGCAGCCAACTTGCGTTTTCGTTTTTTATCGTTTTTTCTTCTTGCGTTTTCATCGTTTTCTCGGTTTTTCGTTAAATTTTAGTCCGATTTTAGCGCAATTTCGCTGATAAAGCCGCAAGATAAATCAATTTTTATAGCTTTGGCTAAAGGCGCGAAATTTAGCCGAGCTTGAGGTTTTTTAACTCAGCGTCCAGCATTTTTAAGCTAAAATACGCCAAATTTTTAAAAGGATAAACGTGAACGATTTTAAAAGATTAAACGAGCTAGTAGCCGCAGGCAAAGACGAGCTAAACGCGATGTATAGGCAGCTAGATAACCCAAGCGAGATCGTGCTAAAGATGCTAAAAATCGCCGGCTTTAAGGGCAAAAAAAGCGAAAAGGTCGCGGTTTTACGCCGCATAGTCGATCTAAAAACGGAGCCGCTGGAAAACGAGCTAAAAAAACAAGGACGCGAGGAGGCCGAGATAGGGCGCATAAAAGACGAAGCTTTTGAGCTCGTGCACGAGTTTTACGAGGCGCGTTTTGAAAAGCTTTTGGCGCGAGTAAAAGAGGAGAAAATAATAGACGATTTTTACCTAGCGCTACTTAGCGGCATGCACGACGCGGGA
The DNA here is from genome assembly GCF_938039245.1 of uncultured Campylobacter sp. Lineage (GTDB taxonomy): Bacteria > Campylobacterota > Campylobacteria > Campylobacterales > Campylobacteraceae > Campylobacter_A. The sequence continues at coordinate 19,170 of NZ_CALHVN010000055.1, read as the reverse complement.
CTAGCAATGAATGCGTGGCAAAGCGCGTGGGACAAACAAATCCTGCAAACGACGAATAAAGAATTTGAAGCTAAATTTGCAAGCATGGCCGAAGCGATCAAATTTATCGACGAAAACCGCCTCTATCAAAAAGACGGCGGCGAAAAGGGCGAGCGAAGCTACGGCGCAGTTATGAAAAACGGCGACAAATACGACTTCGTGCCGTATGCCGTGGCTTTTGAAAAAGAAGTAAAACGCGTGGCGGACGCTCTGGACTCGCTAATCAAAAATCTAAAATCGCTAGCCGCAAACGACGAGCAAAGAGCCTACATAACGTACTTTGAAAAGCTAAAGGCGGCGTTTTGCGAGCGGGAAAACGACCGCGCGATCCCCGCGTGGCAGGATGCCGAGCGCGCGTGGATGGAGGTAAAAGGCCCGCTGCAGCCCGGCCATCCGCTAGAATACTACGAGGATGCCTACACGCACGCCGTCGCGCTCGAGTGGGACGTGAGGCTAGCGGGTGCGAGCGACTTTGACGAGGAGAAATTTAAAGCCAGCGTCATCCGCGCCTACGAGCAAATTTGCCGCGAGTGCGGGATAGAGGACGCCATGCTCGCGCGCCAAGTCACGCAAAACGTCGCGCGCACGCAGACATATATCAGCGTGCCGATGATCTACTACGGTGCCGAGCTAAACGGACTATTTTCGGCTCAGGTCGTGCCAAACGACGAAACCGTGAGCAAGGAGCGGGGCAAAAAGATATTTGCTTTCGTGGAGCACGTTTACGAGAGCGCCAAGGCAAGACCGTTTATGAAGCTTAGCGGGGAGATATTTTCGCGCGAGTTTTTGGACTACGGGCGCGAAATTTTGTTTAAAAAGCCACAAATTTGGAAGAAAACCTACGAAATCTCCACGATCGGCCACGAGTTTGGACACATACTTTTCGTCGGCACCGACACGGAAAAGGCGATGAACGCGGACGGCGAGTTTAAATTTATCGAGGAGTACAAGGCGACCACGGGCGGGCTCGTAAATTTCTTTATCGGCGGCGACGCGAGCTACGAGATGAGCGTATTTCACGAGCTGATCGCCCGCGCGGTCGGACTGATCGCGTGGCGCGAGGTCGATGAGGTGCGCGCGTACTACTGCGAGGGGCTCATCCATCTTAGCTTGCTATTTGACTCGGGCGCGCTTAGTTTTGAAGGCGGCGCTTTGCTCGTCAAATTTGACCGCGAACACTATGCTAAATTTAAAGAAATTTGCCTCGCAAACTACAAAAATTTGGCGCTTCACTACGCAAGGCGCGCTCCTGCGGGCGAGTTTTTGGCGAGATTTTGCGACAAAGAGGGCAAAAGCTACCTGCCTAAACACGCGCAGGCAAGGGCCTTTGTAGAGCACTACTACGCTCGCTACAAGGCTATAGGAAACGAGCTTGACGAGAGCGGCGAATGGGAAAAATGGCAAGCGGGAGAGAGATAGGGCGCGCCTTAGCGTCAAATTTAACCTTGGCTTGCGGCGAGTTTGATTATAAATTTGCCTTTATTGGGCTAGACCCGCGCCTTTTGGGCGCTGAGTTTAGTATTTTTAGGATACGGGTTTTGCGGGCTAAATTTGTACGTGGTGCTTCGCAAATTTACTGAATTTGCTGCAAGTCCGAGTTCTTTGCATCAAATTTACCTTAAATTCTGGCGTAAAATTTAAAAGCCAAATTTGATAAAATCGCGGTGAATTTATTTGAGGGCAAGCAAGCCAAACGCGGCAAATAGTCGCTAAATTTACGAATCTAAAACGAAAGGATAAAAAATGGAAGACATGTTAGAGGGCATGGGCGAACCGCGCATCAAACAAGTCGCGCTGCCAAAGGACACGAACTCGGCGGGCAATATATTTGGCGGCTGGATACTAAGCCAGATCGACCTAGCCGGCGCGCAGGCCGCGCGGGAGCTGTCGCCCGAGCGCGTCGTGACGATCTCGATGCAAGAGATTATATTTAAGCAGCCCGTTTTCGTCGGCGACGTCGTGAGCTGCTACGCCAAAATCATCGCCGCGGGCAACACCTCGATCAAAACCAAGATAGAAGTCACGGCGCTGCGACTAAACGCGGCGGGCTTTCGCGAGCGCATACACGTAACATCCGCGATAGCGACCTACGTGAGCGTGACTAAAGACGGCGCGAAAAAACCGATCGATCCGGAGCTAAAAAAGGCGCACGGATTTTGACGGGTCGGTCTTAGTCGGAGTGCATTTTTACGGCTCTAGTTTGCATGCGGTAGAATCGTAAAACGCGTTTTGCCGTATGACCGAGCCGTTTTTTAACTTATAAATTTTGCGTTTACGCCCGCAAAATAAACGGCGGTCAAATTCGGCCGAGCTAGATTATCTAGCTCGGTTTTAGCTTTTTAGCGCATTGGAAAATCAAAATAAACGCTTAAAATCATTAAAACCAAATCTACCCAGCTTCGCGCAATAAAACCGTAAAATCGTTTCCGGCGCTTTGCGAGATTTAAAATAGCGGCGCAAAAACGCGTTTTCTAAATTTACGCTCGTAAATTTCGCGGCCGAAATTTGGATATTTCGGGCGGATTAAGTTATGTTAAGCATTAAACTATTTTTTTAAGCCGTGTTAATACTATTACAAATTCTAATCTTAATAAAAGCTCTCAAGTTATTCTTATTTATAAATAATACGATATAGCCAAAACGACGATATAGCGGCGCCTGGAGTTCCGTATACTGAATAAAATAATTAATAGAAACTTAAATCAAAATATTGATTTAAAGTATTAAGGATTTTTATTATTTTTTAAGGACAAATATGCAAATATTTCATATTTAATAAATATGCAAAATCTGCATATAAAAAAGGAGAAAAAATGACGAAGACCGGCAAAGTCATATGTCCGTATTGCGGCACGGGCTGTCAGGTCGAGCTTCACGTCGAAAACAACGTGATAAGAAGCGCGCTTGGAGTGCACGATAACCCCGTAAACCAGGGCAATCTGTGCTTAAAGGGCTTTTACGGCTGGGATTACGTGGGGGCACCTGACAGACTAACAAAACCGCTAATTCGCAAAAAAGACGGAGTGTTTAGCAAAGACGGAGACCTTGAGGAGGCTAGCTGGGACGAGGCGCTTGATCTAGTCGTCGCCAAGATGAAAGAAGTAAAGGAAAAATACGGCCCCGACGCGCTAGTAGGCAACTACTCGGCTCGCTGTACGTTAGAGGACAACTACGTCGCGCAAAAGATAATGCGCGCCGTAATCGGTACGAACAACGTCGATCACTGCGCTAGAATTTGACACGCTCCGACTGTGGCAGGTCTTGCCAAAACAATCGGTAACGGAGCGGCGACAAACAGCTTCACGGAGATCGGACCTTATAGTAATTGTATCTTGATGATCGGCTCAAACCCAGAAAACGGCCACCCGATCGCGGCTATGCACATACAGCGCGCACTAAACCGCGGCGCTAAGCTCATCGTAATAGATCCCGTAAAAACGGAATTTGCTAGCCGAGCGGACGTGCATTTGCAGCTAGCGCCCGAGCATAACATCGCGGTTATAAACTCGCTTCTTTATGTTATTTTCGAGGAAAATTTAGTTAACTGGGACTTCGTAAACGAATGCACAAAAGGCGTAGAATACGTACGCGAAGCGGTCAAGGACTATTCGCCCGAAGCCATCGCTAGCTACACCAACCTAAACCCGCAGGACGTGAGAAAAGCGGCACGCATGTACGCGACTATCCGTCCGGCCGTCATCACGCACGGTATGGGCGTTACGCACTTTAACCACGGCGTGGGCGCAGTTTGCGATATTTCAAATTTATTCCTTTTAACCGGAAATATCTGCGAGCTAGGAAGCGGCGACCTACCGATACGCGGTCAAGAAAACGTCCAAGGCTGCTGCGATATGGGCGTGTTGCCGAATATTTTCCCAAATTTAGGCTCGGTAACCGATCCGAAACAGCGCGAGTGGTTCGAGCAGGTTTGGCATCTAGAACCAGGCTCTTTAAACGGTAAGATCGGCATCCATAAAACCGAAGTGCCAAACGCTATCCTTGACGGCAGAGTGCACTTTTTCTGGACGATGGGCGAAAACCCGGTTATGACCGATCCAAACACCAACCACTTCCTAAAAGCGATCTCTAAAGTAGATATGTACGTGGTTCAAGATATCTTTTTAACCGAAACGTCGCGTAAAGCAGACGTCGTTTTGCCAGGCGTGGCAAGTAGCGAAAAAGAAGGCCTCTACGCCAATGCCGAGCGCCGCGTACAGCACAACGAGCACGTCATCACGCCTCCCGGAGACGCTAGACAAGACTGGTGGATCATCTGCGAGATCGCGCGAAGGCTCGGAGCGACAGAGGGATTTAACTTTAACTCGCCTGAAGAAATTTGGGAAGAAGTACGCAAGTGCGACCCTAGAAGATACGGCGGCATGAGCTACTACCGTATCAAAAAGCACCACGGACTGCACTGGCCGTGCCCTGATGAAAACGACATGGGCGGGCAGAGCCTATATCTAGACAAAAAATTCTTTACGCCCGACGGCAAAGGTAAATTTATCCCTTGCTTGCACGTAAAGAGCGTCGCGGATATCGAGCCTGCCAAAGCCGAGTTTGCTAAACGCGTAAATTTACCGCCTGAGTACGAAGTGATGGCCGGTAGCGTGGACGAGCCGACCGACGCCGAGTATCCGATACAGCTGCTAACTACGCGTAAAGTCTATCAGTACGCCGGCGGCGTCATGACTAGACGATCAAAAGCTATCGAAGAGGGCGGCGACAGTATCGGACCGATCGCGGAGATGAACCCTGCGCTAGCCGAGCGCTACGGCATCAAGCAAGGAGACTTCATCAAGGCGTGGAGTAGATACGGCTACATCGTCATCAAAGCTGACGTCACGGGCATCGTCCCAGACGGCGTCATACAGATGACCTACCACTACTGGGAGAGCTGCTGCAACGAGCTAACGAGCAACGGCTGGGACTTCATCAGTAAGACCCCGACCTTTAAGGCCGCCATCCAGATCCAAAGGATCGAGGAGGAGGAATTTTTACGTATTCGCGAGCTAAAACGCATAAAATTCCAAACCAACAAGGTCATCTACGACGACTATCACCACGAGTGATTTTTAGCCCCGTTTGCAAAACCGCGGGCGGGGCTGCTTAAATTTAGCTTTTAAATTCGCTTCTTGATTAAATTTTAAAAATATATCTTATTTTAATATGCTTTTCTGTAATATTCCACAAATTTTAATATGCATTTTTGTAATATTATAAATTTATACTTCACAAGGAGCAAAAGATGAAAAAATTTCTCACGACGTTGCTTTTAAGCGCTATCGTCGCGCTAGGAGCCGAGGTCAAAACCATCACCGATATGACGGGTAACGAGGTCAAAATCCCGGCCAAAACGCAAAAGATAGCCGCGCTTTGGCACGCAAACAACCAAGTTATCTTGGTGCTAGGCGGCGCGGACAAGATCGTAACTACGACCGATCTCATCAAGAAAAATAAGTGGTTTGCCGCGATTTACCCTCGCATCGCAGAGGTGCCGGCTGCGCTAAACGGCAACGACATCCAGATCGAGGAGCTAGTTAAACTAGCGCCCGACGTAGTCGTCGTGTCAAATAAAAATTTCCAAGAAAACCTTACTAAAAACGGCTTTAACGCTGTAAACGCGATATTTCGCGACTACGACGATATGAAAAAAAGCGTGCTGCTAACGGCCCAGATCATCGGCGGCGACGCGGCTAGCAAGGCAAAAGAACTAAACGAAAATCTAGACGCCAACATCGCGCTAGTTACCGAGCGCACTAGCAAGCTAAAGGACGCTGCGCGCCCTAAAGTACTACACATCGTTGGCGGCGCAAACCTGCTAAAAATCGACGGCACCAAAACGATCATCGACACGTGGGTAAAATACGCAGGCGGTAAAAACGCGGTGCAAAAAGAGGGCAGCATGATAGAAATCACGGCTGAAGAGATCGTGGCCGCAGATCCCGATATCATCATAGTTGGCGGCGCGGACAATCAAAAAGCGGTTGAGAAAATTTACGCCGATCCCGTATTTGCAGGGCTAAAAGCAGTCAAAAACAAAAAAGTCTACGGCAACCCAAAAGGTGTGTTTAGTTGGGATAGATACGGTGCGGAGTCGGCTCTACAAATTTTGTGGGCGGCTACCATCGTTCAGCCTGAGCTCTTTAAAGACGTCGACGTAAAAGCCCAAACTAAGGCGTTTTATAAGAAATTTATGAACTACGACCTTAGCGACGCGGAATTTGACTACATCCTAAAAGGACTAAATCCGGACGGCAGCAAATAGTCAAATTTGAGCTCGTTTGCGGGTAAATCCCGCAAAATCAAAAGGAAGCAAAGATGAAAAAAAGGACGCTTGCATTAAGCGCGGCGGCTTGCCTTTGTGCGGCGATTAGCGCGCAGGCGGTCGATCTTAAATTTGATCCCGATAAATTTGAAACTCGCTCTATAAAAGCGGGCGAAAAAGAGGTCAAATTTAGAGCCTACGAGGGGATAGTTTACGTAGCAAATCCCGTGGATAGCGAGTATCAGAGGCTAAATTTTTACGTTCCGTTGCAGTATTTTGAGGACGGCAAAGACAAAAACGATAAAAATGTGACGGGTAAATTTGACGCGGCAAGCGCGCCGATCTTTTTGCCAAACTCCATCGGCGGATATATGCCGGGCAAGCCTTTTACGCCAGCGCTTGATAAAAACGGCAAGCCAAACGCAGTGTTAGCGGCGCTTGAGCGCGGTTACGTAGTCGCTGCGCCTGGTGCTAGAGGTAGGACGCTCAAGGACGCAAACGGCAAATTTAGCGGCAAAGCGCCCGCCGCCATCGTCGATCTAAAGGCCGCCGTGCGGTATCTTAAATTTAACGACGCCGCGATGGCTGGCGACGCGAACAAAATCGTATCAAGCGGCACGAGCGCGGGCGGAGCGATGTCGGCGCTGCTTGGCGTCTCGGCGGACGCGAGCGAGTTTGAGCCGTATCTAGCCGCACTCGGAGCCGCAAAGGCTAGCGACGAGATCTACGCCGTCTCCGCCTACTGCCCGGTTACGAACCTGGAAAACGCCGACGCAGCCTACGAGTGGATGTTCGGCGCGCAGACTAAATACGAGAAAATGGACTTTGGCGCGCTGAGTGCGGCTGGATTTAACGACCGAAGCAGTAAGCCAAAAACCGTCTCAGGCGAGCTAACCGCAGAGCAAAAAGAGCTCTCCGCCGCGCTAAAATCAGCCTTCCCAGCTTACGTAAATTCGCTAAATTTAAAGGACGCCAAAGACCGCGCGCTCACGCTTGAGCCTAGCGGCGAGGGAAGCTTTAAAGAGTACGTCAAAAAGACGCTCGCAGACTCTTTTGCGGCTGCGAAAAGTCGGGAGAAAAGCCTGCTAAAGCCCGAGTTTTTCACGCTTGAGACGCAGGGCTGCACGCTCGGCTATGATTTTAAATTTGAAGACTTTGTCCTATCTATGCCGCGCGCTAAGGCTACGCCCGCATTTGACGGACTAAAGCTCGAAAATCCCGAAAATGATTTTTTCGGCGATGCGAATGCGGCGGCAAAGCATTTTACCGAATTTAGCGCAAAACGCGGCACGGGCGAGAGCGCCGACGCTAAAATCATAAAAATGGTAAACGCGATGAACTATCTAGGTAACGCAAACGCGGCTAAATTTTACCGCATCAGGCACGGCGCGGCGGACTCCGATACGGCTCTAGCCGTGCCGCTTATCTTGGCGCTGGGGCTACAAAATGCTGGCAAGACGGTCGATTTTGCGGCGCCTTGGGGTCAAGGTCACGGCGGCGACTACGATCTGGACGAGCTTTTTAAGTGGATAGACCGCGTCGTAAAATAGCTTAAATTTGACGCGGCGGAAGCTTGCTTCCAAATTTGGCTTGACAAAAATTTGCGAGAACGTTGGATTTAAATTTGATAACGCGGCAAGGGGTACCTAGCTCAAATTTATCGTTAGCGCCAAGTCTTAAACGCAAAACGGCGGGTAAATTTGACCTAAACGGCATAAATTCGGCGTTTGGTGCGGATTATCTAGGTCGCAAAAAACCGCCTTTTTGCTCGCTGTTTTGCGTAGCGATAGCAAATAAGAAACAAAAACTTCGCTCGCCAAGTTAGCGGCAAAGGGCAAATTTGACCCTTAAAGCGAGCGATTTTGCATGCGGCGCTGCCGCAGACGCAGATTTTATTTTAGGAGAAAGATGAAAAATATTAGTTTTAAATTTATGATGATTTTACTAGCCGTGCTGACCGTAGTTTGCGGCGTAGTGGCGCTCGGCGTCGGTAGGTTTTACGTGGCGCCGGGCGACGTGCTTAGCGTGATCGGCGGCTTTTTTGGAGTACCGACGGACACCGCGGCAAATATCCAAAACGTCGTCGAAAACATCCGCATACCGCGCATTATCGCAGCTATCCTCGTCGGAGCCGCGCTTAGCATCAGCGGGGCGGCGTATCAGGGCGTCTTTCGCAACCAGCTAGTTAGCCCCGATCTGCTGGGCGTTTCGGCGGGCGCTTGCGTGGGAGCCGCGGTTGCGATCATGTTTGATATGCCTCTTTTTTGGGTGCAGGCGTTAGCTTTCGTCTGCGGGCTCGCGGCCGTAGGCATGACGCTATCCATACCTCGTCTGATGGGGCGCTCCAGCACGCTGATGCTGGTGCTTTCAGGTATCATCGTTAGCGGTCTGATGGCTTCTGTTATCGGCTTTTTAAAATACGTCGCTGACCCTGAGACCAAGCTACCGGACATCGTTTACTGGCAGCTAGGAAGTCTAGCTAAGATCGACGCGGGCAATCTTAAATTTATCGCACCCGTAATGATAGCCTGCGCGGTGCTGCTCGTAGCGATGAGCTGGAGGATAAACCTACTCTCGCTAGGCGACGAGAGCGCGGCTAGACTGGGCGTAAACGTAACGCTCGAGCGCGGCGTCATCATCGTCTGCGCGACGCTTCTAACGGCATGCAGCGTGTGCGTGAGCGGTATCGTGGCGTGGGTGGGACTGCTGATGCCCCACCTAGCGCGCATGCTAGTGGGTGCGAACAACGCCCGCAGCCTGCCTGCTAGTATATTTATGGGCGCGATATTTTTGCTATTCGTCGATACCCTAGCGCGCACGATCAGCGTGAGCGAGGTGCCTCTGGGCGTACTTACGGGCTTTATCGGCACGATATTTTTCGTCTGGGTTCTCTGGCGAAACAAAAAGGTCGCGTGATGTTAGAAGTAAAAAATCTAAATTTCGCCTACCCAAACGGCGCGGGTAGGCTAGAAAACGTAAATTTACGCGTCGGCAAGGGTGAGATACTAACGATACTGGGTCGAAACGGCGCGGGCAAATCGACCATGCTAAGCCTAATCAGCGGCACGCAGGCGCCGCACTCGGGCGAGGTTTGGCTTGGCGGTAAAAATAGCGCCGAGCTCAGCAATAAAGAGCGCGCCAAAATCATGGCCTACGTAGCTCAAAGCGAGATCTGCGAGTACGACTACACGGGGCTTGAGTTTATCACGATGGGGCGGGCGGCGCATCTGGGCATCTTTGCGCGGCCTAGCGAGGAGGATACGGCGATCGCGAAGGAATTTACCGCAAAGCTTGAAATCACGCACCTTGAGGATAAATTTATCACTCAGATGAGCGGCGGGCAAAAGCAGATGTGCTCGATCGCGCGCGCGATGGCGGCAAAGCCCGAGATTATCGTATTTGACGAGCCGACCTCGGCGCTGGACTTTGGCAATCAGTATAAATTCCTGCGCACCGTTAAGCAGCTAAAAGAGCAAGGCTACACCATCGTGCTAACAACTCACAATCCCGATTTTGCCGTGCTTTTAGGCGGCTACGTGGCGTTGGTTAAGGGCGGGGGCGAGGTGGCTTTTGGCACCGTGGACGAGATCATAGAAAGCGAGCATCTAAGCAAGCTTTACGGGTTAAATTTGAGCGTAGAGTACATCGAGCAAGTAACTAGAAAGTGCTGCCTGACGCATCCGTTGTGAGCTACAGCGCACGAGAAATGGCGTAAATTTGCGCTACGCAAAATCAAAAATAATGCGGGTAGGGATACGCGGCGGGCGGATAAATTTATGCGCCTCTGGTGCAAGGCGTGCGTAACCGTGTTTCAAATTTGACTATTTCGGCTCGCCTCACCGTTTGGTAAAATTTACTCTCAAATTTAGCTCAAATTTGAGGCTTATAAAATTTAACCGAGCCTTAGTCGGCGCGGCTCTGTAAATTTGACGGCTCCGGGTTTGCGCCTTGAGTAAAATCGGCGTTAAATTTAAGGCTCGCAAATTTAGGCGGCTTTTATTTTTCCCCGCGTTGTGCGCCGGAGACGATTAAAATTTGCTTCGTTAAAGCGGTCATGCTAAAGCGAAGCAAAACCATACCCAAAGAGGCTCGCTTGCACACTCTAAATGCGGCAAACGAGCCTCAAAGGCAAATTTACACATACCCCTGATCTATCATCGCGTCGGCGACTTTTCTAAAGCCCGCGATATTTGAGCCAAGCACCAAATTTCCCTCGTCGCCAAACTCTTTGCTCGTTTCGTAACTAAGCTCAAAGATGTGATTCATGATGCCGTGCAGTCTATGATCGACCTTTTCAAAGCTCCACGCGGTCATGCCGGCGTTTTGCATCATCTCTAGGCCCGACGTGCCCACGCCGCCTGCGTTTGCCGCCTTTGCCGGAGCGAAGTAAAAATCCTTTTGCGCTAGCATAAAATTTATCGCATCAAGCGTGCTTGGCATATTTGCCCCCTCAGCCACGAAGCGACAGCCGTTAGCGTAGAGCGTCTTTATGTCGGCTAGGTGCAGCTCGTTTTGCGTCGCGCACGGGAAAGCTCCGTCGCACGGCACGTCCCAGACGCCGTTTCTGCCCTCTTTGTACTCGCTCACGCTTACGTATTTTGCGTTCGGTCTAAATTTGACGTATTCGCTAAGGCGCGCGCGTCTCACTTCTTTTAGCTCTTTAAGCACCGCTAGATCGATGCCCTCTGCGTCGTAAACGTATCCGTTTGAATCAGAAACCGTGATAGGCAGCGCGCCTACTTGATAGAGCTTTTCTGCCGTGTAGATGGCGACGTTTCCGCTACCGCTTATGCTGCATTTTTTGCCCTCTAGCCCAAGGCCCGCTTTTTGCAGCATATTTTGCGTAAAATAGACCAGCCCGTATCCGGTCGCCTCCGTGCGCGCTAGGCTGCCGCCCCAGTTTAGCCCCTTGCCCGTTAGTATGCCGTCAAATCTACCCGTGAGTTTTTTATACTGCCCAAACATATAGCCGATCTCGCGTGCACCCACGCCGATGTCACCTGCTGGCACGTCCACGGTGTTGCCGATGTGGCGGTATAGCTCGCTCATAAATGCCTGGCAAAAGCGCATTATCTCGCCCTCGCTCTTGCCTTTTGGATCAAAGGTGCTGCCGCCTTTTGCGCCGCCGATATTTACGCCGGTGAGCGAGTTTTTGAAAATTTGCTCAAATCCAAGAAATTTTAGCACGCCAAGATCGACGCTTGGGTGGAGCCTTAGACCGCCCTTGTATGGGCCAACAGCTGAGTTAAATTGCACACGGTAGCCGTTATTTACCTTTGGTCTGCCATCGTCACCTGTGTATGTTACGCGAAAGATCACCGTGCGCTCAGGGATGACGATGCGCTCTAGGATCGCGTGTTTTTGGTACTTGCTCTCTCTTTTGATAAGCGGCTCTAGGCTGTTTAAAACCTCAGTCGCAGCTTGGACAAAGACGCCTTGGCCCGGATTGGTTCTTTTTATCCACTCCATCGTTTGTTCGATGTACTCGCTCATTTTTGCTCCTATTCGTCAAATTTTCGTAGTTGAATATTAACTCTCCTAGAAAAAATTTCTATTTAAATTTATTTTTATATTTTTATTTTAGGCGATAAGTGTTACGTATCGAAACTAAATTTATCAAACGTAACTTTTTGATAAATTTGTTGTAGTTTTGTTTGGGCTTTTGACGGATATTTTGGTCGGCTTTGGCGGGCTGTGTTAAATTTAGGGGATTTAAATTTGCGGCGGCGCGATTTTGCCGTATCGGCTTTTACGTATTTTGTCGGGGCTTGGTTAAATTTGAAATTTAGCAGGCAAATTTGCGGCCGGTCTCGTCAAATTTTGCCCGCTTAAATTTGCTCCGCTAGAGTAAATAAAAATTTAAAAAATCCAAATCCAGACCTTTTGCCAATGATCAAATTTGTAAAATAGTAGCCGTAAAGACGGTTAAATTTAAAGCGGTAAATCGCCTTAAAATTGCTAAAGCGGTAGTCGGGGGCGAGCAAATTTAACCGGGTCGCCCGCGCACAGGGCTAAAACGAATTTGCATTAAGGGCAAATAAGCGTTAAACGGCTATAATCGCGTTTATATTTAAAAAAAGGAATAGCCGTGAAAAATTTACTCGTCTTTTTAGCAGTTGTCCTCCTTCTAGCCGGGGTAGCGATGAAATACGCTAACGAATTTCCCGTGCTTGACGAAACAGTCAAGGAAAAGTGGAGCCAAGTGCAAAACCAATACAAACGCAGAGCCGATTTGATCCCAAATCTCGTTAAAACCGTTCAGGGTTACGCTAGCCACGAGCAGAGCGTGTTTAAAGAAGTAACCGAAGCTAGAAGCAAAGCCTCCGCCGTGACGATCGACGTTAGCTCTATAGATGATCCGGCTAAGCTAAAAGAGTTTGAAGCCGCGCAAAACAGCCTCGGCGGCGCACTATCTCGCCTTATGGCTATTAGCGAAAGCTACCCTCAGCTAAAGGCCGATCAAAATTTCCTAGCCTTGCAAAGCCAGCTAGAAGGCACCGAAAATCGCATCTCCGTAGCCAGAAAAGACTATATCGAAGCGGTCAAAGACTATAACGTCGCGCTGCGTAAAATCCCGGGTAAATTTATCGCCGCCGCCCTATATCCGGAGCTAAAGCCGCGCGCTACGTTTGAGGCGAGCGTTACCGAGCAAAACGCGCCTGAAGTTTCTTTTGCCAAGTAATCCGATGAAACGCGTTTTATCCGCTTTATTTTGCGTTTGCGCGATTTGCGGGCTTTTTACGCTAAATTTATCGGCCCGGCAGACGGTAAGCGAGCAAAACGCGCCCGCTAAAATAAGCGAAAAAAGCGGCGATATCCCGGCTCTAAGCGGTAGAGTAGTCGATCAAGCGGGCGTTTTAAGCCCTGCGGCAAAACGAGAGCTAGAAACCGCACTCGCCGCTCACGAAAACAATACGACTAATCAGCTAGTTATCGTAACGACCCAGTCGCTGGGTGGCAAGGCGATAGAGGAGTATTCGCTAGAGCTTGGCAGACGCTGGGGTATCGGGCAAAAAGGCAAAGATAACGGCGCGCTGCTAGTAGTCGCGCCAAACGACAAGCAGGTGCGTATCGAGGTCGGCTACGGCCTAGAAGGCGTTCTAACGGACGCTCTTTGCGGCATTATCATAAACCGCTACGTCATCCCCGAATTTAAAAAAGGCGATATAGAAGGCGGCGTAAAGATCGGCGCGCAAAAGATTTTAGCCGTGCTTGAGGGCGATGAGAGCGTAAAACGGCAGCTAGACAAAGAGGACGAAACGCCTGTGGAGGCTTACGGGATAATAGCCGGCATGGCGCTGCTGTTCGCGTCGGGGATTTTGGGCGCGGCGCTCGTTCGTATCGGGGTTTGCGCGGTTTTATCGGGCTTTACCTCAGCCGTCGTCGCCGGAGCGTTTAGTATAGAAGATTTTGCCCTTAGAGGCGTGGTTATGTTTGCGCTTTTCATGCTATTTTTTTATTTGACCAAAAATATAAAACCCGGCTCCGGCGCAAATTCGGGAGGTTCGGGCTACTCTGGCGGCTACGGCGGCGGTTCCGGCGGAGGCAGAAGCTCGGGGGGCGGATTTAGCGGAGGAGGCGGAGGTTACGGCGGCGGCGGAGCTAGCGGCAGGTGGTAGTCGCTTTAAAATTTGGCGTCAAATTTTGCTAGAGCGCTTGCTAAATTTTGCTGGTTCTAGCCTAGTCGTATCGGCGCTGCCGTTAGTGATAAATTTGAGGCTAGCTAATGTTTTGGCTTTTAGCCTTTTTTGCAAATTCGCAAAAGAAAAAGCGGGCGGCAAGGGACTGATTTAACCAAAATCAAGCAAGCAAACGGCTTTAAATTCGCTAAATTACGCCAATAACCCAAAAATACGCAAAAATAAATTTGACTAAAATCTGTAAAAATCAAGGAAAGATATGAAGCGCATTTTGATTATTTTGTTTTACGCTTTTACTACGGCTTCGCTTCTTGCCGCTAAGACCGGGGTAGATGAGCGTTTGGAGTTTCCGATTTTAACCGGCAAAATAGCAGACGGCGCTGGGGCGTTAAGCCCTGCCCAAAAAGAAGAGTTAAATGAAATGTTACATTTTCAGGAGAGGTTTGATAAGGTTGAAATCATCGTAGCCACGATAAGCAGTACTCCTAAAGACGGGCTAGAGTGGTACGGCGCGCAGTTAGCCGGAAGGTGGGGCGTATTTGGCAAAAAAGCCTTGCTGATAGTAGTTACGGACGATAAAAAGGCTTATATTGAGGCTGGAAGCGGATATATCGGCGTACTAAAAGACGAGGTAAGTAAAGATATTATAAGCAGGGACATAATCCCTAAACTCGCTAAAGGCGACGTAGCCGGCGGCATCAAGGCAGGCGCACAAAAGATCGCCGAGGCCATTTTATACGAGAGAGGCTATGAAGGGCTAAAAGCGCGGGAAGCTTTGCTAAAATTTATAAAAGAAGACTTAAACGTCAATGAAAGTACGAAGGGCAAGCTAATAGCCGCGTTTTACGAGTTTTCGGGAAGGACGCCCCAGCAAAGCATAGATCTAGCAGGTAAAATACTTAGCAACGACCCTAGTTTTGACGACGAGTCCGTGCAGAGCGAGGCCTTTAGGCGTAAGATGGTAAAATTTGATATAGAGCAAAGCGACGAAGCCTACGTTCCCGATCCGGGCTATATTTTTATGATGGCGTCGTTTTACGGGGTGATAGGGTGTTTGCTAGCTTCGGCGGCTTTAAATTTGGGCTTTGCTAAGTTTGGAAACTTTTTGGCTAAGGTATCGTATTCGTATCTCGGTAGCCTTATCGCGTGCTTTCTTATACTGCGAGGTAGCGGATCGCACTATCTTACGGAGTTTTTGTTGTTTGGCGTAATCTTTGCGGCGATTTATTGGATGCTTAAGGATAAGGATTTTGATACGGACGACGACTCGTATCCCAAACGGACGAAAAAAGCAAGGCGCAAAAGACGGAGTTAGTTTGTTTTTTGCGCAGGTTTGCTTTGCGTAAAGCGCGCAAATTTAACGTTGCCGTAGAAGCCGTTTTTAAATTTTAGGATTTTGGCTTAAAATTTTGGCCGCCGCCCTAAAATTTGCAAATTTTCCGCTAAATTTACGCGCCGTGTTTATTTGCACCCGTTAAATTTGCTCTAAATCTCTCCCAAAATCTTTTTATAATTGCTAAAAATCGGCGAATCCTCGCCAAAATACAAACTCATCGCGCGCACGTAGCGATCGAGCGGATTTTGGATGCGGTTTAGCGCCAGTCGCTCGCGAAACGGCATGTCGTAGCTGCTCAAAATCACGCTAAAAGGCACGGGAAAATCGGTGCCGAAAAGGATTTTGTCGTGGATTTGCGTTTGGGTTTTTAGATGCGGCAGGATGCGGGCCTTGTTTATGCAAAGCAGCGCCGAAACGTCGGCATAAAGCCCGTCAAACTCGCGCAGCCAACGAAGTAGAGTGAAGTAGTTGGCGCCGAATTTTTTCGGGTCCCTGGAAAGCGCCGTGAAAGCGCCATCGCTTGAGGCGCCCATATGAGCGCAGACGATGCGGCAACCCAGATTTAGCGGGGATTTTAGTTGCTCGATGCTCTCAAGCGCTTTGTTTGAGGCGAGCGAATTTTCATCGCCCACGTGGATAACAAGCGGCAGTCCAAGCTCGCTAAGCAGCCTAAAATAGGGCTCATATCGCTTGTCGTTTAGATCCGTCTCCCAGTATGAGTGCAGCAGCTTGCCGCCCTTAAAGCCCATTTTGTGGTACTTTTCGATCAAATTTAGCGCGTCTTTGCGGTTTGGATTTACGCTAAAAAACGGCACGACCTCGTTTGGATTTTGCTCGTAAAAGGCAAAAACGTCCTCGTTTGAGGCGCAGACGGTTTTGTCCTTGTGCACGAGATTTCCGCTCTCGTCAAATTTCGCATCGACGCCGAAAACCACGGACTTTTGGACGAAATTCGAGCTTTTAATCAGCCGCGCGAAGTTGCTTTTGTAGCCTTCAAAACCGTTTTTTATAAGCTCGCTCCTGTTTATGTCGAATTTTTTGGCAAAAAACGCAAGCGCTAGTTTGTCGTAAAATCGGTCGAATTTGACGTCCGAACTAAGTAAATGCGAGTGGATATCGACGGTTTTTATCTGCGTTAAATTTGCGCTTTGCAAGCCGCCTAGTTCGCTCTCCCGCACGGCGGTTTCGTTAAATTTACCCCGCGAAAACCCGCCCGAATTTGCTTCGTTTGCCGTTAAATTTACGCTGGTTTTTGCAAATTTATCTTTGGCGTAAATTTGACTCGCGTTTTGGCAAAACCCGAGCGTTTTTGACGCGACCGTCTCGCTCGCTCTCAAATTTGCGCGAGTTAAATTTGCCTCCGTTTTACGAGCTACTAAACCAAAGCTTGCCGCCGTTTTCCGGCCTCTTAAATTCGATCTAAATCCAAAAGCGTCCAAGCGCTCGTTCGCGCGGTAAAAAACATCTCGGAACATCGTTTCTCCTTTTTAAAATTTGGCGAAATCATAGCCTAAATTTTAAAAAGTGTCAAGTGGTGCTTTACGCTTTATGATTTTCTAAGCTAAATTTGCGTAAGATTTCGTCAAATTTAACGAAAGGAAAGAGATGAGCTACAAGATGAGCGAGCTTTGCGAACTATCGCAAACGCCCAAATCAACGATACTCTTTTACGTCAAGGAGGGGCTTTTGCCTGAGCCTGTGAAGGTAAAAGATAACGTCCATCAATACGGTGAGGATACGCTTTTGATGCTAAATTTCATCAAATACGTCCAGAGTAACTTCCATCTAAGCCTAAAGGAGGTGAAGGCGCTCACGCAGCAAAAGGGCTTTAGTTTTAAGCGCTGCTACGAGGCGCTTTTTGATTCGCTCGATACCTTTATGGGGTCAAATTTCGCCCAGACGCTAAGCGCCGAGCAAGCGTGCGAGAGGCTGGGTATCACGGAGGCCGAGCTAGATAAATTTATCGAGGACGGATTTATCTTTATGCGAGGCGGCAAGCTAACGCAAAAAGAGGTCGAGATCCTGCAAATCGTGCTAGAGACCCAAAAGAGCGAGCGCGGGCGGGAAATTTTACAGACCTATATAAATTTAGCCAAGCAAACGGCCAAAATCGAAGCCCAGTGTGCGCGCGAAATTTACGCCAAAGCAAAGGATAAAAACGCGGCTTTAAAGCTCATTTTCGATAATATCTTGATACTAAAACCATACATCTTAAATTTCCACACCTTCGATGCCTACAAAAAGGAGAACAAATGAAAGGCGTTTTTTCGGTTAGGGGCTTTTTGCCCTTTTTGATCGTTATGTTTATCAACGCGGTCGTAGATCTTGGCCACAAAATCACGATCCAAAACATACTTTTTAAGAGCATCGAGGATGAAAATTTACAAATCATCCTGACCTCGCTCGTAAATTTGCTAATCTTGTTGCCCTACATCATGCTTTTTAGCGTTTCGGGCTTTTTAAACGACAAATTTTCGCGCACCCGCATCACGAGATACGCGGCGGCGAGCGAAATTTTACTCACGCTTTTTATCACCATAAGCTACCTTTGCGGCTGGTTTTACGTGGCGTTCGGTACGACGCTGCTGCTAGCGGTGCAAAGCGCGGTATATAGCCCCGCTAAATACGGCCTGATTAAAAAAATCGTAGGCGCAGAAAAGCTGGGCGCGGCAAACGGTATCGTGCAGGCCTTTACTATCGTAGCGATTTTGCTTGGTTCGTTTGTTTTCTCGGCGATTTTCGAGAGCTACGCCGCTACTAGCACGGATGCCGGTGAGATGATAAAATCGGTCTGGTTTATCGGCGCGATACTTTTCGTTTGCTCGGTAGCCGAGACTATTTTTACGTTTAAGATTCCATTTTTCGAGGCAACCGACGCGGAGCTTAAATTTGACGCGGAAAAGTACTTTAAACTAGGCTACCTAAAAGAAAACACAAAGCACATCTTTAACAACAAAAACGCCTTTTTATGTACGCTTGGGCTTTCGGTTTTCTGGGCGGTGGCGCAGCTAGTTATCGCCGTTTTCCCCGCTCACTACAAGGCTATGAGCGCGGATAACAACGTCATGATCGTGCAGGCTATTTTAGCCGTTAGCACCATCGGTCTGGTCGCCGGCTCGGCGCTAGCGGGCAGCTACTCGAAAAATCACATCGAGATGGGCATCGTGCCTTTTGGCGCGCTCGGGCTTTTTGTTTCGCTACTTATGTTCGCGCAGGGTTCAAGTGCTGCGTTTATGACGCTGGCGTCGTTTTTGTTCGGTTTTAGCGGCGGCATTTTCATCGTGCCGCTAAACGCAAATATCCAGTTTTTTACGCCCGAAGAGCAGATGGGCCGCACGCTAGCGGGCAGTAACTTTATCCAAAACATCTTTATGGCGGCGTTTTTACTGCTTGCGATGGCGTTTAGTATATTTGCCGTTAGCACGCCCGAAATTTTCGTCATTACTTCTTTTAGCGTGCTTATCTGCGCGCTGGTAGCGATAAAGTACCTGCCGCATCTTTTTGCGCGTTTGCTTATCATGCCGTTTTTTAGGATCGGCTACACGATCAACGTCGACGGCGTCGAAAATATCCCGCAAAAAGGCGGCGTGTTGCTGCTTGGCAACCACATGAGCTGGATAGACTGGGCGGTACTGCAGATGGCCTCTCCGCGCCCGATCAGATTTGCGATGCATAAGAGCTTTTATGAAATTTGGTACCTAAAATGGCTGTTAAATTTATTTGACGTGATCCCTATCGGCGCGGGAGCGAGCAAAAGCGCGCTAGAAAAGATCCGCGAGTGCCTAGACGCGGGCGACGTGGTGGCGCTCTTTCCTGAGGGGCATATCAGCTATAACGGCCAGATAGATGAGTTTGCGCACGGTTACGAGATAGCCGCAAACGAGACG
>NZ_CALHVN010000054.1 GCF_938039245.1 uncultured Campylobacter sp. | reverse complement strand
AGAGGATGCCCGCCATTATGAGCGCCATTTCGCCTTCCATTATGCACCAGACGAAAAGTATGATGTAGCCGTACTCGATGAGTAGCTTCGTAAAAAATTCTTCCATCATAACTCCAAAATGCTGTAAATTTTAGTCAGCGGGCGTAAATTTGCGCTACCGCCAAGATCCTTTAAGTCGATCAAAAAGCAGGCCTCTATGCAAACGGCGTTTGTTTGATTTATTAGCTCGACGCTAGCCTTAGCCGTGCCTCCAGTAGCGATTAGATCGTCGATTAAAAGCACCTTTGCGCCTGCTTTTTCGCCGAATGCATCAACGTGAATTTGTACTTCGTCCACGCCGTATTCTAGGCTGTATTTTTGCGAGATCGTGATATACGGCAGTTTTTTAGGCTTTCTAATCGGCACGAAAGGTAGCCGCAATCTAGCCGCCAAAGCCGCTGCGAATATAAATCCGCGCGATTCGATTCCTGCGATAAAGTCGATATCTGCGCCCTCGTAGCGAGCGACGAGGTGATCCATTAAAAAATTAAACGCCTCTTTGTTGTTTAGTAGCGTCGTGATGTCGCGAAATACTATGCCCGGTTTTGGAAAATCGTTTATGCAGCGGATGGAATTTAATAAAAATTCCTTCCCCGCTTTGTCTAGTTCTTTCATTTTTTGCCTTTAAATTTGATTTATAGTAGCGCTTCGATTTTGCCCTCTAGCTCGCGGATGCGCTGGCGGAGTTTGTCGTTTTCCAGGCGGTACTGCGAGTTTCTGGTGCGAAGGGCGTTGGCGTCGTTTTTTACCTTGTTTAGTTCGTCGGTTAGTATGTCGATGTTGCCAAGGCCGCGCTGGAGCTGGATTTGTAGCTTACGAATGACGACTTCGGTATCTTGGAGATTATTTTTCATAAAATCGCGCGTCGTGCGCTCTTTTTTAAGCAAGGTTTTAAAGTAAAACACCATAACGGTGAGATAGATACAAATGCAGATCAAAACTGTAAGTACGAGCCAATCGGTCATTTCTCGCCTCCTAACTTTTTCACGCGTCTTTCGTGCCTACCGCCGGCAAATTCGGTAGCGAAAAAGACCTTTATCATATCTACCGCGACCGCGTCGCCGACCGTTCTAGCGCCCATAGCTAGCACGTTTGCGTCGTTGTGCTCTCGCGCTAGTTTTGCCGTGGTGACGTCGTGACAAAGCGCGCATCGAACATGCGCATGGCGGTTAGCCGCAATACTGATGCCTATACCCGTGCCGCAGATTAGCACGCCGTATTCGTTTTCGTGCTGCAAATTTTGCGCTAGAAGCTCAGCAAAATCGGGATAATCGACGCTATCTTTGCTATGCGTTCCTAGGTCGCATACGCTAAAACCTTCGCTTTTTAAAATCTCGCAAATTTGCGCTTTAAAATCAAAGCCCGCGTGGTCGCTCGCGATAAAAATTTTGTCTATTTTCATGAAATTTCCATAAGCTAAAAAATGCTTAATTATAGCAAAAAAGCATTAAAGTAAAATTTCGCCGCGAGCCTTTAGCAGCGAAATTTGGGCTAAATTTTAAATTTGCCGCCTATAAAAACATCCTCATGATCGTGACGGCATATCGTATCGGCTCGAAAAAGTAATCTTTTAGCGGCGAGATCACGATGATAACTAGCGCGATAAAGCCGTATCTTTGTATGCTATTTAGCCGGTTTGCAGCACCGTGAAACCCGAAAATGCGTAAAAGATATTCAAGCGCTTTTGAGCCGTCAAGAGGCGGGATAGGATAGAGGTTAAAGAGGGCTAGGACTAAATTTACGGCGGCGAGCATGAAAACAAACTCCGCTACCAAGCTATCAAAAAACCCAAAACCGATAAATTTAAGCGCGCAAAACGCTAGCGCAAAGAGAGCTAGGTTGTACGCGATGCCGGCAAGAGCGACGATGATAGCTGCCTTGTAGCCGCCGTTATAGAGCACAGTGCGTAAATTTATAGGCACGGGTTTAGCCCAGCCAAACGTCACTCCGGTGCTAAGATACATGAGCGCGGGCACAACTATAGTGCCTAGCGGATCGACGTGTTTTATGGGATTTATGCTGAGCCGTCCCAAATTTTTGGCGGTCAAGTCGCCGTATTTAAACGCTGCATATCCGTGCGCTATCTCGTGTCCGACGACGGAGATAACGAGCACGGCGACTAGGATCGCCACCTGAGCTAAGTCGATGCTATCAAGGTTCATTCGATCTTGTTTCCGTCGTTTTTAGCTTCGGCTCTGGCGGCTTCTAGTAGCTTGGGCGAGTTTTGTATAAAATCCACGCTCTTACCGACTCTGTTCCATCTGATTTTGTATTCGTCGTCCCAGCTAAAATATACAAACCAAGGCTTACCGACGATATTTTTGTATGCCACGGAGCCCCAAAAGCGGCTGTCGTTTGAGTGGTCGCGGTTATCGCCGATCATGAAAAACTCGCCTTCGGGAACCTGAAAATAAAATGCGTTAAACGGATAGTTGCCCACGCTTGGTAGCTCGTTTACGATAACGGGTTGCATGGCGAATTTGCTCGCGTTTAGGTAGTTTACGGCTAGATCAAATAAATTTACCTTCTCATCGTAGTGGATGCCGCCGAATTTATAAGGCTCTTTGACGAAAAGTTTGCCGCCGAATTTAACGATATCTTTTTCGTCGAAATTCGCCTTTATAAACTCCTCGCCCTCGTGCGGGTGTAAAAATAGCGCCTTTTCCGTAAATATCACTTCATCGCCGCCGACTGCGAAATTTCGCTTGACGTAGTGGATCTTTTCATCGTGCGGATAGCGAAAAACTACGATATCGCCGCGCTGGGGTTTGGCTCCCTCGATGAGATGGCCGTTACCGTTAAAATCGGGCAAAATCTTGACCTCGATCCACGGAATGCGCGGTGTCGAGATGCCGTAGCTAAATTTTTTAACGAAAAGATGATCGCCGACTAAAAGCGTGTCCTTCATCGAACCAGACGGTATCACGAAGGCCTGCGCGACAAAGAAAATCACGAGCAGGACGATGACGACCGTGCCCGTCCAGCTGTTTGAAAAATCTAAAAATTTATTAAACGCTTTTTTCAAAATTTATGCCTTTTTCGTGCGGTTTTTGGCTGATTTTATGGTGTTTGACAGCAGCATCGCGATAGTCATCGGACCTACGCCACCCGGAACCGGAGTTATAAACGAGCATTTTGGAGCTACTTCGTCAAATTTGACGTCGCCCTTTAGCTTGCCGTCGTCCATACGGTTTATGCCTACGTCGATCACGACGGCGCCCTCTTTTACCATATCGGCCGTTACGAAATCCGCCCTACCGATAGCGGCTACTAGGATGTCGGCGTTCGCGCAAATTTCTTTTAAATTTCGCGTTTTGCTATGCGTCACGGTTACGGTCGCGTTGGCGTTTAGCAGCAGATTTGCCATCGGTTTGCCCACGATGTTGCTGCGCCCGATCACGACGGCGTTTTTGCCCTCCAAATTTATATCGTAGGCTTTAAAAATTTCCATTATGCCTAGCGGCGTGCACGGTACGAAGCCGTCAAGTCCGCTAGCTAGCTTGCCGACGTTTATCGCGGCAAAGCCATCCACGTCTTTTGCGGGGCTAATGGCTTCTAAAATTTTATTCGTATCTATATGCTTTGGTAGCGGCAGCTGAACTAGGATGCCGTCGATGCCGTCGTCTAAATTTAGCACGTCTATTAACGCGATTAGCTCGCTTTGCGTCGTGGATTCGCTCAGGCGGTGCATCACGCTTTTTATCTCGCAGGCTATGCAGGCTTTTTCTTTTGCCGCGACGTAGGTTTGGCTGGCTTTATCCTCGCCCACCAGTATCACCGCGAGCGCAGGCTCTATGCCTTGATTTTTCAAATTTAACGCTTCGTTTTTTACTCTTTCCTTTACTTGTGCGCTTACGTTTTTTCCGTCTAATATCGTCATTTTCGTCCTTTATTACTTTTTAATCGCAAAGATTGTATGATAGCTAATTTTAGATTAAATTTACGAAAAAGCGAAAGAATTTATGAAAATTTGGCTGATTTTGGGGCTACTTTGCGGCGCGGCGTTTGCGAGCGATTTTATCACGAAAAACGAATACGCGAAGATGCTCTATCAAAACCCGCGCGGCATCGGCTGCGACAAGTGTCACGGCAAGGGCGGCGAGGGTAGCGTGATCGCAAAATACAAAGAAGAAAATAAAAAAACCAAAGTAAAAGAGGAAAAGGAACTGGTAGCTCCCAGGATAAATAATCTTGATTTAGAGACGTTTAAAGAGGGCGTACTAAGTGCAAAAAGCGTGATGCCTAGCTACTTTCTAACCGACGAAGAGATAAATTTGCTTTACGAATACGTGATAAATTTTAATAAGGATAAAAAATGACGAACAAAGAAGCTTTTGAGCTAGCCAAAATTTATATCCCCGGCGGCGTGGATTCGCCCGTTCGCGCGTTTGGCAGCGTCGGCGGCGAGCCTTTTATAGTAGATCGTGGCGAGGGCGCGTATCTAGTCGATATCGAGGGCAACCGCTATCTGGACTTTATTCAGAGCTGGGGGCCGCTCATTTTTGGGCACTGCGACCCGGATATCGAGAGAGCGGTGATAGTGACGGCTAAAAAAGGACTGAGTTTCGGCGCTCCGTCAAATTTAGAAACAAGGCTTGCTAAACTAATCTGCGACGAGTTTCAAAACGTGGAAAAGGTACGCTTTGTAAGCTCGGGCACCGAGGCCACGATGAGCGCGATACGCGTAGCGCGGGGCTTTAGCGGCAAGGACGGACTGATAAAATTTGAAGGCTGCTACCACGGACACAGCGACGCGCTTTTGGTAAAAGCCGGTAGCGGCGCGACGACGTACGGCAACGCTTCAAGCGGCGGCGTGCCTGCCGATGTGGTAAAAAACACGTATCTAGCGCGCTACAACGACTTAGAAAGCGTGAGGGCGATATTCGAGGCAAATAGGGGCAAAATCGGCGCTCTCATCATCGAGCCTATCGCAGGAAATATGGGGCTAGTGCCTGCTAGCAACGAGTTTTTAAGCGGGCTTAGGCGACTTTGCGATGAAAACGGCGCGGTGTTAATTTTTGACGAGGTCATGAGCGGATTTCGCGCGAGTAGGCGCGGATCGTTCGAATTTAACGGTATAAAGGCCGATCTGGTAACGTTTGGTAAAGTTATCGGCGGAGGCTGCCCGGCGGCGGCGTTTGGCGGACGGGCAGCTATCATGGACTGCCTAAGCCCGCTAGGCGCAGTGTATCAAGCAGGCACGCTAAGCGGCAATCCCGTAGCTATGGCCGCAGGCGTCGCGAGCCTAAGTAAAATTTTTGCCGACGACGGCTTATACGCCGAGCTAGGCAAAAAGGCTAATTTGCTAATGAGAGGCTTTGCCGAGGCAGCTAAAAAGCACGGCATCGCATTACAAACGACGGTGCGAGGCTCGATGTTCGGATTTTTCTTTAATCAAAACGAGGTTAAAAACTACGACGACGCGCTAAAAAGCGACGTAAATTTGTACGCTAAATTTCACGCAAATATGCTAAAACGCGGCGTTTATCTAGCGCCTAGCCAGTTTGAGACGGGCTTTGTTTGCAAGGCGATGAGCGACGAGGATATAGTTTTTGCCGTTAGGGCCGCCGACGAGAGCTTTGACGAGATCACGGACGAGATGCACGACGAGCACGAGAGGATGCAAGGCGTAAAAGCCAGGATCGCCGAGCTGGAGGAGCGGCTAAAAGAGGCAAAACTAGAGCGAGAAAAGATAAAAGAGCAGATAAAAAACAGTTGGGGATTTGTTTGATGGCTAGGATAAATTTAGGCGAGGTCGTAAAAGGCGCCGAGCAGCTAAGCCTTGGCATCTCTATCGTCGTAGCGATTCTTATAGGCTCGGGCGCGGGGTACTGGATCATGAAGGAAACGGGCTGGACGTGGACACTGTTTGCGGGCGTAGCCGTGGGTATCGCAGCAGCCGCGCTAAACGTCAAAAAGGCCTACGACGCGCAGATAAAAAGCCTTGAGCAGCTAAAAGACGAGAGTAAATTTAAACCCGCGAAAGACGACGACGAGGACGATGAGTGAATTTTAAGCTCATTGCCGTTTACGGCGCGTTTGAGGTTTTGTTGTTGCTAAGCTCTGCGGTATTTGGCCGCGCGTGGTTTTACAGCTCGCAGGTTGCTTTTGGGGGCTCGCTTTTGGTGCTGGCCGCAACCTTTAGAGCCTATAAAAAACGCGTGCAAAACGGCGTGCGAGGCTACGACGCCTACGCGGATGATAACATAGACGAGTGGGGCGAAAATCACGAGGAGTTTCCCGATCGCCCCGCGAAGGCTAAATTTGACGGGCATGACCCGCACCGCGAAGATGCTAAGCGCCCAGACGCGTCAAATTTGGAGGATTACGCAAAAGCGGACGCGCAGCTAAATTTAAAAGACGAAAACGAGCGGGCTAAATTTGACGAGCAAAATTTAAACGACGCAGACCAAAGCGGCGGGTCAAATTTAAGCCTGGCAAACGAGTCAAATTTAAACGAATCAAATCAAAACAGCGAAGCTAAGCCGTCAAAAAAGCAAAATTTCGCGCGTAATTTAAAACAAAATTCGCCCAACTACTTCACCGCTTTCGTGCCTTTTCGGCTGATCGCGTATGCGGTTTTGGTCGTCGGATTTTTAGCGCTCAAAAGGCAAGACAACCTTGATATCGCCGCGTTTTTGATTGCGCTTGCGGCGATGCCTGCGGGCGCTTTGGTATACGGAGTAAAAAGCAATGAGAAATAGCTCGATAATAACGATCAGATCGATGTTTGCGCTATTTGTAGGGATGGCGTTCTTGTTTGTAGGAAACGGCCTCATCATCAGTTCTGCGGGCGTCGAGCTAAAAAAAATGGGCGCGGACGAGCTGGAGACGGGATTTGTCATTGCGGTATTTTTCGTTGGAGCGATGATAGCTACGATATTTTCGCACAAAATCGTCTCAAAAGTCGGCCACATCAGGAGTTTTGGGATATTTGCGTCGCTTTTTGGTATTGCGGCGATGTTTCACGATCTTAGCCAAAATCTCTACTTTTGGGCATTTTTGCGCGGGTGTCTGGGATTTTGCTACTACTCGATCTTGATGATAATCGAAAGCTGGCTCAACGCGCGCGCTAGAAACGAAGTGCGCTCGCGAGTGTTAGCCTTTTACGAGATTACATTTTACGTATGTTTTGGGCTGGGTATCCTCGTGCTATCGCTAAATTTATCCACTTCTCACGTGCTTTTGCTTAGTGCGGCGTTTATTTTGTTTTCGAGTATTCCTTTAAATTTGATTCGCATCAAAGAGCCGCCGATCCCTGAAAAAAAGAGCGTCTCTATCCCGAGAGTCTTTGCGCTCGTGCCTTTGGCGCTCATTACCAGTATCGTAGCGGGCATCCTCATAAACGGCTTTTTTACGATGGCTAGCGTTTATATCCTGCTGCAAGGATACGGCGCGAGGGAGGTTTCTTTTTTTATGACCATCGCGATGGCAGGCGGCTTTATCGCCCACTCTCTCATCGGCGGCTTTTCGGATAAATTCGGCCGTCGTCCCGCGATAATGTGTTGCGCGGGCGTGTCGCTATTTGCGGCTATTTGTTTTTTGGCGCTTAAGCCCTCCATCTACGCGCAGTACGTTTTGTCGTTTTTTCTGGGTTCCGGCGCTTTTTGCCTCTACGCGTTATCGCTTGCTCGCGCAAACGACGTTTTAAAACACAAAAATCAAGGTATCGAAGTAGGGCGCGCCGTGCTTTTTAGCTACTCTTTCGGTTCGCTTCTTTCATCCATGATAATGGGTGCTAGTATGAAAATTTTAGGCTTTGACGGTTTTATGTGGGTTTACGTGGCATTGCTTGCGTTTCTCATCGCATTTTGCCTCACGCAAAAGACCGTTCCGCTTGAAAGCAGGCGGGGCTTTGAGCATAGTCCCGGCACGATGGCCAATAGCTAATGAAAATCTCAAATTTGACGATATAGCCGTATGGAATCAGTAAATAACGCTATAAGCTCGCAAGTCGCGACCCAGGCCGCAGTCGGCGGCGCGCTACCCAAAACAGGCGGAGTAGGCGGCGCAAACGCCGGACAGACGGGTCAGGCGGGCGAAATCAAAAATCTTTTTAAAAATCAGCCCGCGCCCTCGCAAAATTTAGGCTCCGAGGCCGCAGATAACGCCGTAAAGGATTTAGATAAGCTCGTAAATAAGCTTTTAGACGAGCTAAAATCAAGCCCTACGCAGGCCAAAGAGCTAGCCGCGCAAGCTAAAAATCTCCAGCTCTCGCCAAATCTCGCAAAAGATATGAAAAGCCTCGTCGCGCTTGCCGAAAACGAGCCCGACCTAAAGGAATTCGCGCTTAAACTAAAGGAGTTCTTAAAACCCGTCGCCAATCTAAAAAATGCGCCGCTAAACGAGCAGATAAAAAACTCGGGCATCATGTTGGAGGCAAATTTAAAGGACGCGCTAAACGGCAAATTTAACCTACCTAGCGCGATAAATAAGCTGTTTGGTGATATAAAAAATCTCTCAAATCATCAGCTTTTGGAGCAAATTTCAGCCTTGGCTAAGGATGACAGCCTAAGCACGAACGAGAGCTTTGCAAGGCTTGATCAAATTTTACAAAACGCTAAAACCGCTGCCAAAGATACGCTAGCCGGCTCGCCTTTTAAGCAGCTTTTTGAAATCGCTGATAAACTCGAAAACGCGGCTAAATTTATGGATAAACAAGCAAACGCCATGAGCGGCAGCGGGCTAAGCCTAAACGAAAAAACTCTAAACGCCGAGCTAAATAAAGTCTCGCAGCTGCTGGCAAGCGCGGGCGAAAAAATGCAAAATTTAAACAGCGAAAAACTAAGTCAAAACAGAGGCTTTGCTTTAAATTTCGCCGAGCTAAAAAGCGCGGTAAAAGAGCTAACGGACGAGCTTGGCGCGCTTGCGGGCTCGCAGGATAAATTTAACGATTTCGCGCAAAAAATCGTCCGAGACGGCGCGGAAGGAAGCGAGGGTGCAACGCTGCAAGATAAGCTGCAAAATGCGGCCAGAAAGTTAAATTTCGCCTTGCAAATCGCCGATAAAGCGGGCTTTGAAGCAAAAAATAACTTAGGTGAAGTCGGCAAGCTAATCAAACAGCAAAATATCGCTCGCGGCGAGCTTGGCGCAGTGACGCCAAAAAGCGCCGAAGAGACGGCAAAGGTGTTACAAAACGACGTAAAAAGCGCTCTTTTAAACATGCAGTCAAAGTCCCCGGACGCTAGCCCCGTAAAAGACGCCGCCTCAAAGCTGCTCGCTCAAATCGAGATGCACCAGCTAGCCTCCGCGGTAACGGGCGGAGTGCAGACCTATCTGCCTTACGTCTGGGAGGGCGTAGAGGGCGGAAACATCAGGTTTAAGCAGGGCAAAAAGCAAAAACACTACGCGCAAATCGATCTAAATTTTCAAAATTTCGGACAAATTAATATCATGGTGGCGCTTAGCGAAAACAAATACATCGACCTTGCGATTGCGACGCAAAAAGAGGAGTTTAAGGAGCTAATTTTAAGCGGCGCAAAGGAGCTAAAAAGGGCTATCGGCGAGCAGGGGCTGATAGTGTCGAATTTTAGCCTAAAAACTATGCCTAAACTGCGTCTTAGCGGCGTTTACGGCGGTCTGGATAAGCTTGATATGGGATTTGATAAAAAGGCGTAAATTTGGCAAAAGTGCAAAAAACTAAAAAGGCCGTGGCTCTTGGCTACAATCGCCAAAAAGATAACGCCCCTAGGGTGCTAGCTACGGGTTCTGGCGAAGTGGCGAAAAACATCATAAATCTAGCCAAATCTCACGACATCCCGATCAAAGAGGACGCCGATCTAATCGAGGTTCTAAGCAAGGTCGATCTAAACGAGGAAGTCCCGCCAAATCTCTATAAAGCAGTCGCCGAAATCTTTAACTTTTTGTATCAAATGACGAATAAAAAATAGAGCGCTCGCGGCAAAATAGAAGCGAGGGCAGGCTTATTGCAAGTGCAAATTTGAGCGCGAACTAGGAAATTTAAACGAAAAAGACGGTCGGGATAATAGCGATTTTAGCCTTGCCTTTGTTGATCTTATTTTCGGCTCTAGTTTTTGCTAGCGGTAACGGCTCAAAAGGCGCAAACCATCCGAAACACGCGCTAGAAAAAAGTAGTAACGCACGATAAAAAAGAGCCTCATCTAAAGAAAATAAAACCGCCTGCTATCAAGTAAAATTTGGCGAAAATCTCGTAGCAAAAAGCCATAAATTTGAAGATAAATACAAGAAAATGCATAAAATTTAGGTATAAACGCCGAGCTTACAGCTGCTAATCTTGTCGCAAAAATTTGACGACTATTCCGCCGCTACCGCAAGCACAAAAATCTCATCTAAATTTTACCGCGGCATTTAGCTAACATAAAATTATTTGCACTATTTTATGTATTTTGCCTTATAGCTAAATCTAATACAAATAAAGATAAAATAGCCGTAAAATTAACTCAAAAACGGAATAAATTTGAAACAAAAACTGGTCTTAGTCGGCGCCTCGACGGGCGGTCCGGGACATTTAAAAAGGCTTTTTAAAGGACTTGAGCTAAACGGAGCTAGCGTCGTTATCGCGCAGCACATGAGCCTGGCTTTCATCCCTAGTTTTATCTCGCAGTTTAACAAGGAGTGCGCGGCGCAGGTCGTGATGCTGGGCGCGCCCGCGCAGCTAAAAAGCGCGATATATATCTGCGAAAAAAACTCGGAGATAATCTCTGCTAGCCCCCTCATGGCCGGCATGTGCTCGCCGGCAAAGGAGACCACGTACAACCCCAACGTAGACGTGCTTTTTCACTCCGGTGTGCAGGCTTGCAAATTTGCCGACGTCATGGCGATCCTGCTAACTGGCATCGGCGACGACGGTGCGCGCGGGCTAAACGAGCTATATAAAGCCGGCGCTAAATGCATCGCCGAAAGCGAGGAGAGCGCGATCGTCTACGGCATGCCAAAACGCGCGAAAGAAATCAACGCAAATTTAAAGTCGCTACCAATCGGCGGTATAAGAGCGGAACTAGAAAGGTTTTTACATGCTTGAAAATACAAATTTGACGCCCGCTCCCAGCGATGCGGCGGGGCTAAATAAATTCGTCGAAGTCGTCAAAAATATGTGCGGCGTGGATCTGGAGTCCAAAAAGGACATGATAAAGCAGCGCCTAATAAATTTCTGCCAGGCAAACGAAATTCCAAGCTTTGAAGCGTTAAGTTCAAAAGTCGTCGTAGACCGCCTTATGAGGCAAGAAATCGTAAATTTAATCACCACGAACGAGACTTATTTTTACAGAGAGTTGCCGCAGCTACAAGCCGCGATCTACTACGCCAGAGAGGAGCTTGATAGCGTGCGGATACTGTGCGCGCCGTGCTCGACGGGCGACGAGGTATACTCGCTAGGTATGCTCGCGCACTCAAATTTACTCGACGTAAACCGCGTTAGTATCGTGGGTATCGACATAAACTCCGAGGCTATCGATAGCTGTAAAAAAGGCGTTTATAACGAGCGCTCCTTGCACCGCTTAAACGACAATCAAAAAAATATCTACTTCACAAAACGCGACGGCAAGTACGAAATCAAGCGCGAGATGCTGCCTAGATGCGAGTTTAGCGTGGCAAATATCTTTGACGACGCGATCTTTAAGCTAGGCAAATTCGACATCATTTTCTCGCGAAATATGATGATTTATTTTAACGAGGAATTTAAGCTAAAAACGGTCGAGCGCTTTCATAAAATTTTGAGCGATCACGGCAGACTCTACGTCGGACATGCTGATTTAGTGCCGTTTACGACGCTTTATAAAAAGCATATTTCAAACGGAACGACTTATTACGCTAAGGCCTAGGCGAGGTAAATTTGGGTCAAATTCGGCTCAAATTTGCTTAAATTTGACGTAAGCGGACGGCTACGTTTTTGACGCGGACGGTAAATGTGCTCGCTTAAATTTGCCTTGCTAAACCCGCGCCGCAGAGTAAATTTACGCTAGTTCGTCTTTATAAATTTTACGCACGAATATCCAATAAATCGCTCCGGCAAAAAACACGCAGCCTATTAGCGCCGTGATCAGCGGGAGGCTAAGCCCAAGCTCAAAAAGCAGTCCTATACCGCTAGATATCACCGCCGCGACGCCTAGATAAACCATATCGTTATAGGCGATGATGCGGCCGTAAAATGCGGGATCGCACTTTTGCTGGATGAGCGTGTAGGTGTAGCTCCAAAGCGTCGAGGTAAAAAATCCCGCGCAGAAAATCCCGATAAATCCGATATAGAAGTTAAACTGAAGCGCGCTCCACGCGATGACGCCAAGCCCGTGACCGACGTAGATATAGACTAGGTTGGAGTTTGAGACGAATTTGCTAAGCACGAGCGGACCGACGATAAGGGCGACGGCGCGGCAGGCGTTGATATAGCCGATGATGAGCGATGCCGAGAGCAGGCCAGCGTACGGATAGTCGGCTAGCAGAGCTACGAGCGCGTCGTAACTAGTCACGCCCACCACCGCGTGTAGCATGATGAGATGCGCGATGAGCGGATTTTGTTTTACGTATTTTAGGCCGTTTTTTAGCATCTCGCGGACTTTTTCGCCGCCTTTTTTGGCTCGCACGGCGATGTCCGTTTTAAGCAGGACGATAAGCGCCGCGCCGTAAAGAGCGCAGTCAAGCAAAAAGGCGCTTTTGATCCCGAAAAAATGGATATAAATGCCCGCTAGCCCCATGCCTGCGGTATATGAAAACGCCCAGATGAGCGAGTGGATCTCGTTTGCGGTTTTTATCTCGTCTTTGTTTAAAATTTTGGGAAACAGGCTCATCTCGACCTGAAAATAGGTTCCGCCGGCCCCGACTCTGATAAATATTATCGCAAATAGCAGCCACAGCAAGGAGAGCTTATCGATAAAAACGAGCATAAAAACCGTCGCCATCTCTACGACCGTGAGCGCTATTAGCATAGGTTTAGGACTAAATTTATCCACCACAATACCGCTAAAAGGCGATAGCAGCACGCCCGGCACGAAAGCAAGCGCTGCCGCCGCCGTGATAGCCCAAACGGGCGCGTCAAGCTCGATAAGTAGCGTGAAAATGCCCGTGTGCGAGAACCAAACGCCAAAATAACAAATCAGCTGTATGAGCGAGAGGCGCGCGAAAACGGGTTGCGTTTTTAGCAGGTCGATAAATTTATTCATTTTGGCTTCGGGTCAAATTTGAGCGCTAAATTTGCCGCTTAGTTAGCTTCTAGCTTTTTGTAAATGCGCTCCTGGGCGAAATTTTCTTTGATGAAGCTGTTTTGGTTGCTTATCTGGCGTAGCGTATCGCCGTTGATCTCGAAATTTAGCTTTTCGCGGTATTGATTCGTCACGCTTAGGGTGTTGCCCTCTATCTCGTAAATGCCCTTTTGCACCTCTCTTTGCGCGATCTTTTTTTGATAAACGGTGTCGATTTTAAACGTCCCGTCCGCGTTTAGGATTAGCGTGCTTTTTGAGTTTTCGCTACAACCGTCGCAAAACACCTTAGCCTCGTAAACTCCGATCAAATTTTCCTTATCTATTTCGGCGCCGCACGTTTCAAAAACCTCCGTGCCGCCGCATTTTTTGTTATTTACGGCACTTCCGCCGGTCGCACAGCCTGCAAATATCATCGCAGCCGTAGCTAAAAATAAAATATTTTTCATGATTTATCCTTAAAATTTTGGCTAATTATACTAAAAATTTTCCGCTAAAATGGCGAAATTTTAGCAAAAAGCGGCTAGAATGATAAAAAATATTTTAAGGAGTAGTCATGGAAGAGAGCATCCCGTTTATCGTATTTGCCGTGGTCGTGCTGGCCTTCGCGGTCTTGTTTTTAAAAGCCGGTATCAAGATTATCTCGCAGTCTGATATCTACATCGTCGAGCGTTTGGGCAAATTTCACAAGGTGCTTGACAGCGGATTTCACATCATCATCCCTTTTGTCGATCAGATCCGCGCGCAAATCACCGTTAGAGAGCAGCTAGTAGATATCACGAAGCAGCAAGTCATCACCAAAGACAACGTAAATATCAGCGTCGACGGCATCGTGTTTTTAAAGGTCGTAGACGGCAAAATGGCTCTGTATAACGTCGATAGCTATAAGCGCGCGATCGCAAATTTGGCCATGACTACGCTAAGAGGCGAGATAGGTGCGATGAACCTTGATGATACGCTTAGCTCGCGCGACCGCCTAAACTCCGCGCTGCAAAGAGCGCTCGGAGACGCCGCCGATAACTGGGGCGTAAAGATCATGCGCGTCGAGATCTCCGAAATCTCCGTGCCTCAAGGAATCGAAGAGGCGATGAACCTACAAATGAAAGCCGAGCGCGAAAAACGCGCGATCGAGCTAAAAGCGCAGGCTGAAAAAGAGGCACTCATCCGCAACGCCGAGGCGCTAAAACAAGAAAAAGTATTGCAAGCCGAAGCCATCGAGCGTATGGCCGATGCGAAAAAATACGAGCAAATCGCGCTAGCGACGGCTCAAAAAGAGGCGATGGATATGATAAACGAAAGCATGGCGCAAAACGCCAAAGCCGCTGAGTTCCTGCTCGCGCGCGACCGCGTCGGAGCCTTTAACGAGCTAGCCAAAAACGGCTCGAAAGATAAAATTTTAGTGCCTTACGAAGCGACCGAGCTTATCGGCTCTTTAAGCGTTTTAAAGGACTTTTTGGGCGCTAGGGCAGCAAAATGATATCTGCCTACTACATACTGGCTGCGGGCGTGGGGCTAATCATGCTCGAGTTTATGCTGGGCAGCTTTTTCGTGCTATTTTTCGGACTTGGATTTTTGGCGGTCGGAGTTTTGGGATTTTTTGTAGATATCGCTTGGGAGTATCAAATTTTACTCATCGCTATCGTCTCCCTAGTCCTGCTTTTTGCACTCAGAAAGCCGCTAAAGGCCAAATTTAACCAGCACGAAAGCGAGGTCAAAGACGATTTTTTAAACGAGAGCGGCGAGGGCGAGATCAGAGAGGGCATGGTTTATTTTAAAGGTACTTTGTGGCGCTATGACGGAAATTTAGCCGAGGGTGC
Organism: uncultured Campylobacter sp.; assembly: GCF_938039245.1. Taxonomy (GTDB): domain Bacteria; phylum Campylobacterota; class Campylobacteria; order Campylobacterales; family Campylobacteraceae; genus Campylobacter_A. The sequence continues at coordinate 15,345 of NZ_CALHVN010000054.1, read as the reverse complement.
AAAGGTACGCGTGCTCGGCACCAAAGGCAATAAAGTCGTTTTGGAGAGGGATTAAATTTGAGCTTTTGGGGCGGCTTAATAAGTCGCCTTTTGCCGCTCAAATTTAAAAGATATCGATGAAACTTGCCGTAGATGCGTATTATACGGGAAACAAGGCTAAAGTCGTAGGGGTTTTGTTTGAAAACTTTAGCGACGAAAAGCCGCTCAAAATCATCTCAAAAGTAGTGGACGGCGTAGCGCCCTATGAGAGCGGAAGCTTTTATAAAAGGGAGCTACCGTGCATCGTCTCGCTTTTGCAGGATTTGGATGTGCGGGATATCTCGCTCATCGTGATCGACGGTTTCGTTTATATTGACGACGAGGGCGGATACGGTCTGGGCGGGCATTTATACGAGTGCTTGGAGCGCAGAGTGCAGATCGTGGGTGTAGCTAAATCGCCTTTTAAAGGTAGCTGCAAATTTGTAAGAGAAATTTGCAGAGGCGGTAGCAAAAGGCCGCTTTTTATTAGCGCGATCGGTATGGATGTAGACGAAGCGGCACGGCTAGTAAAGGGGATGAGCGGCGAGTTTAGGATGCCCAGCTTGCTTAAAATTTTAGACGACGAGACTAAAACCGAAATTTAACTACTTTGCAGCGAAATTTAACTTGGTTTTATGTTGCCGGCAGGCGCAAATTTGATGGGGAAATGCGATCAAATTTGACCTTGACCGCATTTAAATTTTAGTGCTTGTGATGAGGGCAGGCGAGCGCTTCGTCGCTTACGCAGCTTTTTTCATGATGAGCGCAACCTTTATGCTGCGCGCAGCCTTGCGCTTTTGCGTCGCATTTTGGGTATAACTTTGATTTGTCGCTCTCGCCGCCGCAGCCGTGACCTTTATCCGCTCCGTGATTTCCGTGATGAGGGCACTCTTTCATCTCTGCGTGAGACTGTGCGCAGCTAGCGTCTTTTATCTGGGTGGCGTGGCGATACTCCTGTGCGTTTTGTTCGGCGGGAGCCGGTTTGTTTGCCGCGCAGCCTACAAAAAATAGCGCCAAAATCGCAGCTAAAACTAAATTTTTCATCTTTTCTCCTTTGATAAAATATCTCGCGATTTTATCAAATTTAAGCTTTATAAATCGGGTTAAATTTAAGCGGGCGGCAAAATGGGTTAAATTTAAAAAGCCGCGGCAAATTTGACGCCGCAGTTTATGCGGGAGAGCGGCTATCTGCGGCAGCACAGACCGTCACGCCCGCCTTGATGACGTCTAGGCACGTCTCAGTTGTCTTTGCGAGCGAGCTTTTTATGGCGCGACGAGACATCGACATAGTAGCTACCGCCAAAAGGGCTAAATTTCTTAGCTTGGCCGCGTTTTTTACGGATTTTAAAATCATTTCTTTTTCCTTTGCGTTGAAGCGCGAAACGATATCCGCAAGAAGTTAAAAAACGCGAATTTATCAAAGATAAAAGCGTTTTTCGCTAAACTCGCGTAAAAAATTTAAAGGAAAAATTTGAATAGACTAAGCGTGGACGAGGCGGTAAATTTGATAGAAAACGCCGAGCTAAACGAGCTTGGAGCGATGGCTTTAGCGCGCAAACGCGAGCTGCATCCTCAGGGCGTCACGACCTTTATCGTAGATAGAAACATCAACTACACGAACGCGTGCTGGGTGGACTGTAAATTTTGCGCGTTTTACCGCGATCACAAGGACGAGGACGCTTATGTACTCGGCTTTGACGAGATCGGGCAAAAGATCGAGGAGCTCATCGCTATCGGCGGGACGCAAATTTTGTTTCAAGGCGGCGTGCATCCGAAGTTAAAAATCGAGTGGGACGAGGATCTCGTGGAGTTTATCGCTAAAAAATACCCAAGCATCACGATACATGGATTTTCAGCGGTCGAGATCGACTATATCGCGAGGATCTCGCGCATTAGCACCAGAGAGGCGCTACGCCGTCTGCGAGAAAAGGGGCTCTACTCGATGCCAGGAGCCGGAGCAGAGATACTTAGCGACCGCGTCCGAGACGTGATCGCGCCTAAAAAATGCGACGTAGAGACTTGGCTGCGCATCCACCGCGAGGCGCACGAGGAAGGGCTAAAGACGACGGCTACGATGATGTTTGGCACCGTCGAAACCACGCGCGAGATCGTGGAGCACTGGGAGCATATCAGGAGCTTGCAGGATGAGACGGGCGGCTTTAGAGCGTTTATATTGTGGAGCTTTCAGGGGCTAAACACGCGCCTAGCCGCCGAACGTCCCGAGATTAAAAAGCAAAGCTCGAATCGCTATTTGCGCCTGCTTGCGGTCTCTAGGCTGTTTTTAGACAACGTACCCAACATCCAAAGCAGCTGGGTCACGCAGGGCAGCTACATCGGGCAGTTGGCGCTACTGTTTGGCGCAAACGACCTAGGCAGCACGATGATGGAGGAAAACGTCGTCAAGGCCGCGGGCGCTAGCTACCGCATGAATCAAGACGAGATGATACGCCTCATCAAAGACATCGGCGAAAAACCCGCCAAACGCAATACAAATTATGACATTTTAGAAAGGTTTTATTGATGAAAATCATAAATTTAAAAGCCGCAAATTTACAAATCCCGACCGTTTACGAGGCTAGCAAAACCCTGCCCGCGGTGAGCCTAAAGCTTATTTTTAAGGTCGCCGGAGCTTGCGCGGAGGAAAAGGCCGGACTTGCTAAATTCGTCGCTAAAATTTTTGACGAAGGAACGCTAAGCAAGGGTGCGGCGGGCTTTGCTAAAGAGCTTGAAACGCGCGCGATTAGTCTTTACGCGAGCGTGGGATTTGAGACCTTTGCGTTTGAGCTAAACTGCCTAAAGGAGCACTTTTCTTTTGCGCTTGCTAAACTAAAAGAGCTTTTAGAGGAGCCCAATTTAAGCCAAAAAAGCTTTGAGAAGGTGCGAACTCTGACTCTGGGCGAGATATCTAGCAACGAGAGCGACTACGACTATCTAGCTAGAGTCGCGCTAAACGGACTGCTGTATCCTGGTACGAATTTAGCAAGGCCTAGCATCGGCACGAAGCAAAGCGTGGAGAGTATCACGCTAGAGGACGTTAAAAATTTCATCGCTAGCAAGCTTGATTTGGCAAATTTATTCGTAGTGCTGGGCGGCGAAGTGGCGCCGGGGGAGCTAAATTTAGACGAGATTTTAAGCCCCTTAAAGGCGGGCAAGCCGCGCGAGCTAAGGCTTTTAAAAACCGATGAAAAATGCGGCGAAAAAGCCATCATCAAACCTAGCGAGCAAGCCTATATTTACTTCGGCGCGCCTTTTGACGTTTCCCGCGAGGAGCGATATAAGGCTAAGGTCGCGACGTTTATTTTGGGCGAAGGCGGCTTTGGCAGTAGACTGATGGAGGAGATCCGCGTAAAGCGAGGGCTGGCGTATTCGGCGTATGCTAGGAGCGAATTTGCGCTCAGCCATTCTCAAATTTGGGGCTATCTACAAACCAAAAACGAAAGCAGGAGCGAGGCGGTCGCGGTCGTGAAAGACGAATTTGCAAAATTCGTCAAAAACGGCGTGAAAGCCGGCGAGCTAGCGCAGGCTAAAAGATTTTTGTTAGGCTCGCAGCCGCTACGCCAAGAGACGCTTTTTAACCGCTTAAACATCGCTCAGAGCGAGTTTTATAACGGCTTTAAACTAGGAAATTTTAAAGACGAGCTAGAAAAAATCTCGAAGCTAAAGCTTGCTGAGCTAAACGCGTTTATCGCGGAGCATGCGGAGATAGAAAAGCTCAGTTTTGCCGTGCTTTACAATGAAATTTGATGAAAAAGACAGAATAAATCTAAAAAAAATCGGCGTAACCACTCTGCTCGACCTCGCGCTTAAGCTTCCTAAAAGCTTTGAGGATACGAGCCTGGCCGCCGCACCAAAAGACGGGCACGTGAGCGTCGCCGTAGAGATAAAAAGCGCGTATCGCCAAGGCGGAATGCTGCACGCCGTATGCTGGTGCGAGGCGTGGGAGCAAAACGCCAAAATCGTAATTTTTAACGCCAAGCCTTGGCATCACGGCGCATTTAAGGTCGGCAAAAGCGTGTTCGTGAGCGGCAAATGCGCCTACGCCTACGGCTCGTGGCAGCTAACCAATCCCAAAATCGTCACGAAAATAAACGAAATCATACCCAAATACAAGCTCTCTCTCAGAGACGATTCGTTTAAAAATTTGATCCAAAAATACGTAAATTTGCCCAATTTGCTTGAGGCTGGACTTGCGCCTAAGGAGGCCGAGTTTTTGCTAGATCTGCACAGAGGAGACGAAAAAAGCGTGGCGATGCTGGACGCACTCGTGCGAGAAAAAGCGGGCGAAGAGGTGCTAAAATTCGTTGAAATTTACAACTACCTAAAAAAGCTAAACGCTAAAAAAACTCACTTTAAGGCGCCTAAAATCAATCTTTTTGATATCTCTTTGTGGCTTAAAAATTTGCCGTTTGCGCCGACTTCCGACCAGCTAAACGCTATCGCCGATTTGCGAGCGGACTTTATCGGCAAAGATGCGGTGCGACGCGTCGTGATGGGTGATGTGGGCAGCGGCAAGACGCTCGTTATGCTAGCTGCCGCGCTTAGCGTCTATCCCGGCCCTGCGCTCATCATGGCGCCCACGTCGATACTAGCCGAGCAAATTTACGCCGAGGCGGCGCGTTTGCTGCCTGATTTTATGCGGGTTTTGCTTGTTAAAAGCGGCGACAAGCCCGAATTTGACGGCGTAAATCTCATCATCGGCACGCACGTTTTGCTCTATCAAAGCTTGCCCGCAGCGCCGCTTGTTATGATAGACGAGCAGCACCGTTTCGGCTCAAATCAACGCGAGAAAATCAACGCTCTAGCTAGCGGAGGGCTTGGGCAAGACCCGCAGCTTGACGAGGCGGACGGCGAATTTGACGGCGGCGAGCAGGTAAATTTGACCGCAACCGCACCCGAAAAAGGAAATAAGCAAGCAAAAGCGGCGAATGAGACTAGATCTCACGTGGTACAGTTTTCGGCGACGCCGATCCCGCGCACGCTAAGTATGATACAAAGCAGCTTTGCGGAGTTTAGTTTCCTGCGGCAGATGCCTTTTGAAAAGCGCATCCACACGCAAATTTTACAAAGCGCGGACTTTGGCGAGCTACTGACGCATATCAAAGCACAAATCGCTAAAGGCAAGCAAGTCGCCGTGATATACCCGCTCGTAGAGGGCAGCGAAAGCTCGAACTACCAGGGGCTAGAGGAGGCGCAGGGGTTTTGGCGGGCAAATTTTGCAAACGTCTACGTCACGCACGGCAAAGACAAAGAAAAAGAGCAAGTTCTGCGCGAATTTCGCGAGCGCGGAGACGTGCTGCTATCGACGACGGTGGTCGAGGTCGGCATCTCGCTGCCAAGGCTTAGCACTATCGTGATCGTGGGTGCGGAAAGGCTAGGGCTAGCAAGCCTGCATCAGTTGCGCGGACGAGTAGGGCGAAACGGCGGGAGCGGATTTTGCTTTTTGTTTACGAAGCTTAAAAATCCGCCGTCGCGACTGAGGGAGTTTTGCCAGACGCTGGACGGCTTTAAGATCGCCGAGATAGACCTCAAAAATCGCCAAAGCGGCGACATCCTAAACGGCGCGTTTCAGCACGGCGCGATGTTTGAATACTACGACTACGAAGAGGACATCACGCAAGCGGCTAAAGATAGGGCGGGGCTTGGGTAAAAAGCGATTTAACGCTAATTTCAAGGCCTTAAATTGCGTATTTTTGATTAGACAAAATTTTATAAGGGCCTTAAATTTAGCCTGTTTGGATTGCTTGATATATGCCGAGAATTGACGCATTTTAGTGACTTTCGCGGATTCTTATGGCTGCCGGCTAAAATTTAAAACCGCTAGTAAGCCGCCAAATTTCACTCGGCCTTTTGATATTTCAAGTCGCGTTTTGCGCTGCTTGCGTAAATTTTAGGACTAAAATTTACTCGGTATCGCGTTTTTGGTATTTGATTTTACTCGGCACGCCGCAAGTAGATTTAAGTTTGCTGCGATTTTTAGTTTTAAATTTGACGGTACTTGCGACCTTGTAAATACTGCGCGGCTAAATCGCGCGCTAAAAAAGGCCGCATGATTTAGCTTGATTTAAGCTATTTTTTGATTCTACCGCCTCGATGCCTGCCCTAAATTTATCCAAATCAGACTATAATCGCAAAAAAGGATAAATCATGCAAGAGTGGGCTTTATGGGCGCTAGCTTCGGCGGTTTTTGCCGCGCTTACGGCGATCTTCGCCAAGGTCGGGCTTGAGGGCGTGGACTCAAATTTCGCGACCTTTATCAGGACGCTGGTTATCGCTGCGGCGCTGATTTTGTTTCTAACCTATGCCAAAAAGTGGCAGCCGCTTGGTGAGCTTGGCGCGCGAAACTGGGTATTTTTGGCGCTTAGCGGACTTGCGACGGGCGCGTCGTGGCTGGCGTATTTTAAGGCGCTTCAGATAGGCTCTGCGTCGCAGGTAGCGCCCATAGATAAGCTTAGCGTCGTTTTGGTTGTTGTTTTTGCGGTTGTATTTTTGGGCGAGCGCCCGAGCGCGCGAGAGTGGATCGGTATCGCGCTGATCGCTAGCGGCGTGTTTACGCTGGCTTTTGCGGATAAATAGTATCAAGTAACGGGAGCTAAATTTGGAGAAATTTAAAGAAAAAATCAAAAACTCGTATTTGTATGTAGTTTTTATAAAAAGGGGATTTTACGGTAACGGCTCTGCCTTAAGAAGTATCTTTTCGGCATTTTTGATGGCTATGGTTGGTTTGTGTCTTACTTTGATCCTGTTTGTTATCAAGGATATGGTCTTTTATAGCGATTATAAACCGCTAAACGAACTCGCGAAAAACATAGGGACGGTGGAGTCCGCAAACTACGGTCTAAAAGGCGACGGAAAGCTAAAACTGAGGCTAGACGACGGCTCGGCGGTATCATACTACATAGACAGCAGAGATGACGATAAATATAGACCGCTCATAAAAAAGAGGGCGGTTATATATAGCAAGGTAATGCCGCTAGGCAACGAAATCTTGCAGCTAGAAGATGATGCAGGCAAGGTTTACGTCAAATATAGCTACGAAGATGAACTGCAAACGCCCCAGAAAAACATGGATCTCATCTACGCATGCTTAAAAATAGCCGCCTTTTTTCTATTTATAGTGTGGTTTTTAAATCGTAGAGATCTCACGCAAGCCAAGGGTAAAAAGTAAAATTTAGCGGTATGCGCCGGTTTAAGAGATGTTTTTGGCTGTTGTTTTTTAAGCGGGGTTTTGGACGATAAATTTTGCTATTTTTGAAATTTTACTGCCTGGCAAGATGGCGCAAAAAGCCAAGGCGGCGCGGTTTTCGGTCAAATTTGCGTTTTTTGTTTGCGGTTTAAATTTGCTTTTGCCTTTTTGCAGATATATTTCTGCCTCAAATTTACCGGCGACTTTGTATTTAAATTTGAGTTTTGAAACGGGCTGAGTTTATTTGCTTGCTAGATTTGGGTTTCGGCAAATTTACCTCGCATTTTGCCGACTAAAAACGGTGCCGCGCTTCGTGTAGTCAGGCTTAAGTTTAACTAAAATTAAGCCGTCAATTTTGCGCTTGTTTGGATGAATTTACACCGTTAAATTTTAAAGATGCTAAACTTTATCTTTAAATTTCGCTTCATGCTCCAAAAGCCAAATTTTAGTCGCCAGCCCTTCGCCGCCGCTGTATCCGCCAAGGCCGTTTGAGGCGACGACTCTGTGGCAAGGCACGATGATTGGGATTTTGTTTTTTGCGTTTGCCGAGCCTGCCGCGCGAAACGCCCTCGGTCGCCCCGTTATCGCTGCCAGCTGGGCGTACGTGACGCGCTGCCCGAAAGGAATCTTTTGCAGATTTTCGTAAACGCACCTTTGAAACGCCGTGCCGCCGATATTTAGCCGCGTTTTAAAGGTTTTAAGCTCACCTTTAAAATAGCTTTCAAGCTCGCTTAAGCAAAGCTTTAAATTTGCATCCGTTACGTCCGTGCGGACGAATTCTCGCACGAAATTTATCTCGCAAACTCCGCTCTCGTCGCCGCAAATCTCCAAAACGCCGATAGGCGAGTTAAAATACACTTTTTGCATCGTAATTCCTTAAAATCAAGTGCTTAAATTTAGCCAAATTTCGCTTTGTTTTGCTAAAATTACGTAAATTTTAATAAGGATAAAAGATGGACTTTTTCACGCAGTACGAAAAACACGTAAAAGAGCGCGAGGCCCTAGGCGTGCCGCCGCTACCGCTAAATGAGGAGCAAACGAGGGGGGTTTGCGAGCTTTTAAAGCTTGAAAGCGCACACGAGAGGGAGTATCTAGGCTTACTTTCAGGACGCGTACCGCCGATGGAGCCGGGCGGTGAGGGCGAAGCGATTATCGCCGCAAGGCTAGATGAAAATCAAAAGAGGATAAAGCGGCTCGTAAATTTACTCGCAAATCGCGTAAATCCGGGCGTAGACGACGCGGCGAAGGTAAAGGCGGAGTTTTTAAACGAGATTATAAATCACGGGCTTGAGATAAGCGGCCTTGACAAAATCGCCGCCGTAAATTTACTGCGGCCGATGCTTGGCGGATACAGCGTCATCGTGCTGCTTAAGAGCCTAAAAAACGCCGACGAGGCCGTGGCGCAGGCCGCCTGTAACGCGCTAAAAGAGACGATTTTCGTGCATGATTATTTTAACGACGTAGCGCAGCTTGCTAAAACCAATAAATTTGCGCTAGAAGTTCTGCGCTCGTGGGCGGAAGCGGAGTGGTTTAAGGCGCGTGAGTGCCTGCCTGGGCGTATTAGAGCGGCGATTTTTAAGGTCGCCGGCGAAACCAACACCGACGATCTAAGCCCTGCCAGCGAGGCCTATACGCGCTCGGATATCCCGCTGCATGCAAACGCGATGCTAGTTAAGCGTCAGCCAGGCAGTCTAGAGACGATCGGCGAGCTCAAAAAAAGCGGGCTCGAGGTCGTCTACGCAGGTGACGTCGTGGGTACGGGCAGTAGCCGAAAGAGCGGCATAAACTCCATCCAGTGGCACCTCGGGCGCGAGATAGAGGGCGTGCCGAATAAAAAAACGGGCGGCATCGTCATAGGAACGGCGATCGCGCCGATATTTTTCAACACCGCCGAGGATAGCGGCGCGCTACCGATCGTAGCCGACGTGAGCGCGCTAGAAACGGGCGACGTCGTCGATATCTACCCGTACGCGGGCGAGATCTTACGCGTCGGGCGGGTAAATTTGAGCGCCGATGGCAAATTTGACGCGGTTTCAATTTACGGCGAAGCTAAATTTGAAAATTTAAACGAAAATGCCAAGCCCGAAGGCGAGTCCGTCGCTCGTTTTACGCTTGCGCCAAACACCATATTTGACGAGATCATAGCGGGCGGGCGCATACCGCTCATCATCGGCCGCTCGCTCTGCGCGAAGGCCAGGGCGGCGCTAAATTTGGGCGCGGAGGATATATTTGCGAAGCCCGCGCAGCCGCAAACAAACGAGAGCGAGGGCTACACGCTAGCGCAAAAGATCGTGGGCAAGGCCTGCGGCGTGCAGGGCGTTAGAGCCGGGCAGTACTGCGAACCGGCAACCCTAACCGTAGGCTCGCAGGATACTACCGGGCCGATGACGCGCGACGAGATCAAGGAGCTGGCAAGCCTCGGATTTTCGGCAGATTTTGTTTTGCAGAGCTTTTGTCACACGGCGGCCTACCCAAAGCCTAGCGACCTTGAAACGCAAAGGACGCTGCCTAAATTTATGAGCTCGCGCGGCGGAGTGAGCCTAAGGCCAGGCGACGGCGTCATACACTCGTGGCTAAACCGCATGGTGCTGCCCGACACCGTGGGCACGGGCGGCGACAGCCATACGCGATTTCCTATCGGCGTGAGTTTTCCTGCGGGTAGCGGGCTGGTTGCGTTTGCGGCGGTGTCCGGGGCTATGCCGCTAAATATGCCAGGCTCTGTGCTCGTGCGATTTAGCGGGCGACTGCAAAGGGGCGTGACGCTGCGCGATCTGGTAAATGCGATCCCATACTACGCGATCAAGCGCGGACTGCTTACGGTCGAAAAGAAGGGCAAGAAAAACGTATTTGCAGGTAAAATTTTAGAGATCGAGGGGCTGGAGGAGCTAAAAGTCGAGCAGGCGTTTGAGCTAAGCGACGCTTCTGCCGAGCGCTCTGCGGCGGCCTGCGCGGTAAATTTGAGCGAGCAGAGCGTCTGCGAATACGTCCGCTCAAACGTCGCTCTCATCGAGGCTATGATAGAGGCGGGGTATGAGAGTAGGGCTAGCCTGGAGCGCCGCGCGGCAAAAATGCGCGAGTGGCTAGCGGCGCCTAGCTTGCTGCGAGCCGACAAAAACGCGCGCTACGCCGAGGTGATCGAGATAAATTTAGATGAGATCACTGAGTCCATCCTAGCCTGCCCAAACGACCCCGACGACGTCGCGACTCTGAGCGAAATTTTGGCTAGTAGCTCGCGCCCGCATAAGATCGACGAGGTGTTTGTGGGTAGCTGTATGACCAATATCGGCCACTACCGCGCGCTAGGCGAGGCTCTGCGGGGGCTTGGGACGCTGCCCACTCGCCTTTGGATCGCACCGCCTACAAAGATGGATCAGGCGCTGCTAGAAAAGGAGGGCTACTACGATATTTTCCGTGCAGTGGGTGCTCGCACGGAGGTGCCGGGCTGCTCGCTTTGTATGGGTAACCAAGCCCGCGTGAACGACGGCGCGACCGTGTTTTCGACCTCGACGAGAAATTTTGATAACCGAATGGGCATGGATGCGCGCGTGTATCTCGGCAGCGCCGAGCTAGCGGCCGTTTGCGCCGTGCTAGGCAGGCTACCTAGCGTCTCAGAATACATGAACATAGTGCCCCAAAAGCTTGCGGGCAAAGAGGCGCAGATCTACCGCTATCTAAATTTTAACGAGATAGAAAATTTTAAAATTTAGCGATTTGGAGGCGGAAATTTCGGCGTTAGCTTCGTTGCAAATTTTGCCAAAAACGGTTAAATTTGCGGCGTGCGGGTCGTTTACGGATAGACGGCCCGGCTCTTGCTACGACGGCAATATCGCTAGGCGCGAAAAACCCACCGACAATATCTTCTCTTGTGCGAATTTTAGACGACTTTTGGGTCTTTAAGTGGCGTAATCTTTGCTAAATTAAACAATACCGTAATATTTTAAACGAGACCGAATATATAAATAAGGACGATACATTTTAGCTTAGCGGTAAAAACGGCAACAGTAAGACAAGGTGGCTAAAATGAGCTATTTAGAGGCCTTAAATAGGGCTTAGGATATAAAACTATAAAAATAGAGTTGCGCATTTTAAAGCGTTTCCTTTTGAAACGATTATACTAAATGACAATTTGGATTTAATAGCTGTTTAAGATTATCGATAGTAACATATTATTATTAAATATTTTAAATTTGTTTTAGTTGTTTAAAAATATGATTTAAAGGAACAAAATTTGAACGCAGTAGATAATCAGACGCAAAATTTAAACTACAATCCTCACAATCCAAATTTGACAAATCCCAGCTCAAAGAAATTTGCGAGGGATTACGATAAGGAGCCGCTGGTTATCAAAAGCTACGAGAGATTGTTTATCGTCACGCTTCCGGTCTCGTCTTTATTTTTTGCCGGCGTATTAGCATGTTTTGTTCGAGATTTTATTGACGGCTATACGAGCGATTATAAGGACCTTTATATAGTCCCTGTTATGTTTTTGTATACACTTGCTTGGTATTTATTCCTTATGATTTTTAATAAACACGAAATAAAATTTACAAATAAATACATAGACTTTATAGTAAACGGTAAAGTTAAAAGAAGGTGCTTGGTAAAAAGTGAAGATATGAGTAGGCCGTTTTTTCTGCATGATAATTTTAGTAAAGATAAAAAGATTGGAAATGAGATTTTTCTTTATATTATATTTATCGGATCCGTTATTTTTTTCAGATGGCCTAGCCATAACTTTGTTTTTCTTTATGTATGTGTCAAATATTTTTATAAAAATTTGCTTTTATGCAGTTATAAACTGTAGCTTGAAAGGCTTTAAAATATTTCCGTTTCTTAAGGTTGCAGAGCCTTCTTATCCTTACTATATTCATAGAGTCAACTTTTTTTAGTAGATATTACTTGGTTTATCTGTATAAGGAGAAAATTTATATGGAAATCAAAGAATATTTTTTACAAAAAGATATAGACATCGATAATGTTAGAAAAAGTTATTATTTTATGTAGGAGAATATCATGACAAGAGAAGAAGTCGCAAAAGTTGAGCTCGATGAAGCTTACGAGAGATTATTAAAAAATGTCGGCTAGGAAAGCCAAAGATACAAAAAGGAACAAAATTTGAACGCAGCAGACAATCAGACGCAAAATTTAAACTACAATCCTCACAATCCAAATTTGACAAATCCCGGCTCAAAGAAATTTGCGAGGGATTACGATAAAGAGCCGCTGGTTATCAAAAGCTACGAGAGGTTTTTTGCGTACACTATTTTCTTTGTACCTATGATGTTAGCCGGCTTATTCATATACCTTTTTACAGATTATGGAGCTTACACGAGCAAAGAGGAATATATTTCGTTAGCGTCGGTTATATCGGCGGTAACCGCCGTGGTATACTTTTTTACGGCGGTGCGTGCTAAACACGAGGTTAAATTTACAAATAAACACATAGAGTTTATAAGCAACGGCATCGTCAAAAGGAGATGCTGGATAGACAAAGAAGAATTAGGACTTTGTTTTACTCTTGACGGATTTAATGAGGGGAGACTGAAGATGCCGGTAAGTGATAACATATTTTTCTTAGTTATGGCTTTGATGATGCTCATTGCCTGGCAAGGTATGGCTATAGCGATGGTTTTTTTTATGTATTTGGGCAATGTAATCTTTAAACTAATCATCTATCTATTTTTAAACAAAAGCTTAAGAGGCTTTAGATTTTTACCGTTTTTAAGGGTCGCAGTGCCATGGTACGGCAATAATTTCAAAGCATTTCCAATTAGTATGAAATATTTTTCCATCTATATTTACAACGAAAAAGTTTATGAGGAGATTTGGCGGTGGTTTTTGCAAAACGGCGTTAATATTGACCGTGTTAAGCGAAACTATATGTTTATATAATTAAGGAGCATAAAATGACAAGAGAAGAGACAACCAAGAATACAAAAGGGAGTAAATTTGAACTCAGCAGATAACCAGGCTCAAAATTTAAACAACAATCCCCACAATCCAAATTTGACAAATTCAGGCTCAAAGAAATTTTCGAGGGATTATGATAAAGAGCCGCTGGTTTTGCGGGATTACAGTAGAGAAATGTTGATTCACGATTTTTTAAATTTAATATTTTTCCTTATTTATTTTATTTTTGCTCTTGTAATACAAGACCACATCAAATTTGGTCAATTTGATGAAATAATAAGAAAAATTCGTATCTTATTTTTGGTGCTTGTGGGATTTTTATTTATTTCTTATTTGATAACTATATTTTTAAAAGAACGCTATGTTTTACTTTCAAATGATTTGCAAGCGATATATTACGATAACGATTTAAAAATACGCAAAATATATAGCTTAATTGGAGGTATAGAATTTTCATCATTTTTATATACTATACCTAGTGAAAAATTCATGACAATATATCCTATTTTAATTCTATCAATAGGTGGTTTTATATTTACTTTTGATAGCGAATTTATAGTAGGTTTATTTATTTATGTTTTTGTTTTATTTTTGGCAATTATATACGATATTCTATTTCGTATGTTGCTTTATAAAAAATCAAATGAAAATCTTACAAATTTTTGGAAATATTCGCAAAAATTTGTGATTAGAATAGGTTGGGATTATGGTATAAGGATTGTTACTGTCGGTGCAACAATCTGTTTTTTTAATCAAAAAGACCACGATTTACTAAAAGAATATTTTTTAATAAAATTTCATGTAAATTTAGATATGGATATAAAAGGCGTTGAAAGTATAAAATTTTTTTAATAAAGGAGATGACAAATGGGTAATTCGGACGAAAGAATTAGTGGAGCTACTAGTGAGCTAAACAGGGCAGAAGAGAGATTATTGTATTCTTTTGGGTTAAGTGATGAGATAATCAATTATTTCTCAGACTTGTTAAAGGGCGGTCAGATAAATTGTGGCAACTACTTTTCAATTCGATACTATTAAGAGACTATCAACACCGTGTATTTTGATCACGATAACAACGGTTTTAAAGAAGCAACCGCTTGGATAGAAAAGGATGACGGGACTGCTGGCGCTAGATAAAAACGGTAACGGTAAGATAGATAACGGTAACGAACTGTTTGGAAATCATACGGTATCAAATACTACTTACGGTTATACGGATGATAAGGCTGTAAATGGGTATAAATTTTTTAAGATGTTTCCTTTTAAAACGATTACACTAAATGATAATTTGGATTTAATATCCATTTAAGATTATCGATAGTAAGATTTCATTATTAAATATTTTAAATTTGTTTTAGTTGTTTAAAAAATATGATTTAAAGGAATAAAATTTGAACACAGTATACAATCAAGCACAAAATTTAAACTACAATCCTCACAATCCAAATTTGACAAATCCCGGCTCGAAGAAATTTGTGAGGGATTACGATAAAGAGCCGATAATTGTGAAGTATCATGCAATAACTTTAAATGCTATTATAGGCGGTATAATTATAGCTGCTACTTTAGCTATGGCTATAAGCGGCAAATTTAGTATATTTCAAATACTGTTTTTAGTATTTTTGTGTTTTAATTATCCCCTTAATTCATTATCAAAGTACTCAAATTTAGGCAAATGCTATGTAAGATTTAAAAATAACGAAATTGAACTTTTTTCTGCAAAGGATGATTTGGTTTTAAGCTCGATAAAATTATCTAAAAATTTGACGATAAAAAGAACCACCGGGCCGTCTTATTTGGAAATCCCTAAAAAGATAAAATATCTATGTCTTATCATAATATCAATATATGTTTTTATGGCTTTTTTCGTTTTAACGGTAATTAGAGGCGAGGAGCAGCATTTTTGGTATATTTTCGGTGTGATAATTTCTATCGCGATACTGCCGCTAATGTTTTATAGGCTTTTTAATGGTCTAGGATTAGACATCATTCACGATAGCGTGATAATATTAGGTGAAACAGCTGTTATAGAGGCATCGGTTTTAACAAGGAGGGAGTATTTTCTTTTAAGAGGTTATTTTTTAACTAAAATCAGTAAAGATATAGAAAAAATCGAACCGGAGATTTTTGTATAATTTTAAGGCCTTTTTAATTTAAACTTAGGTAAGGCAGGATAAAACTATGGTCTTGTAAGTAACAAGTATAGCGAAGCCAAAAATAAGCATATAGTCCGT
>NZ_CALHVN010000053.1 GCF_938039245.1 uncultured Campylobacter sp. | reverse complement strand
TTATAATCGGTTTTGTAGCTCATTTTTAGCGCGTAACTCACGGCGTAAAGCACCTCTATCGCACGCTGATACGCACTGCCCGGCTCATTTGGATCGCCCTTGCCGCGGATACAAACGAAATTTGCGGGCGGGACGGTTAAAATTTGCGGCGTCTGCTTTGGCGCATAAAGCTGCTTAAACTCTTTTTTAAAATCAAACATTTTTGCTCCTTTTGCTGGATAAAATTTAGCTGAAATTTTACTATTTCGCATCGCCCAAAACGCTAGAAGTAAAATTTAATCTCATCTAAATAAATTCCAGCCGTGAAATTAGAGAGCTAAATTTAAGCTTTTATTTAACGCAAAAACCGGGTGCGAGGGCAAATTTGATATTTAAATTTGCCGGCACACGCTTACTCGCCGCCCAGATACTCCTGCAGGCTTCTTACTTCCAGCGCGCTGCCGTCCTGCACGCTTTTTAGCGATTTAGCCGCCGCTAGAGCCGCCGACATCGTCGTGAAATACGGAATCTTAAATCGCATGATGTTTTGTCTGATTTTCTTGCCGTCTTCGCTGTTTGACTTGCTGTCGCTGGTGTTGATAACAAGTGCGATATCGCCGTTTTTGAGCCTATCCTCGACGTTTGGGCGACCTTCGCTGATTTTGTAGACGAACTCGCTCTCTACGCCTGCGCCCTCTAAAATTTTATACGTTCCGCCCGTGGCGATGATTTTAAAGCCTAGACTTATGAGCTCGCTCGCCAAATTTGCGGCGTATTTTTTGTCCGCGTCGGCAAGAGTCAAAAATACTAGCCCGCTTGTAGGCAGCGAGTTGCTCGCGGCGATCTGACTTTTAGCAAAGCTCTTGGCAAAGCCCACAGATATACCCATGACCTCGCCCGTACTTTTCATCTCAGGACCCAGTATCAAATCGGCGCCAGAAAGCTTGTTAAACGGAAAGACCGCTTCTTTGACGCAGACGTGATTTTTCACGCGAGGCCTTAGTATGCCGCGCTCCTCGTAAACTGCGCCGTAGTTATCGTAAAATTTAAGCGCCTCGCGCAAATTTCCTTGCCACATCACGCGCGTAGCGACCTTTGCCATCGGCACGCCGGTGGCCTTGCTAACAAACGGCACGGTGCGGCTAGCACGCGGGTTTACCTCGATCATGAAAAGTTCATTCTCGTATATGGCAAACTGGATATTCATTAGCCCCACTACGCCTAAATTTAGCGCGATGTCGCGGGTTTGGTTTTCTACCTTTTCGATCATCTGCGGGGTCAAATTTAGTGGAGGTAGTATGCACGCGCTGTCGCCGCTGTGGATGCCCGCCTCCTCGATGTGCTGCATCACGGCGCCGATATAGACGTCCTTACCGTCGCTGATCGCGTCTACGTCAAGCTCTACGGCGTCTTGTAAAAATTTATCGATTAGTACTGGCGAGTGGTTGCTAACCTTGACCGCCTCGCTCATATATAAGCGTAGCTCCTCATCGCTATGCACTCGTCTCATCGCGCGGCCGCCTAGCACGTAGCTAGGGCGCACGAGCACCGGATAGCCGATAGCTGCGGCCTTTTCTAGCGCCTCTTTTTCGCTCGTAGCAGTGTCGTTTCTCGGCTGTTTGACGCCTATTTTAGAGATAAATTCGCTAAATTTCTTGCGGTCTTCGGCGACGTCGATCGTGCGCGCGCTGGTGCCGATGATTTTCGCACCCGCTATGCTTAGGCGTTTGGCGAATTTTAGCGGCGTCTGACCGCCAAAATGCACTATCACGCCGTCCGGGTTCTCATGCTCGATCACGGCTCTAACATGCTCGAAATCGATCGGCTCAAAATACAAAATATCGCTCGTGTCGTAGTCGGTGCTGACGGTTTCGGGGTTGCAGTTGTACATTATGGTTTTGATGCCCATATCGCGTAGCGCGTAGCTGGCGTGCACGCAGCAGTAGTCAAACTCTATGCCCTGGCCTATGCGGTTTGGACCGCCGCCGATGATCATCACTTTTTTCTCTTTTTGCGCCGAATTTGCGTTTAAATTTGACTCCGTAAAATTTGACGAAAGATGCGGTAGTTTCGTGATATTCGTCGTCGAGTAAAGATACGGCGTGAGCGCCTTAAACTCGCCCGCGCAGGTATCGACTTCGTTGTATTCGAGGTAGATACCCATTTTCTCGCGCGCGAAATAAATATCGTTTTGACCTAGGTCGAGGTTGTCTTTTAAATTTATCAGATGCGCGATCATCTTGTCCGAAAAGCCCATCGTTTTAGCTTCGCGAAGTAGCGGCTCGTCGTTTAGGATGTCCATATCGATGCGCTCTTCAAATTTAACTATCTGCCAAATTTGATCCAAAAACCACGGATCGATCTTGCTCATCTCGTGCACTTCGGCCACGCTAAGCCCGTCGCGAAACGCCTGCGCGACGTATAAAATGCGGCTTTCGTTCGCATTTCTAAGGCCGTAAATTAGCGCGTTTTTCTCCAAATTTACGAAGTTAAATCCGTAATAATCCTTTTCCATAGAGCAAAGCGCCTTTTGGATACTTTCCTTAAACGTCCTGCCGATCGCCATAACCTCGCCCACGCTCTTCATCGCGGTGCCTAGATACGGGTTCGCGCCCGGAAATTTCTCAAACGTAAAGCGCGGGATCTTAGTCACGATGTAGTCGATGACGGGCTCAAAGCTAGCGGGCGTGCCCGTGATGTCGTTTTTGATTTCATCCAGGCTAAAGCCCACGGCTAGCAGCGTCGCGACCTTGGCGATCGGGTAGCCCGTAGCCTTTGAGGCGAGCGCAGAGCTACGGCTAACGCGCGGGTTCATCTCGATCACGATCATGCGGCCGGTTTTTGGATTTATAGCAAACTGCACGTTGCTACCGCCCGTATCCACGCCGATCTCGCGTAAAATTTTAAAACTCGCGTCGCGCATCGCCTGATACTCTTTATCCGTTAGCGTAAGAGCGGGCGCAACCGTGATACTGTCACCCGTGTGCACGCCCATCGGATCGAAGTTTTCGATCGAGCAGACGATGATGCAGTTGTCGTTGCGGTCGCGGATGACCTCCATCTCGTACTCTTTCCAGCCCAGCAAGCTCTCCTCGACCAAAATTTCTCGTATCGGGCTGGCGTCTAGGCCGGTTTGGGCTAGTTCTTTAAATTCGTCGATATTATACGCCACGCCGCTACCGGCGCCGCCTAGCGTATAGCTAGCGCGGATGATGAGCGGAAAGCCGATGTTTGCGGCTGCGGCTAATGCCTCGTCCATGTCGTAGGCGTACTGGCTTTGCGGCAAGTCCATGCCGATCTTTTGCATCGCCTTTTTAAACTCCTGCCTATCCTCGCCCTTTTTGATGGCTTGCGGATTCGCGCCTAGAAATTTGACGCCGTCCAGCATATCCGCCTCATATAGCTGCATCGCGACGTTTAGCGCGACCTGACCGCCCATCGTAGGCAGTATGGCGTCGACTTTTTCTTTATCTATGATGCGCTTGATGCTCTCTTTGGTTATCGGCTCGACGTAGGTCGCATCGGCGAAATCAGGATCCGTCATGATGGTGGCGGGATTTGAGTTAATGAGTACGACGCGGTAGCCTAGCTGCTTTAGCGTCTTTGCCGCTTGCGTGCCGCTGTAGTCAAATTCGCACGCTTGCCCGATGACGATAGGGCCGCTGCCGATGAGTAAAATAGTATTGATGTCGGTTCTTTTTGGCATTATTCTTCCTTTGTTACGACGTATAGATACGAGGGGATGGTTATGTTTACGTAGGGCTTTACGGCCGCGCTTTTATATAGGCTCTCTTGGATCACGCCCGTAACCTTGCCCACTGAAATCCCGCTGAAAAATATCCCGTCAAGCCCGCTCGTGACGACCTCGTCGCCCTCCTTTGGGCTGAGCCACTGGGGGATAAATTTCACCGTTATTCCGTCTTTGCTCCCGTGCGCTATGCCCGGGATTTTTTCCTCGCCGATTGATACGGCGAATATACTTTTTGGATCGTTTTGCAGCAAGGCCATAGGGTTGCCGTCCTTGCTCACGACGATACCCGCGCTCTTACCTTGGTAAATTAGCCCGTAAATTTTAGACTCGTCGTAGCCGCTAAATTTATCCAACCAGACCTTGTCGTAGTCGCTGATATTTACGTAGCTTAGCGCTCGTACGAGCTGGACTCTAGGCTCGTAGGCGGTCGAGTTTTTATCGACCAAAATTTCGTTTAGCTCCTTTGCGAAGCTTGAAAGCAGAGCTGCCGATTTTTCCAGTTCGGCGTTTTGAGCGCGAAGCTGCTTTATCTCCTCGCGCTGCCTAAAATGCTCGTTTACGCCGTCTTTTACAAATTTGACCGCGTCGTCGTAGGCGGCGACTATGCGGCTGTTTAAATTTACGACGTATCCCGAGATGAGCGCGCCTCTATCAAGCGAAAAAAATACCAGCGCGCCTATAAGAGCGACGAATAAAATTTTACTCTTCATTTACGAGTTGTTGTAAAAATTTAATCTCCTCAAGAGCCTTGCCGGTACCTCTAGCCACGGCTAGCAACGGATCGTCCGCGACGAAAACCGGAAGCTTAACGATATCGCTTAGATATTTATCAAGGCCGCGGATCAGCGCTCCGCCTCCGGTTAGCACGATGCCGTTTTCAACGATATCCCCGGCAAGATCGGGCGGCATCATCTCAAGTACGGTTTTTAGGGCGTCTGCGATCTCTTTTAGAGGTTCTCGCATAGCCTCGCGCACGTCCTCGCTCGTTAGCTCCACGCGGCTTAGTAGGCCGCTGATTTGGTCGCGACCTTTTACTACGATGCTAAGCTCCTCGGGTAGCTGAATCGCCGAACCGACGGAGATTTTGATATCCTCGCCCGCGCGCTCGCCGATTAGGAGGTTGTATTTTTCTTTTATGTAGTTTACGATACTCATATCGATTTTATCGCCCGCGGTGCGGATAGATTTGCTGATGACTAGGCCGCCTAGAGACACTACGCCGATCTCGGTCGTACCGCCGCCGATATCGACGACTAGGTTTCCTTGCGGTTCGCGCACGGGTAAATTTGCCCCGATAGCCGCAGCCATCGGCTCCTCGATCAAAAATACCTCTCTAGCCCCGGCGCTTAGCGCGCTCTCTCGCACGGCTTTTCGCTCGACTTGAGTTAGGCCGTAAGGCACGGAGATAATGATACGAGGGCGCAGGAAGCTCTTTCTGCGGTGAGTTTTTTCGATAAAATAGCGGATCATCTTTTCCGTCATGTCAAAATCCGCGATAACGCCGTCTCTCATCGGACGGATCGCCTCGATATCGCCGGGAGTTTTACCCACCATCTCTTTTGCTTCGTGGCCGACGGCTAAGATTTTTTGCTTGCCGTATTTTTCGCGTTGTACCGCGACGACGGAGGGCTCGTTTATTATGATACCCTTATCTTTTACCAAAACTAGCGTATTTGCCGTGCCTAGGTCGATACCCATATCGCTTGAAAAAAATCCTATTATCTGGTCTAAAATCATCTGTATCCTTATGCGCTTATTTTATTGTTTTTTACGAAAATCGGCTTTTCTTTGCCGCTTACGACCTCTTTTGTTATCACCACGTCGTAGCCCGCAAGCTCCGGTAGCTCATACATTATGTCAGTCATTACCTCTTCCATTATGCTTCGTAGCCCTCTAGCTCCCGTTTTTCGCTCGATAGCTAGTCTCGCGACCTCTTTTAGAGCTTCGTCGTCAAATTTCAAATTTGCCCTATCTATCGCGAAAAGCTTTTGGTACTGCTTTAGTATCGCATTTTTAGGCTCGGTTAAAATTCGCACCATATCATCCTCGGTGATCTTATTTAGCGTGGCGACCACGTGAAGTCTGCCGATTAGCTCCGGGATTAGTCCAAAATGCACCAAATCGTCGCTCTCAAGCGCGTCTAGCAAATTTTCCCTATCGTCTTTTGAGCGTTTATCTTGACCAAAGCCCAGCACGTTTTTACCGATCCTGCGTTCGATGATGTCGGCTAGTCCGTCAAACGCGCCCCCGCAGACAAAGAGGATATTTGAGGTGTCTATCTGGATAAATTCCTGATTGGGGTGCTTCCTGCCGCCTTTTGGAGGGATATTTACGAGGCTGCCCTCTATGATTTTTAAAAGCGCCTGCTGTACGCCCTCGCCGCTCACGTCGCGCGTGATCGAGCGATTTTCGCTCATCCTGGCGATCTTGTCTATCTCGTCAACGAAAACTATGCCCTGCTCGGCGCGCTTTACGTCGCCGTCTGCGGCCTGTAAAAGACGAGTCAGGATATTTTCCACGTCTTCGCCGACGTAGCCGGCCTCCGTTAGGCTCGTAGCGTCGCAGATAGCGATAGGCACATCTAGAAATTTAGCCAGCGTCTGTGCCATCAGCGTCTTGCCGCTACCGGTAGGGCCGACTAGCAAGATATTTGATTTTGATATCTCCGTATCGTCCTCGATCTCGCCTTTTCTAAAAATTCTTTTGTAATGGTTATAAACGCCGACGCTAAAGACCTTTTTGGCCTTATCTTGACCGATGACGTAGTTATCTAGCACCGCTTTTAGCTCTTTTGGAGTTAAATTCGTATAGTCTTTGTCGGTTTTATTTTCAGGACTTGATTCTTGCAGGCTCGTATCGCCGCAAATCATATTATAAGCAGCATTCACGCAGTATTCGCAGATGAAAGCCTTATTGTCCAAATCCGCAAAAAGGCGTCTATCGTTTGACTCCGTCTCGCCGCAAAAATTACATTTTCTCACCATTATTCTCTTCCTTTTGCTAACGGGATACCGCGCTTGGTGCTTAGGATAAATTCGCACATTTTTCGCACCTGTTCGTTCGCTGCGCTCTTTAAAAGCTCGCTGGCCGCAGCCTTTAGATCCCCGCTTTTTCTAAATAAAAATTTATACGCCCTATTTATCTCTTCGACCGCGTCTTTATCGAACCTTCGTCTGATACCGACTAAATTTAAGCTTCTGATATAGGCTCGGTTGCCTTCAGCCAGGCAAAACGGCACGACGTCCTGAGATAGCGCGCTAGCGCCCGCGATCATGCAGCTCTCGCCGACTCTCACGAACTGATGTATCGGCGTCATACCGCCAACGACGCTGTAGTCGCCTAGCTCCACGTGACCCGCTAGAGTCGCGTTATTTGCCAGGATGACGTTATTTCCGACGACGCAGTCGTGCGCGACGTGGCAGTAGGCCATGATAAAGGCGTTATCGCCGATACGCGTGATCCCGTCGCCTTTGTGCGTGCCCGAGTTTATCGTGCAAAACTCGCGGATCGTCGTGTTTTTACCGATGCGAACGCCCGTGTTTTCCTCGGCGCGGTAGCTCACGTCCTGCGGGATATCGCCCACGATAGCGTAGCTGTAAATTTTACCGCCCTCGCCGATATGCGTGTCGCCCACGATCCTGGCGCCTTGCTTTACGAGTACGCCGTCGCCTAGCACGGCGTCTTTGCCGACGTAGGCGTAGGCTTCGATCGTTACGTCCTCGCCGATCTTCGCGCCGTCCTCGACGACGGCTTGCGGATGGATATTTCTCATTTTGGCTCGCTTATTTATCTACGATCATAGCTTTTAGCTCGGCCTCGCATGCTAGCGTGCCGTCCACGTAGGCTTCGCCTTTTAGTACCCAGATGTTACCTTTGTGTTTTAGCACTTCGAGGCGGTACTCGAGCCTGTCACCCGGGCGTATCGGGTGGCGAAATTTCGCTCCGTCGATGCTCATAAAATAAACGACTTTATTTTCGATGCCCGCTTGATGCTCGTCGCTCATACTCTTAAACGCAAGCACGCCGCCGGCCTGCGCCATGCCCTCGATGATCATCACGCCCGGATATATCGGGTGACCCGGGAAGTGCCCCTGAAACACGGGCTCGCCGATCGTTATGTTTTTATACGCGACGATGTGTTTAGCGGGCTCCAGCTCGGTCACTCGGTCGATGAGCAGAAACGGATACCTATGCGGGAGTATTTTTTGGATTTCAACGATGTCGATCACTTTAAACCTTGTGAGTAAAATTTAAAGCCGATTTTAGCCAAATTTTGCTAAGAAAAAGATTATTGATTTGGCCGGGGCAAAATTTAGCCTCTAAATTTTCGCGCCCGCCTTTTATCTCGAGCGCGTTAAATTTAGCTCAAATTTGCGCCACCAAAACCTCGCGACTATCGTTATAAAGCTCGTCTTTAGCGTAGATCTCGTATCTGCCGGCGCGAATTTCATCCAGCACGATTATAGGATTTTGGCTAAATTCTCCGCACAGCTCGCGGCGGATTTCCAGCTCGCGAGGTACCGCGATAGGCCGGCAACAAAGCTCGTTTACGCTAGCGAAATTTTCGCCAGAAAGCTCGTTAAATTTAGCTAAATTTAATAGCATCACGCCGTCTCGTAGCTCGTCGCAAATTTGAGCCGCCTCGCTCACGCTAAATTTGACGTTTTCGCGCTTAAAATGCGAGTAGAGCAAAAAATACGACGGCACTACGCCGCCACTAAATTTGACGTAGGCGCGCAACAATCGGTAGTTTAGAAAATACTTGCGCGACAGATGAAACGGCGCGCCCTTTTCCTCGCACTCTCGCACCTTTTCATAAAGCTCCAGACGCTCCTCGATGCCGCCCGGCATCACTCGCCCGCTAACCTCGCTCATAAGCTCGCTAAGCGGCAGTTTTTGCGCCTCGCGCTGCTTGCTAAGCCCGAAAATACAGCCGCAGTAGTTTTGATGATAGAGTTTATCTTTTTTAGCAAGCTCAAACTGCGCGTTCGTGCCGCCGCCCGCGCGGTAGTCCACGGCAAAGGCTTCAAGGCCGTATTCGTCCGCGGCCTTATTTAGCGCGGATTCTAGCTGCGAGAAGTCCTTTTTCGGGCTCATCAGTAGCGTCGTGGTGATAGCTTTTTCGCCTAGCTCAAGCGCCTTTTTGGCCGAATTTCCCACGCGAAAATCAAAGCAATACGCACAGCGCTTGCCCTTTTCAGGCTCGTTTTCAAGCCCTTTTGCGCCCGCAAGCCACGCCTCGTATTCGTACTCACCGCAGATGAGCTCGATACCTAGCTTTTCGCAGCTTCTTTTTACGTCGCGAAACCTCATCAAAAACTCGCTGTACGGATGGATATTTGGATCGTAGAAATAGCCGATGAGACGCTCGCGCGGACGGTCGGCGCGCAGGCGCTGCAGAAAATAGTGGCTGTCGACCGAGCAGCAAATATGAACTAACATTATAATTCCCCATAAACGACGGATTTTAGAATAAATTTTTCTATACCCGCCGCAGTCACGGACGACCGGTCCGCTCCTTTGCGGGCAAGAAAAATTTATTTAAACTACGCCTATTTTGTCTTGAATAATTTTTGCCGATTTTACTAAATTTAACTGCAAATTTTATTAAAGCTAGCGGCTTAAATTTAAAGTCCAGCCAAATTTAAATCCGCACGTAGTGTAGCAACCTCTCACGTCGTAAGGGTTGGGGGATTGTTAAGGGGGAAGGGAGCGACTTCGTAATTCAAGCCCCTTCC
>NZ_CALHVN010000052.1 GCF_938039245.1 uncultured Campylobacter sp. | reverse complement strand
CAGATACTATCGCGATGTAGCTTTGCGTGAGCGCGGGCTCTTTAAATTTGACGCTAATCACGCGGCCGCGAGCGTTAAACTCCGCCTGCGGCAGCGCCTCACGCATTCGCTTAAAAACCCGCTCGTTCGTGCGCGTGATCAGGATATTTTGCCCTCTCGCGCCGATCGCATTCGCGATACGCAAAATTTCATCATCCGTCTTGTCCTCGCCGTAGATCACCTCGCCCGCGCCGTTTCGCATGGCGCGCTGAGTGTCGATCTTGGCGCAGCCTGCGTCGCTAAAAGGAAAATCCCGTAAAAACTCTATCGCTTCGCGCTCGCTTTTTTCACCCGATTTTACGGCGCGGACGAAATTTAAAGCCTCATCTTGCGTCATTTAAAATCTCCCCGCGAAGCCCCTTTAAATCAAGCAAAATATCATACTCGCCAAGCGCGGCGATCTCGCGCACGACAGCGCTAAAATCTCCCGCGCAAAAGCGCCTCGTCTCGCTCGCTCCCATTTGCAGCTTAAAGGCTTTACCGTCAAAGCGCGCGCGAATGTTTAAAAATCCGTGCGAGATTAGCAGATTTTCGACTCGCTCCACGAGCGAAATCTCCTCCGCGGAAAACTCCCTATCGTGCGGCAAACGCGTCAGAAGGCACGCGTAGCTGGGCTTGTCCGCGGTTGGCAGTCCAAGCTCGCGGCTAAGCTCTCTAATCTCTGATTTTTTGAGGCCTTTAAGCGGCGAAAGTACGCCAAGCTCGTCTTTTGCTTTAAGCCCCGGGCGGTATTCGCCAAGATCGTCTAGGTTCGTGCCGTCGGCGACGTTTGTAAAGCCTAGATGTTTTGCCAGCTCGATTAGCCGCGTAAAAACCGCCTTTTTGCAGACGTAGCAGCGATCTTGCGGATTATTTTTTACCGCTTCGGGCGCGTCTAGCTCTAAAATTTCGTGCCTGATGCCGTAAGTACGGGTAAATTCCACCGCCTCTTTTATCTCGCGCCCAGACATATAGGGCGATTTTAGCGTGATCGCCACCGCGCGCTGGCCTAGCGTATCGGCGGCAACGCGTAGCAGTAGTGAGCTATCCACGCCGCCGCTAAACGCTACGGCTAAATTTTCCAGCTTTTTTATATCATTTTTTAGAATTTCTAGTTTCGTCATATTTTTTTAAAGTCTCGTTTCTAACCTCGCGGATCGTCGTTTGAAATCTCTGCGCGGCTTTTTTGCAGTCTTCGAATTCGGGCTTGATTTTTAAAATTTCGGAGTAATTTCGGGCTAAATTTTTATCCGCTAAATTTTGCTCGGCGTTAAAACCGCAAACTCGGCCGCGAGAAATTTTAAGCCTTATTTTGCCGTATCTAGTCTCCACCTCGCAAAACTCGCGCGCAAGCTCGGTTTTCCTTACGGCGCACTCTCTAACTCCGATAGCCGTCGTATGCGCGAAAATCAGCCCCTTTATCCGCGCGGCGTCCTTCTTGCGGCACAGCGCGTTTAGCTCAAAGCCCGCGCGTCCCTTTTTCATAAAAATAGACCTACTAAACACGTCTAGCGCGCCGCTATCTCGCAAAATATCGCACGCAAAGGCAAAGCTCTCGGCGTCCATATCGTCGATATTAGTGGAGATTAAAATCTGCTCGCAAAGCTCGCCGTAGCTGGTTTGCGCGCTCAAATTCGGCTCGCTGCTCGCGTCTAAATCCTCGCTCGTTTCGCAAAGCATCACGCGAAGCGCGTTGGCAAAATCCGCGGCCTCTTTATCGCCCGCTCCGTAGCCCGCGCTTAAAATTTTAAAATTTCGCGGCGGTTCGCGGCCGTCTTGCTCCCTTAAATTTAGCGCGCAGGCCTTTAAAATCGCCGCTCCCGTTGGCGTAGTCGTCTCAAAATTTGCCCGTCCTAGGCTTACTTGCGCGCCTTTTAAAATTTCGCAAACCGCAGGCGCGGGTACGGCCAGCCTGCCGTGAGCGCAATGCGCAAAACCGCCGCCAAGCTCGATAGGCGAAGCAAAAATTTGCGGCGCGCCCAAGGCCTCCAAGCAAATAGCCGCGCCCACTACGTCCGCGATGCTGTCTGCCGCACCCACTTCGTGAAAATGTACTTGCTCTACGCTTGTGCCGTGGATTTTGGCCTCGGCTCGCGCGATAACGCTAAAAATTTCGCTTGCCGTTTTTTTTACGAAAGCGCTTAGACTAGAACCCTCGATAAGCTCTAAAATTTGCGCGAAATTTCGCGGATGCGGTCGGTTTTGGGCGGGCTTATCCGCTCTAAATTGGGCGCCGTAAATTTTGCCGCTTAAATTTTGACGCGGGCTAAATTTAGCACCCGAGAGGCCAAGCGGAATTTGACTCAGATTTGCCGCGCAAACGACGTCTATTTTGGTTGCGGAGATACCGCATTTTAGCACTTTGCGCTTGCGTAGGTAAAACTCGCTAGCTAAATTTAGTTTAGCAAGCTGGGCGCAAAGATAGCTAAAATCCGCGCCCAGATCCACCAGCGCGCCTAAATTCATATCGCCGCTAATGCCTGCGCTCGCGTCGTAGTAAAGAAATTTCGCCAAGCTTAAACCTTAGGCACGGTCATCGAGCCAAACGGCAAGATGATGATCCCCGCGTCCGCGCCTTTTTGCGCGAGCGCGTCGTCTAGGGCCTTTTGCAAATCATGATACGGTTTTAGGTGAACGGCTCGCATCTCATCGTCGCTAAGCTCGCTCACCGCCCAGGTCTGCGCCCAGAGCGAAATTTCGGCCATTTTAGCAGCCTTGTGATAGCCTAGGTGAAATTCGTTTGAAATTTTTTCCAGCACCTCTTGCGGAGTCGGCGCGGACGCCATTAGGTTAAAAAACGGCTTTGGGCCGATGCCTGTGCGGCACTTTGCGACCATTATTAAAATTCCGTCCTGCGCGAGCGCTAGTTTACCGTTGTCTAAGGCCTTTTGCGCTTGATAGAGATCGACGTCCATCGGATAGGGCGCGACTGATATCACGATATCTGCTTTGCGCGGGATATTTACGCAAAAGACCTCGTCGGCCTTTTTCACGCAGTCGTAAAAGCTGTCGTTGAGGTCTCCCGCGCTTGCGTAATATACGCCGTGCTCGCTGTCAAGCACCGTCTGGATCGAAAAAACGTCGATGTGCGCTAGAACTTTCATCGCGTCGATCATATCTTCATGCACGGGATTGCCTTCTAAACGCAGCGCCTGAGCGTCGGCGCTAAGGGCTAGTTTGTGGTTTTGCTCGATGGTTTCGTATTTGGCGACGCCTGGTAAAAACGCCTTGCGCCCGCCCGTGTAGCCCGCAAAATAGTGCGGCTCGACCGAGCCTATGACGATCACTTTTTTTGCTTTGGCTACGATTTTGTTTAGATACATCTGCGTGCCGTTTTTGGACTCGCCCAGATAGCTCATTTCATCTTTTTTAGAGTCGTGGTCGCATACTTCGCCTTTGGCGTTAAGTTCCGCGTAAATTTCTTTGCCGAAGATCATTTCGTACTCTTCTAGCGTGCCCTCTCTGTGGCAGCCCGTGGCGATGATGAAGGTTTTATTTTTATCGCGGATTTTAGGGTAAATTTGCTTTAAAACTTTGGCCGTCGGCGTGGGCCTGGTGCCGTCGTTTACGATGATAACGATCTTTTCGTCGCCTGCGATAAACTCGTCAAAGCTTTTTTGATTTATCGGATTTGCCAGAGCCTTTGCAATGAGCGCCGTTTCGTCGAATTTGGCCACTGGGTTGGGGTTAAAAACGCCTAGTAAATTTTTTTCCGGAACGTTTAGATCGACGATATCCTCTTTGCCGTAGTGAATAGGAATCTGCATGTTTGCTCCTTAAGTATAATTATTAATTTTTTATCTTAGGATTATATATAAAATTTTCTTTTAAACGCATTTAAAAAGGGTATTTAATTTTTAAATTTATAGAACCGATAAAATTTATTATTAAACGTAAGATTAATATATACGAATGTATTTTTAATTTTTTTATTAGTATTTAATTTTAATATTTATATAATCGCGCCATAATTTCCTAAAAGGAGAAAAAATGGAATTCCTAACCAGTTTGAGTGAAAGCACGCAGTTCACTCTCCAACTAATAGTCGTACTCGGATGTCTGTTTTACGGCGCTAAAAAAGGCGGTATGGCGCTGGGCGTACTAGGCGGCATCGGTCTTGTTATCTTGGTATTTGCATTCGGTATGAAGCCGGGCAAGCCCGCTATCGACGTTATCCTCACGATCCTAGCCGTCGTCGTAGCAAGCGCTACGCTGCAAGCTGCGGGCGGTCTTGACGTTATGCTTCAAATCGCAGAAAAAGCGCTAAGAAAAAATCCTAAATTCGTCTGTATTTTGGCGCCTCTTTGCGGTTGGACGCTAACGGTTCTATGCGGCACCGGACACACGGTTTATACGCTACTGCCGATCATTTACGACGTATCTATCAAAAGCGGCATCCGTCCGGAAAGACCGCTAGCTGCTACCACGATCTCGTCTCAGCTAGCTATCATCGCTAGCCCGGTTTCGGTTGCGGGCGTATCTATGGTCGCCGTTTTGCTAGGCACGGGCACCGTTCATATCGACGGATTTACCAGCTACGTGGACTTGCTAAAAGTCACTATCCCGTCTACGTTTATCGGTATGCTTATCATCGGTACTTACTCGATCTTTAGAGGTAAAGACTTAGATAAAGACCCCGAGTTTCAAGAGAAGATCAAAGACCCTGAGCAAAGAAGATATATCTACGGCTCAGACGAATCTCACTCTCTAATCGGCGAAAAACTTCCTGCTAAACAGTGGAACGTGATGTGGATATTTCTCGCTACCATCGCTATCGTGGCGGTGCTTGGCTACTATAAACAGCTTCGCCCTAGCTGGACTAGCGACGTCCCGGGTAAATCTATTGAAATCGTAGTGGATAAAAAAGTAGTTAAAAACATCACCGTAAAAGACGGTCAAGTAGTCTCTACCGTAGATAGTAGCAAAGTCGTCTCAAACGTAAAAGACAGTAAGGTAAAAGACGCTACTAAATTTACTAACGTAGAAGTCCTAGATAAAGACAAAAAAGTAACTCAAACCATCGTGCTTCAAGACGGCAACGTAGTTATTACTAAAGGCGACAAGACCGAAACCGTCGCAAACGCTAGCATCGTAGTAAAAGATACTATGAAAAAGACCGCCCCTCTAGGCATGGTCGATACGATCCAAATTTTCATGCTATTAGCCGCGTCCATCATGATGATCTACTCAGGCATCAAGGCTGCTAAAATCGCTCAAAACGAGATTTTCCACAGCGGTATGGTGGCGCTTGTCGCGATCTACGGCATCAGCTGGATGGCTGAGACGATGTTCCACTCTCATATCGAGATGTTAAAAGGCTCGCTAGGAGAGGTGATGAAAGCTTATCCATGGATGTATATCGTCGTAGGTATGCTGATTTCTAAGTTCCTAAACTCTCAAGCCGCAGCCGCTGCGACGTTCGTACCGCTCGCCGTTCAGATCGGAGTGGATCCGGGCATCATCGTCGCGTTTGCTACGGCTTGCTACGGATACTTTATCCTTCCTACTTATCCGAGCGACCTTGCAGCCGTGCAATTTGACCGCTCCGGCACAACCCATATCGGTAAATACGTCATCAACCATAGCTTCATCATCCCGGGTCTTATCGGCGTGTTTAGTTCGTGCGCGGTGGGTTGGGTATTAGCTAATCTGTACGGATTTATTAAATAATCTTGCCATGCGAGACTTGCTTCGGCTCGTCTCGCGAGCGCTTTTAAATGATTTCGTAAATTTCGCCCTGCGACAGACTATATGTCTAGTCTTGGGACGAAATTTACTTCAAAACATTTAAAATCATCTCACGATACT
>NZ_CALHVN010000051.1 GCF_938039245.1 uncultured Campylobacter sp. | reverse complement strand
CACTCTCAAAGGCCGTTTTTATGGCGGCGAGCTTGGCCCTGCTCGGGCTAACGGCTGCGAATGCGCAGGAGAAATTTTCCCCAGTCATCGTCATTCACGGCGGCACCAGCGGGCTTGATCTAACCAAAGAGGAATTTAAAATCCGCGAAGAGCCGATGAAAAAAGCGCTTTTAGCGGGTCAAGCCGTGCTTGAAAAAGGCGGCAGCGCGATGGATGCCGTAACTGCGGCCATTATGGTGCTTGAGGACGATCCGAATTTCAACGCGGGCAAGGGCGCGGTATTTACAGCCGACGGATTTAACGAACTAGACGCCTCGATCATGGACGGCTCAACTAAAAAAGCGGGCGCGGTCGCTATGGCGCGGCATATCAAAAACCCTATCCTAGGCGCCAGGCTCGTGATGGATAAGACGTGGCATACGCTTGTTGCGGGCGAGGGAGCCGACAAGCTCGCTAAAGAAAACGGCCTAGAGATGGTCGATCAGAAGTATTTTTTCACGCAATTTAGATACGACGCGCTGCAAAAGGCCAAAGAGAAGCAAAAGCTGCTACTTGATAGCGAAAAAGCAAAAAAGACGTCGCTAAATTTGCACGAGCGCCCGTATCTTGGCACCGTGGGCGCGATCGCACTGGATAAAAACGGCAACCTAGCCGCAGCGACCAGCACGGGCGGCATGACCAATAAAATGACCGGCCGCATCGGCGATAGCCCGATAATCGGCTCTGGAACCTACGCCGACAACGACTCGGTGGCGGTTTCTTGCACCGGCACGGGCGATATATACATGCGCGTAAACGCCGCACACGAGGTCTCGGCTCTTTATAAATACAAAACGCAAGACGTGCAAAAAGCAGCCGAAGATGCAGTAGCTCAGGTCAAAGCTCTAGGCGGTAGCGGCGGCATCATCTCGATCGACAAGCACGGACACACGGGCTTTGCATGGACGAAAGATAAGCTCGGCATGTATCACGGCGAAGCAAGGCTCGGAGCCAAACCGATCGTCTACTGGCCGCTAGGAGAGAAATAAGCGTATTTAGCCCCTTTGCGGGGCTAAATTTAAATCAAATAGCGAGGATAAATACGCTTTTTATCGTATGTCTATTAAATTTGGCGCCTTCGTCGATCAAGCGCTTCGGCGAGGCCAAATTCGGTCAAATTTTACTTTCAGCACCTTGGCAAAGCGCGAATTTTCTATTTAAAATCGACTCTCTTTAACTTAGGCTCAAATCAAGGAGTATTAAGCTCCGCCGAGCCTTAAATTTTACCGAAATCCATATTTCTTGATACCAAAGCGCTCAAATTTCAGGTAGAATATCGTCACATAAAATCAAGGCGGTAAAATGAGAAAATTTATAGTGGTTCGCGGACACGCGGGCTCGGGTAAAACGACTTTCGCAAAAGAGAAAATTAAAGAATTTCAAAACGAATATCCGCAGGCGCAAATTTATCATCTGGAAAACGATATGTTTCTAACCGATGAGGCGGGGGTTTATACTTGGTCGCCGAAGCTTTTGGAGGACGCGAAGCGCAAGGTCGCCCGCGAGATAAAGCAGGCGTATAAATTTGCCATGGAAAACAAAGATAAAGACGTTCTTATCGTGCTTAGCAACGTGAGCGCGCGCACCAAAGAGCTGCTAAGCCTAAAAGAGCAAGCCGCCCAGAATGGATTTATTTTCGAGTGCTTTAGAATGCAAAATTTCTTCGCCTCCGAGCACGGCGTCGATGAAGATACGGTAATAGCGATGTTTATCAAGGTCGCAAACAACAAAATAGAGGGCGAAATTTTGATCCCGCCCGTCAATCCTATGAGCCAAAGCGTAGCGCAAAAGATCAAGGATGCGGCGGCTCTAAACAGGCGCGATCTGCCCTTTGATGCGACACAAAACACCTACGTAACGAAAAAATATATCGCCGCTACGCAGGATAAAAGGCTCTGGAGCGCGCGTCAAAGCGAGCTTTATCCCGAGCTTCGCACCTATAAATACTCAAAACGCGTCTTTTTCAAAGCCGATTGGGATAAGGCGTTGCTTGAGATGCGCGGGCTCATAATGGACGAGAATCTAAATATCATCGTGCGTCCATTTAAAAAGGTCTATAACTACTCGGAATTTACCTCGCGCAAAAGCCTTTATCCTATCGATGTCACGGACGATACGCCAGTGCTTGCCGTGCGAAAGGTAAACGGCTTTTTGGGGTGTTGCACCTACGTAGATATCGGCGAAAGCGGCGCGAGTTTTAACCGCCGCGTCATCTACTCTACGACGGGATCGACCGATAGTAGATTTGCGCAGATGGCGCGCGAGCACTGCTGTAAATTTGAAGAAATTTTCAAACTCTATCCAAATAAAACTTTTTTATTTGAGATCACCGACGAAAGCGATCCGCACATCG
>NZ_CALHVN010000050.1 GCF_938039245.1 uncultured Campylobacter sp. | reverse complement strand
TAGTAAAAATTTAGCTCGGCGGACTATCTTGTCCAGCCTACGCTAAATTTTTACGTCGCTTCTGCTTACAGTTGCGACCGTAAGGGAAGCAAAGCCCTTTCTCGCTTTAGCGTTACGAGCATAGCGAAGTAAAAATCCATCTCACGATACTTCGCCTTGATTTTTTTGCACTAAAATTTGAAGTCAAATTTGGCTAAATTTGTAAATTTCGGCTTCAAATTTTACTCGCCCAAATTCGCGTCATGAAAATGTAAATTTAAAACACGCAGTAAATAAAACGCAAAAAACCGCAAAAGCTCGCAGGCAAAAATACGCGTCAATCGTATCTTTTTCTTTTAGAGCTGCAAGTCTTACCGCTACCGCAACCACAGTCTTTTTGTTTAAATTCTTTCGCATACACAAAATACCCCGCACCAATCGCCAGCACGACCAGAATCGCCGCGTTAAATTTATAAAATAACTTAAAAGAAACAAGACAAAAGACCTCTGTTTTTGTTTTTAAATTTACGCGCTTAGCTCGTCTGATATGCGACCTATCAAAATTTAATCCTATGTGCCGTTTGCGTTTAGAGATAGTTAAAGTTATGCCTTTATCAGAAAAACGTCGTCAAAATAAGCGGTAAGTTAAGACGAAAGCTATATTTTTAATAAGTAGCAAGGCAAGGCAAGGTAGGGCTTAGATATTATAACGGCAAAGATACAAAAAACAAATAAGGCGCTTACAAAGCGATATCTCTACAAAAAAAACTCTATCGTATTTTTGCTAAAATCAATAAGATAGGCTCCGATTAGGTTTCGTTGAGCCGATTCTAAACCCAAAACACCGCCAAAATAAAACTAAAAATGAGCCAAATCCGCAAAGTTCTAAAAAACCAAAAACTAGCCGATGCTATCTGCGGCAGTTTTTACAATCCTTGACGGTTGCTATCACGTTCATCTTTTCGATTAGATTTCCTAATTTTCTCTCCAAATTTTCCTTATACGCATCCAGCGCCTCGCAAAAATCATAGTCCTCTACGCTCCCGCAGCTCTCGCAAACCACATGTATATGAGGATGGCTAAAGATATCGTAACGCGCCTTTTGGTTTGGCATATTGACCTCGACGACTAGCCCCTCGTCTTTGAGCATATTTAGGTTTTTATATACCGTCGCTAGCGATACGGAAGGATTTTCGGCGCAAATCTCTTCGTATAGCTCATCGATCGTAGGATGAGAGTGGCGATCGAGGATTTTTAGTACGCTGAGGCGTTGCGGAGTGGCTTTAAGGCCGCGATTTTTAAGAAGTTCCATATAGTTCATCGTTTTTTCCTAGTATTTTTTCCTAAATATACAAAAAAATTATTTAAAACTTCTTTATAGTTGGTAATATAAATTATTATCTGCTAAAATTTATGTTAAATAGAAGCAAAAATAGCCCAAATTTAATCCAGGCGATATTTTAGCCAAATTTAACGAGACCAAAGGCGCGATTTATAAACCCGCTTAAGCCTCTTTAGCGCAAAAGGTCGCAGCGAGCAAAATTAGCACAAATCAAAATTTACAAAGCATACCTAGTATAAATTCAACCCAAAATCCGCAGTAAAACCAGTCCGATAAAAAGATAAACGAAGATAAAAACAAGTAAAGTATACCTAGCGCGCGCAAATTTGCCTGTGACGCTTAAGGCATGGTAAATCAAAGCAAGAGAGGCAAGACCTAGCATAAAAAGATTTGTTTCGCTCAAATTTTTCGCCCTTTCCGCCCAGATACGCTCGCCAAAACACGTAAAAACGCTTCAGCTCAAATTTGACCCGCCGTTTCGGCTAAAATTTTATCGCAAATGCTTGCCGCGTCGATACCTAGAGTCCTCTCGACATCGGCCGTAGCACCGTGCGGGATAAACGCGTCGTCAAACTCAAAGCTAACGATGCGTACGTCAAAAATGAGCCGCTCCTGCAAAAACGCGGCCAAAATCTCGCCTACGCCGCCTTTTTTTGCGGTATCGGAAAAGACGTACCAAATTTTATGCTTGCACGCGAGCTCTTGCAAAAGTTCGCCGTCAAGCGGCTTAACAAACACTAGGTCAACGAGGCTCGGGTCAAATTTGCCGTCCGTTTTTTCGAGCAAAATTTTGCGCGCGGCATTTGCCTTGCCCGCGGCGTTGCCGTAAGCGATAAAGGCCGCTTCTCCGCCACCCTCGACCAAGATTTCGCCCTTGCCGAGCTTTAGCTCTCGCGCCTCAAATTCGCCCTGCGCCAGCGCAAAAGCTCCGCGCGGATAGCGAAAAGCGCAAGGCCCCTCGTGAGCGTAGGCATAGCGCATCGCTAGCCTAAAACTATCGGCACAGCGAGGCGCGAAAATCGTCAAATTCGGGATCAAATTTAGATAACTAACGTCAAACGCGCCCTGGTGCGTTTCACCGTCCTCGCCGACGATACCCGCGCGGTCCATCGCAAAGACGACGTTTAGATTCATGATCGCGCAGTCGTGCACGACCTGGTCAAACGCCCGCTGCAAAAAGGTCGAATAAATCGCGATAAACGGCTTAAAGCCCTCCTTGGCCATCGCGGCCATAGAGGCGACGGCGTGCTGCTCGGCGATCGCGACGTCCCAAAATCTATCCGGAAATCTCTCCATCAGAGCGTCTATGCCCGTGCCCGTAGGCATCGCGGCGGTAACTCCGACGATATCCTCATGCCTACAGGCGAGGTCTAGCAAATTTTCCGCAAAAAGCGCGGTGGCCGATTTGGCGGCTGATTTTTTGATAGCTTCGCCGCTTCGCAGATCAAACGGACTCACGCCGTGCCAGCTTGCTAGATGCCCCTCGGCCTTTTCGTAGCCCTTGCCCTTTAGCGTCTGCGCATGCACGACGACGGGTTTTTTCATACCTTTTGCGACGCTAAAAGCCTCGATAAGCGCCTTTACGTCGTGACCGTTTACGGGACCGATGTACTCAAGCCCAAGCTCCTCAAAAAACATCCCCGGCGTAAATATCCTGATGCCCTCCTCCATCCTGCGCGCCATATACGCGGCGCCGTCTGGCATATAGCTCAAAAATCTCTCGACTCGGCTTTTAAACTTCTGATACAGCGGCCCTGCCATCATCTGCGAGAGATAGTTGCTAAAGGCGCCGATGGGCTTGCTGATGCTCATTTCGTTGTCGTTTAGGATGATGACGCAGGGATTTTTGATATCGCCTAGCTCGTTTAGCGCCTCGTACGCGATACCCGCACTCATCGAGCCGTCGCCGATAAAGGCCACTGGGATGCGATCCTCGCCCTTTAGCTTGATCGCCTTTGACGCGCCCACTGCAAGCGAGATAGAGGTGGAGCTGTGACCGGCGATAAAGTAGTCGTATTTGCTCTCGGAGGGCTTGGTGTAGCCGCTGATACCGCCGAATTTTCTAAGCGTATCAAATTTATCCCAGCGTCCGGTGATTAGCTTGTGCGCGTAGCTTTGGTGGCTAACGTCAAATATAAACGGATCTTTTGCGGCGTCAAAAACATAGTGCATCGCGACGATAAGCTCGACCGCGCCGATGTTTGAGCTCAGATGCCCGCCGTTTGCGCTGACGGTTTGTAAAATTTTATCTCGGAGCTCCCCGCAAAGCGCTTCGAGCTCCTGCACGTTCATAGATTTTACGTCTATCATTGCCCTATTATCTTTTTGATTTTTTCTAGTCTGGCTTCGATCGTGCCCTCGAGGTTTCCCGCGTCGCTAAGTACGATTGCTCCGCCCGCGCTGATGGCTTCGTCGGCAGAAATTTTGACGTTTTGACCGGAAAAATTTTCTTTGATAAACTCGTAATCTTTCGGATTTACTTTAACCTGCACCTCTTTGGCGTCTTTGATCTCGCCAAAAAGCTCTTTGCATATGGCTGCGGCTATGTTTGCCGAATTTAGAGAAGTCTCTTTTTTTACGACCTCTTTTGCGATCTCGATAGCAGTAGTCGGAAGCTGCGCTTCGCTAGATACGATGAGATTTTCAAATTTAGCCGCCGCTTCTTCTAGCTTATTTATTGAGCCCAGATACCTGCTCTCAAGCGCTTTTAGTTCTTCGTTAAATTTAGCCGCCGCCTCCTCTGCGCCCTGCCTTATGCCGTCTTCTTTGGCGCGCTGGATCTCGCTTTCTAGGCGTTTAGCAAATTCGTTTTCTTGATTTTCGATTTGCATTTGCAGCTTTATCATATTGCCGCTCATCTCGTCGGTGCGTTTTAGCAGCTCCTCGATAAAGCTTGATTCGGGCTTAAAATGCGCACCCTGCTCTTTTGCGTCGTTTAAATTTGAACTCTCTTGCTCACCGGCGTCAGATTTTTGATCCTCGGAGTCCTGCCCACGAGCCGAGTCTTGCTTTTTTTCTTGACCCAGCACCTTAAATCTGTAATTTT
Source organism: uncultured Campylobacter sp. (assembly GCF_938039245.1). Taxonomy (GTDB): domain Bacteria; phylum Campylobacterota; class Campylobacteria; order Campylobacterales; family Campylobacteraceae; genus Campylobacter_A. The sequence continues at coordinate 22,597 of NZ_CALHVN010000050.1, read as the reverse complement.
CTATAAAATGCTCTTTGGCTTTTTCGCTTGATATTAAACTGCTTTTCATTCTATCATCTCATCGCTTTCGCCTATTTGGAACGCTCCGCTCTCGGCTAGAGCCTGAACCTGCTCTACTATGCGGCGCTGAGCGTCCTCGACGTCTTTTACGCGCACCGCGCCCAAAAATTGCATCTCTTCTTTGAACGAATCGCTGGCGCGCTGGGACATGCTGGAGAGAAATTTCTCTTTAAGCGCGTCGCCGCTGCCTTTTAGAGCGATCATAAGGTCTTTTTTATCTACGTTTTTAAGTATCTCGCGGATAGCTGCTTGGTTGAGGGTATTGATATCCTCAAAGGTAAACATAAGCTCTTTGATCGTCGTAGCGAGCTTCTCATCGACGTCTTCTATATATTCGATCGTAGATTTAGACGCTTTTTGTCCGAGACGATTTAGCACCTCGGCGACGGCTCTTGGACCGCCGACTTCGACCTTGTATGACGTTAGGCTCTCTAGCTTGCCCTCAAGCACGGTTGAGACGCGCTTGATGATAGATGGGCTGATGTCGCCTAAATTCGCCATCCTAACTACAACCTCGCTCCTAAGCTCATCAGGGAAAAACGACAACGTCTCGGCTGCGCTGGTTGAATCCATATGCGCTAAAATAAGCGCGATAGTCTGAGGATGCTCGGTAACGATAAAGTCGGCAAGCTGCTGAGGCTTAACCTTGGTAAGATAGCCGAAACTCTTTGAGTTTTCCATGCTTTTGGCGAGTTTGTCGAGGATCTTTTGCGCAGCTTCCGGACCGAACGTGCGGTATAAAATTTCCTTCGCATAATCAAGTCCGCCGCTTCTTATATATTGATTTGACTGCATCAAGGCGTAAAATTCGTCCAAAACCGCCGAAGCCACAGCCTTATCGACGCTTCTTGCCGTAGCGATGTAGCGTGAAATTTCGGTTATCACATCGACTTCCATATGCGAGAAAAGCTGAGTCGTGGCATCCTCGCCGAGCTGTATGAGCAAGATAGCGACCTTTTCCGGCATTGACAGATCGTCATAGGTCATCTTTTGTTGTTCCGTGAGTTTAATAGAAGCCATCAAATATCCTTACGATTACTAAATTCGGCGTCGTTTTTTATCATATCTTGGAGTAGTACCGCGACCTCCTCAGCGCGCTCTTGAGCCACTAGCTTCATCTTTTCGAGCATCACGTCGTAGCGCAGCTCGTCCTCGTTAAAGTCGCCTCCTACGCCCAGCTGCTCTTCAACCTTTTTCTTAGCGGCCTTAAATTTCTCCAGCGTATCCTCGCTATCGTCAAGCTCGACGATATCTGGCATCGGTTCTGGTTCTTCTTCTTTGACATCCTCAAGCATCTTAGACATAAACGGCACGATAACTTTTTTGTAGAAAAAGTAGAGTAAAATCGCTACGAATATATATTTTAACAGCGGAGCAAAAGGCAAGATATAAAGCTCAAAGAACGAATTTACCTTACTAGCAGGAGTTTGTCCGTCTGGGCGCTGGAATTCGAAGTTACTAACCGTCACTTCATCGCCTCTGTTTTGATCAAAGCCGATAGACTGGCGGATGAGAGCGTCGATTCTATTTAACTGCTTTTCATCAAGCGGCACATAGACTACTTCTTTAGTCGGATTTCCGTTTTCGTCTTTTTTATTTTCGTATTTTCCATCTACTACGACTGCGGCGCTTAGGCGGTTTATCTTAGCAAACTGATCCTTGACGCGTTCGACCTTTTTTGAGATTTCGTAGTTCGTCGTAGATGAGCTTTTAGAGTAGAGTTCTTTCATTTTGCCGTCTTGCAGGCCTTCGACCGGGCCGATGTTGCTTACGGCTCCAGGCACCCCTTGCACTTCGGCTTCTTTGCTGCCTTGGCGCTTTTCTTCGACGTTTTGCTCGCTTCTAGCGACCGAATTTGGATCAAAGGTCTCGCTTTGGCTATCTTTTCTGGCAAAATCAAAATCTATAGTCACCTTAGCCACGACCTTATCTGAGCCGCCCACGATAGGCGATAGGACGTTTATGATCTTTTCTTCTAGGCCTTGCTCGGCGTCGCGCTTATATTTTATTTGTTGAGTGATTTGATCGCTGTCGTATTCGCCGTCCTCTTCGCCTAGCGGAGCTCCATCTTCACTCACGATTTTTACCTGCTCGGGTTTTAAATTTGCTACCGCGGCGGCAACTAAATTTTTAATACCCGTAATTTGCTTTAAATTTAAGCTCTGTCCGTCTTTTAAATTTAAAACGATTGATGCGCTTGGCGGCGTAGCTCGCTCTGTAAAAAGCGTTTCTTTAGGTATCGCGATACGAACGATAGCTTTTTTAATAGGCGCCAAACTCTCGATCGTACGTGCCAGCTCGCCCTCCAAAGCGCGCTGAAATTTAACCTTTTGCTCGGCATCCGTCGCGCCGAATTCTTGCTTATCGAAAATCTCAAAACCGACTTTGCCGTCTTTTAAAATCCCAAGCGACGCCACCGAGATTCTCTCGCGGTAAACGTCGGCATTTGGCACTAAAATCGTACCTTCATTTAAAATTTTATATTTAACCTTATCTTTTTCAAGCTGCTGGATTATCAGCGCAGAGTCCGCTGCGGAGGTATTTTCAAAAAGAACGCTATATCCGTCGTAGTTTACGTTTGAGCTTTTGTAAATGCTTAAAAATACTAAAAATCCAACCACTAAAGCAACCGACCCCATAGCCACTAGCCGCTGTTTTAGCGAGAGATTTTGGTAAATTTGCCCGATTTGTTGAAATATTGCTTTAAAATCCATTTATTTTAAATTTTCCTCGATTTGTTTTAAAACTACATCGTTTTGATTCGGCAATCCAATCGTTATACGAATCGCGTTTAATCCGTAGCCTTTTAGATCACGTAAAATTATACCTTTTTTTAACAGATTTTGAGCAAGCTCGCTTGAATTTTGGCGCTCAAATTCAAAAACGATAAAATTCGTAAAACTAGGCAGACGCTTTATGCCGTGCTTATCGGCAAATTTTTCGTATTTTTTCATCTCTTTAAAGTTTGTCTCAAGCGTCATTTTTACGAATTCTTCGTCTTTTAGCGCTTCTACGGCCGCTTTTAGGCTAAGAGTCGTTATGTTAAATGGAGCCCTTAGTTTTCCCAGCTCGTTCATCACGCTTTGCTCGCCGATGCCGTATCCTACGCGCATACCACCAAGGCCGTAAGCCTTAGAAAACGTACCTAGATATATCGCGTTTGGAAATTTAGCTATGAGCTCACGAGGCTTTATCTCTTTTTTCGCGTCTTTAAATTTAGCAAACTCCTGATACGCGCCGTCAATGACCACGAGCGTGTCGGCGTCAATCTGCTCTAAAAACTTATAAATTTCCTCGGCGTCTAGGCAGCCTCCAAGAGGATTATTAGGTACGCACAAAAATATCACGCCGATCTCGTCTTTGTTAGCCTTGTAAATTTGCAAAAAATCGCCTAGATCGTGTTCTTTGCTCTTTGTTTTAAAGACCTTCGCGCCAGCTGCTTTAGCGTAAATTTCATACATCGCAAATGTTATGCCCGCGGTCAAAATTCCCTTATTCGCGTTTGCTTTTGCGTGCACGGCAAATTCTATTATCTGATCGCTTCCGGAGCCTATTACGATAGATTTTTCGCTGACGCCGAATTTTCTAGCTAGCGCGGCCTTTAGCTCGAAGTAGCTGTCGTCGGGGTAGAGATGCATTTTATTTACTATCTCGCCGATCGCTTTTACTACCGCAGGGCTCGTACCGTAGGGGTTTTCGTTGCTGGCCAGCTTGATGACGTCTTTTGCGTCGATGCCGTATTCACGCACGACTAGCTCGATAGGTTTGCCCGCCTCGTAGCTTACTAAATTTGCCAAATTTTCATTAAATCTCATCTCATTCCTCCCACGCGACGTAGCTTCCTAGCCACGCGATTTCGTGGCCGTAACTTATCGCTTTTTGTATCGCTTTTTGGACGTTGTCGTCGTCGATGTGCCCCTCGAAATCTATATAAAAATTCGCCTTAAATTCGCGCTGTTTTATCGGGCGGCTCTCCAGCTTGGTGATATTTATACCCTCGTCTCTAAATGCCAAAAGCAGCTCCACTAGCCCGCCGGGACGGTGTTCGGTCTTTGCTAGGATAGAAGTTTTATTCTTTTGCGCTCGCTCGTTTTTAAAATCGCTTAAAATAAAAAATCTCGTGCGGTTTGCGGCATTATCCTCGATCGTCTCGAACAAGATCGGCACGCCGTAAAGCTTGGCTGCGATCTTAGAACAGATGGCGGCCGAGTTTGGCTCGCTACCGGCTAGCTGCGCGGCCTGCGCGGTCGATTTTGCCGGGATAAACTCGACGGCTGAAAGCATGTGATCGTCTAAAAATTTGCGGCATTGATTGTAGCCTTGCGGGTGCGAGTAGATGCGTTTAATGTCTTTTAAATTTTCGCATTTGCTAGCAAAAATGTGGTGGATATCCATGTAAATTTCAGCCGCGACCTTGACGCTATCAAATCGCCCGAGGCAGTCTAGCGTAGCGCCTACCGCGCCTTCGGTGTTATTTTCTATCGGCACGACGCCGTATTTGGCCTCTTTGTGCTTTAGTTTCGTAAAAACCGCCTCGATGCTAGCTAGCGGCAGATACGCGCTCATCGCGCCAAAACGGCTCTCGGCGGCTTGGTGCGTGTAGGTGCCCTCAGGCCCTAGATAGGCGACTTTTTCAGGCATCTCGAGGTTTCTACTGACGGCGAAAATCTCAAGATAAATCGCCTCGATCGCGGCCTTGTTTAAAAATGCGGAGTCTTGTCCCTCAAGGCGGTTTAGGATAGCTCTTTCGCGCTCGGGGCGGTAAATCGCACTGCCGCTGGTTTGCTTTAGCTCTCCGATCTTTCGCACGAAATTCATACGCTCGTTTAGGCGCTTTAGCACCTCGTCGTCGATCTTATCTATCTCGCTTCTAAGGTCGTTTATGTTTTGCATTTTCGCTCCCTAGCCTAAAAATTCTCGCTCCAGCGCCACTACGTCTTCAAAACTCTCGCGGCGCCTAATCATAAAGTCCTCGCCGCCCTTTACCGCAACCTCCGCAGCGCGCCCACGAGTGTTATAGTTGCTGCTCATCGCAAAGCCGTATGCGCCCGCTGATTTGATAACGACGAGATCGCCTGGGTTTAGAGGCGGTAAATTTCGGTCTTTTGCGAGGAAATCGCCGCTCTCGCATATCGGCCCGACAACGTCGCAAGGGCTAAATTTGAGCTCCCGAAGCTGCTCTTTTTTACACTCGCAAAGAGTCTTGCTGCCGCTAAGAGCAAAAATTTTATGCTTAGCTTGATAAAGACTCGGGCGGATAAGGTCGTTCATCGCGCCGTCTACGATCACAAAGCGCTTTTCTTTATTAAATTTCTCGTAAAGCACGCTAGTTAGAAAATATCCCGCGTTGCCGACGATAAAGCGTCCCGGCTCGCAGACTACCGTGACATCCAGTCCGCTTAAATTTGCCAAAATACCCTGCGCGTATTCGTATAGATCAGGCTCGCTCTCGTCGCCGTAAACGATACCTATACCGCCGCCGACGTCAAAAAATTTGATGTCGATTTGCGCCGCCTTTAGCTCGCGAGCCAAATTTGCCACGATCTTTGCCGCTTCGATAACGGGCTTGATGTCGGTTAGCTGCGAGCCGATGTGGCTATGGATGCCCACGGGCTCGAGATACGGCGAGTTTTTAGCGTGAAGATACATTTTTTTGGCCGTTTGCAGATCCACGCCGAATTTATTTTCGTTTAGTCCGGTTGAGATGTAGGGGTGAGTTTTAGCGTCGATGTCGGGATTTACGCGGATACTGATGCGAGCGGACTTGTCTAGCTGTTTTGCGATCGCTTCCAGGCGGTTCATCTCGGCTTCGCTTTCTAAATTTATCATCAAGATTTCATTTTCCAGCACAAATTTGAGTTCGTCGTCGCGCTTACCCACGCCGCTTAGGATGATCTGGTAGTTTTTAGCCCCCGCTAGCAGCGCGCGCCTAACTTCGCCTACGCTCACGCAGTCAAATCCGGCTCCAAGCCCGGCTAAAAATTTCAAAACGCTTAAATTTGAGTTTGCCTTAACGGCGTAACATACGAGAGATTTTCTAGCGTGAAAGGCGTTTTTTAGCGCTTCGTAGCGGTGCGCCATATAGTCAAAATCGTAAACGTAAAGAGGAGTGCCGTATTTTTGTGCTAAATTCGTAAAATCCATAACTAGCCTTGTTTAAAAATAGTTAGATTTTACAGAAATTTTGCCTAAATCTCTCTTAACGACTTTTAAAATGTAGATAAAAAGCGTATGCGCCGAGTAAAATAATCGGTAAAAGCACGCCGATCTCGGGCGAGACGACGCCGTTTCTGGCAAACCTCATCATCACAAAAAGCGCACCCCAGACGCAAAGCGAGGCTATCGTGAAGATAAAGCTTTTTAAGGCGAGGTTGAAAAATCGTCCCGTAACCGGCAAAAAATAGTAAATAATAAGCACCATAAAAGGCGCAAAAAACGGCGCAAAAGCAAGGTTGTAAAGCGTCGTTTTGGTCGAATTTAGCCCGATACCCTCGTCTTTAAACGCTAAAATATAATCCACCGCATCAGAAATCGTGATCGCCGAATTCTCTGCCGACGCGCTTTCTATCGTTTTTGGTTTAAAGCCTTCAAGCGTTTTTAACCCGCTTGGCGTTTTAATATCGAGTCCTTTTTCGCCCAGTTTGATATTTTGCGGTAAATTTACGATTTTCGCCTCTTTTAAAAGCCACGCGTCATCTACGAATCTAGCGCTACGTCCAAACGTAGCAGCGCGCAAATCGCTACCGTTTACGTCAAATATCCGAACGTCTTTAGCTTCGCCGCTAATCGGGCTGAGGCTATCTATATAGATAAATTTGCCCTCGAATTTTAAGAAAATATCCGAGCTCGTACGCGATAAATGCGAGAGTTTAACGATATTTCTGGCGTATTCGTAAGAGTAGGCAAACGGCGTAAAATTTAATCCGACGTAAATAAACGTGATAGCAAGCGCTATATAAAAAGGCGGCTTTATTAGGCGATTTTTGTCGATACCCAGCGCGTAAAAGCTAACTAGCTCGTTGCTACGGATCATGCTAAATTTGCTAGTTATCAGCGCAAAAATGAGCGCAAGCGGCAAGACGTAGTTTACCGCCGTAAGCGAGGTAAGTCCGAAATAAAGCAGCTTTAGGTTCGCACTTGCGGGCATATCTTTTAGGTTGGTTAGGATGTCGATACCGACGTAAAAAAGCGTGAGCGCGATAAACAAGATCGCGAAGTATTTAAAATAAAGCCAGCCGACGTAACGCGCGTAAAGGTTCATTTAAGCTCTTTTAGATCAAATTTTACGCACGATGGAATGCATACAAAAGCGGCGATACCGAAAATACCGTAAACTTGCCCTGCAAATTTATTATTTGAGCCATGCTGCAAATATGCATCCTTTGCCGCCATAATGACGCTTAAATTTGTCGCTTTTTGGCTAGACGGAAAATAGACTTGTTTTATGCTCTTAAAAAATCCAAATTTAAGCTTTCGTCCGAGCGTTTTTTTCGTAAATTTTATAAACTTGCGAGTAAAGTTTTTAAGCAAATTTATAAAATTTACGGTAAAGAAGATTAGGCGCAAGACTTTAAATTTGGACTCTAAATTTAACCGATTTTTGAGCGCTTTAAAAAGCCATAAAATTTGAGAAAACGTAAAAGTCGCAAATGCCAAATTTAATCCTCTCACAAAATGCCTTTTTTTGTTGAAAATTTTTGCGAAACGGCGTCGATATCGGTTTTTATTAGCTCATTTAGTGCATTTTCGCAGTAGCCTAAAATCTTTTCCAGCCCCTCTTTTTCATCTGCGCTAAATTCGCCAAGCACGTGGCTAGTTACCGCACTTTCACCTTTGTGCGCGCTTCTGCCTATTCCGATACGTACGCGCTCGTAGTCTGCGCCCATTAAGGCATCGATTGATTTTAGCCCGTTATGTCCGCCGTTTCCGCCGCCTTTTTTAAATTTAACGACGCCGAAATTTAGATCAAGGTCGTCGTGAATAACGATAATGCGCTCAGGTTTGTAAAAATCGGCGACTGCTTTTACGCTTCGTCCGCTTAGGTTCATAAAGGTCGTCGGTTTTAGAAGAAGTAAATTTTGAAATTTAAACAGCTCGCCTTGAAATTTAGCTGAGCTTACGTCAGTGAAATTTGAGTTTTTGAGTCTATCTATCAGCATAAAGCCGACATTGTGTCTTGTTTTGGAGTACTCGGGACCGGGATTCCCCAGTCCGACTATGAGTATCAAGGCTAGCCTTATTTAGCTTTTATTACGCCTAGAACCGCTACGCGGTCGGCATCGATCATAGTGACGCCCGCAGGAACGGCTATATCGCGCACCAACACGGTATTGTCTATATCAAGACCGCTAACGTCTATGTCAAATGAATTAGGCAAATTTTCAGCCGTGCATTTTACGGCTAAGCGTCTTTTGGAGATGATCAAAACGCCTTTATTTTTTAGACCGACCGGAGTTCCGTAAGGCTTAACCGGGATCATATATTTTGAGACGACGCCTGGAAGCGCAACCTTTAAATCAACGTGTTTTAACGCGTTTGTCACAGGATCTTTTTGATACTCGACTACTACGACTTTTAAGGTTTTTCCGCCTACTTTTACGTCAAACGCAAGGCTCTCTTTTTTGCGAACCTCTTTTATAAAATCGTTGATTTTAAAAGCGGCTTGCACATTCTCTAATCCCTTGCCGTAAATGTTGGCGATTAGATAACCATCTCTTCTCAAGGCTTTTGACGCCTTTTTACCGATACTCTCTCTAACGATACCTTCTAACATCGTTTCCCTTTCCTTAAAAATAGAGGCAGATAATACCCAAATTTATATAAATTTCGCCTTACTTGATATCTTTAAGCGCGATAATCTCGCTTTGAAACTCTTTTAAAAGCTCGTCGTCTTCCTCGATGGAGGCAACCATAGCTCGCTTTTTAGCAAGGTCTGCGCTTTTGATTTTTATATCGAGATTTTCCCTTCTGCTCGCGCTTCTTAGCGCTTCTTCTTTCGTAATAACGCCCGCGGTATACATGTCTAGCAAATGCTGCTCAAAGGTCTGCATCCCATAGGTGTTTTTACTTTGTTCTATCGCATCGTAAATTTCGCTATCTCTATCCTCGAGAATCATATCCCTTACCCTGATGTTTTTTACCATTATTTCGCAGGCGACACGGCGTTTGCCGGCCGTAGTTAGGACCAGACGCTGAGAGATGATAGCCTCGGAAACCGATGCGAAAGTCATTCTTATGCGGTTTTGCTCCTCTTTTGGAAACATATTTATGACGCGGCCTATAGTTTCTTTAGCATCAAGTGTGTGAAGCGTTGCAAGCACTAAGTGGCCGGTTTCTGCGGCATTTATCGCGGTTCTAACAGTCTCCAGGTCTCTCATCTCACCCACGAATATAACGTCCGGGTCTTCGCGCAAAGACGCCCTTAACGCATCGGCAAAGCTATCGACGTCTTGCCCGATAGCGCGTTGGTTAATAACGCTTCTATCGTCATTATATATAAACTCGATCGGGTCTTCGATAGTTACGATATGATAGTTTTTCGTATGATTTAGATAGTTTATCATGCTAGCTAGCGTCGTAGTTTTGCCGCTTCCGGTCGGACCGGTTACGAGCATAATGCCTCTATTTACCTTGTCGCAAAGTTTCTCGATAATAGGCGGTAGCAAAAGCTCGGACATAGTAGGAATCCTAGTCGGAATCGTTCTAAAAACGAAAGATACGCCGTCCATCTGCAAAAAAACGTTTGCGCGGAAGCGAAAATCATCGTTTAGCTTGTACGTAAAATCTACGTTCTTTTTTTTCATGAGATTATAATAATTCGTTCCCAAAATTTCCTTAGCCAAAAGTACGGCCCTATCGTAATCCAAAACCCTATCGCCCATCTTTACGATCTCGCCGTTAAATCTACCTCGTACTACTTTACCAGATTTTACGTGCAGGTCGCTTCCGCCGCCTTCGATTAGCTTTAGCAGATACTCGTCAAGCTTATTTTTTATCTCGGCTCTTTCTTCGCTATCGTCCTCCGTCGCTGCGCCTACGCCAAATCCTTGCGGTGCAAAAGGCTCTGCGACATCTGCGACAAGATCGGCTAAAAGCGCGGCTCTATCTACTCGTGCCGGCTTGGCAGGCTCGTTTTGAGGGCTTAAATTTAACCTGGCTACGCTTCTAGCATCTAAATTTTGTTCATCCCGTCGCTCTTTTGTTTGTTTTAGATTTATCTCTTGTGCTACCATTTGAGGCTCGCTTTCATGTATCTTTTCCAATTTTTCCTCGTTTTTGATAATAAATTTTGGTGCCGAATTTTCTTTATCGTCGCTTTTCTCGCTTTTTTCTTGCATTAAGCTTGGCGTTTGCAAATTTAGCTCTTCTGCGCTTTTTTCGTCTGTTTGAGCCACTTGTTCTAAATTTCTGCCAAATTTAGGCTCTTCGCTCAAAATCGCATCCTCATTCGCTTCGTCTTCATCTTCGCTAGGCTCGTAAGGAACGTAATCTAAAATATCTATCACCGGTTTTAGCTCTACGTCAGGCTCGGCCTCTTTAAGGCAAGGCAAATCCTCATCTTTTATCTCCAGCACGTCTTTGTGGGCTTCGTCGATTATTTTCGCGTCGTTTTTACCAGCTAGATAGGCTCCGGTCTGCAACAAAGGCAAGTCCGAATTTAGCGCTGTCTCGCCGTTAAAACCAACCTCGTCTTGCGCCGGCGCGTCTTTGCTATCTATTTCGGTATCATATTGCTTAAAAGCGTATTCTTCGTCGTTAAATTTAATCTCATCCTGAGCGGGTATACCCTCACCGTCATTAAATTTATCGGAGGCGTCCATTTTATCTATCTCGTGCAATGCTTCGCTTATCTCTTGCAAATTTTTATTTACGTCTAGTTTAAGTTCTAAAGGCTCGTAAAGACCGCTAAAATCGTTATTCTCGTAATCATTGGGCTTGGTATCGCCTTGGGACGGCTCGTTTAGGGTATCGTTTGTCTGCGCTAAATCATCGTCGTCTACTAGTTTTATCTTAGGCAAATCCTCATCGTCAAATTTAACCGACGGTATACGCGCGACAAATGTCTCGTCGCTAGGCTCATCCTTGCTAAAGGATTGGTTTAAAGATTCGTCGTCTGGTTTGCCCTCTTGCGAGATTTGATCTAAAACCTCGTTCTTAAATTTACCGTCGCTAGATGGGTTGTCAAAAAGCTCTTCTTTGAGTTCGTCACTGCTCGCATCCTGCGCGGACTCTGTAGACTCGTTTACAGCAGCCTCTCTAGCCTGCGCCATCTGCTTATTTTTGGCTCTGACGGCTTCTATGTCGCTTTTTACGGCATTTGCGCGCTGGTTTATTATGCGCTCAAGCTCGTCGTCCCTAGTGTCGAATTTTATGCTAGAGCCGATAGGTTCGTAGTCTTTAACCTCTTCTTGCTCTACCGAAGTAAATCTTAAAGGCTTCATTTTAACGCTTTCATTATATCTTCAAATGCCGTCACAAACTGCTTTAAGCCGTCGTTTAGCAAGTCTTTGTAAACCTTTTCCATGTCTATGTCGGCTCTTTTTACTACGCCGAAAAATTTCTCTATACTGTCATCGCTAACTGCGGTTTTAGGTTCGTTTTTGCTAGCGATAAAAGCTTTGATAGTATCAAGCGGAGCCGTATTTACCGCATTTTGATACATTAGCTCTTTTACATAATAATCTTTTGCCAGCTCGTCGCCCTTTACGCCCGTACTAGCAAACAGCGCTCGCGTCGTCGGCAGGTTTTTGTTTTCTATGATTTTGTAAATTTTAGTCGCGTTCATGATGCCGATTTGACCCGTCGGTAGCGAGTTCTCGCGCATTTTTTCATCTAGCAAGCGATCAAACCTGCTAACAAAAATGCTAATCACGCTTTTTGGCAGCGGAGTTAGCGGAAATTTTTTCTCATAAGCTTTCACGCCCTCTTCAAAAGCGTCCAAACACGCTACGGCTTGCTCCGGCGAGAAAATCAGCGTCGCATTTACCGCGATACCGCGCGCGCTTAGAGCGCTCATCGCTTCAAAGCCCGCTTTTGTCGCGGGGATTTTGATCATGACGTTTGGCATGCCGATCTCCGCGTGTAGTCTAGCGCCCTCGTCCACCGTAGCCGTGGCGTTATCGCAAAAGCTAGGATCGACCTCGATGCTAACAAATCCGTCGTCGCCGTTTGCGTAATGCCTCAAAAGCTTGGTCGCGGCTATCTTGATATCTTGCACCGCGAGCGCCTCGTAAAGCGCCTTTGGATATTTTTTGCCCATTTGGCCGATGACGTCTTTGTAGGAGTCCGACAAAAATGCGGCTTTAAAGATGGACGGGTTTGAGGTCACGCCGTTAATAGCGCCGATTTTAAGCAAATTTTCAAACTCGTCTTGCAAAAAGTCGCGCTCGATAAAGTCACACCACAATGAAAAATTTATATCGTTATTAAACATTTTTCTCGCCTTTTATATCAAATTTATGATCTCGCGCAAATCTTTTTTATCCACGCAACAAGTTGCCGCTTGCCTTAAAATTTGCTTCGCGCAAAACGCGATTTTCAAATTTGAATGCTCAAACATGGATAGGTCGTTGGCGCCGTCGCCTACGCTCATCGTCTGCTCTTTTGAGATACCAAGCATTTTTTGCAAATTTACAAGCATCGAGCCCTTTGAAAAGCCAAACATCATCTCGCCGCCCACGAGTCCGGTTAAGACGCCGTTTTTGTGGTGCAGGATGTTTGCAAAGCTAGCGTCAAATTTGAGCTTCTCTTGCGCTCTGTCCGTGCCCGAGTGAAATCCTCCGCTAAAAACTACGACCTTGACGCCTTTGCTTTTTAGATGCGCTATTAGCTCGGCGGCTCCGGGCATGAGCGGCAAATTTGAGCAAATTTCATCTACTTTAGCAAGCTTAAGCCCCTTTAAAAGCGATACGCGGCGCGTCAAGCTCTCGAAAAAATCAAGCTTGCCCACCATCGCCTTTGCCGTTATCTCGCTAACTTCGTCTCCGACGCCGTTTGCCGCGGCTAAAAAATCTATTGTCTCGCCGTCCATCAGGGTCGAGTCAAAATCAAATACGCAAAGCTTTATCAAATTTAGCCCTAAAAATCGCGTTTTAGCAGTGCTTCGACTTTTAAAATCGTAAGGATATTATTGTCTCTTTTGCCGATACCGTAAATCATGCCTTTGTCTTTTAAAAGCGTTTCAGGCGGCGGATCGATTCTATTTTGCTGTATCCTGATGGCTTCCGTTAGCCTGTCGATCACAAATCCCGCGACGTTATCGCCCTCTTTCATCACGATATACCTCGTACTTGGGCTCGGTTTTGCGGCGTTTAGAGAAAATTTCTTTCTCAAGTCGATTAGCGGGATGACGCTACCGCGTAGGTTAAACACGCCCAAAACATACTCCGGCACGCTAGGCACGCGAGTGTATTCGATAGGCTTAATGATCTCTTGGATATTTAAAATAGGTATCGCATACTCCTCGTCGCCTACGATGAAACCGACTAGCTGGACGATCTCCTCGCGCTCTTTTTCGCTAGGATCCATCACCTGTCTTTTTTGTCTTTTTAGAACCTGATTTAGTTTGTCGTTCATGTTCTATCCTATTAGTTTGATATTTTTTCTAACTACGTTTTCAAGATACTCGGACGAATACGGCTTGGTGATGTACTCGGTCATTCCTACCTCCACGCCTCTTAGCCTGTCGGTCTTTGACGTCCTTGATGTTACCGCTATGAGCGGCAAATTTCTATATTTTGAATACTTTCTAATTTCGCCCGCTAGCGTATAGCCGTCCATTCTTGGCATCTCGATATCTATTAGCATCGCATCAAGCGCATGTTCGCCCGATTTTACGATAGCTAGAGCCTCTACGCCGTTAGTGGCCTCGATAACCGTTACGCCAAGAGGGGCAAGCGATTTTTGCATGATCGTTCTATCCATCTTCGAGTCGTCTACGATTAGCACCTTATAATCGCTCGGTTTTTCTTTTACGCTTTTTGAGGCCTCTATACTAGCTTTTATGTCTACTTTTATATCTTTTGCCATCTCCATCATCATGCCAACGTCTATGATTAGCGTTACCCGGCCGTCGCCTCTTATCGTAGCGCCTGCGATTCCGGGGATGTTTTGGAGATAATCGCCCATTGATTTAATTACGATCTCTTCTTGTCCTACTAGACTATCTACGATGATGCCAAGCTTTGCCTCCGCTACGCCGATAACGACCACGTAGGTCTGATCTCCGCCGTCAAAGACCTGCTTGACGCCGAAGATGTCTGAGAGCTTAACCAGCGAAAGTACTTCGTCGCGTAGTCTAAGCACGTTTTTGCCGTCGATCGTGTAGATATCATCGATCGGCACTCGCACGGTCTCTAAGACGCTTGCTAGAGGGATAGCGAAAAATTCCTCCTGCGCGCCTACTAAAAGCGACTGGATAATGGCTAACGTGAGCGGGATTTTTAGCTTCATCGTCGTACCCTTGCCCACTTCGCTTTCGATATCGATTATACCGTTTAGCTTTTCGATATTGGTCTTTACGACGTCCATTCCCACGCCGCGGCCGCTTACGTTAGTTACCTTTGCCGCAGTAGAAAATCCCGGCTTAAATATAAGCCCAAACGCCTCTTTGTCGCTCATCGCGTCAGCTTCGCGCTCGGTGATGATACCTTTTTCGACCGATCTAGCCTTTAGCATCTCAGCATCTAGTCCTTTGCCGTCGTCGGTGATCTCGACTACGATATGATTGCCTTCATTGTAGGCTTTGAGCTGGATAGTGCCTTTTTCCGGTTTTCCAGCAGCTAGTCTGGTTGCGCCGTCTTCGATACCGTGGTCGCACGAGTTTCTTATCATATGAACGAGAGGATCACCGATTTGCTCAACGATAGATTTATCCAGCTCCGTCTCTTCGCCCGTGATCTCAAGGTCGATTTGCTTATTTAGTTCGCGGCTTAGATCGCGGATCATGCGAGGAAATTTATTAAACACTTTCGCGATAGGCAACATCCTCGTTTTCATAACGGCTAGCTGTATGTCGGTAGTTACCAGGCTTAGGCTGGATACGACTTGATTTAGCTCCTCGAGGAATTTTTCGCCCTCGTATCTCTCCTCGACGTCGTCGTAAATTTTAAGCAATCTGTTTTTGCCAAGCACCAGCTCGCCGATAAGGTTCATCAGATGATCTAGGCGTTTAACCTCGACGCGTATAGTCTGCTCGTCCGTGCTTCCTCCGCCTCCGGTCGCAGGAACTTTCTTCTCCTCTTTTTTATCGGCCGGCTTTGCGGGAGCGGGTTTTGGAGTCGGAGCCGAATTTGAGGGAGCGGTAGCTTGCGGCGCGGCCGGTGCGGCAGGCTTTGGCGCTTCGCCTCCGGTTGCTTTTTGAGCGCGTCTTGCTTGATCCTCGGCTTTTCTTATTTTTAGCAGTCTTTCTATCTCAGCCTCTACCTCATCATCGCTTAAATTTGACAAATTTTCATCGCTAACGGGTTCTGGCTCAGGCTCTTTTGGCGCCTCCGCTACCGGCTCGGGCTCTACGGGAGCCGGATTGCTAGCAGCAGCGCTCGGAGCTTCGCCTTCAGATATCGCGGTTAGTCTTTTGCAGATATCTTCTATATCGATGCCCACATCCGTGTCGTTACCGCTATCTCTGATGCCGTGCAGCAGTCCTTTCATCATATCCACGGACTCTAGCACCACGTCCATTATGTCCGGAGTTATTTTTAGCTCGTCGCGGCGGGCTTTGTTTAGTACGTCCTCCATGTGGTGGGTGAGCTTAGTAAGTATGTCGAAATTTAAAAAGCTTGATGATCCTTTAACCGTATGCGCGACGCGGAAAATTCTATTTAAAAGCTCTAAATCCTCGGGATTTGACTCAAGCTCTATGAGGTCATGGTCTATTTGTTCTACTAGTTCGAAGGCTTCGACTAGGAAGTCTTCCATTATTTCTTTCATATCGTCCATGATTTCCCCCTTATTTCTTGTGCGCCTCGATTACTCGAAGCACCTCGTTATAAAATAGCGTCGCATCAAATTTAGTCAGATACGCCGCAGCTCCCGCTTCCCTACTTTGAGCTTCGCTGTAGTCGTTGCTTAGAGACGAGTTAAATATAATAGGAATTCCCGCGTACCTAGGATCGTCTTTTATCGTCGAGGCAAATCGGTATCCGTCCATCTGCGGCATCTCTATATCGCTCAATATGACCCTTAAAAAATTGCTTAGCTTATCGCCGTACATCTCGTAAAGATCCTCCATCCTAGCAAGCCCCTCTACGCCGTCTTTTGCCTCTACCACTTTTAGCCCCATTTTTTCTAGCGTGTCTTTTACGAGCTTTCTAGCCGTCGAGCTATCGTCTAGCACTAGCGCCAGGCCGCTTAAAAGCTTGCTTTGATCGATTTCGACTTCTATTTTTGGACTATAGATGCCAAGCTCTTCGACTACGCTTTCAAGATCTAGTATGAGCAAAACCTCGTCGTTTTCGATGCGAGTTACGCCCGTTATTTTACCTTTATCTAGCGTCCCTGCATTTGAAGCAAAGGTCGCCGCCTCGATATCAGCCCAGCTTATACGCCTAATGCGTTTTGCCTCATGGACGATAAAACCTATCAAAATTTCGCTAAATTCGGCGATGATGACGCGAGGCTTGATCGCCGCGTCTTTGGGCTCATTTATCTGCATCCATTTGGCTAAATTTATCACGGGTATTACGACCCCGCGTAAATCAAAAATCCCCTCAATATACTCGGGTACTCCGGGAAGTTCGGTTAAATTCGGCATTTTGATGATTTCGCGCACCTTTGCGACATTGACGCCGTATATACCCTCATATACCTTGTCGCCTGATTGTTTAAAGATACGAAAATCAACAAGCTCCATCTCGTTTGAACCGGTTTTTAGTTCACCGTTGTTAAGCATTTTAAACCTTTACGCTCTTTCGAGCAAACTTGATATTTGGAACGTATTCTACTATAAAATAGCTTTGCTCGCATGCAAAAGACGGCACGTTTACATATTTTTGAGAACCAAGCTCAAAAATATCGCCTTGATGATAGTGCCCCTCGATGACGATATCGGCCTTACAAATACCGTTATACCGATATACTTTAGCTTCGGCTAGCTCTTTAAAATTAGGGATTTTATAATCTAAAATTTTTCGTTTAAGCTTATTTAAAATTCGTTTCGAGAGTCTGAAATTTAAAAATTTATCGAAAAAATTCATCGTTTTTAAAAAAAATTCGACGCGTAAAAATCTCAAAGCGTATTTTGAAACCAAAGGTAAAAATATATCTCCGTGCGCGATAAAAACGCATTTTTGGCACTTTGAAACAAATTTAACCGGCTGCGCGCCGATAGGATAGGTTTTGACGTTTTTAAAAAGCGGGGCGAGGTTAAAATCGTGATTTCCCTCAAAATAATAAATTTCCGTTTTTTTGCTTATCTCGTTTATGACATCGATATAAGGCTCGTAAAATTTGACAAAAAACTCGCACTGCGCGGCTAAGAAATCAAACATATCGCCCATCAAAAACAGCTGCGGCGTCTTTATCTCGCCGCTTTTTAACGCGTACAAAAAGCGTAGGAAATTTTTACGGTTTTCGTTTTCGTGCGAGTCGGCGATAAATATCGCTCCCTCTTTTATAACGATTTGCTCAGGCATAAAATTTTGCTTTTTTAAGCGTTAAATTCGCAGCTGCAAGCCTAAAGTCTCGCAAACTTAGCAAGGCAAATTTTGCTAAAGCGATTTTTAAAAATTTAGCACTTGGCAAACTTGAAATTTTAAAACCGGCAGTCAAATTTAAAGGCGATAAAATCTGCATCAAAGCAAATTTCCTCGCTACCCCCGGTAGCGTAAATTTTACCGCAAGTTTGGCGATATTTGCCGCATTTAGGGTTTTTTTGTTTAACCTAAAAACGGCCGCAAAACTATCCGCCCTGCGAATAAATTTGAGACTAACCGCCCCCGCAAACTCTCTCATCAGTCCTCAAATTTTATCGGCTTGTAGCTAACCGATACTATTTCTACGTCGCTTCTGCCGTTTGGCAAATTTAGCGCGACCTCGTCGCCCTCGCTCTTGCCGATTAGCTGTTTGGCTAGAGGCGAGTTTATAGAGATGAGACCGCGCTCTAGGTTACTCTCCGGCGTACCTACTAGCGTGTAGGTCTTTTCTAGCTCGGTTTCTACGTCCATGATGACGACTGTTGAGCCGAATTTCACTTTATCGTGCTCGTACTCTGCGGGGTCGATTACCTTAGCGCGGCTTACTATGTCGCTTAGCTCGGCGATACGGCTCTCGATAAACGCCTGCTTTTCGCGTGCAGCGTGGTATTCAGCATTTTCTTTTAGGTCGCCGTGACTGCGCGCGATGTCGATTTCTTCGACGATATTGGGCCTTTCGACCGTCTTTAGGTTTTTTAGTTCGTTCGTGATTTTTTCATACCCGAAAAGCGTCATAGGTTCAGTCATTTTTTATCCTTTTTAGTTGTTAAAATTTGCGCCACATTTGCGGCAGAGCCGTATTTTAGGTATCTTCGCAGCCTTTCGCAGCCAGCGATAAATTTCTTTTTATCGCAGCTCTCGTAGGCTTTTATGAGATTGCCGGGCGTTACTTCCTCTTGTAGCAGCTCCTCGTGCAGCGACTCTTCGCCCATAAAATCAAACATTATATTTGCAAGCCCGATGTGGCGCAGCTTCACAAACATCCGCGCGATCATTATATCGATTGCCTTTGCCTTATAAGCTAAAACAAACGGCGTACCCACGAGCGCGGCCTGTAGCGTCGCGGTACCTGAGCAGATGAAGGCAAACTCGCTTTGCAAAAGCGCGCGCGGCGCGTCCGTAACCACGCTAAAGTCGCTAACGTCGCCGTAAATTTGCATTTCGTTTACTAAAAAAGGCGGGACGACTAGCAGTTTTTCTTTATCTTTTATACGGCTTGCTACCTCGAGAAAAATCGGCATCAAACGCGAAATTTCAGCACGGCGGGATCCGGGCATAAAGGCAATCTTGTCGCTTTGCAAAAGCTCGTTTTTTCGTACTCGCAGCTCATCAAGCAGCGGGTGTCCGACGTAGCGCGATCGGTTAAAATACATCCCGTCAAAGGGCAAAATCGAAGCCAAATGATCGCAGTACGCCTCGACCTTCGCCACGCGTCCGGCCTTCCACGCCCATACCTGCGGCAAGATGTAGTAGGTTACGGGCGTTTTGATGCCCGCTTCTTTGATTGCCTTAGCTAGCGGCAGGTTAAAAGCTGGGCTGTCTATCACCAGCACGGCGTCGCACTCTGCGGCAAGGCGAGTCATCTCTTTTATGGCGCGTTTTGCCTTAAAATAAAGCGGCAAAACCTCCACAAAGCCCATCGCGGAAAACTCCGAGCTTGGCATAAAAGGTTCGCCCAATTTCTCGTCAAAAATGCCTTTTAGCTCGCACTCTGGCAGATGCTCTAAAACCTGCTCGAAGTGCAAATTTGCAGAAGCCTCCAAACAAGAGACGAGTAGCTTCACTGATTGCCCTCAAATTCGCTAGCTACGTACGCAAGCTCAGCCGCGCGCTCTTTAGTCATCTGCAAATAGCAATCGGCCGCATCTAGACGGTGAATCGTTCCTTGCGGAGGATAAAAAGCGCATTTGGCCTCTTTATAAGCGACCCATTTGCGCTGTATATCTTTTAGGATTTTTTTATTTTCGTCGTTTAGTACGCTCATAGCCTTTTTATAGTTTTCGTTTAAAATTTTATCTTGGACGGCGAATTCAGTATTTATACACCCTACCATACCGGCGGTAGAGCTATCTTTTTGCATGCATTCATCTACGCGTTCTTGCGATTCGTCCCTTTCTTCAAGATTCGTCTCTAAATTCGACGGCGAATTTGACGAAGGCTTTGTCTTTATCGCTAGTTCTTGCGCGCTAAAAACGAGGCTTGCCGCAAAAGCAGCAAAAATAAATTTTTTAAGCATATTTTACCCTTTAAATTTAACGGGAATTATCGCCTAAAACGGCTAAATAAACAATAAAATTTAAATTTATAAGAAAAATTCGGATTTTAAAATTTGAAAGGTAAATGCGTAAATTTAAAAAACCCAAAGCCCGCAGGCCTTGGGTTTTGGGGTTTATTTAAAATTTAGATTCTTAACGTCTTCGTCGGCTTTTTTCATAGCTTCGGTAGGCGCTACGCCGATAGGATATTTATGTCCTAAAGAAGCAGGCGCAGGAACCGGAGTAGCCTCTTGAGTTAGCTTAATGCTGATGCCATAAGGCGCAAGCTCGTTAACTAGCTCGGTTTGTCCTTGGCGAGCAAATTCTTTACATTGACCTAGGATTCTAGCCGACTCTTCGTCTCCGTGGAAGCCGTAGCTGTTTTCGCTAAATGCGAAGTCCCAGCGGATGTGAGTTTTGCGGTGCAAGTAAAGAGTCTTTTCAAGAGCCTTACTGATAGCTTCTTTTCTCTCTTTTTCATCGGCGATCGAAGCAAATTTTTCGTGCTTAGCTAGCTCGGCTCTGGCCGTTTTTACGTCTTGGATCAAAGAAAGTAGCGCGTTTTCGCAGTTTCTTAGCTCGTAAGCGTGGCGATTTTGTACGAATGAAATTCTATCTTTTAGCACTTGTTCGCTTTGCGGGTGGCAAGTTTTGCAAGCCGCATTTATATTGGCTAGAGGAGTTAAAATTTCGTGCTCAGTGATCTTTTGAGCGCCTTCGCGTTTATACGGCATGTGGCAGTCTGCGCACGTTACGCCGCTTCTTCCGTGGATGCCGGTCGAGCTTAGCTCGGCCTCTGAGTGCTGCATCTTGATGATTTTAGCGCCGGTATCTTTGTGGATGTAGTCAAATTTAAATCCGTCCTCTTTGGCTAACTGATCGTCATAGTATTGGTCGAAATTCTCGATCTTAAACGGCTCGTCTTTCTTCCAGAAATTCCAAGGGAAGGTTAAAACGGATTCTTTGCCTGCAGGATAGTATTCTACGTGGCACTGCATACAAACGTAGCTTCTCATCTCTTGTCTGGTGGCCTTTATACCGCTTTTTGCGTCGGCTTGGTAGCCTCTAGCGACCATTGCGTTCACGAATGCGGGTCTTGTAACTCTTAGACTCATATCATCTGGCGAGTGGCAGTCTGCACAGGTGCTACCTAAGTGCGAGCCGTGGATAGTTTCGCCGTGTTTAGCCGCGATTTTTTTCATGACGTCGAAATACGGGATAGAGTTCATCTTCGTCCACGCGGCTTTTCTCTTTTCGCCTTCCTCTTTAGGCATTACATCGAAAAACGGCATAGGCTTAGTCGCAGCAGACGTAGGATCGGCAGTTAGGTTATAATCGCCATCAACTTGAAGCGCGGTTAAATATCCGGTGTGGCAATTGACGCAATATCCTGGCTGACCCTTAAATGCAGGAAGCCCGTGAGCGTTTAGATACTCTTTATCGTTTCTTTTGGTTTCGATCTGATCTATCTGAGAGTAGTAGTGAGTTCTAGGTTTGCTGTAATCTACGCCGAATGCATAGCCGTTCCAAAACACCGTAGCCGCAGGCCAGCGAATAATCTTGCTATAAGGTAAATCTCCGCCGAAAGCCGTTTCTACAAATTCGCTTCCTTTTGGATTTGCGTCGCTTTTATGCTCCATTTTTTTGTAAGCATCGAGCTGATTTGGGAAATTTGCGCCCCATTTTTCAAAATCAGGCTCAAGCTCGCTTACTTTATTGAGCATTAGCGGATACATCTTTTCTTCGGCTTTTTTAGCGCCGATATCCGTAAAAAGCGCGAACATAGCCGCACCGAGTACGACAGCCACTAAGAAAGTAGCTACATACAACACTTTGTTTTTCATTTTATCCTCCTGTTAAATTTTAAAAGTTATGCGCATGTCCCGCTTCGCGGTGGCAAGATATACATCTTAAAGGCTCATTTGAGTTGCCTTGATGCTCTTTGAGATTTTTATCAAACGGTTTTGCCGCTCCTATAGCGCGCGGATCGATAACGTTTGAGACGTATTCTTTATGGCAGTCCATGCAGTTTTCCTGAACGACTCTTTTTGTTTTTTCGTTTGCGGTAAATGCGTAAGGATTGTCTTTAAAAGTAACGGCATACGCGTGTCCTAGGCCGCTTTGAGCCTTCATGATCCAATATCCTATAAAATCATGCGGCAAATGGCAGTCGTTACAGGTAGCGACGTTTTGGTGTCCGCCTCTTGACCAGCTTTCGTAGACTTGATTCATCACGTGACAATTTTTACAGGCTGCGGGATCCGGACTAAAGTATGAAAATCCCTTGGCATAGTAAAAAGTGTATAGTCCGTGACCGATAACCACTCCAAACGATAGCAACAAAAGAATGACCCAGATGGATGCTTTTTTCTTCGTGTTTTCCATGACGGGCTTTCTAACCTCCATTATAAATTTAAATAAAACTTAACTTTATTTATTGGACGTATTTTATAATCTTAATACTTAAAGTTTGTTTTAAAATTTAACATAATAAAAATTAAATTTAAAGATTGGTTTTATATTACTTAAATATTATAATAAGCATTATCATTATTTGAGTTATTCAACTCCGTATTTTCTTTGTTATAT